>JBGVPF010000014.1:0-87223 GCA_045126825.1 Alloprevotella sp.
TTTTTTTTGGACCCCCATTTTCAAAGTGGTGACCAAAAGTGTCCATTTTTGAGGTTTTGAAAAGAAGAAACCCCCGTAGAAGTTGTTCTACGAGGGTTTTCTGTACCCAGAGCCGGGGTCGAACCGGCACAGGGGTGAACCTACTGGTGTTTGAGACCAGCGCGTCTACCGATTCCGCCATCTGGGCTTCTGCTTTCCACTCTTTCGAGCGGTTCAGCGGTGCAAAGGTAAGAATAATTTTTGTATTTACAACCCAAATCGAAAATTTTTCGCATTTTTTTGTAGTTTTGTAGTGATATTTAGCGTCTAATGGGTAAAAAATCGTACCTAAACGAGATGAAAGAGCTGGAAAAAGAGTTTACAAATGTAGTACGCGAGAACAAAGCGACCATCTACACCGTCTGCTATATGTTCTCCGCCGACAAGGAGGAGGTCGAGAATCTCTTCCAAGAGGTGTTGATTGCCTTGTGGCGTGGTTTCGAATCGTTCCGAGGGGAGAGTAAGGTCTCGTCGTGGATATATCGTGTAGCGCTCAACACCTGCATCAGCGCAGAGCGCAAAAAGAGCCGTCGTCCCGACACCGCACGCCTGACAATGGATATAAACCTCTTCTCCGATACCGACGAGGAGAGCCGTCAAGCGCAAATGTTGCGTCGTCGCATCAGCAAGCTCGGCGTTTTTGACCGCGCTATCATATTGTTGTGGCTCGAAAATCTCTCCTACGAGGAGATTGGAGCCATTGTCGGCATTACGGCCAACAATGTATCGGTACGCCTTGTGCGCATACGCGAGCAGCTCAAAAATATGTCAAACGAATAATACCCGAAGCTATGAATACTATCGAAACTAACGAGATATTGGAGATGCGCGAGCAGCTCGCATCGCTCAAAAAATGCCTTGAAAACCAAGAGATTGTAAACGAGAAGATGATACGCGAGGCTATGTCACGCAAGCTCTCGACCATACATCGTCGTGCCATGGCTCTCTGCGTGGCGTGCATTATCGGCATCCCGGCAGTTCTCTCTACTACCCACAATTTGGGCTGCTCTATGGTGTTCGCATGTGTCACCGTAGCGTTAATATTGGTGGGTGTTGTGGCGCAGTTCTTAACCCACTACCGCATAGGCCGCGATACCCTTTCGGGAGATTTGATTACGACCTATAACGAGGTGTCGCGAATGAAGAGGATATATCAGCGTTGGCACTACTTCTCGATGCCGTTATTCGTGGCGTGGCTCGGATGGGGCGCGTATGAGATCTATACCAATGTATCGCACGATGAATCGCAACTCTACGCTGCAATTATAGGTACTGCCGTGGGTCTTGTGCTCGGACTCATCTTCGGCTTGCGCCAGCATAGACAAAATCTCCGTACCGCAAAGGAGATTATGCAACAGATTGAAGCTCTGAAAGCCCGGAAATAGGATTACTCTCCATCCGCAAAGGCATAGAAAGTTGTTTTAAGCAAAGTTCACGGCTCAAAGTAGATTCTCTATTTCTTGTCAGAAGTCGTGAGATGTGGTGCATCACAAAAGAAAGACCTTCGGGTTGTACATTTTGTACTATCCCGAAGGTCTTTACCTATCCGTTTACCACAAGAGTTAAAATCTTATTTTGCGTGAGGGAATTTTGTGCCAAACAAAAAAGCGAGTCCGCAGCATACTAAAGCGTATGTGAGGAACTCGCTTATTGAAGTGCGGTGCAAAATTCACCGCTCAAAATAGATTTTACTTGCGAATAGCTGCTACACCTGGCAACTCCTTACCCTCAATATACTCGAGGAGAGCACCACCACCGGTAGAAACATACGATACCTTGTCAGCAAGACCGAACTTGTTGATACAAGCTACAGAGTCACCACCACCGATGAGTGAGAATGCACCGTTAGCAGTTGCTTCAGCGATAGCTTCAGCGATAGCCTTAGAACCAACAGCGAAGTTGTCCATTTCGAATACACCAGCAGGACCGTTCCAAAGAATAGTCTTAGCGGGAACGATAGCAGCAGCAAATGCCTTGCGAGCTTCAGGACCTGCATCGAGACCTTCCCAACCAGCGGGGATTTCCTTAACGGGGAGAATCTGAGTGTTGCAGTCGTTCTTGAAGTCGTCACCAGCTACACAGTCGTCAGCAAGTACGAGGTTTACACCCTTAGCCTTAGCCTGTTCGATGATAGAAAGAGCGAGTTCGAGCTTATCGTTTTCGCAGATAGAGTTACCTACTTCACCACCCATTGCCTTAGCAAATGTGTAAGTCATACCACCGCAGAGGATGAGGTTGTCCACCTTGTCCATGAGGTTTTCAATGATACCAATCTTTGAAGAAACCTTAGAACCACCCATGATTGCAGTGAAGGGGCGCTTGATGTTAGAAAGGATGTTGTCAACAGCAGTAACTTCCTTTTCCATCAAGTAACCGAGCATCTTGTGGTCAGCGTCGAAGCTGTCAGCGATAACTGCTGTAGAAGCGTGCTTGCGGTGAGCTGTACCGAATGCGTCGTTTACGTAAATGTCAGCGTAAGAAGCGAGCGTCTTAGCAAATTCAGCCTGCTTGCCCTTCATTTCTTCCTTAGCCTGCTTGTAAGCGGGGTCTTCCTTGTCGATGCCAACGGGCTTACCTTCTTCTTCAGCATAGAAGCGGAGGTTTTCGAGAAGGAGCACGTCACCGGGCTGGAGTGCTGCTGCAGCTTCCTGAGCCTTTGCACAGTCGGGAGCGAACTGAACCTTTACGCCGAGCTTTTCAGAAACAGCGTCAACAATCTGAGAGAGCGAGAACTTAGCATTCACCTTACCCTTGGGCTTACCCATGTGGCTCATGATGATGAGTGAACCACCGTCAGCGAGCACCTTCTTGAGAGTGGGGAGCGCACCGCGGATACGAGTGTCGTCAGTGATGTTACCGTTTTCGTCAAGGGGTACGTTGAAGTCTACACGTACAATTACCTTCTTACCCTTGAAATCACAAGTGTCGATTGTCATAATGCTTATTGAATTAAAAGTTTAATAATAAGTTGCTATAAACAGGAGCGCTACGTGCGCTTCGCGTGGCGAAGTTAGTTATTTTTTTTAAGATAGGCAAAAGTTCGGAGATAAATTAGTGTGCTTTCCCGTATTGGCAACCATTATGGGAGATTGTTGTTACCTTTTCTGGAATGCGAGGTTTAAAAAAAAAGTGGGTGTGGAAGTTTTGTTCTTGAGGATTTCTCTGTAGTCACAAAGCAACAAAGTTTCTGGATGTGTGTCTTTCTTTAGGCAGAAATGTGTAACTTTGACCAGTAATTTTTAAATTGTTATGACTATTCTTACTTCTATACTTTTTGATTGGTTGACCTCTTGGGGATTGAATCCGGGTACGGCTAATATGGTACAACGTATACTTGTTATTTCCTTAATCTTGGTGATTTCCTTTGCCCTGGATTTCCTGTGCAAACGCATTTTTGCACCTTTGATTAAGAAAATTACGGTGCACACGCAGACAAAATGGGACGACTATCTTCTTAACGATGATGTGCTTTCAAAGATGTGCCACCTCATTCCTCCTGTGGTGGCTTATGCGCTGATGTCGCTCGCCTTTTCTCGCGAACAAGCCCTGCTTGATGTTGTGTTTAAGGTGTGCTGGACATATAATGTCATCGCAGCGGTGAGATTGGTGTTTGCGATTCTTAATTCGGTCTATACCATTTCCAGCGAGCACGATGATTACAAGCATCGTTCGCTCAAGGGGTTCTATCAGATGCTCAAGTTGATTGTGGTGTGCATCGCCGCGATTATCATTGTGAGTGAACTGATTGGCAAAAGTCCGATTGTAATTCTCACAGGACTTGGAGCGGGAACCGCAATTCTCATGCTCGTGTTTCAGGATACGATTAAGGGTCTTGTGGCGGGTATCCAATTGACCGCCAACGATATGTTGCGCCCCGGCGATTGGATTACAGTGCCCAAATATGGTGCAGACGGTGATGTCATAGAAGTAACACTCACAACGGTGAAGGTGCGCAACTGGGACAAAACGATAACTACCGTTCCGCCCTACGCATTGGTGAATGATTCGTTCCAAAACTGGCGTGGTATGTTTGAAATTGGGGGGCGCCGTGTGAAGCGTTCTATCAATATAGATATGAGTAGTGTGCGCTTCTTGACCGCGCAGGAGTGGAAGCAGTTTTCTAAAGAACCTTGGATGGAAGGATATGAACATGCGGAAGGGGAGGAGGTAAACCTTTCGCTCTACCGCCAATACATTACGTATTACTTGAAACATCACCCCAAGGTGCACCAAGAAATGACCCTACTTGTGCGCCAACTCCAACCCACTCCGCAAGGACTGCCCATCGAACTCTACTTCTTCTCTGCCGACACCGCTTGGCTACGCTACGAAGCACTCCAGGCAGAAGTATTCGATCATATCATCGCTGTAACCCATCGCTTCGGTCTTTCCGTATTCCAAAGCCCCTCGGGCATGGATTTGCAACAACGGTTACGTGGGTAATGAAGACTTTCCATATACCTAAAAAACTACTTAGTGCTGTATCAACAGTCCTAAGTAGTTTTTTTATTGAGCAAATAGTAAGAACGTATTAGCGTTTCTTAAATACTTGACTTAATCCTTTGGCACCCAATATCGCAAGTCCGCAATACTGAAATAGTTTTGCCAACCCAAAACAAAGAGTCCACAACGCGGCTTTCCATTCCGCACTGATGGGCAGCGCGAATTGTGCAAACGAAATAATGTAAAAGGGAACGCAACTTGCCGTGACTATTACGCCCACCCAATAGGGCAAACGATTCAACCACCGCTTTGCTGCAGAAATTTTGGTGCGAAGGGTTGGAATAAATTTCATGATTGAAATTAGTATATTATGGGGATCCTCATGCCTCCTTAATCCTTAAAATAGTCATAAGTTTGTGCATGTTCACACTTGAAAATACCATCTTCATAAGTAATCTCGTTCTCTTCCATCCAATCTTCTACCACAATCTGCATCTTTTTCCTCTTAAACTCAAACCAAGCCTCGCGAAGGTTCGTAGAGCGCAACGCATCTTGAAAAGCTGAAAAGGGGTGACGCCGACTTAATGCAGTCCAAAGTATGTTGTGTGGAACGGGATTCTTAATCGTGATTGCAAATTCTTCCATGTGCCTGAATGCCTCTCTGGAACTAAAAGGTTCAATGGGAAGCAAACGGTGAGTAGGGTCTGGATAAAGTTCAGCATCCTCAATGTACGCTTGCGTATCTTGAGCGTCGAAATCATAAAACCATTCTATATCATGGTCACTCATAGCTGTGGATACGCCATCTATAAATCTATCAAAAGTGTTCATTATGCCAATTTTCTATGAAATCTATAATTGGAGGTTCGTATGTAAGTGGATAACTTGCCTACGCAAAGGTAGGCAAATATTCCTTATTGAAACATGATATTTCATAAATAAGTCAAGCAAAGTTCTTCAGCGATTACTTATATTTGCAATGGAGATAAAAATGTGTAGTTTTTTATGTCACAACTTACAGCAAAGCAATTAGAGGATAAGTTGCGTTTCGCAGGTGAGGTAATCCCCTCCATGAAGCGTCGCTGCGAAGGTCACGATTATGAGGCGCGCCAGATGTATCTTATCACTATTACGGTGGAGGGACGTCGCCCGTTGCTGGGGCGTGTCATTGGCAATCCTGAAGCGGAAGAAGGAGCGCCAGATGCCCCACATATTGAACTTTCACCGCTCGGTAAAGAAGTCGAGCAAGAGTGGATGGCAATTCCTCTGTATCACCCCGAAGTGAAAGTGCTTGCCCTACAGATTATGCCTGACCATCTGCACAGCATCCTCTTCGTCAAAGAGCGCATGCCCCAGCATTTAGGGCACATCATCAAGGGCTTTAAAGCAAGCACAAATAAGGCCTACCGCAGGCTTATTGCCCCTCGTCCAGACTCCCATCCTGTATGTTGCGACGCCGTCGCAACTAACGTAACCGCGCCCGCCCCGCGCCCCCATCCCGACCGCAAGCACGGCCTCCTCTGGAGCATTGGCTATACCGACGGCATCCTTGGCCGTCAGGGGCAACTTGACAATTGGTTCACCTATCTCCGCGACAACCCTCGTCGTCTACTCATGAAGCGCCTTCACCCCGAATTCTTCCGCGTGCAGCGCAACGTAAAAGTAGGGGCGTATGAATTCTCTGCCATAGGCAATCGCTACTTGCTGACTCACCCCGTGCGCCTGCAAGTGCAATGCTCACGCCGCCTTACCGAGGACGAAATCGCGCAACAGAAGGCATACTACTTGGAGCAAGCAAAGCGTGGTGCCGTGTTGGTTTCGCCCAGTATATCGCCAGGAGAGAAAGCCATCATGCGTGCTGCCTTTGATGCCGGTTGTCCGCTCATCCTTTTACAAGAAAATGGATTCACAGACCTTGCCAAACCAGGCGGTGCGCGCTTTGATGCCTGCGCCGAAGGACGTCTGCTCATCCTTGCCCCTTGGGAACATCACAACCAGCGCCTCGCTATCCAACGCAATCAATGTCTTTCCCTCAATGAGATGGCGCGAGTGGTTTGTGAGTAGTTTTTTCAGGTGGCACATTTTTTTCAAAAATCTCTTGACTCGTCCCTAAGGGCATGCCTTAACTTTGCACTCGCTGGCAAATCAATCGTACGATAATGAGTAGAATAACAAAGTTAAAAATTGGAGAATTTTCCAAGATGATGCAAGTCACGGTGAAGACCTTGCGTCACTATGAGCAAAAGGGATTGCTCGTTCCCGACGAGGTGGATGAATGGACGGGGTATCGGTATTATACTATTACGCAGATGCAACGCCTCAATACCATTCGTGGATTACAGCGACAAGGTTTCTCGCTCGAAGAGATTAAGGACTTGTTCGAGGATGAATCACAGATGCCCAGTGTCGCCCAACTGACGAAAAAGATTGAAGAGACAGAGCGGCAACTGCAAATCCTAATGGAGCGTCGCCACCAATTGCTCAAATGGATGGACTCTCATAAGCAAATTAGAACAATGGAAAAATTTAGTATTCAATCTCTGCCCGAAATCATTGTGGCAAGTCACCGAGAAATCATTCCCGACTATAGTGCTTTGGGACAACTTTGCGTCAATAAAATTGGTCCTGAGATGCAACGACTGGGGTGTAAATGTCCCCCTCCAGGTTACTGCTTTACAATAGAGCATCACCAGGAATATCGTGCTACCGATCTCGATATTGAATATTGCGAACAAGTGGAAGAAATGGGCACAGACAACACTATTATACAATTCAAACGCTTACCTGCTGTCCCCAAAGCGCTTTGTATGAAGCACGTCGGACCTTACGAACGCTTCCACGAATCATTTACCGAAGCTTTTGCTTACATGGAAGAACAAGGTTACAAACTGGCTGGACCGCTCCGAACTTCCTATATTGACGGAGTATGGAACAAAGCGAACCCCGAAGAATGGTTGTCTATCATTCAGATACCTATTGAGTAAAGTTATTATTGCTGTTCCAACGTTTGTTAGGCGGTAATAAAAAAAAGGAGTGGCAATCCGCGAAGATTGCCACTCCTTTACTATTTCTTAATAGGGTAGAAATTACATCATACCGCCCATGCCGGGAGCACCCATAGGCATTTCGGGCTTGTCTTCCTTCTTGTCGCAGATGACACATTCTGTGGTGAGGAACATACCTGCTACAGATGCTGCGTTTTCAAGGGCTACGCGTGTTACCTTTGCGGGGTCAACTACGCCGGCAGCGCGGAGGTCGCAGAAGGTGTCGTTCTTGGCATTGTAACCGAAGTTGCCTTCGCCTTCACGTACCTTATTTACAATTACAGCACCCTCTACACCTGCATTCTTACAGATTTGGCGAAGAGGTTCTTCGATAGCGCGACGGATGATAGCGATACCCGTAGTTTCGTCAGCGTTGTCGCCAGTGAAACCTTCGAGCGCAGCTTGCGCACGAATGAATGCCACGCCACCACCTGTTACGATACCTTCTTCAATCGCTGCACGCGTTGCACAAAGTGCGTCATCGCAACGGTCCTTCTTTTCCTTCTGTTCGGTTTCAGAAGCAGCACCCACCTGGAGTACGCAAACGCCGCCCGCGAGTTTTGCCTGACGTTCCTGAAGCTTTTCCTTGTCGTAGTCAGAAGTAGAGTTGGCAATTTCCACCTTGATTTGGTGAATGCGGTCAGCAATAGCCTGCTTGTCGCCAGCACCATTAACGATCGTTGTATTGTCCTTCGTTACATTGATCTTCTCAGCAGAACCAAGCATTTCGAGTGTAGCCTGTTCGAGCTTGATGCCCTTTTCTTCGCTAATTACGATACCGCCCGTGAGTGTAGCAATATCTTCAAGCATTGCCTTTCTGCGGTCGCCAAAACCGGGAGCCTTCACAGCGCAAATCTTAAGTTGTGTGCGGAGGCGGTTTACAACGAGCATTGTGAGCGCTTCGCTATCCACGTCTTCAGCAATGATGAGCAAGGGACGACCAGTCTTTACCGCAGGATCGAGAATGGGGAGGAACTCTTGGAGGTTAGAAATCTTCTTGTCGTAGATAAGGATGAGCGGATTCTCCATCTGACAACTCATCTTCTCGGTGTCGGTCATGAAGTAGGGAGAAAGGTAACCACGGTCAAACTGCATACCTTCAACAGTTTTGAGAACCGTGTCGCGACCCTTAGCGTCTTCAATAGTGATTACACCATTCACGCTCACGGCACGCATACCGTCGGCAATAAGTTTACCAATTTCGGGGTCGTTATTCGCAGAGATCGTAGCCACCTGCTCAATCTTGTCGTAAGATTCTTCCACCATTTCCGCCTGTTCCTTAAGGTTTTCTACCACCTTTGCCACCGCCTTGTCAATACCTCTTTTGAGGTCAAGGGGGTTCGCACCAGCAGCGAGGTTCTTAAGACCTTCGTTGAGGATGGCTTGTGTGAGCACCGTAGCAGTAGTAGTACCGTCGCCGGCATCATCACCCGTCTTGCTTGCCACGCTCTTTACGAGTTGCGCACCAGCATTCATGAAACTGTCTTCGAGTTCAATTTCCTTGGCTACCGACACACCGTCCTTCGTGATACGGGGAGCGCCAAACTTCTTATCAATAACTACGTTTCTGCCCTTGGGACCGAGCGTTACCTTTACTGCATTCGCAAGTGCATCAGCACCTTGACGCAACAAGTCGCGTGCGTCAACGTCATATTTAATTTCTTTAGCCATAAGTTTTTATTTAGAGTTCAACTTACAGAGTACAGAGTACAACTACCATCCGGTATATAGAGTACATAAAGTTCCGCATGGAGTTGTACTCTGTACTCTGTTATCTGTACTTTATTCAACAGTTACCGCAAGAACATCGCTCTGGCGCATGATGAGCAACTTTTCGCCGTCGATGTCGATTTCAGTGCCGGCATACTTGCCGTAGAGCACCACGTCGCCTTCCTTAAGCACCATTTCTTCGTCCTTAGTGCCGTTGCCCACAGCGAGAACTGTGCCGTAGAGAGGTTTTTCCTTAGCTGTGTCGGGGATGATGAGACCGCCGACTGTCTTTGTTTCAGCAGGAGCGGGCTTAATCACCACGCGGTCTGCAAGAGGTTTGATAGTCATAGTATATTTCGTTAATTGGTTTGTATCGTCTGCTATGGATAGTTACAAATCGTGTGCCACTTTTGAGAAAATCCGATATTGTTGCTCTTTTTTCAAAGAATTTTGAGCGTTTGTTGGTCGTTAGGAGGTAATTACGGAGCTGCATGCCTACAAAAAATAGCTCCAACTTAAGATGAATTCTTAGGTTGGAGCTATTATACTAAACGATGGTTCTCAAAGCATTACTTATTGGTCACCTGTTCTTCTACATATTTCATCATGTCTTCGCCACGGAGTCCACGCTTGAGAATAGTGCCGTCGGGGGCAATCAACATGATGTGGGGGATTGAGTTCACGCTGTAGATTTTTGCACCGTTTTCCTTGGCATAAGAAGGAATGACCATTTGGGGGTATTCAATGCCGTAGTTCTTAACGGTTTGCTTGAAGGCGTCTAATTGGTCAGAGATGTTTATGCCGAGTACGGTGAGTCCTTTGTTCTTCAACTTCTTGTGGAGTTGTATCAAGTTGGGGAATTCAGCCTTACAAGGACCGCACCATGATGCCCAGAAATCTACTAATACGTAATTGCCCTTGCCTACGAAATCAGAGAACATAATGACTTTGCCTTCTTCTGAAAGACCGCGGAAATCTGTGAACATCTTGCCTTCCTTGGTCTTTTCCTTTTGCTCTAATTGTTGCTTGAACGACTGGAGAATGGCATTGTCCTTCGCATATTTCACAATGTTGCTCATGGAGTCGATTTTCTCCAAAGTAGGATAGAGTGAGCGTGCGGTCATGCCGAGGAGTACGGCACCAACCTGATTGTCCTTATTCGCCTCAATCTCTGCGCGATAGTAGTCGTAGAGCTTTTCGTATTCCGCTTTTCTAAATTCGCGGATAGAGTCGGGTGTCATGTTTGCCTTGTAGAGCTTGTTTTCCTTCTCACGAACAGCCGCTGCTTGTTTTGCGATGCTGTCCATAATGGTGTTGTACTTGTCGTTCAAACCACCATTATCGGTAGATTTGATGGGCGCTTCCAACGCATTGATTTGAATGTTACGACCATTTTCAACGAATACCATTGTGCGCTGTTGCGCCATGTGAACGAGGAGTACGCTTTGGTCGCTAACGGTGTCGGAGAACGTGAATTTACCCTTGCTAATCAAGCATGAGTCAAGCATTTCTTCCTTGTCCGTCATGAGGTAAGCATAAGTGCTGTCTAATTGTTCGTTTACCGTACCCTCAATCTTGTACTTGTTAGGTCCGCAACTCGCCATCAAAGCGGGAAGCGCGAGCAGAATGAATTTCTTCATAAATGTATGTGTAATTTGGTGAATACTATGAGTGCAACAAGAGACCATGCACGGGGCACAGTCTCTTGCTGATGGGGGAGTTTAGAAATTTTCAGCCTTGAGCTGGAAGTAACTCTGGGGATGATCGCAAACGGGGCAGATTTCGGGAGCGTCCTTGCCCACCATGATGTGACCGCAGTTGAGGCACTGCCAAATAGCGTCGCCTTCGCGGCTGAATACTAACTTGCCTTCAACATTAGCAAGGAGTTTGCGGTAGCGTTCTTCGTGTTCGCGTTCAACGGCTGCCACGAGTTCAAACTTGTTGGCGATTTCTTCAAAACCTTCTTCGCGTGCTTCCTTAGCGAATGTAGCATACATGTCTGTCCATTCGTAGTTTTCGCCATTAGCAGCGTCGAGGAGGTTTTCAGCTGTTGAAGGCACACCGTCATGAAGGAGTTTGAACCACATCTTAGCGTGTTCCTTTTCGTTATTCGCAGTTTCTTCAAAGATATTTGCGATTTGTACAAAGCCTTCCTTCTTCGCCTTTGAAGCATAGTAAGAATACTTGTTGCGAGCCATTGATTCGCCAGCAAATGCAGAGAGGAGGTTCTGTTCAGTCTTAGATCCTTTCAAAGTTTTCATAGTTGTAAAATATTATTTAATAAACGAGTTTTTTTGGTACGAGTAAACGAGTTGTTAGTGCTTGATTCGATGATGGGGAGTGCAAAAGTTATTGGAGATTGTCATTCCATCTTGTCAACTCGTACCTATCAACTTGTCTACTACTACGTTTAGCAAAGTTACACTTTTCCCCTAATCTAAAAAGAAATTTGGCGTTAATTTTTGTTGTGAGACAGATAAAATCCGAATTTCTCCCTCTTTATATAAAATAAATACCTAATTTTGGAGGAAATATAGCGTAGCGTTGCTTTCTCAATGAGGTGGCAGTACTACTTACTTACCTTAAAATATAAGAAACATGATGTCCGAAAAAAGAAGTTTGGTTTCTATCAACACGCTGTCGCGCGAAAAGATTTTGCAGTTGATTCAGCGTGCTGAGGAGTTTGAGAAGAATCCCAATAGCAAGATTTTGGATGGCAAGATTGTTGCCACCCTGTTTTTTGAACCCTCTACGCGTACGCGCCTTAGTTTTGAAACGGCTGCCAATCGCCTTGGCGCAAAAGTTATTGGTTTTGCCGATCCCAAAATTACGAGTGGTACGAAGGGTGAGACCCTGAAAGACACTATCATGATGGTGCAAAACTATGCGGACGTCATTGTGATGCGCCACTATTTGGAAGGTGCAGCGCTCTATGCCAGCGAGGTGGCAAAGGTGCCCATAATCAACGCGGGTGACGGGGCAAATCAGCACCCCACACAGACGATGCTCGACCTCTATAGCATTTACAAGACGCAGGGAACGCTTGATAATCTCAACGTGTTCCTCGTGGGCGACTTGAAATACGGACGTACGGTGCACTCGCTCCTAATGGCGCTCCGCCACTTCAATCCTACGTTCCACTTCATTGCGCCCAAGGAACTCGCCATGCCCGAAGAATATAAAGCGTATTGCCGTGAGCACGGTATTAAGTACGTAGAGTATGAAGAATTTAACGAGGACGTGATTGCCGAAGCCGACATTCTTTACATGACTCGTGTGCAGCGCGAACGCTTTACCGACTTGATGGAATACGAACGCGTGAAGGACGTGTACATCCTCAAGGCTTCGATGCTCGGAAAGGCGCGTGAGAACATGAAAATCTTGCATCCGCTTCCCCGTGTGAACGAAATCGCTTACGATGTGGACGACGATCCCCACGCATACTATTTCCAGCAGGCGCAAAACGGACTTTATGCTCGTGAAGCGATTATTTGTGATGTGTTAAATATGTAATTTTAGAGTACAACGTACAGAGTACAGAGTCCAACTCCATGCGGACTTTAACACTCGGATTAAGCTGTACTCTGTACTCTGTGCTCTGTACTCTGTGCTCTGTGCTCTGTACTCTGTGCTCTGTACTCTGTACTCTAACCTAAAACCTCATAGTCTCATGAATCAAGAACTCATGGTAGCTGCCATAGAGAATGGCACCGTTATTGACCATATTCCCAGCAATAAACTTTTTGAAGTCATCAGTCTGCTTGGCCTTCAGGATTTGAAGTCCACTGTGATGATTGGTTACAACCTTGTCAGCCAAAAGATGGGCAACAAGAGTCTTGTGAAGATTGCCGACCGCTATTTTTCGGATGCTGAACTCGACCGCTTGGCGGTAGTGGCGCCCAACGTAAATCTGTCCATCATCAAGGACTTTAACGTTGTAGAAAAGCGTCAGGTGCGCCTTCCCAAGGACATTGTGGGCGTTGTGAAGTGTGGCAACCCCAAGTGTATTACCAACAACGAACCCATGAAGACCCGCTTCCACGTTTCTGAAAAGAACAACGACGTGATTTGCTGCCACTATTGCAGCCGTGAGCAGGTGTTGGACAAGGTGAAGTTGGTGTAGATTTGAGTTGCTCAAATAGAAAACGAGTTTATAGACGCGAGTAAACGAGAGCGTTTGTCCGTTGACTGTTGTCCGTTGACTGTTGACCTTAAACTATATACATGGCAGACTTTTTAGACGTTGTAAAGCGCCGTCGCAGCATTCGTAAGTACCAAGATGCCCCGCTCTCGTCCGATGAAGTGGTGGCATTGATGACGCCCGTGTTGTATTCCCCAAGTTCAAAGGGAAAACAGGCGGTGGAGTTCGTTTTGGTCGATCAGAAAGACATGCTCGAGCGCCTTTCTCAAGCAAAGCCCCGCTTTGGCACGATGATTGCTGGCGCAGCTTTGGCGGTTGTCATTTGCGGTCGGATGGACATCTCCGACGTGTGGATTGAAGACGCCTCTGTAGCCGCCACGATGCTTTTACTTTCGGCTGAAAATTGCGGTCTCGGTGCTTGTTGGGTGCAGATTCGCGAACGCTTGCAAGAAGATGGCAGTCCCGCTTCACTCGCTGTAAGAGAGATGCTCAACCTTGCCCCCGAGCAAGAACCCCTCTGCATTATTGCCGTGGGAAGAAAGGCGCAGGAAGTGCCACCTCACGCGGAAGATAATTTGCGTTGGGAGCGGATGAAGTTTTTAGAGTAAAGTTAAAAGAGTAAAGAGTAAATATACCATGCGGGAGTGAAGTTCGTTTATCTTGGTATCCTTCTTGTCTACTCGTACCTCGTCTACTTGTCTACTAAAAAGCAAACTATGAATATCGTACTTCTTGGCGCTGGTAATGTGGCGACGCATCTTGGTCGCGCCCTCCACGAAGTGGGTCACAAGGTGATGGCGGTGTACAGCCGAACCTTTGCGCACGCACATGCTGTGGCGCAATCTGTTGGGGCTGTTCCAACGACACAGATATCCGAATTGCCCGAGGCGGATGCCTACCTCTTTTCCGTAAAAGATGACGCCTTGCCCACACTCATTGGTGAAGTGGCGGCGTTGCATCCTCAAGCCGTGTGCATCCATACAGCTGGTAGCGTTCCGCTCTCTGTCTTTGAGGGACGTGTGAAGCAGGGTGGGGTGCTTTATCCCATGCAGACGTTCTCAAAGTCAGTACCCGTTTCCTTCAAAAACTTGCCCCTTTACATTGAGGCGACGGATGAGCAGACGCTTGCCCTGGTGAAGACGCTGGCGCAGTCCTTGAGTCAGAATGTTACCCCCTTGAGCAGCGCCGACCGGCGTTACTTGCATTTGGCGGCTGTGTTTGCGTGCAACTTCACGAACCACTGCTATGCCCTTGCCGAGGATATTATGGGCAAGGTAAACCTGCCCTTCACGGATTTGCTTCCTCTTATTGAAGCAACGACGCAGAAGCTGCGCACCACGCCTCCCGTACTGGGGCAAACAGGACCTGCCGTGCGTCGCGACGAAACGGTTATGGCGGCGCAAATGGCGCTTCTCTCTGAAGATGAGCGCATGCAACAAATCTACAAACTTTTGAGTGAGAGTATAATGAGTAAGGGGTAGAGTACTTTTATAGAGTACAGATAACAGATAACAGAGTACAACTACCTTGCGGATTGGAATTTCGTGCCGCACGGCCTTAAAACCTCAAAACCTCTCCACCTCAAAACCTTACATTTTATGATTAACTACGATTTAACCAAGATAAAGGCCATCGCTTTTGATGTTGATGGCGTGTTGAGTTCTAACCTCGTAACCCTTGGCGCCGATGCCCAACCTGTGCGCACCGCTAATATTAAGGATGGTTACGCCATGCAGTTGGCGGTAAAGAAAGGCTTGAACCTCGCCATCATTACGGGAGGTAAGAGCGAGGCTGTGCGCCAGCGCTACATCGGACTCGGATTGCAGAACGTCTTTATGGGCGTGAGCGTCAAGATTGCTGTTTACGAACAGTGGTTGGAGGAAAGTGGTTTGAAACCCGAGGAAGTTATTTATGTGGGCGACGACATTCCCGACTACGAAGTGATGCGCCATTGCGGTTGCCCTTGTTGTCCTTCCGACGCTGCTCCCGAAATCAAGCAGATTTCTACCTACGTGAGCGATAAGGCTGGAGGTATGGGTTGCGGTCGCGACATTATTGAGCAGGTGCTCCGTGCGCAAGGTTTGTGGATGAGTGATGCAGAGGCCTTTGGCTGGTAACGAAGATTGAGTTTCTCACTTACTTATGACTGAACAACAGAATCCCCTGACAGCACACTTGAGCAAGTATCGCATCGTGCTTGCCAGCAATTCACCCCGTCGCAAAGAACTTTTAGCGCAACTCGGATTGGACTTCACCGTGCGTACCCTTTCCGACATTGATGAAAGTTATCCCGAGGGCTTGACGAACGAAGAAACCGCTTGCTATATTGCCCGCAAAAAGGCTGCGGCACACGCGGCGCAAATGGCAGAAGATGAACTCATTATTACGGCAGATACGATTGTGTGTTCCGAAGGGTGTGTACTCGGCAAACCTGCGGATGCGGCAGATGCCAAGCAGATGCTCAAGCAGTTGGCAGGGCGCACGCATCAAGTGGTGACGGGAGTGGCGATTATTACACCTGCGAAGCAGCAAACCTTTGCTGTAACGAGCGATGTGACGTTTGCTCCTCTGACCGACGCAGAAATCGACTTCTACGTCTCTCACTACCGCCCCTTTGACAAAGCCGGTGCCTACGGCATCCAAGAGTGGATTGGCCTTGTGGCGGTAGAAGAATTGCGAGGTAGTTTCTTTAACGTAATGGGTTTACCCGTGCAGAGACTTTATGGCGTCCTGAAAGAATTTTAATTATCTAAACCAAACTAAATCAATAGACTATAATGATTAAGAAAATCCTTTTACCCGTATTCGCCCTTGCCCTTGGTTTGGTAAGTTGCGAACGTGATGATGATAAGTATATTTCTACTTGTCCCGTAATCAAAGAAATGACATTTGTTGATGTTGAAACTGGTAAAGTCGTTGAGGCAAGAGACAACAAAAACAGACCTGTTCTTGAACGTGGTAAGAAATATGTAGCAACAGTAGAACAGTCTCAACGTGGTCATTGGCTCTATAACGCAGTATATGAATGGAGTGGTGCTTCTAATGAAGCGATTCACAAGCCCGAAATCTTACCTGGTTCAAATCGTAGGATTAATGAAGATGGTAGTGCTACGTTGACGGATGTTGTTTATGATTACTACCCCAAGAACCCTGCAGATACCATTGTGTTTAATACATCGAGTGAAACTTCGCAGAATGTGAACCTTAAGGCAACATATGATATTTCTGCAAATCCTGATTATTCAGTGGTGAGAACGCATGACTTGGCTGATGGTAATGGCAAAGTTGAATATAGAGTGCTCTCTTGGCAGTATTATGAAATTACAGTAAGCAAAACAGTGAGGGTTGAATAAACTTTTAGTACGTGAAAGTGATGCTTATTTTTCTGCTATATTGCAGTGTATGTGCATAAAAATCATTACTTTTGCTACCGAATTTAAGACTAAAACAGAACTATATAACTATGACAGCATTTGTATTTCCCGGTCAAGGCTCGCAGTTTGTGGGCATGGGTAAGGACCTTTATGAAAATAACGCACTTGCAAAGGAACTCTTTGACAAGGCAAACGAGATTCTCGGTTTCCGCATTACCGATATTATGTTTGAAGGTACGGACGAAGAACTCAAGCAGACCAAGGTGACACAGCCCGCTGTGTTCCTCCACAGTGTAATCTCTGCCCTCTGCCTTGGCGATGACTTTAAGCCCGCAATGGTTGCAGGTCACTCGCTCGGCGAACTCTCTGCGCTCACTGCTGCTGGATGTCTTTCTTTCGAAGAAGGTTTGAAGATCGTAGCTGCTCGCGCACTCGCTATGCAGGCTGCTTGTGAAGCGGTTCCCGGTACGATGGCGGCAGTAATTGGTCTTCCCGACGAACAGGTGGAAGCCATCTGTAAGGAAGTTTCTACTCCCGAAGCACTTGTAATTCCCGCAAACTACAACTGCCCTGGGCAGCTCGTAATTTCAGGTGAGAAGTCGGCTATCGAAGCAGCGTGTGCAAAACTCAAGGAAGCAGGTGCGAAGCGCGCACTCGTACTTCCCGTTAGCGGAGCCTTCCACTCGCCCCTCATGCAACCCGCAAAGGAAGAATTGGAAGCAGCTATCGAAAAGGCAACCTTCAATAAGCCCGTTTGCCCCGTATATCAGAACGTTGATGGTGCGGCTCACGAATGTCCCGAAACGATTAAGGCAAACCTCATTCAGCAACTCACAGCAAGTGTGCTCTGGACAAAGGAAGTGCAGAACATGATTGCCGCAGGTGCTACAGAGTTTGTAGAATGCGGTCCCGGTAAGGCGCTCCAGGGAATGATTGTTAAGATTTCGCGTGACGTAACCGTTCGCGGATTGTAATACTGAATAAACGCAAATGAAATGTGTGAGCGCTCCGCCGCAACTTTGCGACCCCGCGCCCACACATTTTTTTATCTAACTCAACTTACGAAACTTCAGTTTCGTCAGGTTATGAGGTTGTGAGGTCGCTTCGCTCTTAGGTTTTAAGAAACCAAGTGCATTTTTTGAGAATAGAATCAGGTGATTTCACCTCAAGACCTTAAAGCCTTATAACCTCAAAACCTAAAACTTACTAACAAACACAAGAATTAGACTATGAATATTTATCAGGTGCTTCCGCGCCTCTTTGGCAATCGTGCCGGTAAGAATGTGAAGTGCGGCACACTCGCCGAGAATGGTTGCGGCAAGATGAACGACTTTACTGACGAAGTATTGGGGCGTATTAAGGAAACGGGCTATACACACATTTGGTACACCGGACTTTTGGAGCACGCCACAAAGACCAGCTATGCGGATTTCGGCATTGCTGAAGACAATCCCGTAGTCGTTAAGGGCCAGGCTGGTTCTCCTTACGCCATCAAGGATTATTACGACATCGACCCCGACTTGGCAGTGGACGTTCCTAACAGAATGAAGGAATTTGAGGCACTCGTGGAGCGCACACATGCTGCAGGTTTGAAGATGGTGATTGACTTCGTGCCCAACCACGTAGCACGTCAGTACAAATCCGATGCAAAACCTGCGCGCACCAAGGACCTTGGTCAGACGGACGACCAGGCAAAGGGTTTTGACGCACAAAATAACTTCTACTACATCTTGGGTGAAGCGCTTCATACAGACTTTGCCACGGATGGTAAGAACACTTACGAAGAACTTCCCGCAAAGGCTACGGGTAACGACTGCTTCCATGCGTGGCCCAACTGTAATGACTGGTACGAAACCGTTAAGTTGAATTACGGTGTGGATTATTGTGGCGGTGGTACCAAGCATTTTTCGCCCATTCCCAATACGTGGAAGAAGATGACGGCAATCCTGCAGTTCTGGGCAAAGAAGGGCGTGGATGCCTTCCGTTGTGACATGGCGGAAATGGTGCCCGTGGAATTTTGGAAGTATGCTATTAAGGAGGTGAAGAAGAAGTTCCCCGCCATTCAGTTTATTGCCGAGGTGTATAACCCTAACGAATACCGCAATTACATTAAGATCGGTGGTTTCGATTATCTCTATGACAAGGTTGGTCTTTACGATACGCTCCGTGCTATCGTTTGTCACCAGCAACCTGCGGCGGCGATTACGGGTGCTTGGCAGGCGGTGGACGATATTCACGACCACATGCTCGATTTCTTGGAAAATCACGACGAGCAGCGCATTGCTTCAAACTTCTTTGCAACGGTTCCCGAGAAGGCGAAGCCTGCGCTTATCGTTAGCGCCTTGATGCGTGAGAATCCCTTGATGATTTACGCAGGTCAGGAAATCGGAGAACCTGGTATGGACGAAGAAGGTTTCTCTGGTCGTGACGGTCGCACCACAATCTTTGACTACTGGCACGTAGAGAAACTTCACAAACTCCTTGACGGTGGTACCAACTTCACCGAGCAGGAGCAGGAACTTTACAACTATTATAAGAAGGTGCTTCGCTTGCGTAATGAAGAAGAAGCCTTTAACAACGGACTCTTCTACGACTTGATGTACGTGAATTACGACGGTGAAGAGGGCTTGAATCCCAGTCGCAACTTCGCCTTCCTCCGTCGCAGCAAGGATGCTACCATTCTCGTTGTTGTAAACTTCGACGAATATCCCACAACCATCGGTGTGCGCATCCCCAAGCACGCCTTCGAATTCCTCTCCCTCCCCGAGGGTACGCAATGTGCTACAGACTTGCTCACCGATGATGTGCAAGTCATCAACCTCGAGGTCGATGGATTTACGAAGGTCACCATGCCCAGTTGGGGTGCGGCGGTGTTGAAATTTTAAAAGATAGTAGACGAGTCTATAGGTACAAGTAGACGAGATAGTTACAGAGTTAAACGATAGCATCCTTCTCGGAAGTTGTACTCTGTGAGTTTCCTCTGCATAGACTTTCTCCTTTCTCATTTCTTCTTTCTCATTTCCCTTTATGCAAGCCGTTTGGATCAGCGCCCTCTCCCTGTGTGGTGCTTCACTAATAGGTTCGTTGCTGGGGTTCCTCATTAAGGAACTCCCGCATCGTTGGAACGATACCGTGATGGGTTATTGTGCAGGCGTCATGCTTGCAGCGTCTGTTGTGGGGTTAATTCTCCCTGCTTGCGATGCCGTGGAACTTGGAGAATGGTGGATGATTGTAGCAGGCGTGATGGCTGGGGCCTTGTTCCTCAATCTTCTCGACCATGTCACACCTCACCTTCACCACATTACAGGTCTTGACCCCGAACAGCATGCTACGAATGCTTCGCTCAACCGCGTCTTGCTTTTCGTGCTTGCTATTGCGCTTCACAAATTGCCAGAAGGCGTTGCTGCCGGCATCAGTTTTAACTCTGAAGAAGTTTCAAATGCGTGGGCGGTAACGGCAGGTTTGTCCTTGCAAAACGTACCCGAAGGCATGGTAGTTATTTCTCCGCTCCTTCTCTTGGGCGTCAGTCGCTGGCGCACACTCTTTATTTCGTTAGCGATAGGCGGTTTAGAAATCGTGGGTGTGTGGATTGGGTATGCTGCAGGTGCCATTTCGCAACTCTTACTCCCTGCGATGCTTGCCTTTGCCGGAGGTGCCATGCTCTACGTTGTGAGTGACGAAATGATTCCCGAAACCCATGCTCATGGGTACCAAAAGTCCGCCACCTATGCCCTCCTCCTCGGCTTCCTCTCGCTGGTATTTATGGAAAATTTCTTTGCTTAGAAACAGACTCTAAGGTATTGTTAATAAAATAATAAGGAGACAATCTCATGTGAGGTTGTCTCCTTTGTCGTTTAGTGAAAACAGATCCGGACGGCGCTCTCCCCCTGTTTATAGGGATTTCCGTCCCCCGATAACGGGGGAATCGAAGGGGGTGGGGACCAGCTTTGCTGGTGAGGGGGTGCTGAGTATAGTGAGTAGTTTGGAGTGAGTAGTTAGTAGTTGCCATGCGGTGCAAATCCTGCACCCCCTCACCGCTGAAGCGGTCCCCTCCCCCTATAAACAGGGGGAGAGCGCCGTCCGGAGTGTCCCTCCTTTTACTACTCAGAGTGAATCCTACACAGCCAACAAACTATCAATCGCCTGAACAAGGCTACTAAACTTTGCTTCGTTATAGAGGCGTGTGAGTTTAACAATCTTACCGTCGCGGTCAATCAACACATTGCGTGTGATGCCCGACTGGCGGAGGGCATAGCTTGCAAAGGCATTGGCTGCCGTGTCGAGTGCCATGGGGTAGGTGGTGCCCACCTTTTGCGTGTAAGCATCTACAACATCCTTCGTTTCTTCGCGGTCAACGCCTACAAGTACAAAGTTCGCATTATCCTTATGGCGCTGCCAAATCTCACTTTCGATATGGGGCATCTCCTTGCGGCATACACCACACCAACTGGCGGTGAACTGAAGCATCACCACCTTGCCACGCTGTTCGGAGAGCGTAAAGGTTGTGCCGTCGGTCATGGGCAGTGAAAAGTCGGGTGCCATGTCACCCACCTTCACGAGGTAGTCGTGCTCGTACACAACGGTGTCGGTCGTGATAGTGTCACTCTCTTGTGTTGTCTCGCTGGCTGCAGTTGTGCCACCACAGGCGGTATACATCAGGGTGCCCATGGCGAGCAGGAGGGTGGGGAAGAGTTTCTTTCTCATAGGTTATAAAGTTTGAGTAAATGCGGAGTTGAGTTTCAAAGGCAAATATACTTAATTTTTGGTAATAATATTCTTGCGTGCTGGAAATCTCTCATAGAACCTAAAGGTTATGCAGATTTATTATATTCCCTTTGTTCAGAACCGTGATGTCCTGTAGGAGGTAGGGTATTCAAAATTGTAAAAATAAATGAGATGGTTTAGAGATGTATTTGGTATTGAACGTCTACTTATCCAGAGAGGGGCAAGACGCCGAAGGTGTCTCCGTTTAGTAACCGGGTGGTGCGAGCGGAGCGAGTACCACCGGTGAGGCGCGCTCAAGAATCGCACCCAGAAAGGGGCCCGAGCAACAAGGTATACTGGGTGTTGGGGCACTCTTCCAGAGTGCGACTACTCTCTGACACCAATCCGGGGGTATTCGCTACGCTCAAACCACCGGTTACCGAGCGGTGACGCCTTCAGCGTCATTGAGCGAGTGAAATTCTTTAAGTTACCGAGCGGTGACGCCTTCAGCGTCATTGAGCGAGTGAAATTCTTTAAGTTACCGAGCGGTGACGCGTCATCACGGTATATTGCCTTTCTGTGTAACTTTGTGTTGTAGGAAATAAAAAATCCCCGACCTTGTGAGTCGAGGATTAGTATGTGTATGTGTAGGATTACCCCCATTGACCAAATTTTTTTACATTGCATCCTTATTCCTGCACACCATTTATTCTTGCCTGCTTAAACCAATAAGATGCTTTTTCTGAATCTACATTTGTTCCTCGTCCTGACTGGTAGCACAAAGCGAGTCGGTATTGAGCCTTTTCATTTCCTTTGAGAGCTGCTTGGGAGTACAATTTGAACGCCTCATCGTCATTCTGTGTTACACCTTGCCCAAATTCGTAACAATATCCTAAATTATACATTCCGTTTTCGCTTCCTCCTTGGGTTGCTCTTTTGAATAGTTTGACTGCTTCGTCATAATTCTGTTCCACACCGTTGCCTTTATGATACAGACAACCCAAATTTACAATGCCGTTAAGATCTCCATTCTCTGCTGCTTTCTTATACCATTTGACAGCTTCGTTTATATTTTTTTCAACTCCATCACCATGCTCATAACACCACGCTAAATTACATTGAGCTTGAGCAACACCACCTTCAGCTGCTAATTTATACCACTTGAACGCTTCTTTGTTGTTTCGCATCACACCTCTGCCCAAGTCATAACTGAGACCTAAACAATAATAACCATAGGGGTCGCCAATATTGGTTGCTTTCTTAAACCATTCAACAGCTTTTTTATAATTTTGAGGGAAAAAATATTTTCCTTCAGCATACGAAGTTCCTATAGCACAATATATTCCATCCGCCTCCTTAATGAGTGTTACAATCAGAATAAATACTAGTAAAAAAAGTTTTGCGGATTTTAGGAATGACCAATTTTGAGTCTTGCTTGTTTTTGTTTCCATAATAAGTAGCAAAATAGGTGGTTAGTGTGTTATTCCTGCAAAAATACTGAAAATAGTTCTTACGCGACTATGTTACATTTCATTTTATAGCCCCTACACGGTTTGAGCATCGTGTTATAAAGAGTATATAACCCCATCATTAATGAGTTATGGATTTTTAGTGAGTTGTCTTTTTAATTTAGTGAAGAAATAGTTGTGAAAATAGTTCGTGTCCACAAGACGCCGAAGGTGTCTCCGCTTAGTAACCGCGGGTACGCCAGTGGGCGCACCCGCGGTAGGAATATCAGTAGGTATGCACTTTGAAGAAGTGCCCCAACACAGTGCCTCTATTATGGGGCACTCCTTCAGAGTGCGATTATCGTGCACGATACGTCCGGGGGTATTCGCTTTGCTCAAACCACCGGTTACCGAGCGGTGACGCCTTCAGCGTCATTGAGCGAGTGAAATACTTTAAGTTACCGAGCGGTGACGCCTTCAGCGTCATTGAGCGAGTGAAATTCTTTAAGTTACTGAACGGTGACGACTTCAGCGTCATCACGGTGTATTGCCTTTGGGCGTAACTTTGTGTTGTAGCAAATAAAAATCCCCGACCTTGTGAGTCGAGGATTAGTATGTGTGTAGGATTACTCCCATTGACCAACCTTTTGGTGTCTGTGGCAATCGCACTCCGCATGTTCCATGTGGCTAATGCTCAAAAGGTTGCTCGATAGTCGCAAAAACTTTTGTTTTTACTCCCACTCAATAGTAGCATTGGGTTTCGGAGAGAGGTCGTAGCACACGCGGTTTACGTTGGGCACTTCGTCAAGGATGCGCTTTGTAATCTTGTCGAGGATTGCCCAATCAATGTGCTCGATTGAAGCAGTCATAGCGTCGATAGTGTTTACGGCGCGGATGATTACGGGCCAGTCGTAAGAACGAGCGTTGTCGCGTACACCTACTGACTTGAAGTCGGGTACGAGTGTGAAGTACTGCCATACCTTCTTGTCAAGACCTGCCTTTGCAAATTCTTCGCGGAGGATAGCGTCACTTTCACGTACTGCTTCGAGGCGGTCACGTGTGATAGCACCGAGACAACGTACGCCGAGACCGGGACCGGGGAAGGGTTGACGGTAAACCATTTCGTAGGGCAAACCGAGTTCGAGACCGCAAGCACGTACTTCGTCCTTGAAGAGCTGCTTGATGGGTTCTACGAGTTCGAACTGGAGATCTTCAGGAAGACCACCTACGTTGTGGTGACTCTTTACGCACTTCGCAGTCTTTGTACCACTTTCCACAATGTCGGGATAGATAGTACCCTGACCGAGGAAGTCGATACCTTCGAGCTTGCGTGCTTCTTCTTCGAATACACGGATGAACTCGCCACCGATAATCTTACGCTTCTGTTCGGGGTCAGCTACGTTTTCGAGCTTTGTGAGGAAGCGTTCTGTAGCATCTACATAAACGAGGTTAGCGCAGAGCTGGTTGCGAAATACTTCAACCACATCTTCAGACTCGCCCTTACGCATAAGACCGTGGTTCACGTGTACGCAAACGAGGTTTTCACCAATAGCCTTGAGAAGGAGGGCTGCAACAACAGAACTGTCCACACCGCCAGAGAGGGCGAGGAGCACCTTCTTATCACCAACCTGACGGCGGATGAGTTCCACCTGGTCAGCAACGAAGTTCTTCATGTTCCAGTTTGCTTCAGCCTTACAAGTGTCAAACACGAAAGACTTAACAGCAGCCTTGATAGCTTCTTCGTCATTTTCGAATTGGGGAAGACTTACAGCGCAAGTAGCCTTAGCGTGACCTGCTGCGATAACGGGGAAACCTGCTTCGTAAATTTCGGGGAGTACGTCGATTTCAACACCGTCGATTACGTTGTTAGGACCTCCGTTGATAATAATACCCTTCACGTTAGGCAACGCCTTGAGTTCAGCTGCTGTAATGTCGTGGGGATAGATTTCGCTGTACACACCGAGTGCGCGAATTGCGCGGGCTACCACTGTATTTTCGTGGCTACCCAAGTCAAGAATGACAATCATGTCTTGTTTCATAAGGCTCTTGATAAAAATAGAGATATTTTTCTTGGCGCAAAAGTACAGATTTTCGTTTTTTCTACAAAAAGGAATAAAAATTTTTTGAGGGTCGCGACCATATTTTTTTATAGAACGAAAACAATGGTGCGCTCTTATGTGTAAAAAATGAAAAGTGGAGTATGAATTTAGAGGATTTTTGTAGGAATGGAGTGAGGAATAGTTGGAGTCTCACAACTAATTAGTATCTTTGCCACTATAATGGATTTTGGGGCGGAACACGAATCCTTGCGGGGTGGATTTTGGGGAGAACACAAATTATTTGTGGGGTGATTCTTTTGGAGAACACGAATCTCACGAATTTCACGAATCTACTTGTGGCGTGTTTTTGCTAATCGCATTCGAATAACACGAATCCTTGCGGGGTGGTATTTTAGAGAACACGAATCTCACGAATTTCACGAATCTACTTGTGGCGTGTTTTTGCTAATCGCATTCGAATAACACGAATCCTTGCGGAGTGTCGCACCGTTCTAAAAAATATAGGATTATGGAAATCTTGTATAAAGATGAAAGTTATAAGATTGTGGGGGCTGCGATGAATGTCTATAATGCGTTGGGCTGTGGTTTTCTGGAGTCTGTTTATCATGAGGCTTTGGCGATTGAATTTGAGCACGAAGGTGTTCCTTTTGAGGCGGAAAAAGAAGTGCGTATTTTCTATTCTGGAGTAGAACTTAAGCAGACTTACAAACCTGACTTCTTCTGTTATGACGGAATAATCATAGAACTTAAAGCGGTTTCCACAATAGACGCTTCACATCGTGCTCAACTCTATAATTATCTGAAAGCAACTCAATGCAGATTAGGATTACTTATCAATTTTGGGAACTCTAATGGACTACAAGTAGAACGTAAGGTGCTGTAAGTAAAAGTCCTTCATTCCGAACGGTCATTCGTGAAATTCGATAGCGATAAGCAAAAAAACTTTGGATAGTGATTGCCTATTCGTGTGATTCGTGAAATTCGTGTTCTCCAAAAAAATAAATCTTGTGTTCTCTAAGAAATACATAAAACATTGACGTTATAAATTTTACACAATAACATGGCAACAGTTGACGATAAGAAAATTATCTTCTCAATGGTGGGCTTGACGAAGACCATCAAGCAGACGAACAAGACAATTCTTAAGGATATTTACCTCAGCTTCTTCTACGGCGCAAAGATTGGTATCATCGGTTTGAACGGTGCCGGTAAATCTACGCTCATGAAGATTATCGCTGGACTCGACAACGATTATCAAGGTGAGGTTGTTTTCTCTCCTGGGTACTCTGTGGGTTATCTTCCCCAGGAACCTCAGTTGGACGATAAGAAGACGGTGAAGGAAATTGTGCAAGAAGGTGTGCAGCACATTGTTGACGCCCTTGCGGAATACGAAGAAATCAACCAGAAGTTCGGTCTCCCTGAATACTACGAGGATGAGGATAAGATGAACGAACTCTTCACTCGTCAGGGCGAACTTCAGGATATTATCGATGCTACAGATGCGTGGAACTTGGACAGCCGCCTTGAACGCGCAATGGCAGCCCTTCGTTGCCCCGAACCCGACCGCACAGCCGAAAACCTTTCGGGTGGTGAGCGTCGCCGTGTGGCACTCTGCCGTCTCTTGCTTCAGAAGCCCGATGTGTTGCTCCTTGACGAACCTACCAACCACTTGGACGCCGAAAGCATTGACTGGCTTGAACAACACTTGAA
The DNA here is from genome assembly GCA_045126825.1 of Alloprevotella sp. Lineage (GTDB taxonomy): Bacteria > Bacteroidota > Bacteroidia > Bacteroidales > Bacteroidaceae > Alloprevotella. The sequence goes on from JBGVPF010000014.1 coordinate 26,674, forward strand.
CCAGTACGAGGGTACGGTAATTGCCGTTACCCACGACCGCTACTTCTTGGACGATGTGGCAGGTTGGATTCTCGAACTCGACCGTGGTGAAGGCATACCCTGGAAGGGCAACTACTCTTCATGGTTGGAGCAGAAGTCTAAGCGTATGGAGATGGAAGAAAAGGTGGCAAGCAAGCGCCGCAAGACTTTGGAACGCGAATTGGAATGGGTGCGTATGGCGCCCAAGGCACGTCAGGCAAAGGGTAAGGCCCGCTTGAACTCTTACGATAAGCTCCTTGGTGAAGACCAAAAGGAAAAGGAACAGAAATTGGAAATCTTTATCCCCAATGGTCCTCGTTTGGGTAACAAGGTTATTGAAGCGCAACACGTTGCCAAGGCTTTTGGCACGAAGCAGTTGTTCAACGACCTCAACTTTATGCTCCCGCCCAACGGTATTATTGGTGTGATTGGTCCTAACGGTGCTGGTAAGACTACGCTCTTCCGCCTCATTATGGAACTCGAGAAGGCGGATGCTGGAACCTTTGAAGTGGGCGAAACGGTGAAACTTTCTTACGTCGATCAGCAACATAAGGACATCGACCCCGCAAAGTCGGTGTACGAAGTAATCAGTGGCGGCTCGGAACTCATGCGTATGGGTGGCAGAGAAATCAATGCGCGTGCTTACCTCAGCCGTTTCAACTTCTCGGGTGCCGACCAGGAAAAGAAGTGTGGCGTGCTTTCAGGCGGTGAACGCAACCGTTTGCACCTTGCTCTTGCTCTGAAGCAAGAAGGTAACGTGCTTTTGCTCGACGAACCGACCAACGATATTGACGTAAACACCCTTCGCGCACTTGAAGAAGGTCTTGAAGCCTTCGCAGGTTGTGCCGTAGTGATTAGTCACGACCGCTGGTTCCTCGACCGTATCTGCACGCACATCCTTGCCTTTGAAGGCGACGGCAATGTCTTCTTCTTCGAAGGTTCATACTCTGACTACGAAGTGAATAAGGCAAAGCGTCTCGGCATTGAAGAACCCAAGCGTATTCGTTATCGTAAGTTGGAAGAGTAATTAGGTGAGGTTATAAGGCTATAAGGTCGCTTCGCTTTAAGGTTTTAAGACCATGCGGATGATGTTCTCAAGTGTGCCTTAATGACCTTAGAGACTCTAAAGACCTTAAAGTCCCTAAAGACCTTAAAACCTCATAACCTCACCCCTCATAACCTCACCCCTCATAACCTTATAACCTCACAACCTTATAACCTCACAACCTATGAAAGGCATCGTTTTAGCCGGTGGTAGTGGCACACGCCTTTACCCCATTACAAAAGGTATCAGCAAACAGTTGATTCCCATCTTCGACAAACCGATGGTGTATTACCCCATTTCGGTGTTAATGTTGGCTGGGATTCGCGAAATTCTCATCATATCCACCCCTCAAGACCTTCCCGGATTCAAGCGTCTGCTTGGTGACGGTTCGGATTATGGTGTGGAATTTTCTTACGCCGAACAACCTTCGCCCGACGGACTTGCGCAGGCATTTATCATTGGAGAAGAGTTTATTGGCGATGATGCAGCGTGCTTGGTGTTGGGAGATAACATCTTCCACGGCAGCAATCTGCGCCACATGCTTCGCACTGCCGTAGAAACTGCTGAGCAGGAAGCAAAGGCAACGGTCTTTGGTTATCGTGTAAACGACCCCGAACGTTATGGTGTGGTAGAGTTTGATGAAGAAGGCAATGCTAAGAGCATTGAAGAAAAACCCTTGCAACCGAAGTCAGACTACGCCGTTGTGGGACTCTATTTCTATCCCAACAAGGTGGTGGATATTGCTAAGAGCATCAAACCCTCAGCGCGTGGAGAATTGGAAATTACTACCGTGAACCAACATTTCCTTGACGACGGCGAACTCATGGTGCAGACACTCGGTCGCGGTTTTGCGTGGTTGGACACTGGTACGCACGATAGTCTTTCAGAGGCATCAACCTTCATCGAAGTAATCGAAAAGCGCACAGGTCTTAAGGTGGCATGCCTTGAAGGTATTGCCTATGAGCAGGGTTGGATTACGAAGGAGAAAGTTGCCGAATTGGCAAAGCCCATGATTAAAAATCAGTACGGTCAGTATTTGATGAAGTTGATAGAAAGAGATTAGTCTATGATTTCTCTCCGTCGCATATTGATGGTACTTCTTCTGCCGATGGTTTCGTTTATGAAACTTTCGGCAGAAGAAGATTTGCTTTGGTTACCCGAGTATTTTGAGCGTGTCCAAGAACTGTCCGACGTTGAAGACGGTGCTTACTATTTGATTGCGGGAGTAAGTCAGCAAGAGGGGCATGTGTTGATGACTACAGAACTTGTGAACAAGAAGTTCAAGGGTATCGTGGCTCCACAACAGGAACGCATCTTTTGTGAAGACGCAACTCATGTGTGGCAGATACATCGCTCGGGAAATGAGGTGATACTGCGAGCTGTTGCATCGGGGCTTTACCTTTATGTACCCAAAAGCAATAAACCAGAAGTTGAACTTCAGTCGAATAGTTACACCGCTTGGGAGTTGCAGCAAAAGGAAGACGGATTTGTTTTGAAAAATCCCAGTGAACAGTTGAGGTATTTACACACCTCCCGTCAGAGCAGTGCAGACAATCCCAATCCCTTCGGCAATTACTCTTTTTATGAAGGAACGGTAGAGACAAACCTGCTTTACCTTTATAAATTAAACGTAGATTATACCGCGCCTACCGATAATACGATAACTTATTTGACTGATGGAGATAAAGTTCCCGTATATGGAAATTTGATAGTTCGTGATGGAGCATTACTTTATCCTTCGGTGTTATTGGATGCTCTGGACTTTAAACCTACGCAGTCGTTTACAGTTGCTTCAGGACAACTATCTTATACGCGAACTTTGCAAGATAATAATTGGGAAACATTGGCATTGCCATTTGCTGCAAATGTTCCTGATGGAATCGATGCTCGTGAGTTGGTAAGTGTTGATGGCGGAACGTTGTCTTTTCAACCTGTAACGCAAATTCGTCCTCATGTTCCCGTCATTATCAAGAGTACAGGTGAAGCGGGAATGCAAGTAACCTTTGTCTCTAAAGCATGCACAGTGGTTCCACTTACTGAGGTGTCTTCCTTGATGGTTCCAGTGTATCAATTCTTTGAGGTGAATAGCGCTGCAGAAGGGATTTATCTCCTTACAAGTGACGGACAGACGTTTACATTATCCGATTCGGGAAGTAGGTTGAGACCTTTCAGAGGGTATGTTAGAATGGAAGAATAGTAATGCTCTACAACCTCCTACATCATATCCTTCCCTTCCTAACCTCAAACGTTATCCCTTGCGAAACTTTAATAAAATGATTCAATGATTATAGCAGTTGATTTTGACGGTACGATTGTCGAGCACCGTTATCCAGAAATAGGTAAAGAAATTCCCTTTGCGGTCACGACGCTTAAGGAACTTCAGAAGGATGGTCACAAATTGATACTTTGGACTGTTCGAGAAGGGGAATATCTTGATGCCGCTGTCAAGTGGTGTGAAGCGCGCGGACTGACTTTTATTGCAGTAAACCGTAATTTGGACGAGAAAGGACCTGGTGAGTCGCTGGAAACCAATTCCGTATACAGTAGAAAACTCAAAGCCCACCTTTTTATTGATGACCGTAATATTGGCGGATTATTGGATTGGGGAGTTGTATACGAAATGGTCAGCAAGCGCATGAACTACGAACAATTCTTGACATCGCACGGTGAGAATGTTTCGCTATTAAACTTACGCAAAGAAAAGAAACCTTGGTGGAAATTCTGGTAGCGTAGCCAACAAACCTCTTAGCGCCATGAAAGTACTTTCTGCCAAGCAGATGCGTGACCTTGATGCGTTCACGATTCAGTCGGAGGGCATTCGCTCTGTTGACCTCATGGAACGAGCAGCCTCTGAAATAACGTTTGCTCTCATTTCCCGTTGGTCTAATAATACCCCTTTCCTTGTATTCGCTGGTTCTGGAAACAACGGTGGCGATGCGTTGGCGGTGTCGCGTATGCTGTCAACTGCTGGGTATGAAGTGTCTACTTACCTTGTGAATCCAAAGGGGAATCTCCGTCCTGATTGTTTGCATAATAAAGAATTGTTGGCGACAACTCCGAAAGTCAAACTTTATGAGGTTACGGAGGAATTTGAATGTCCTAAAGTAACACGTGACACAGTGATTCTCGACGGGCTGTTTGGGACAGGATTAAACAAACCTCTTGCGGGGATATATGCCGAGATCGTTGCCTTTATCAATGCCTCGCCCGCACAAGTAGTTGCTATTGATATGCCTTCGGGTTTAATGTGTGAGAGCAATGAAAATAATATTGAGAGTAACATTGTGCGTGCTCAGTTAACCCTGACTTTTCAGTATCCGAAATTAGCGCAGTTGGTAGACGATAATTACAAGTATGTTGGCGAACTCCAGATTTTAGATATTGGGTTATCACAGGCATTTGCTGATACGCTTGAAACGTCCTACAACCTTCTTGAAGAAGCGCAGGTTGCTTCGTTGAGGCGTAAACGCCCTGCCGTAGGGCATAAAGGTACTTTTGGACATGCCTTGCTTATAGCAGGGAAATATGGAATGGCAGGTGCTGCTGTACTTGCAGCAAAGGCTTGCTTACGGAGTGGAGTGGGGAAGGTTACACTTCATACCCCATTGAAGAACAATGATATTCTGCAGATGAGTGTTCCCGAGGCAATACTCTCTCACGATTCCGATGACCTTTCTTTTACCACTCCTATTGAAGACCTTACCGGTTTTCAAGCCTTAGGAATTGGTCCCGGACTCGGTACGGCGTCTTCAACGTCATTGGCTTTTCTGGAACAAGTGCAACTTACGAATATCCCTCTTGTTGTTGATGCCGATGGTCTTAATATAATGACCCAGCATTCTGGAATGCTTCGTCTCCTTCCCAAGGGATGTATTGTAACGCCCCATCTTGGCGAGTTTAAGCGTTTGGGAAAGCGTTCTACAAATCATTTTACTGCGCTCTCTGAAGCACGCGAAATGGCGGTAATGCTCGGTATATATGTCGTACTAAAAGGGCATCATACGGCTATTTGTACGCCTGAAGGTAAAACCTTCTTTAATGCAACGGGAAATTCCGGAATGGCTACTGCGGGTAGTGGTGATGTCTTAACAGGAATGCTTACCTCGCTTCTTGCTCAAGGATATACTCCTCTGGATGCGTGTCAATTAGGGGTGTGGTTGCATGGTTTAGCAGGTGACCTTGCCGTAGCAGAACTTTCTGATGAATCGCTTGTAGCATCCGACATTATTCAATATTTGCCTAAAGCATATCAATATCTTTCACGAAGAATTTGTCTATGAAAACAAAATTCCTTTTACCGTTAGCCCTCTGCGCACTGAGTGCTGCGGCGCAAACACAAATACATCCTTATGTGCCTGGTCAAACACAGGAGGGGATTACTTATTTCCTTCCTCAAACGGCACTACAAGTTGTTGTAACTGCCAAGCGCACAGTCTATGAACCTGGAGAGTATGCCCTATATGCTGAACGCTTCTTGCGACTGACTGATGTCGTGTTAGAGAAAGAAGAACGTTGGCAACTTCAAACGATTGCCATCTCTACCTATGGTGTGGCTGATACTGCACACGCTTACTCTATCGTACATGATGTACGTACTCCAGCGCCCTTTGTACGCCTTGCTCCAGATGGTCGCTTGTTGGCTATTAATACGCAACCATTGGAACTTGAGGAAATGGAAGAACCCTCTGTGATGGAAATTAAGGAGGCACAGGTAGATGCGCAGGATTTTAAGACGCGTGATGTGCTTTCGGCGGGTAGTAAACTTAAAATGGCAGAACTCACCGCTAACGAAATCTATGACATTCGCGAAAATCGTACACTATTGGTAAAGGGACAGGCAGATTTTATGCCTACCGATGGCGAACAACTGCGTCTCATGTTGGCAACACTTGATAAGCAGGAAGCGGCTTTGTTGCAACTTTTTAAGGGTTCTTCAAAAAGTGAAATGCATACGTTTGTGCTCAATTATCTTCCCTCTAAAGATGGTGTGACGCACGACATTCTTTTCCGATTCTCAGACTTCATGGGGTTAGTTGATGACGACAATCTTGCAGGTGAACCTTATTATATTGATGTAAGAGATTTAAAGACGTTGCCTGCAGTTAAACCCATCAATCCTGCTGACAAAAAGGCACTGAAGAAGGCACAGCAGATTCAGCAAATAGGGCTTCGTTATTTGCTTCCGGGTACTGCCGAAATAAAGATTTATAATGTGCATAATGTACTTGCTACCCTCCAGGCCCCCTTTGCACAGTTTGGACGCGTAGAGCACCTCGGTGGAGACCTCTTCAACAAGAAAATGCAAACCTCCGTACAACTATCGCCAACAACGGGTGGTCTCGTGAATTTAGATATGGTAATGCCTACAGGGAAATAGCTTTTTTAGGTTATAAGGTTTTAGGTCGCTTCGCTTTAAGATTTTAAGGCCATGCGAATGATGTTCTCAAGTGTGCCTTATAGTGTTTGATCCCCAAAACCGTCCTCCCTCTTTCCCAACCTCACAACCTCAAAATTTTAGGTTATAAGGTTTTAGGTCGCTTCGCTTTAGGGTTTTAAGACCATGCGGATGAAGTTCTCAAGTGTGCCTTAATGACTTTAGAGTACTCTAAAGACCTTAAAGTCCCTAAAGACCTTAAAACCTCAAGACCTCATAACCTCCCAACCTCAACTCTCATCAATAATGAAAAAACTCCTTCTATCCCTTTCCCTCCTTGCCTCTTCTGCCGTTGCAGAAAAGGTGGTTATCAACATGGCAGACTATGGTCTTTTGCCCAATCAGGCAAATTCGTCTGCCGTGCTTCATGATGCGTTGACAAAGATTAAGGCTTCGGTTTCGCCCGAGGATGAAGTGACCCTCCGTTTTGGTAAGGGAACCTACACCTTCAGTGCGACTGATGCCAAGGAATATGAATATTATATTTCTAATCACGACCAATACCCCCTTCGTAAGATTGGTTTCCACCTTGACGGTTGGACCAACCTCACGCTTGACGGTCGTGGAGCAGAATTCCTCTTTACGGGACGCATGATTCCCTTCTATGTGGTGAATTGCACAAATACGGTGCTCACCAACTTCTCTGTGGACTTCTCTGACCCTCAGATTACGCAGGCAGAGATTCTTTCTAATACCCCCGAAGAGGGAACTACCTTCAAAATGGCGCCTTGGGTGAAGCACCGCATCGGTCAGAACGGTCGCTTTGAGGTGTATGGATCTGATTGGGCGATGCAACCCAATTCAGGTATGAACTTTGAGAAAGACACTCGTCATATCTGCTATCAAACGGGTGACCTTTGGGTCGTAACCGACGGTGTGCAAGACCTTGGAGACAATACTTACCGCGCTCCCCAGTGGAAGGAAAATAAGGTGAAACCTGGAACGATTGTGACCTTCCGCACTTACCATCGTCCTTGCCCAGGCATCGTGCTGGATCACGATAATCAGACCATCCTCCGCAAGGTAAATGTACATTATGCTGAAGGTATGGGACTCATTGCACAGCGTTGCACTGATATTACGCTTGACGGTTTTAACGTGTGTCTCCGTGGAAAGAAAGACCCTCGCTATTTCACCACGCAGGCCGATGCTACCCACTTCTCACAGTGTAAGGGGCATATCCGCTCGGTAAATGGACTTTACGAAGGCATGATGGACGATGCGATAAACATCCATGGTGTGTACCTCAAGGTGAAGGATGTTATCAATGCGCAGACACTTCGCGTTGCCTTTGAACACGGACAGGCTTATGGTTTTGCATGGGGTGATGTGGGCGATACGATTCGCTTTGTTTCGGCATACACGATGGAAGAGCATGCTGAACTTTATACCATTCGTGAAATCCGTCCTGCCGATAAAGACCAGGTGAAGGGATGTAAGCAATTTATCATTACCCTTGACCGTCCCATGGAGAAAATGCTTGACCTTCCCGTGGCAGACTACGGTGTAGAAAACCTTACATGGACGCCTACCGTATATTTTGCGAAAAACGTCGTGCGCAACAACCGCGCTCGTGGTGCCCTCTTCAGTAGTCCGCGCCACACGGTGTGTGAAAACAACCTCTTCGACCACACCTCTGGTACCGCCATCCTTCTTTGTGGCGACTGCAACGGTTGGTACGAATCAGGTTCTTGCAAGGACATTGTCATTCGCAATAATAAGTTTATTGACGCCCTCACGAGTTACTACCAGTTCACCAACGCTGTGATTTCTATCTATCCCGAAATCCCCCGCCTTGGCGAACAACAGCAGTACTTCCATTCAAACATCGTTATTGAGAAGAACCAGTTCATCTCTTTCGACGAACCCATCCTCTATGCCAAGTCTGTTGATGGACTTATCTTCCGTAAAAACAAGATCAAGCGCTCAAAGAGTTACGCTCCCTTCCATTGGAACAAGGAGGCGTTTAAGATGGAGCGCGTGAAGGGATTTGTGAAGGAGTAAACAATAGGATTCCCCTACGTCCAACGTAGAGACGTCATATTATGGCGTCTCCATATATAAGGTATTGACAGAAACAAAAGAGAAGCACGAATGGCAATCGCCGTTCGTGCTTCTCTTTTGGGGTAAACTAAAGTTCCCTTGAAACGCTTGTTTTACTTCGTTCCAAATATTCTGTCGCCTGCATCTCCAAGACCGGGGAGGATGTAGTTGCGTTCGTTCAGCGCTTCGTCGAGTGCGGCAAGGTAGATGTCCACGTCGGGGTGCGCCTGCGTAACGGCTTCTACGCCCTTTGGTGCTGCTACAAGACACATGAGGCGGATGTTGGTATAGCCGTCTGCCTTGAGTCGGTTGATGGCGTCGCACGCACTACCGCCTGTGGCGAGCATGGGGTCGGTGACAATCACCAAGCGGTCTTTTCCGGCGGGCATCTTATAGTAATAGAACACGGGTTGGCACGTCTCTTCATCGCGGTACATGCCAATGTGACCTACGCGCGCCGAGGGGATGAGCGAGAGTAATCCGTCCACCATTCCGAGACCTGCGCGGAGGATGGGGGCGATGACCACCTTCTTTCCCGAAATCTTGGGCGCGTTCATCTTCATCAGCGGCGTCTCAATCTCTTCATACTCCAAGGGGAAGTCGCGGGTGATTTCGTAGCCCATGAACATCGCAATTTCCTTCAGTAGTTCGCGAAACTTCAGCGTAGAAGTTTCCTTATTTCGCATAATGCTCAACTTGTGTTGCACCAAGGGGTGATCAATAATGTGTAGGGACATAGTGGTGAGGTTAATAGTTATTTAGTTGACGAGGTACGAGTAGACAAGAAAGTCACAGAGATAAACGATTAAACACTCAGCATGGCAACTTTACTCTTTTATCTTTACTCTAAATATTCTAAGAATTTCTGGAGTCCCTCCATAGTTGTGCTGAAGCGCACATCGTGCGGGAGGACTGCGTGGAGTTTTTGCATATCAATGCTGATGTTGCGAATATGCTCGGGGAAGCGCTCGGAATCGGGGAGGATGAGTTCCTCTGGAGTCATATTAGTGAACGCTTCGGGATTTTGCTTTTGGAGCAAGCGGGTGTAGGCGAGGGCGGTGTCGTAGGTGTTGAGCGGATTCTCTGATCCAAAGTTATAGACACCTCCAGGGATGTTGAAGCAGTGGGGGAGGATTTCTACCACTTCACGGATGTTGGTGATGCCGCGGTATTCGCGTGTGGCAAAGCGGAGGGGCATTTGCGTGCGGAGGGCATTTGCGATGTTCACTACAAAGTTAGGGTGCGTGCGCATGCCGACGCGCTCGGCGTCGTACATCCATGTGGCGCGCAAGAGTACTGCTGCTTCATCTACTTCGGCAATCAGACACTCCGCCTCGAGTTTGTCGCGCCCGTAGACGTTCTCGGGGTGTACGGCAATCGTTTCGGGGAGTCCACCGAGTTCTTCATTGCCGTTGTAAATCTGGTCGGAGGAGAAGAAAATGAACTTTGCGCCCACCGCCTTGGCTGCCTGTGCCATGTTTACGGCACCGAGCACATTTATAGCCCGACTTTCGTCGGGGTGTTGCTCACAATGCCACGTGTTAGATATGGCTGCGAGGTGAAGCACTACGTCGGGTTTTGCCGTGCTCACATAGTGGAGCGCTGCATCGGCATTGTCGATGGGGAGTTCAGTGTGTGAGGGCGTGAGCAAGGTGTATTCGCCCTGCCAACGTGCTACGAAGCGACTGCCCACGAAACCTGTGGCGCCGGTGATGAGGATTTTCATTACTTAGGTCTTAAAGTTTTAAGGTTGTGAGGTTTTAAGGTACCATTCGGTCTGCATAGTCTTACAACCTATGAGCGAAGCGACCTAAAACCTCACAACCTAATTATTTATTTTACAACAACCTTCGTGCCATTCACCAAGTAAATGCCTTGGGGAAGGCAGAAGCGAGCAGTTCCAACTACGTTGCGATTGTCAATGAGTCGACCGCAGAGGTCGTAAACGCTGATCGTTTGAGGCGTTGTGCTGTTTACCAAAATTCCGCCCTCAACGATGTTGATTGCAGGGGTAGAAGATGTGTCAACTTCCTTAATATCAACGGTTCCGTTGGTGTTTTCCTGACCCTTCTTTTGGTACACGCGAATCCAGTCGAAGGTGGTTTCATAGACGTGGTTGACGTCAGCATTTGCTGCCCATGCACCGTTACCTACGCTCTGATTGAGGATGAGGTAGAAGTGCTTGTTGAAAGGCCACTGTCCCTGATTGAGCGCATTGGAATCCGTAGACTTATTATAGGTGCCTACGAGTTTACCATCCACATACCACTTCAGCGAAGTTTCATCCCACTCAAGTCCATACGTGTGGTAGCGGTCGAGTTTTACAGGCGTGTTGAAACTTGACTGAGGACCTTGATGAAGATTGTAGGTCCAGTTTGAGTGAATGGTGTGGTAGCTACGTTCGTCAGTATCAATCACTTCCCAAATATCAATCTCGCCTGCGTTAGGCCAACCCTTACTATTGTCTGCTGGCATCATCCAAATGGCGGGGAAATTACCAATCCAAGGATTGCTCAAGGCGCGACATTCCACCTTACCATAAGTGAAAGCAAACTTACCCTGCGACTTCACACCGCCTGTAATCATCGGGACGGGGTCTTCGTCTTGATAAGGATTGGGGATAGCACGACAAGCAAGTTTGCCGTCTTGGATAAAATATACCTCGGGACGGTCAGCCAACCAGCGGTTCCAAGTAGCACCCTGACGCTCGCAACTAATCCATTTAGATGCGTCGGGACGAGAACCATCGGGCTGGTTAAATTCGTCGCTGAAGACAAGTTCGTATTCTGCACTTTCTGTAGGTTGGAAAGATACAGAAATCGTTACATCACCATTCATCTTCTTAGCAGGGATACTGTAGGTTTTTGCACTAACAGTGAATTCATTCCACTGGCGGTTTCCGTGAATAAATTCAGGACCGTTGAGGTTGTGACCGTGGCGAATGACCATATCTTTGGCTGTGTATCCTGCAGCCACGGGTGTGGGGACAACTCTCAGGGTGGAGAAAGGAGTGAAGGTAACGGGAAGTCCTGTGTTTTCTAATCCATTGACACTGCCGTTTTCAGTAAACACCTCAAGTGTGTGTGTCGCATTGTGAATGTTTAGGGAGAAGTCCACAATACAACCATTTACATCTGCAATGCTTGCGCTACCTGCAGGGTCGATATTGTTGTTGTCAACTTTAATGCGTGCTCGATATACTCCTACGGGTAGGTTGTCAGGAATCTTTATTTCAGGGAGTTCGCTAACCGCCTCATCAATAGCAATTTCTGTTCCCTGACTATTCTTTCCGTTGTAATAGGTGTAACTTACAAGTTCGCCACTCATTGTCGGGGTGCCATCGGCATTCAGCGAGGCATTGAACTGCCCATCCTGGTTGTAGTCGATATAGAGGTAAGTGTGAGGAATTGTACCTTGTGTTGTCAATTTTCCTAAAAGGTTTGCACCGCGTACGACGTGCACTTCTGTTTCCATTAAATCATAGTACACTGCTGTGCTGTTGCGTGAGGGTGAAACCGTACCCACCGTTGAACCGTTTGATGAGAAATTTACGCGTTGCAACTTGTTGTCCGTGTTGGGCAACTCAAGCGATGTGTCAAAATTAAGAGGGTAGTCCCCTTGAGCTTCGCTTGCGTCTTGTTTCTCAGTGAAAATAGCCGTAATGCTAACGTTGCCGTTCATGTAGTGGGCAGGAAGCGTTACCTTATTATCCTTAAACAAATAGGCTGGAACCACTTCTTCCTTCCACTGTGGAATTCCGTAGAGGTCGGCAGCTGCTGAGAGGTTATAACCATGGCGAACAATGAGTCCGTCGCAGATATAGCCTTCGTGGGGAGTAACGCAAAGTGTCAATGGTTTTCCAAAGGGAGCCATTGCCTCGAGTGCATTGCCCTCTTCATTTGAAATAGTACCATTAGCAACACTTGTCTGGAGTTCACAATTCTCGCCATGAAGGTTTATGAGAATGTCGCAAATCGCACCCCCATTTTTTAAGATTCCGTTACCGTCTTCCTGGCGACCAGCAGGATCCATGCTGTCCCAGTCTACTTTGTAGCGCATGCGATAAAGACCATGGGGGAGATCTGTGGGGATAGTGAAGACGGGGGGATTTAGCACGTTGCCATTTGAATTGATAGCTCCAGTGCTATTGCACGAAAAACCATTGGCACAATTGAAGTAAGAAAACGACATGATGTCACTACCTTCGGAAATTGTTCCGTCAGCACCAATCAGTGCGTCGAATGCTCCATCGTTGCCACGGTCGAGGTATACAAAACCATTCATCCAGGTTCCTGCAAATTGAAATGTAGGAGTAACTGTCTCGCCTGGTTGTGCAAAGAATTGTTGGTCAGCAACGATATTGTAAACTGTAGAAGAAGATGCAATACTTACACTTTGGAGTCCGTCCGAAGGTGAGTTGAGCGAAATGCCGTTCAGACGGCGAGAAGCATGGGTGTAGTTCTGATTTTCAGAAAAGTTAATGGGGTAACTTTCTGAATCGGGCGCAGCGGTAAGAGACAACCCAACCATGCTGTAAAGAAAAAGTAAACTTTTTTTCATGATATGAAATGATATAATGAATGTATAATTTAAATAACAGATCACAGTGTGATAAGAATGTGCTCTATAATAATCTGTGGGGTATAGAATACACCTATAAGTTTCTCCTTTTATGTTACCTGGTAATAATGCGTTTCCCCACCATGGGTGAAAGTTCTTTCTTGAGTTTGTTGAATTGAGCATGTTCTTCCATGATGGCGCGAGCGCGTTCGGGCGACTGCAACACTTCGGGGTTGCGCAGTTCTAAAAGTAGTTCCTTCAGGCGTGACTCCACGATGTGAAACTTATACTCGTTGAGCAGATGAGGAATGAGTTCGACAAGGCGATTCTCGTCGGGGTTGTGCTCCTTTAATTGCTTCTTGGAAAGCGTATAGTTATCCTCCGCAACTTGAGTGGCTAATTGTTGAATCTCAGGCGTTTCGGCTTGCATGAAATAGTGGAGCGAAACGTATTTCTGTTCTTCTGTATCAGCAAGAGATAGAGCCTCTGAAAGGATTTGGGCGTAGAGGGGCGTTTGCAGGGAAATGCCGTCTGCTTCGAGGTCTGCGGCGATGTAACTTGCCACGGTCCAATCCGTCCTTTCGCCATCTTCTGATTCCTCGGTGAAAAGGAATGCCGAACCGTGGCGGATAATGGCTTTCACCAACTCAAACTCCTTCTGACTGCTGTCTGCCATCCCGCGAAGAATGGAATTTACAGCAGTGGACTGTTGACCATTCTCCCCAGTCTGTTGTCCGTTTTCTTCAGTCTCTTGCCCGTTGTCTGTTGTCCGTTGTCCGTTATTCTGGTGCATCTGTTTGCCCACCTCGGCAGCGATGATACGCTCCTCCATCTTTACCTGTTCGGCACATTGTGAGATATAGGTTTGACGCACAATGCGATCGGGGATAACGGCTATGCTGTTCACGATGTCACGAATGACTTCTGAACGCTTTTGGGGGTCACTCTCGGCATCCTTCAAAAGGAGGTTGGTCTTGAAGCGGATGAAGTCCGTCTGATGTGCCTCAATGTACTCCCAATATTTCTGAGCATTGTTGTTGCGTGCAAAGCTGTCGGGGTCTTCTCCCTCGGGGAGGAGCACTACCTTGATATTCATCCCTTCGGCAAGGAGCAGGTCGATACCGCGAAGCGAAGCCTTGATGCCGGCTGCGTCACCGTCGTAGAGTAGGGTGATGTTGTGGGTAAAGCGTCGGAGCAGGCGGATTTGCCCAATGGTAAGCGAGGTTCCCGAACTGGAAACGACGTTCTCAATTCCCGCTTGGTGCATGGAGATAACGTCGGTGTAACCTTCCACAAGGAAACAGCGGTCGTGCTTCGTGATGGCGTGTTTTGCCAAGTAGAGACCGTAGAGTTCGTGGCTCTTATTGTAAATGGAAGATTCGGGAGAGTTGACGTACTTGCCGACATTCTTCTGCTTCTCCGTGTTCAAGACGCGTCCGCCAAAGGCAACGACGCGACCGGAAATGGTATGCACGGGGAAGATGACGCGTCCGTGGTAGCGGTCAAGGAGTTTGCCGTCCTCCGTCTTGACGCAGAGTCCCGTTTTCACCAAATATTCTTCAGCATAACCGCGCTTGAGTGCCGCCTGTGCCATAGCGTCGCGCTCGGGCAAGCAGAAACCCAACTGGAATTTCTTGATGATGTCGTCGCGAAAACCACGGGCGCGGAAATAAGCCATACCGATGGCGACACCCTCCACATTGTTGTAAAGTGTGTCGGTAAAGTAGTCGCGTGCCCACTGATTGGCGGCAAACATCGCCTCGCGCTCCGACGACTCTTTCTTCTCTTCCTCCGTCTCTTCCTTTTCTCTGACCTCAATGCCGTAACGCTTTGCAATCCACTTCAGTGCCTCGGGGTAGGTCATCTGTTCGTGCTTCATGATAAAGCCTACGGCATCGCCACCTTCGCCACATGAGAAGCACTTGAAGAGTTGCTTCGAAGGGCTTACGATGAACGAGGGCGTCTTTTCGTCGTGGAATGGACACAGTCCCTTATAGTTTGCGCCAGCTTTCTTAAGCGTCACAAACTCCTTGACAATGTCGTAAATATTAGCCGCCGAGCGAATTTTATCTATGGTTATCCTATCAATCATATGTGCAAAATTAGCATATTATTATAAAAATGTGTATCTTTGCGCCCTAAAAAGAACTAAACTATATACTTAACTTAATGGGTCTAGTAATTTTATACTTTACAATTGCGATTGCAATATCCTTTACTTGCTCGATTCTTGAGGCTGTCTTGCTTTCTACACCAACATCATTTGTGACGATGAAGGAAGATGAAAATGCCAGTGGTGCTAAGTTGCTGAAAGCACTTAAGGAAAACATTGACCGCCCTATTTCAGCTATCCTTTGTTTGAACACGATTGCCCACACAATTGGTGCGGCAGGCGTCGGTGCGGAAGCTACAAAGGTCTTTGGTGAAGAATATTTCGGAGTGATCTCAGCGATACTTACCATCTTGATTTTGGTGTTCTCTGAAATTATTCCCAAAAGCATTGGTGCGCGCTACTGGCGCTCTTTGGCATGTCCCGCGGCCTTTGTGATTCGTGGCATGGTGATAATTTCTTATCCTCTTGTGGTGCTCTCGGAATACATCATGAAAATCTTCTCGGGCAGTGAACAACCCGTCAGTGTGAGCCGCGATGAAGTTTCTGCCATGGTGAAGGTGGGTGCAGAAGAGGGCGTGTTTGAAACGGAAGAGAATCGCATGATTCAAAATCTCCTTCGCTTGGACAGCATTACGGCTCATGAGATTATGACCCCCAGTGTGGTCGTGGCGAGTGCAGATGAGCAGATGACGCTGAAGGAGTTCTATCTTGAAAAAGAGTTTAGCACGTATTCGCGCATCCCTGTTTACGAAGAGGATGACAATTACATTACGGGCTACGTGCTCCGTCAGACGGTGCTTGAGAAACTCACCGAAGACAAGTTCTCCATGCGTCTCGCAGAAATCGTGCGCCCCATCTTGAAGTTTGAAGAATCGACCTCCGTTTCTGAAATCTGGGAAATGATGCTTGCCAAGAAGGAGCACATCTCTGTCATCTTCGACGAATACGGTTGTATGCGCGGTATCGTAACGATGGAAGACGTGATTGAAACCATGCTCGGTTACGAAATCGTTGACGAGAAAGACACCGTGGCAGACATGCAGGAGTTGGCACGCGAGAAGTGGCAACGTATGCAGGAGGAAGATGAAGAGGAGTGGGAGACAGAGCATGAAGCGACTCCTGCTGAAGAACAACAACTTGAAAGTAACAAACAATAAGGTTGCGGTTATTAGATTGTTTCGCTCGAAGGCTACAAGAACCTTGCGGTGCGCAGCAACCTTAAAACCTCAAAACCTCAAACCTGATAACCTAAAATTTTATGAACATCAGTTATAAGTGGCTGAAGGAATACGTTGACGTAAACCTTTCAGCAGAAGAAATTGCCGTAGCGCTCACTTCTATTGGTTTGGAAGTTGGTGGCGTGGAAGAAGTTCAGGCAATTAAGGGTGGACTCGAAGGCCTCGTTGTAGGTCATGTCCTCAGCATGGAAGTGCACCCCAATTCTGACCACATGCACATCTGTCAAGTAGATCTTGGTCAGGGCGAACCCGTACAGATTGTTTGCGGTGCTGCAAATGTAGACGCAGGTCAGAAGGTAATCGTTGCTACGTTGGGTACAAAGCTCTACTCTGGCGACGAATGCTTCACCATCAAGCGCTCAAAGCTCCGTGGCGTAGAAAGTCTCGGTATGATTTGTGCAGAAGATGAAATCGGTGTGGGCACAAGCCACGACGGCATTATCGTTCTCCCCGAAGATACACCCGTAGGTATGAAGGCGGCAGACTACTTCAACATCCAGAGCGACTGGCTCATCGAAGTAGATATCACTCCTAACCGCGCAGATGCTTGTTCTCACTGGGGTGTAGCGCGCGACCTTTATGCGTGGCTCGTTCGCAACGGTTATGAAACCAAGTTGCACCGTCCTTCTGTTGACGACTTCAAGGTAGATAACACTAACTTGCCCATCGCTATTGAAGTTGAAAACGCAGAAGCATGTCCCCGCTATTGTGCTGTAACTATCAGCGGTGTGGAAGTAAAGGAAAGTCCCGAATGGTTGAAGGAAAAACTCGAAATCATCGGTCTTCGCCCCATCAATAATATTGTGGACATCACCAATTATATTATGATGGCTTACGGTCAGCCCCTCCACTGCTTCGATGCAGATATGATTGAAGGTGGCAAGGTGGTTGTGAAGTCTATGCCCGAAGGCACTCCCTTCGTTACGCTTGATGGTGTAGAACACAAACTCTCTGACCGCGACCTCGCAATCTGCAATGCCGTAGCTCCCATGTGTATCGCAGGTGTATTCGGTGGTAAGGGTTCGGGTACTTATGAAACTACAAAGAACGTGCTTATCGAAAGTGCTTACTTCCATCCCACATGGATTCGTAAGAGCGCTCGCCGTCACGGACTTCAGACCGATGCTTCTTTCCGCTTCGAACGCGGTATCGACCCCGACGGACAAATCTATGCCCTCAAGCGTGCGGCGCAGTTGATTAAGGAACTCGCAGGTGGTGAAATTTCTATGGAAATCGTAGATGTTGAAGCACCCGAATTGGTGAAGAAGTTCTCGGTAGATGTTACTTATGACTATATCTACAGCCTCATTGGTAAGAACATCGGTAGTGATGTGGTAAAGGAAATTCTCACTTCTCTCGAAATGAAGATTGTCAGTGAAACGGCTGAAGGCCTTTCACTTGAAGTTCCTGCTTACCGTGTGGACGTACAGCGTGCTCCCGACGTGGTGGAAGATGTTCTCCGCATCTATGGATATAATAATGTGGAAATCCCCTCTGCCGTGAAGTCAAGCTTGACAATTAAGGGCAATGTGGATGCTGCATATAAGTTGGAAAACCTTGTGAGCGAACAGCTCGTTGGTTGTGGTTTCAACGAAATCTTGAATAACTCGTTGACACGCGAAGCTTATTATGACGGACTTCAGACGTACAAGTCAGAAAATCTTGTGCGCCTCATGAACCCCCTAAGTTCTGACCTCAACGTAATGCGTCAGTCGCTCCTCTTTGGTGGTCTTGAAGTAGTGCGTCACAATGTGAACCGCCGTAATGCCAACCTCCGTCTCTTTGAATTTGGTAATTGTTATTACTTCAACGAAGGTAAGCGCAACCCCGAAAAGGTGCTCTCAGCGTATAGCGAAGACCAGCGCCTCGGACTTTGGGTAACAGGTAAGCGTGTGGAAGGTTCTTGGGCACATCCTAATGAAGATTCTTCATTCTATGAACTCAAGGCTTATGTAATGAACATCCTCGTGCGCATCGGCCTCCCCATGGGTGGTTTGCTGATTGAGAATGGTGAGAACGATATCTTTGCGAAGTCTATCGTAGTGAAGGACCGCAACGGAAAGGTATATCTCGAACTCGGTCTTGTGAAGAAGGCAATCCTCGCAGCGTTCGACATTGAGCAAGAAGTTTATTACGCCGACCTCAACTGGTCACTCCTCACTTCAAAGGTGCGTGGCGCAAAGGTAAGTTTCAAGGAAATCAGCAAGTTCCCCGCCGTAAGCCGCGACCTTGCGTTGCTCGTAGATAAGCAAGTGACTTTCGCAGAAATCGAAAAGGTGTGCTTCGCTGCCGACAAGAAACTCCTCAAGAAGGTAGAACTCTTTGACGTGTACGAAGGCAAGAACCTTGAAGCAGGCAAGAAGTCTTACGCCATCAACCTCACCCTCCAGGATGAAGACAAGACTATGAACGATAAGCAGACCGACAACATCATGCAGAAGATTGTTCAGAATCTTGAAAAGCAACTCGGGGCAAAACTCCGTTAATTTAGTAGACGAGTTTGTAGTAAACAAGTAGACAAGATGTATAGTGATGCAACAGTGAAATTGTCCGCTTGTCTACCAGTTTACTTATCAAATCGTTTACTCCTAATAGAACTACATTTAATATAATAGAATTGCGAGCATACGAGATGCCAATCAAATCATCTTGTCTACTCGTCTACTAAAAACTTGTTTACTTAAACGATATGGGAAGAGCATTTGAATATCGTAAAGCAGCGAAGATGAAGCGCTGGGGCCACATGGCTAAAACCTTCACCAGAATTGGTAAGCAGATTGCTATTGCTGTTAAGGCTGGCGGTCCTGAACCTGAAAATAACCCTGCACTCCGTGCCCTCATCGCCAATGCGAAGCGCGAAAACATGCCTAAGGACAATGTGGAACGCGCTATCAAGAACGCCATGGGTAAGGACCAGAGTGACTACAAGTCAATGACTTACGAAGGATACGGTCCTCACGGCATCGCTATCTTCGTGGATACACTTACTGACAATCCTACACGTACTGTAGGCGACGTGCGTTCAGTGTTCAACAAGTTCTCTGGCAACCTCGGCACAATGGGTAGCCTCGCTTTCCTCTTCGACCACAAGTGTGTGTTCTCATTCAAGAAGAAGGACGGTCTTGACATGGACGAAATGATTCTCGACCTCATCGATTACGGCGTAGAAGACGAGTACGATGAAGACGAAGAAGAAGGCAGCATCACAATCTATGGCGACCCCAAGTCGTTCGCTCAAATCCAGAACCACCTCGAAGAACAAGGTTTCGATGTAGTAGGTGCTGAATTCACTTACGTTCCCAACGATGTGAAGGACGTAACTCCCGAACAGCGCGAAGCTATCGACAAGATGGTTGAAAAGCTTGAAGATTTCGACGACGTTCAGACTGTTTACACAAACATGAAGCCCGAATAGGTTGATGAAAATAAAAGTGTCTTATAGCTTCAGTCCTGAAGTTGTAAGGCACTTTTTAATAGGTAATAATATTGCTTTGCCAAATTGTTTTTTATGACGCTGAAGGCGTCACCGTTCAGTAACCGGGGCGTTTGAGCTAAGCGAATACCCCCGGAGTGAGCAACAGATGAAAGGTGCACCCTGGAGGGGTGCCCTAACGATTGGTTTCTGACAGTAGGGGCACCCCACCAGGGTGCATCACGCTTAGGTCAACTCCGGGGGTGCGCCTTCGGCGTACCCGCCGGTTACTGAACGGAGACGCCTTCAGCGTCTACAAATACGTTTGGGGCAACTGTTATTTTATTACAAAAAATAAGGAGATATATTTTACTGAACACAAATAGCCTTTATTAAATTTGAGGAAACTATGGAACATAAGGATTTTAGTATATTAAAGAAAAACCTGATTGATTTAGGTTATACCGTAAGTTGCTTTGACACAGCAGTTGAAGCGGCGCAGTATTTAGATGCTCAAATTCATCATCAGACGGTGGGTTTTGCGGGTTCCATGACTTTAGAGAAAATGGGACTTTATGAATGTTTGAGTGCCCACAATGAGGTGCACTGGCATCAGCGTATCCCTGAGGGAAAAACAAGTAAGGAGGTGCGTGTGCAAGCAAATGCGGCATCCATCTATATTACCTCGGTAAACGGAATTGCTGAAAGTGGGGAGATTGTGAATATCGATGCGAATTGCAATCGTGTTGCTTCCATATTCTACGGACACGAGAAGGTCTATTTTGTCATTGGTGAAAACAAGATTGAGAAGGACTATGACAGTGCCTTGTATCGCGCGCGGAATATTGCTGCCCCTCAGAACGCGAGAAGATTAGGGGTGAAAACTCCCTGTGCCATAAAGGCAGACCGTTGCTATAATTGTAACAGTCCCGAACGTATTTGCAGAGGACTTTCTGTCTTATGGTGCAAACCCATGACGGGTGAATTTGAGGTAATTCTTGTGCACGAGGATTTGGGATATTGATGCTAAATAATCTCCTAAATAAAACCGAGGCGCCATACTACGTAGTGTGGCGCCTCGGTTCTATTTCTGTATGTGAGATAAATTCTGTTATGCTTGCTCCTCCAACTCTTCAATCTGCATCAGGATTTCGTCGGTAGTGCGGATTGTCTTGTTGAATTGATAAATCCCAATAACACCACCGATAAGCAGGCCTATGGCGGCAGAAATTAGTGGGCTTTGGAGCATTTCTCCCTTGTAAACTAATGCGTTTTCATATACAAACCAGGGAATGAAAACCATCAAGAAGGGGATGCCGATGCAGAAGGTCCATCTTTGGGTGAGTCGCTTGAACTTCAAAGTTGCCTTGCGGGCTTCGATGAGGTTTGCTTTAGAGAAATCTTTGGTGTGGAACTCGCGATACATATAATAATTATAAGCGAGGGCAAGCACCATAAAGGCGGTGGAGAAACTACAGAAGTACATGGAGTGCAGACTTATTTGGGGCAATATCCAAATGAAGAAAGGTATCATGATGATGCAGACGAGGCTTTCGATAATGATGTTTCTGCGCAGTGTGTTGGCCTTCTCCTTTATAGAGTGACGAATCAAGCGTTCGTTGACAATCGTTTCCCGCTCCAACTTCTGGGTAAGGAGTTCCAATTGCACTTTCATTTCCTGCAATTCCTTAGAGTCAATTGTGTTATTCATAATGAGCAAAATTTAGTGGTTAGACATTTTCTTGAGTTCTTCCTTGATGCGGAAGAGGCGCACGGACACGTTCTTTACGGTGATACCCACGATAGCGGCAATCTCGTCGTAGGGCATCCCTTCGAGCCAAAGCAGGACGATGGCGCGGTCGAAGGGTTTGAGTTGGTGGATGCGTTGGTAGAGCATTTGGATTTGTCGCGTGTCTTCATCCTTGTCGTGAAAGAGGTCGATACCCATCTCTAATGGGATGCGAGAAGTGCGCTTCTTCTTGCGCTCCTGCGAGATGCAGGTGTTAAAACTCACGCGCCATATCCATGTCTCCACTTTGCTCTCTCCTTTGAAGGTAGAAAATCCTCGCCACAGGTTGATGAGCACCTCTTGAAAGAGGTCGTCCACCTCATCGGAGTCTTTCGAGAACATGAAGCACACCGTGTAGATGGTGCTTTTGTGCCTGCGCACCAAGAGTTCAAATTCTTGTTCCAGTGCTTTCATTTTTTCGTACGTGTTAGATAATTGTCTTTTTGCCCATTAGACGCATGTTGAGGGTGCAAAACTACAAACTTTTAGAAATATTTTTTATATATTTGCGCAGGTAATGTTTAGGCGTAGTAATCCGTCGAGTGTACCTATTAGAAAATTAACCACATTATTATATTATCATGAAAAAGTTTTTGCTTTCCTTGTTTGCATGTTGCGTAGGCGGTTGTGTCACTGCCAGTGCTGAACAACCTCCTATCATGGGGTGGAGTTCGTGGAACACGTATGGTTTCCAAATTAACGATTCGCTCGTTCGCACTCAGGCGGATGCGATGGTCAATCTCGGTTTCTTTGAAAAGGGGTATAAGTACATCAACATCGACGACGGTTTCTTCGGTGGACGTGATAAGGACGGGCATTTGCTCATCCACCCCACGCGTTTCCCTAACGGTTTGCGCCCCTTGGTGGACTATATTCACGGCAAGGGGCTGAAGGCTGGTATTTACTCCGATGCAGGTAGAAACACGTGTGCTTCTTTCTGGGGTCAACCCAAGGATACCATCGGCATTGGCGTTGGTCTTTACGGACACGATGCTGAGGACATGGCACTCTATTTTGATGAACTCGATTTCGACTTTATTAAGGTGGACTATTGTGGTGCTGACGCTGGCAACAACGCCGAAGGTCTTGACCTTGATGAAGAACAGCGCTATAAGGAAATTGCTGCGGCAATTAACGGCGTAAATAAAAAGGACTTGAATTGGAACATCTGCCGTTGGGCATTCCCTGGAACGTGGGTGTGTGACGTGGTGGATTCTTGGCGCACGACGGAAGACATCTACTTGGGTTGGGCCTCTATTAAGAGCATCATCGGGCAGAGCCTTTACCTCTCGGCATACACTACTTACGGGCATTACAACGACATGGATATGCTTGAAGTAGGGCGCGGATTGACGGAGGAGGAAGACAAAACACACTTCGGCATGTGGTGTATTATGTCGTCACCCCTGATGATTGGTTGCGACCTCAACGACATTAAGGGTAACGCCCTTGAGTTGATGCAAAACGAGGAACTCATTGCGCTCAATCAAAACGAACTCGGGCTTCAGGCTTATGTCGTGGAAAAGGAAAATGGATGCTACATCCTCGTGAAAGACGTTGAGGAACTTTACGGCAAGAAGCGCGCCGTGGCCGTTTACAATCCTACGGACGGACAAAAGACGGTGAGCGTAAATTTTGACATGCTTGACCTTGCAGGTGAGGTGAAGGCGCGCGACCTTTTTGAACGCGCAGATGCAGGTACCTTTACAGGCGAAATGTCGGTAACAGTTCCCGCTCACGGCACACGCATCTACACTCTTGAAGCAGCAGAACGCCTTGAACGCACCGTATATGAAGCAGAAACGGCGTGGCTTTCGGAATACCAGGAACTTTGGAACAACGAATCGCGCGGCACAGCCATCTATTCAGAAAAGGCAGGTGCATCGGGTGGCGCAATCGTAGGATGGTTGGGCAACCGTGAGAGCAACGACCTTCAGTGGCGCACCGTGCAGAGCGAAACCGGCGGTTTGTATAAGATGACTCTTTCGTTCATCACGGGAGAAAATCGTAATATTAAGATTAGTGTGAACGGCGGCGAACCCATTTCTGCTTCGCTCAACGGGGGCAGTTGGAGCAACATTGCGCAGAAGGAATTTGAGATAACCCTCAATAAGGGCAACAACACCGTGCGCCTCTATTCCGACTCAGGTTGGATGGCTGACATCGACTGCATGACGCTTCAGTTACTCGAACCTACGGGTATTCAAAACGCTACGACTGCGGATAACCTTGCCGTAGAAGTTTCCAACAGCACCATTACGATCACTACTGCCAAGAGCGCAAAAGTAGCTATCGTAGATATGGCGGGCAAACAAGTGTGGAGTGGAATGGTGCAAGGTAAAAAGTCTGTCACCTTACCTGCCGGTACTTATTTGGTGAATGACAAGAAGGTTTTGGTGAAGTAATAATCAATATATGAAGAGGAGAGGGGAGACCTTCTCCTCTTTTTTTTGTAAATAGCATGTCCATTTTTTTTCATGCCGAAAAAATATATTTTTGTGCCGAGAAAATGTATTTTTATGCCGAGAAAAAATATTTCCATGCCTTGGAAGAAAAATTACCAGGGTTGGAAATAAAATTACCAGGGTTGGAAATAAAATTACCAGGGTTGGAAATAAAATTACCAGGGTTGGAAATAAAATTGCAATATAAACAGGCAGAGTGAAAGTTGCGTTAAGCATTTCACTCGCGGAATGACGCTGAAGGCGTCACCGCTCGGTAACTTTAAATATTTCACTCGCTCAATGACGCTGAAGGCGTCACCGCTCGGTAACCGGGTGGTTTGAGCGTAGCGAATACCTCCGGATGGGTGTCAGAGAGTAGTCGCACTCTGGAAGAGTGCCCCAACACAAGGCTTTCCTCGTTGCTCGGGCACCCCTCCAGGGTGCGATTCTTGCACGCGCCTCAGCGGGGGTACTCGCCTCGCCCGCACGCCCGGCTGAGTGGAGACACCTTCGGCGTCTTGACCATTCGGATTTAATAGATTTTCAATACCAAATATATCTCAAAATCGTTTCACTTATTTTTGCAACTTTGAAACCTACTTTTGAAGGTTTACTTCTCAAAAAGTTTACTGGATGCCAATAAAAACAAACGATATTTCGTGGGCAATAACTTTATTATTTTCAAAGTTGTCTTCTATCTAACTTCGCGAGTCGCTCCCCTAATTTGGGGTGAATATGGTTTACATTTGTGTTTACAACGCCTTATTTATACTCAAAATGCCTGTTATGTAGCATGTAATGTAGGATGCGGATGTTTTTATGGATGAAAATCACAAAGTAACTTTGTAAAATATATAAAAGTAAGTTTGAGCACAGTGTGACTTTGGAGTGAAACAAGCTCCACTTTATGCACCTTCATACCACTGTGCAATTTAATTATCCGCAACTTAATCAAATAATCAAACAATGAAAAAGATTTGGTACTACTTACTCCTGTCGATGACTGTTGTAGCGATGCCGTTAACTTCGTGCGATAGTGATGATGATGAATTTAATGAAACACCTCCACAAGAAGCTGAAGATCCACACGACCCCACTTCGGATGCCGACCAAGTACCTGTTGAGGCCTTCGATGGTTTGGAATATTTGCAGGGTAGCCTTGTCGTGGTAGATAAGAATGGTGAAGTGGTGCGCCTTGTTTATGGTTCGGTGCTTGACGAATCACAACCTACGGTGATTTCAGTGCCCGTTGCTGACTATGCCGCTGCCGAAGCAACCTTCCTCGGTTGGGTGGCTCCCGGTAAGGAAGTAACTACGGTTGATGGTGGTTACGACTATGCCCTGACGGATGCTAATGGCGCGGCGCAAGGTAGCGTTTCGTTCCGCGCTGCAACGGGCGAAGAGGGTTTGGTGGCACTCATGAGTGTAGCGCCCGGTACCGACCTGAAGCAAGTGAGCGAAGTGCGCTTCATTGACAGCGACCTCTGGCCCGAAAATTTAGTCTATACCAGTTACACCAAGGGCAATGTCTATATTCTCAATGATTATAGCTTAAGTTGGACGACGGATGTAACTATTTGGGATAACATTTTTGGGGTTGAAACAACATGGGATTTTCAAGGTCCTATTTACCAACCAATGCCTTTCTATTGCATTCAGGGCAATACGCATGGCGAGGATGCCATCTTGATATGGCTCTCTCCCGACGAGAATGACGTAGCCGCTCACCCTTACGTAAAATACTATGTAGAACCTGAGGCATATAAATACCTTCCCACTGTAGCCGAAGCGCAAAAGGTGCTTGATATCTTTAACGATGACATCCGCTTCTGGAACAAGATGTTGGCAGAGATGGATAAGAGAAACCTCAGATGGAGTTGGAAATATGGCGTTTGGACGACCGGCAACGATGAGTTCCTCCTTAACGAATATAATTCCGAGAAGAAATTGATTAAATGCCTGGACCTCGACCAAAACGATGAAGACGACGAGTTGGGCAGAATCTGCGACATTGAATTAGACGACGATTTCAGATACCGCTACTTGCGCATTCGTATTTTCCCACCAGCAAATTAATTTAGACTCCAATTAAAGAATTAATATATGAAAAAGAATTGGTTGTATTTAATCCTGTCGATGACTGTTGTTGCGATCTCATTGACTTCGTGCGATAGTGACGACGACGATGTGACGAAACCTGTGATTGACCAGCACGACCCAACATCCGACGCTGACCAGGTAGCTGTGACAGGTTACAATGCGTTGGAATGGTTGCAGAGTTGTCTTGTCGTAGTCGATGAGAATGGCGAAGTGGTTCGCCGAATTTACGGCAAGCCCCTCGATGAATCTCAACCCACCGTGCTCTCTATCTCAGTCAGCAGTTTTGCGGATGCTGAAACAATCTTCCTCGGATGGGTTGCGCCCGGTAAGGAAGCTACCAAGGTGGAGGGCGGTTATGACTACTACCTCACCGATGCCGAAGGCAACGATCAAGGTAGCGTTTCGCTCCGTGCCGTAGAAGGCGAAGACGGCGTGATTGCTCGTATGACGGTGGCTGAAGGTACCGACTTGAAGCAAGTATCGGAAGTGAAATTCATCCATTATGAGCTCTGGCCCGAAAATGACGAATATCCTCTCTACAGTATGGGCGGAATTTACGAGTTGGAAACAACTCACTTAGAATGGCAACACTTATATTATCAAGATAAGTATATCCTTAAACCGGTGAAGAGTAAAGAAATATTCTATTGTATCCAAGGCAATATCCCCGGACGAGAAGCCATCTTGATTTGGATCGCACCGGATTATAATGCGGAGCATACCAACGTGACCGGACAAGACTATCTTGATACCAACGCACTGCGATTCCTCCCCTCTGAGGCTGATGCCAAAAAGGTGCTTGATGTCTTCAACAGGACGAGCAAAGACAATTGGGAATACATGTTGAAAAAAATGGATAAATTAGGTTTCCAGTGGAGTGCTCAATCGGGTCGCTACACTACCGGTGACGATGAATTCCTGCTCAACAGCCATAGCAAAGGTGGTTTCTGGGGACCGCTCATCAAATGTTTGGATCTCGATAGCCGTCCAGGTGAGATTACCGATGTGATGGCTGGAACGCCTATGAAATATCGATACATGCAAATCATCATTATTCCTGCTTCGCGTTGGGAATTGTTGATCAAACCATCCAGTCTTTAGAACTGTTAAGGTGGATTCTATTCTTTAGCTTTGCCGGAAAATAGAAGTTTAACTAAGCTAATAAATAGAATCCACCTTTAAAGATATTAATGGGAAAGATGAAAAAGAATTGGTTTTACATACTCCTGTCAATGTTCATCGTAGCGGTGCCCTCCTTGACGTCGTGCGACGAAGAAGACGTTCCCCAGCCAGCAGAAATACTAAAACATGATCCAGAATCGGATGCTGACCAATCTGCCGTAGAGGCATACGACGCCCTGGAATGGTTGCAGGGCCTTTGGACGAATCGCAGCCAACCGTAATCTCGCTTCCCGTTAGCGACCTTGCTGCTGCCGAAAAGACTTTCCTTGGCTGGGTTGCTCCTGGCAAGGAAGCCAACGGTGTGCAGGATGGTTATGACTACTATCTCACCGATGCCTATGGCAATGCTCAGGGTTGTGTGTCCTTCCGCGTTGTAGAGGAGAAAGACGGTGTAATAGCTCGCATGACAGTAGCAAGCGGAACTGCTCTGAAACAAGTATCTGAGGTCAACTTTGTCAACACTGAGAACTGGCCCGAAAACGATGCCATTCCCTTCTATCAGGAAGGAAAGCTATACAAGTTCGGCTGTTGTATGTACACCAACTCCCCACCATTAACAGAAATGCCTGGAGCCGATATTGAACTGGACGACTATTGGACATTGGTCAACTGGGAGGAACGCGACTTTTACTGCCTACAGGGTAATGACGATGGCAAGGAGGCTATCTTGGTGTGGCTCCTTCCAGAAAAAGGTGGAAAGGCCAACACGACTCATTTCTTTATCAGAAAAGTTGAACGTCAAATTGACTATCCCATATATAAGGCTCTCTCTTCTTTGGAAGAGGCAGAAAAAGTATTGGACTTCTATCACGCCCACCATGATAAATGGCAGAAAATGCTGGACGAAATGGAGGCTTTGGGGTATTCCTGGAAACCTGCCGGTTTTTTCAGTTCTGGAACTAACAACATGGAGTTTCTGCTAAACGGATATGACGAGAAGGAAAATGAGATTAAATGCCTGGACCTGGACAAAGAGGTAGGCAAGATATGCAACGTATCATGTAGCCTATGGAATCTATTCGAATATCGCTATATGCACATCCGTATTTTCCCACCAGCAACAGAGAAAGTAGAATAATGTAAGTTAGCAATAAATTAATATATGACAAATATGAAAAAGAATTGGGTTTACTTACTCCTGTCAATGGTCATCGCTGCGATGCCATTGGCTTCGTGCAACAGTGATGACGATGATATGCCCAAGACAGAAGATGGCCTGCACAACTCGGATTCGGATAAGGACCGTATAGAGATAACCGGTTACAATGCTTTGGAATGGTTGCAGGGTTGTCTTGTTGTAGTAGACGACGACGGCGAAATTTTTCGCAGAGTCTATGGTAAAGCTTTGGACGAATCTCAGCCCACTGTTATCTCAGTGCCAGTTGCAGACTATGCGGCTGCTGAAACGCTCTTCCTCGATTGGGTGGCACCCCAGAAAGAGGCAACTAAGGTAGATGGCGGTTACGACTATTATCTCACTGACGAAGTGGACAGGCCCCAAGGCTGTGTTATGTTCCGTGCCGTAGAGGGCGAGCATGGCATAGTTGCGCGCATGACCGTGGCACCAGGTACCGACCTCAAGCAGATAAGCGAGGTTAATTTTGTCGATACTGATTTTTGGCCTGAAAATGCAGCCACACCAAAGTACGAAGCTGGCAAAATCTATTATATGGATGATTATGTGCTGAAATGGAGAGACACTTTTATCGGCTATGGAT
This sequence comes from Alloprevotella sp., assembly GCA_045126825.1. Lineage (GTDB taxonomy): Bacteria > Bacteroidota > Bacteroidia > Bacteroidales > Bacteroidaceae > Alloprevotella. The sequence continues at coordinate 55,770 of JBGVPF010000014.1, forward strand.
TCGTTACTCCTACTTCAAAGACATCTCTTCCCTTCTATTGCCTCCAGGGCAATACGGATGGCAAGGAGGGTCTCTTGATTTGGCTTTCTCCTGACGCTGATGACGTATTGCAACATCCACGAACCTATTACTATAAATATGCTTTGGAGTATCTTGCAACTTTGGAAGAAGGAGAAAAGGTGATAGAGTTTTATAATAACAACAATCAAGCTTTCTGGAACAACATGTTGAAAGAGATGGATGCATTGGGATATGAGTGGAGCGCTCAAGACTGGCCAAATGCAACCGGTGACTCAGAGTTTATGATCGGTTACAAGACAACGCCGTTAGTTGGCATACAAGTATTGCATTGCTTGGATCTGTATGGAGAAAAAGCTACAATGGATTGGACAATGTTAGAAGGCTCCAATTTCCAATATCGCTATATACACATCAACACCGTTCCGCCATACGTAGAGTAATTAAGAACCTATAAGTGATTCAATAAGAATGTATATGAAAAAGAATTGGTTTTATTTATTCCTGTTGATGGCCATCGCAGCGATGCCATTGACTTCATGTGACAGTGATGACGACGATGCGCCTAAGGCTCAAGAGGACAAGCACGACCCAAACTCTGACGCAGACCAAGAACCGGTTACTGCTTACAATGCAGCGTCTTATTTGCAAGGCGGCCTTGTGATAGTAAATAAGGACGGTGAAATTATCCGTAGAGTTTACGGAAAAGCCCTCGACGAGTCACGACCCGATGTAATTTCTGTGCTTGTTGCCGACTACGCAGCAGCTGAAGAGCTTTTCCTCGGTTGGGTGGCTCCAGGTAAGGAGGCGACCAAGGTAGAGGGTGGCTACGACTATACTCTCACCGACGAGGCTAATAATGCTCAGGGTAGCGTGTCATTCCGCGCTGTAGAAGACGAACCTGGTGTGATTGCCCGCATGACTGTGGCACCAGATTCAAAACTCAAGATGATTAGCGAGGTGAATTTCATCAACGCTGACCTTTGGCCTGAGAATGCTTCCCAAAAGTATGAGGCAGGCAATGTCTATTATATGGATGCTCCTTTCTTGTCATGGACAGAAACCTGGAATGACTATGAATTTAACAAACCAGAAATAGCCTCCCTTCCTTTCTATTGCATCCAAGGCAATACCAATGGCAAGCAAGCTATCTTGGTATGGCTCTCTCCCGACGCTGACGATGACCAGCTACATCCTAGACCCCATTACTATTGGCGTGATGCTCTTGAATATCTACCTTCAGAACAACAAGCTCAAAAGGTGGTCGAATTTTACAACAACAACAAAACCTTCTGGATTAAAATGTTGAACGAGATGGATGCGTTGGGACATGAATGGAGTGCTCAAGAGTGGAGCAATGCTACGGGCAATTGTGAATTCATGATTAATAAAACCGAATTTTTGTGGTGGGATTTTCTGCTTTGGAACGAAAAAATATATTGCATGGATTTGGATTTGGATGAAACGGGTGAAATAGACTGGGCGTTAGTGCTTACAAGTACTTTTAATTACCGCTACATGCACATCCGTTTCTGCGACCCCTATTATGAGTAGTTTATAACAAATGATAACAATACAATGAAAAAGAATTGGTTTTATTTATTCTTGTCAATGACCATCGCAGCGATGCCGTTGACATCTTGTGATAATGATGATGATGAGCCTAAGGCGCCTGAAGAAGAAGAACAGCATGATCCAATGTCGGACGACGACCAAGCACCCGATGCAACTTTTGATGGGCTGGAGTGGTTACAACGCAGCATCCTGGTAGAAGATGAAAACGGCGAAGTATTCCGTAGAGTCTGTGGAAAGCCCCTGGACGAATCTCAGCCCGATGTAATCTCGGTGCCTGTGGCCGATTATGCAGCAGCCGAAAAGATTTTCCTCGGTTGGGTGGCTCCCGGCAAGGAGGCTACCGAAGTGGAGGGCGGTTATGACTATTACCTCACCGATGCCGAGGGCAATGCGCAAGGCTGCGTTTCGTTCCGTGCCACAGGGGGTGAAGGTGGCGAGATGGCCCGCATGACTTTAGAAGAGGGTACTAACCTCAAGCATATCAGTGTGGTTAAGTTTATCGACGCAGAGCTCTGGCCCGAGAATGATACGCCACCCATGTACGAGGCAGGTATGATTTATGAATTAGAAGGTGCCGAAATTATATGGGATCTCGGATGGGATCACGGACTTTTCTACTATGATTTTGAGGTTAACATGAAACCCCTTCCTTTCTGTTGTCTGCAAGGCAATACCGACGGCAAGGAAGCCATCCTGATATGGATCTCTCCGGATTCCAATGATATAAACCGGCACCCGAAGGCCAGATTCTATGAAAAAAGGGGTATAATTAAACATCTGCCCAGCGAAATAGAAGCGAAAAAGGTGCTGAAATTCCATGACAACAATCCTTTTTTCTGGGACAGCATGTTGGCTGTGATGGACGACAAGGGATATGAGTGGAGTGCCCAACCGTGGGAGGATTCCGCACGTTGCTACGAGTTCATGCTCGACGTGAGCGGCACTACTGCATGGTGGGGTCCTTTCACTCAAGAGGTACGCGGTATCCTGGATTTGGACTCTGCAAAAGGCCAAATCAGCTATGTTAGCAAAACTTCCGGCAACATGTACCGCTACATGCTCATCAGAATCGTTCCTCCCATCAAATAGTAGCATCCCGATGATATCAACAGATTGTTGAACGCACAATACCATCCAAACTTTGAAACAGAGTTTTACAAATACGTGTATCGTGATTTCCTTCTTCCTCATCCTGCTTACAGGATGCGGGAAGGAGGAACTTGTTTTGGGTCCTACTCCCGCACAGGTGGAAGTGGTTCTTTCGCCTGGAGGGGTTGGCGACCAGGGGTATAACGATAAGATTCTGCGCGGACTTCAGCGCGCAGCTGTTCAGTATGGCTTTACGCTGGCAATCCACATTCCAGAAGAAAAAGAGCAGGGCATCCGCATTTACGAAAATTGGCTCGCCGACACCCTGAATCGTGGATGCGAGCGGTCGCTCTTCGTGTTTGCCGGTAGTGAATACGAATATTTGTTGGAAGGTCTAACCCTTCCCGAAGACCCGCGAAAGGATGTGCTGATGTTTGAAACCGACCGACAGCGCGAGGGAATCTATACCTTCAGCGTGGGTTGTTATGCCGCAAGTTATCTGGCTGGAGCCTCCTGTGTGCTGGATAATGGCGGTGAGGAGCAGAAGGCGTTGATTATCGCTGCCAATCCGCACGACCCGCAGGTGAAGCGTGCGGTGGACGGCTACCGCGACGGCTACCTGGCGGCAGGTGGCGACGGATGTGATATACACTACCTGAGCGAAGCGCCCGACGGAGGCTACCGCATGCAGGACGAAGCCTATCGCTACTGCATGGAGCATGCCGGAAACTACATCTACTACTTCTCGGCTGCAGGGGCATCCAATAAAGGGGTGTACCGCTTCTCGCGCGAAAAAATGGAACTGGCGGTGGGCATCGACGACGATATGAGTCTCTTTTCATTCCTGATTAATATATCGGTTGTGAAGCATATGGACCGAGCAGTTGTGGATATGCTTGGAGGCTTATTGATGAATAGGGAACTTTCCTATCATCAGAGATTTACCTATTCATCGGGATATGAGGAGTTGGTCTATTCAGAAGGAGTTACGGACGATTGGTTTTTTGTGGATATATCAAGTATCAGGAATAGTATTGTAGAAATAGAGCAGCGCTATGAAGAAACTCATCAATAGTCTTATTGTTGTCCTGCTATGCATGGGCACATTGCTGTCGTGTGAAGAAACTCAAACGATAGTAGAAGAGACAACAGAGTTGAAGGAGGTGAGAATCGCTGTGGTTCTCCCGGCAAAGGACCGCGAACCCATTTGGAATAATGCCCTGAATTGGGCGGCGGAAAACATCCGCAAAGCAAATATTGGGGTGAAGGTCGTTTATGAGTGGGTGGACGAAGCATCGGTTAATATCACCGAAGCGGGAGTGTCGCTTTCCGAACGCGAGGACATTCGCAGCATCATTGGTTGCAATGTCTCTGACAATACGCAGAAACTTGCCTTTGCCCTCGCTCGAAAAAAGGAGAACATCAAACCGCTGTTCACCTTCTCTACCTCACAGGAGTTGCCTCGCATCTTCGGGCATCGCGGATTCCTCTGGGGTTTGTGCGAAACGGACATCTCGCAGAGCGAAATCATGCTCTCTTGTCTTTCCAACGAGAATCCTGGAATCAAGAAGGTGGCATTGCTCGCCTCTGACGATATCTATGGGCAGACGTTTGTCGATTGGTTTGCTTTCCAAGCCGTAGAACTCGATATGGAACCCGCCTGCATCGTTACTTATAAAAACACCAGCGAATTGGACGTTTGCCTGAAGCAAATTACGGATAGTGGCGCAGATGCCTTAGTGTGTGTGCCTGCCGCAGTAGAGGACGTGATTCCGGTATATGATTACATTAATCATTGGAACTACAACGCCGACGCAGAAAACCCCATTGCCTTGATGTTTTCGGACAAGGCGTATAACAAAGCCATCCTGAGTGGTGTCCAACCGGTGGATTTCATTTCCGGACTGGCACCTACCAGCCATCCCAACTCAGGTTTCAATGTGTCCTACGAAGCACGCTTCGGCAGACTGCCGTATAACGGTGAGGCCGAGGTATATGACGCGGTGCTGATTACCACCCTTGCGACACTTTGGGCGGAACAGAACAATGAGATGGATTTGAACCAGGCGATAGCGGCTCTCCTGAATGGAACAGCTACTTCACAGGGCGGATGGACTGCAGGTATGATTTCCAATTTTTATCAAGAAATTATGGCAGGTGGCACCCCGGCTTTGAGTGGCGCAACGGGGACGCTGGATTTTAATTCGGAATACTACACCACCATTCGCTCTACGTCGTATGCCTATTGGATTACGTACAAAGGTAAGATGGTGATTATTGATTACTATAGCCGTAACAGTGGCGGTCATTCTTCTTCGCCAGTCGCTGCATGGGAGTGGAGAAAGCAACACCTGCAGGATGTGGGCGGAACAGGTAATGCAATCAATTACCCCGAATGGAAGGACAACTATGCGGTGCTTGTGGCTGCATCTGAAGGGTGGAAGAACTATCGCCATCAAGCGGATGTGCTGGGAGTGTATCATTATCTGAAAGGGAAAGGTTATGACGATGACCATATCCTTCTGATTATGGCAGACGATATCGCTCGTAACGAACGCAATCCCCTGCAGGGCGTGGTGCGCAGAGAGGTGTCGGGTAGCAACCTATATGAAGGGGTGCAGATTGACTATAAGTTGGGTGACCTTACGCTTGATGACTTGAGGCATATTCTGACGGGCGAACCTTCAGATGCCTATCCTGTGACATTGCGCAGCAGTGCGAACGACAATGTGCTGCTCTTCTGGAGCGGACACGGTACGCAGCTGGGTTGGAAATGGAAAGATACAGAGCATTTGGATGCCGACTTTGCCCGTTCAATGTTCTCGGATATGCAATACCGCAAGATGTTTGCCATCATTGAGACCTGTTATTCAGGTGGCGTGGCGCAAGGTTGTGCGGGCATCCCAGGATTGTTGTTGATGACCGCCGCCAATCCGTACGAAACATCGAAGGCTGACGCTTTTGACAACGAACTGCAGGTGTATCTCTCCAACACCTTTACCTCATCCATCCTGTCGCAGTTAGAGCGCAATCCGCAATCGGTCATTTACGACTTATACCTCCAGGCCTTCGACAAGACCAATGGTTCGCACGTGATGGTTTATAACCCGGAATACTACGGCAACCTGTATCTAAATAATATGAGTGAATATTATCCGAAATAAGATGATAAATAAAAAACAAATTCTGAGCGTGGTAGGCATCGCTTTTATGGCGATGATCTTCACCATGTGTCAAAAACCTGTAGAATCAGTACCTTCTACGCCAAAGGAGGCTTTGGCTGAACTGCTCGCGGGAAATGAACGTTATGTCAATGAAGATTGCCTGAATCCGCATGGCGATATGGAAAGGGTAGAGGAGACTGCTCCGCATCAGTCTCCGTTTGCTGCTGTTGTGGGTTGCTCTGATTCACGTGTGCCAGTAGAATTGCTGTTTGACCAGGGTATCGGTGATATTTTTGTCATCCGCACTGCCGGTAATAACGTCAATAGTGAGATGGTGATGGGTAGCGTAGACTATGCCGTCGAGCATTTGGGCGTTAAGGTGTTGCTTGTTCTCGGACACGGTTCCTGTGGAGGTGTCACGGGCGCTATTTCAGAAGGCGGACATGAGCACGGCAATATTGCAGAGTTACTTGGCACCATCCGAAACGATGTGATCGACTATGTCGGTAAGGTTGACAGCCTAGATAAAGCCATCCGCCATCACACGCTTGTGCAGGTGGAGAGAATTATGGCATATCCTCACATAGCAGAAAAGGTGGCAAAGGAAAAACTCCTTGTTAAACCCGCGTACTATGATGTAACAACGGGTGAGGTGTCTTTGTTGCAGTAGGTTGTAGGTAGTAAGTAGTAGGTAGTAAGTAGTAAGTAGTAAGTAGTAAGTAGTAAGTAGTAGGTAGTAAGTAGTAGGTAGTAAGTAGTAGGTAGTAAGTAGTGGGTGATAATCCACTTGACAAATACGGACGTACCGTGCGTCCTAAATTTCAATGAGGGTTTCAATCGAATGCACGACGGAGTATACCCATTGGTGAGAGGGTGTGTCGAAATGTAAATTTCGGCACACCCTCTTAAGTTGTGTAAGAGTGAGTAAAATGCAAGACGTTGAAATTGAGGATGAAGGGAGTGTACTGAAGTACATGACCAAATCCGAAATTGAGGAGCAACACAGCAGTTTGCTCATTATGACACAACGCCGTACTAATTGAAGAAAATTCAGCTTTGGGTATGGGGGAACTGCTGTATTGTAGTCCTATTTTATAAATAACGGGAGGAAAATTTTGTTAATCTCCATTTAATCAATACCTTTGCAAAGGATTGAACATTTTTCTTCAGTCCATTGAACATTTTTCTGAAATGACTTATAAAAGACTGCAATTTAGTGAGTTACAAAGTAGAATAAATGAGTCGCGAGGCAAGATTCAAGTCATTGTGGGACCTCGACAGGTAGGTAAAACAACGCTTATTGGGCAAGTTCTTGATGAATGTAACATTCCCTTTGAGAGTTGTTCAGCCGATGATGTGGTGGGTGTAGACGCCAATTGGTTAGCACACACATGGGAGGTGCAACGCTTGAAAATGGATGCGGCAGGTGAGACTAAACGTTTATTGGTTATTGACGAGATACAGAAGATAACAAATTGGAGTGAAACTGTAAAGGCTGAATGGGACCGTGATACACGTGAGAAGCGTGAGTTAATTGTGGTGCTCTTGGGTTCCTCTCGTATGCTTATAGAAAAAGGACTTACGGAGTCGCTTGCAGGTCGCTTTGAATTGATACGCCTGACGCATTGGACATTTACAGAAATGCGTGACTGCTTTGGGTGGAATATTGCACAATATATATATTACGGTGGGTATCCAGGTGCTGCTCAGTATATCAGTAATGAGTCCAGATGGCGCAATTATGTGAAGGATTCGCTTATAGAACCGTCAATATCAAAGGACGTGTTGATGAACACGAACATCCTTAAACCGCAATTGTTGCGCCAACTCTTTGAACTGGGTAGTAATTACAGTGGTGAATTGCTTTCTTTGACTAAAATTGCAGCACAAATGCAGGATGCAGGAAATGTGACAACACTTGCCGGATATTTACATTTGCTTGATGAATGTAATTTGCTTTGCGGATTGCAAAAATATGCAGAGGACAATGCGCGTAAGTATAATTCTATTCCTAAATTCCAGGTTTACAACAATGCTTTGCGTAATGTGTATGCCGATGAAGACTTTGTTGATGCAGTTCAAAATCCCAAGTCTTGGGGACGATACGTAGAGTCAGCAATTGGGGCATACCTCGTGAGTCAGTCACAAATTATTGGATATAAGGTCTACTATTGGAGAGACAAGTCAGACGAAGTTGATTTTGTGCTTGTCTATCGTGGTCGCAAGGTTGCTATAGAGGTAAAAAGTGGTCGAAGAACTACTAACACGGGTTTACCTAAATTTGCACAAAATTATAACCCGCACAGAAGCATTGTGGTTGGTTCTGGTGGACTTTCTGTTGAGGAGTTCATGACAATGAATCTGGGTTTATTGTTTAAGTAAAAAAACGTACTCGTTATTATGTCAGATACAAAGAATTATGGTATAGTTTACCTGTTGACCAATCCCTGTATGCCAGGGATTGTGAAGATTGGCAAGACATCCCGAACGGATTTGCAGAATCGTATGAAGGAACTTTATACGACATGAGTTCCTGTGCCGTTTGAGTGCGTCTATGCGTGCCGTATTAAATTATCTCACATGGATAAGTTAGAAACAACTTTGCACAGCGCTTTTGAACCTTATCGTGTGAATAAGAATCGTGAGTTCTTCAGCATTAAACCTGAACAAGCCATTGCTTTTATGAAGTTTGTGGACAATATTCAAGATGTAACTTCTGAGGTTTCTGCTGAAATTGCTAATGACTTGACAACAGACGATACGCTTGCTATAGCAAAGGTAAGGAAGAAGCGTCCGTCCATAAACTTCTATGAAATGGGTATGCACGATGGTGATGTCCTTGTCTTTGTGCAGGATGAGAGTAAGAAGGTAGTAATTGCTGGTGCTAAGAGGGTAATATATGAAGGTTCAGAAACATCGCTAACAGCTTTGACCACCTCTTTGCTTGAGAGAACTTATGCTGTTCAACCAACTCCGTATTGGAGATTTGGAGATAAGAATCTGTTAGAAATTTACAACGACACATACCCTCCTTTGGAAGATGAATAGTGTTGTTGGGTTTTCTTAATTTGTAACTGCAATGTATAACAAAAAAGGTGCTTCCCATGCGGGAGGCACCTTAAATTTTATCAGTTGTAAGCAATGATTACTTAGCGAGCTTACCGTCTGAACCAAGAACGTTGATGATCTTGTGCTTGTACATCTTTTCCATGTTGTCGCGAGCGGGACCGAGGTACTTACGGGGGTCAAACTCAGCGGGCTTTTCAGCAAATGTCTGACGGATAGCAGCAGTCATAGCCAAGCGAGAGTCAGAGTCGATGTTGATCTTACAAACTGCAGACTTAGCTGATTCACGCAACCATTCTTCGGGGATACCGATAGCTGCCTTCAACGCACCACCAAACTTGTTGATAGTAGCAACTTCGTCCTGAGGAACTGAAGAAGAACCGTGGAGCACGATGGGGAAACCAGGAAGCTTAGCTTCTACTGCCTTCAACACGTCGAATGCGAGGGGAGGAGGTACCATGAGACCAGTCTTGGGGTCGATAGTGCACTGTTCGGGAGTGAACTTGTAAGCACCGTGAGAAGTACCGATAGAGATAGCCAAAGAGTCACAACCTGTGCGAGTAGCGAAGTCGATTACTTCTTCGGGGTCAGTGTAAGTGTGGTGGTCAGAAGAAACTTCGTCTTCTACGCCTGCCAATACACCGAGTTCGCCTTCTACAGTTACACCATACTGGTGAGCGTAGTCAACAACCTTCTTAGTGAGCGCTACGTTTTCTTCGTAGGGGAGGTGTGAACCGTCGATCATTACTGAAGAGAAACCAGAGTCGATACAGCTCTTACAAGTTTCAAAAGTATCACCGTGGTCGAGGTGGAGAACGATTTCAGGATTTTCGCAACCGAGTTCCTTAGCGTATTCAACAGCACCCTGAGCCATGTAGCGAAGCAATGTAGCGTTAGCGTACTGACGAGCACCCTTAGAAACCTGAAGGATAACGGGAGACTTTGTTTCAACAGCAGCCTTGATGATAGCCTGCATCTGTTCCATGTTGTTGAAGTTGAACGCGGGGATTGCGTAACCACCGTCGATGGCGCGAGCGAACATTTCCTTAGTGTTCACCAAACCGAGGTCTTTGTAACTTACCATAATTTAAGTTTTATTAAAAGAAGTGTTAAAGTTATCTTTGGCAAATTTACAACTTCTCGCGAACCTACCGAAATTTACCCCCTAAAAAATTATGAAATATTTATCTCGCCGGCAAACAAACCCCGTCAACCCCTGCTATCTGCCATTTTTTGCTTAATTTAGCAGTCAAAAGTGAAAGTAAGGTTTGCGCGGATAGAGTACAACTGACAGAGTACAGAGTACAACTACCATCCGGATGGATCTCATAACCTCAAAACCTAACACCTCATAACCTCAACATTATGGTTCAACTTATCTTCGACCACTTCCCTAATCTCACCGACGAGCAGCGCAGTCAGTTTGAACAATTAGATGCGCTTTACCGCGACTGGAATGCGAAAATCAATGTGATTTCTCGCAAGGATATTGACAATCTTTACTCGCACCATGTGCTTCATTCTTTGGGTATTGCCAAGGCGGTGACCTTCCGTCCGGGTACCAAGATTATGGACATCGGTACGGGGGGCGGTTTTCCCGGTATTCCTCTTGCCATACTCTTCCCCGAATGCGAATTTCTTTTGCTCGACAGCATCGGTAAGAAGGTGAAGGTGGCGCAAGCCGTAGCTGAGGCGATTGGTTTGAAGAATGTGACCTGCGCACACCGCAATGTGATTGAAGAAAAGGGTAAGTTTGACTTCGTGGTGAGTCGTGCCGTAATGGATATGGGCGACTTGTATAAATTGGTGCGTAAGAATGTGGCGAAGGAGTGTCGCAATGCCTTGCCCAACGGTATCGTGGTGCTCAAGGGGGGGGATTTGGTGAATGAATTGGCACCCTTCAAGAAATGTTCTACCACTTGGAACCTCAGCGACTACTTTAAGGATGAGTTTTTTGAAACAAAGAAGGTAATTTACGTACAATGCTAACCGTGAAGAAGTTTGTGGTAAATCCCATTGAGGAATCTACCTTTGTTATTTACGACGAAACGCGTGAGGCAGCCATTGTGGATTGTGGCGTGTTGTACCCTGAAGAAGAGGTGGCGCTCACCAATTTTATCAAGAACGAAGGACTGACCGTGAAGTATCACTTGCTTACGCACAGCCATTTCGACCACATCTTTGGTGCCGACTTCGTTTATCGCACATGGGGACTTTCTCCCTGCATGCATAAGAATGAATTGCCTACCTACGAATCAGCGACCGCCCAGATGCGTAGTTTTGTGGGCAATGCTTTCACGCTTGTAACCCCTCCTGCTGGTAAATTGTTTGACGACCACGAAGTGGTGACTTTAGGCAATCACACATTAAAAGTGCTCCCAACTCCAGGGCACACACAGGGAGGTGTGTGTTATTATTGTGCAGAAGAAAACGTTCTGCTCAGTGGTGACACGCTCTTCTACCGTAGTATCGGTCGCACCGACCTTTTCGGCGGTAACTACGAGCAACTCATCGGCAGCATCAAGCAAGAACTCATGGTGTTACCCTCTGAAACCAAGGTCTATCCCGGACATGGTCCTGCAACAACGGTAGGGGAGGAGCGCCTAAACTTTATGTAGTCAACCATGCACGCACTTATATTTGATTACGGCGGAACCTTGGACACGGACGGGCGTCATTGGGCGCACGTGCTTTGGGAAGGTTATGGCGAGGCAGGAGTGCCCGTGACGAATGCGCAATTTCGTGAGGCGTATGTCTATGGTGAGCGAGCGTTGGCTAAGGCGCCGATTGTGCAACCCGAGGATACGTTCCGCGATGTGTTGGAAAAGAAGGTGGTGCAGCAGTTTGCTTTTCTTCAAGCGGAACATATTTGGAATGATGCCCCTGATGTATGTGCCGAAAAACTAAATACGGTGGTTGATTACTGCCACAATTATGCCTTGCGCCACATCGCAAAAGCGCGTGAGGTGCTGGCAGTGCTCCGCCCCATGTACCGCATGGTGTTGGTGAGCAATTTCTACGGCAATATCGAAGCTATTTTGCGTGACTTCGGATTGGCGGAATATTTTGATGCCGTTATTGAAAGTGCAGTGGTAGGTGTGCGCAAACCCGACCCTGAAATTTACCGCTTAGGGGTAAAGGCTACGGGATGTGAGGCAAAGGATGTGACTGTCATCGGCGATTCTTATTCAAAAGATATCGTTCCTGCCAATGCCATTGGTTGTCGCACGATATGGTTGCGAGGCGCAGGTTGGAGTGGGGAAGATGCAGGCGATTCAGCGGATATCGAAATTACTGCATTGGGAGACGTCTTGCGGTATCTGTAGTATAGTTTTCCATGACTTTGGAACGTAAAAACATATGGTAATAATACATAACTGATGTCCACAAATAATTCTCACTTCAGAGATGTTGTGCTCTTATTCGTTTAGCCACTAATGGACACTAATTTACACGAATGCCATGCGGAGAAGTTAAGACCGGATGGATATTAGTGCCCATTAGTGTTTATTAGTGGTTCTAAATTAAACAAACGAACTTTAGTGGATAATATCTATATTATTGCCAAACGAATCGCCTTCTTGTGAAAATTAACTGGGAGTTAGTTAAAACTAATCGGTACATAGTTTTAGGTGATAATATAGCAGTTACTTGCGTGACCTTTGGTTGTCCACAAATAATCCTACCCCCAAAGATTTTTGTGCTCTTAATATTTTAGCCACTAATGGACACTAATTTACACTAATGCCTTGCGGGGTATATATGACCGGATGGATATTAGTGAAAATTAGTGTTCATTAGTGGCTCCAAATAAAACAAACGAGTCTTTGTGGACAACCAAAGGTCACGCAAGTAACACCTATGTTATTCCCTAGTTTTAACTATCTCCCAATTCGTTTTTGCGAAGTCCGTTGTAGGCAGAATTTCGTCGCTGTTGCCCCGGGTATAGTCCTTCGAAGTGTGATTTTTGAGGGTCGGTAAAACCCTTAGAATGCGTCAGAGGGCTTAAAAATGCCCAAATTCGGGGTGTTCGTCGATTTTAGCCCCTTCTTTTGGGCTTGTTCTCAAAAGAATTTGTAAATTTGCCGTTGAAAGATTACACATATTATAATTTAATAAAACAGATTGGGCGCAGCATGGCTGTTGCTCAACTAAAGTTATGACTGAAGATAGAATTAAACAAGTCTACATTGAGTCGGAAATGAAGAAGTCGTATATCGACTACTCTATGTCTGTCATTGTAGCCCGTGCGTTGCCCGATGTACGCGACGGTTTTAAACCTGTTCACCGCCGTATCCTTTTTGATATGGACGAGTTGGGCATTACGCACGATAAACCCACTCGTAAGTCTGCGCGTGTTGTGGGTGACGTGCTCGGTAAGTACCACCCCCACGGTGACTCATCCGTTTATGGTGCACTTGTGCGTTTGGCGCAGGATTGGAATATGCGTTATACGCTTGTAGAAGGTCAGGGTAACTTCGGTTCGATGGACGGCGACTCTGCTGCGGCAATGCGTTATACAGAAGCACGCCTCTCGGTGCTCGGTGAAATGATGATGCAGGACATCGACAAGGAAACCGTGGACATGCTTCCCAACTTTGATAACACCCGTAAGGAACCTTCGGTGATGCCTACGCGCATCCCCAACTTCCTTGTGAATGGTGCTACAGGTATTGCCGTAGGTATGGCTACAAATGTTCCTACACACAACTTGGGTGAAGTGATTGACGGATGTGTCGCTTACATTGACAATCCCGATATTGATACCGACGGTTTGATGCAACACATTCAGGCACCCGACTTCCCCACAGGAGGTTACATCATGGGTTTGCAGGGTGTGAAGTCAGCTTACGAAACGGGTCGTGGTCGCGTAATCATGCGCGCGAAGGCAAATATCGAAAGTGGCGAAATGCACGATAAGATTGTGGTGACAGAAATCCCTTACGGCGTCAACAAGGCAGAACTCATTAAGAGCATTGCCGAGATGGTGAACGAGCGTAAGTTGGATGGTATCTCAAATATCAACGATGAATCCGACCGTGAAGGTCTTCGTATTGTAGTTGACGTGAAGCGCGATGCAAATGCAGGCGTGGTGCTCAACAAGCTCTACAAGATGTCGGCGCTCCAAACCAGTTTCTCTGTAAACTGTATCGCTCTCGTAGGTCCCACAGGCAAGCAGCGTCCCAAGTTGCTCACGTTGAAGGACTGCATTGCCGAATTTGTAAAGCATCGTCACGAAGTAGTATTGCGCCGTACGGCTTACGAATTGCGTAAGGCACAGGAACGTGCACACATCCTTGAAGGTCTCATCATTGCCAGTGATAATATTGACGAAGTGGTGCGCATCATTCGTGCGTCTAAGACTCCTGAAGCAGCTGTTGAAGGTTTGATGGAACGCTTCTCGTTGGATGAAGTTCAGGCAAAGGCCATCGTGGAAATGCGCCTCCGTCAGTTGACAAACTTGATGCAGGATAAGCTCCACGAAGAGTATGACGACCTCCAGCGTAAGATTGCTTACTACGAGCAAATCCTTTCTGACGAAGAACTTTGTAAGAAGGTGATTAAGGACGAACTTATTGAAGTGAAGGAAAAGTATAGCGACGAGCGCCGTACGGAAATTATTCCTGCTGCAGGTGAGTGGAATCCTGAAGACTTCTATGCTAATGATGATGTGGTGATTACCATCAGCCACCTCGGCTATATCAAGCGCACTCCGCTCGCAGAATTCCGCGCTCAAGGTAAGGGCGGTGTAGGCAGTAAGGGTGGTTCTACGCGCGATACCGACTTTATTGAGTACATCTACCCTGCAACGATGCACAACACGATGCTCTTCTTTACATCAAAGGGTCGTTGCTACAAGCTCAAGGTGTACGAACTCCCCGAAGGCAATAAGGCTTCGAAGGGACGTGCTATTCAGAATATGCTAAACATTGAGCCCGGCGATAGCGTAAATGCGTGCTTGAATGTAGCTCAGTTTGATAATCAAGAATACCGCGAGTCGCACAATATTGTGTTCTGTACGAAGCAGGGTATCATTAAGAAGACCCTCCTTGATGATTACAAGAATGTACGCGCCAAGGGTATCATAGCCATCAACCTCCGCGATGATGACCAGGTGGTGAGCGTTTGCTTGACCAACGGCGAAAACGAAATCATTGTGGCGAACCGTGCGGGTCGTGCGATCCGCTTCAACGAAAATACGGTGCGTACAATGGGACGTGGCGCTACGGGTGTGAAGGCTATGACTATAGACCAGGCTGAAGACGAAATCGTAGGCATGGTATGCGTAGAAGATCCTGAAAAGCAAACGGTACTTGTTGTCAGTGAACAAGGTTTCGGTAAGCGTAGCAATGTTGAAGATTACCGTATCACGAACCGTGGTGGTAAGGGTGTGAAGACGCTCAACGTAACCGAAAAGGTGGGCGAACTTGTGGCCATCAAGTGTGTTACTGATGAGGATGACTTGATGATTATCAACAAGAGTGGTATCACCATTCGCTTGAAGCTTTCTACTGTAAACGTTCAGGGTCGTGTGACACAGGGAGTGCGCCTCATCAACCTCACGAAGCGTAATGATGTAATCAGCAATGTATGCATCGTGCCCACGGAAGAAGATGAAGTAGAAACAGAAGAAGGAGTAGAACCCGTTCAGGACGTTGTTGTAGAACAGGAAACTACAGAAACTGAAGTTCCTAACCTCTTCTCAGAAGTTGAAGACGAAGAATAAACCAAACGAAAATGTTTTACTTGTGGGCAGCTTGTCTGCCCACCTAAACAAATAAAATTATGAAGAAAATTTTGCTTACCATCGCAATGGTGGTTACTGCACTTACAGGTTTCGCGCAGAATAGCGCTATCCACAAGGTAGAGTTCATGGTAGAAAAGGAACGCTATGAAGAAGCGCTTCAGATTATTGAAACAGCTTTGGCAAATCCTAAGACTACTAAGTTCGCAGGTTTCTATTACAACAAGGGTGAAGTAAACCGTAAGTATTTTGAACGCGTGTTGGACATGGCTTCTCAAGGTTATCCCTTTGACACAGTAGCATTCTGCAACTACCTTGACGAAGCAGTTGTAAACTTTACGAAGAGTCACCTCGCTGACATGCAGCCCGACAAGAAGGGTCGTATAGAACCCCAGTATAAGCAGAAGAACTATCAGACGCTTAAGACAATGGTGAACTATTACAACTACGCGGGTGTATTCGCAAACCAGCAGGGTGATTACAAGAACTCAATTAAGTGGTTCCGTAAGTATTTTGAATTCCCCAAGAACCCTGTGTTCAGCGCTTCTGAAACAGACTCACTCTACAAGCTTGCTCCAGAGAACTATGCTCAAACAGCTGTTAACATTGTGATGCTTAACTTCCAGTTGAAGGATTGGGATGGTGTGTTGGAAACAGTAGATGCTGCACTTGAGGATACATTCTCTACGCGTGACCTTTATCTCATGAAGATGCAGGCACACCTCGAAAAGAATGACTCTGCGGCTTACATCAATGACCTTAAGGATGCAATTGCGCGAACTGAACATGTCGGTTTTGCTCAAAACCTTCTTTATGTATACATGCAGCGCAATCAGCCCGAAGAAGCGATGAACTTGGCTAACGAACTCGTAACTTCAAATCCTTCAAGTCACACTGGCTACTACCTCAAGGGTTGTATTGAGTTGAACATGTTGAAGAACTATGTTGCTGCTCGCGAAAGTTTTGCGAAGGCTATTGAACTCAATCCCTCGTTCGTAGATGCAAACGTAAACATGGCTTATACTTTCATGAACGAAGTGGTTGCGCGCCGTAACAATGGTGACTGGAAACTCGATCGTAACAACAAGAAGGAATTCGACCGTGAGTTCGAAGAAGTGAAGAAGTACTACGAACAAGCACTTCCTTACATGGAACGCGCACACGAATTGGTGCCTAATCAACCCAAGGTATGGGCTGCTGCACTTCAGCAGATTTATACCAACCTTCAGAACAAGCAGAAGGCAGACGAAATGGATGCCATCTTGAGCACAGCATATTAATATTACTTATGAGTGACGGGTAGCCACAAGGTTACTCGTCACTCGTTGATAAGACGCAAAAACGATGTTAAAAAGAATTCTCTCCTTACTGTTGGTTTGTGCAGTGATGGTTCCCGCTGTTGCACAAAAGGAGTTGAAACCCCTTCGAACTTTGGTAAAGGCAAAAAAAACTGCTGATGCCATGAAGGAAGTTGAGCGCCTCGAAGCTGATAGTATTTGCCAATTCATGCCCGAGTTGTATGAGTTGGCTGTTAAAACGCAGATACAAATCAACGATGTAGAAAATGAGAAGGTGTACTTAAAGAAGGCCTGCGATACGGTAAAACTTTTTGAAAGTACACGTCAAATTTTTAAGTATACACTCAAGGGTGACTCTGTAGCGTATGCTTTAAGAATTTATATGGGAAAGAAACCCGTTCTTGATGCAACGAAGGTTAAAATCTTGCGCCGTTACTACAAGAATTTAGTGGCTGGTACAAACTATTTTTATTCCCGCAAGAATTATAAGGAGGCACAAAAGAATCTGGATGTTCTTTTGAGTCTTCCCAATAGTCCCCTCTGGAAGGCTGCTCATGTTGACACGCTTGATAGTGAATTTGCTTCTTATGCATATATGTATACCTACAGTGCTTTTCAAAGTGGTGATTATGCTGCTGTAGAACGCTTCAAGTCGTTATTGTTGTCAAACGAGAAATATTATGAAACATCTTTGGAAATGTATGCACGTACAGCCAATGATGTGGGAAATAGTGAGGCGTTTGAGCATTATCTTGAGATGGGAACTGCGAGTTTCCCACTTCACGAATATTTCTTCGATGAACTTGCTACGCTCTACGTGTCAGACCAACGTTATTCTCAGTGCGTCGCTCTTGCTAATCAGGGACTTCTTGCTGATTCTACCTCCCTTAAGGCGATGTACTTGAAAGCGTATGCTTTGTATCAAATGGAGGAAGAAGAACCCTGTATTGAAGTTTCCAAACAACTCGTAGCTGTAGATACTGATCAAAAATATGTGGAACCGAATTATTATGCCGGGAAGTTGATTATGAATAAGTTGCAGACGATTTACCTTCCTACGCGTATCGGTTCAAAGGCATTTGATTTGGCAAAGCAGGATATGAAGAACATTTGTGAAGAAGCACGTCCGTATCTTGAGCGCTACCGCAAACTGCGTCCCTCGCAGCACGAAAAGTGGGCGCCACTCCTTTATCGTATCTATCTCGAACTCAATATGGGACCTGAATTTGAGGACGTAAGTCGATATGTGCAATAATTTTAGTTGACGAGTAGACGAGGTACGAGGAGAGAATTAGTGAGTAATGAGTAGTGAGTAATAAGTAGTGAGTAATAACCTTGCGGGATGCTACCTACTACTTGCTACCTACTACTTACTACTTACTACTTATTACTTACTACTTACTACTTACTACTTACTACTTACTACTTACTACTTACTACCTACTACTTACTCACTCCTCACTACTACTTACTACTTACTCCCTCCCTCCCCTCACAACCCTATGAATCCCTTTTTTACCTCATATACCCTCACCCCGTTCAACCTTATCCGTAATGAACATATAGAACCCGCCATTCGCCAAGGCATTGCCGAGCAGATGGCGGAGATTGACGCTATCGTGAATAATCCCGAGGCGCCCACATTTGCCAATACTATTTTAGCGCTTGAAGAGAGTGGGGCGCTGCTGGATAAAGTAACGACGGTGATGTACAACCTCCTCAGTGCGCACACCAACGACGAACTCGAGTCTTTGGCGCAGGAACTTTCGCCCGTGCTTTCCGAACATTCGTCAAACATCATGCTCAATGAGGCGCTCTACATGCGCGTGAAATCCGTAATGGACGGGGGTACTGACGACTTGGATGCTGAAGAGCGTATGTTGTTGGAGAAAACGTATGAGGGTTTTGAACGTGCAGGGGCAAATCTTGCGCCCGAGCAGAAGGAGCATTTCCGAGAAATAAAAAAGGAACTCTCACAACTGACCCTTCAATTCTCACAAAACAATTTGAAGGAAACCAACGACTTTATCCTTCACCTTACTGCTGAAGAAGACCTTGCAGGACTTCCTGAATCTCAACGCGAACAGGCTGCAATTGCCGCACGCGAACGCAATCTTGAGGGATGGGTGTTTACACTTCATGCTCCGAGTTATGTGCCCTTTCTGCAATATGCCGAACGTCGCGATTTGCGTCAGAAGATGTACGAGGCTTACAACACAAAGTGTACCCACGAAAACGAGCATAACAACTTTGAAATCGTAGCGCGCTTGGTCAACCTCCGTCGTGAGTTAGCCCAACTGCTTGGGTACAACAATTATGCAGAATATGCCTTAAAGCGTCGCATGGCAGAGCGTCCAGAAACGGTAAACGACTTGTTGGCGCAACTCATAGCTGCTTATAAACCTACGGCGCAGCGCGAAGTGGCAGAAGTATTCGCTCTTTCACCCGATGAACCCCAGCCTTGGGACTTTGCCTTCTATGCCCACAAACTGCAAAAGCAACGCTACGATATTGATGCCGAAATGTTGCGCCCCTATTTTGAACTCTCCCGTGTGAAGCAGGGAGTCTTTGGTTTGGCAACTACACTTTACGGCATAACCTTTGTGGAGAACAAGGAGATCCCCGTGTACCACGAGGATGTTACCGCTTACGATGTATTTGACGCTGATGGCAGTCACCTTGCCATCATCTACACCGATTTCCATCCCCGTGCTTCAAAGCAGGGTGGGGCATGGATGACCAGTTACCGCGAACAGTCGGAAGGAGAACGCCCGCACGTTTCTATCGTGATGAACTTCAGCAAACCTACCGACGAAAAACCTGCACTGCTCACGCACGGTGAATTGGAAACCTTCTTGCATGAATTTGGACATGCCTTACACGGTATTTTTGCTAATACGCGCTTTAAATCGTTGAGCGGAACGAACGTTTATTGGGACTTTGTAGAATTGCCCTCACAGTTTATGGAAAATTATGCGGTGGAAAAAGAATTCCTCCGTACCTTTGCTTTCCATTATGAAACGGGAGACCCCATTCCCGATGAACTTGTGGAGCGCATCGTTGCCAGTCGTAATTACAACGCTGCCTATGCATGCATGCGCCAAGTATCGTTTGGCTTGTTGGACATGGCGTACTATACCCTTACTGAACCCTTTACCGCCGACGTACGCACCTTTGAGCGCCAGGCTTGGCAGGAAGCACAGATGCTTCCCCCGTTTGAACCTGCTTGTATGACCGTTCAGTTTGGTCACATCATGTCGGGTGGCTATTCTGCGGGATATTACAGTTATAAGTGGGCAGAAGTGTTGGATGCAGATGCCTTTGCCTACTTCAAACAAAAGGGTATCTTCAATAAAGAAGTCGCTACATCATTCCGCAAAAACATCTTGGAGCGCGGCGGTACGCAACATCCTAAAGAACTCTACCGCAACTTCCGCGGACAAGATGCTACGATTGATGCACTTCTTACTCGCACAGGGGGAGTGGTAGGTAGTAAGTAGTAGTGAGTAGGTAGTAGGTAGTAGTGAGGAGTGCCTTGCGGGGAGTACATTCGTTTATCTCTGTGACGTTCTCGTCTCCTCGTCTCCTCGTCTCCTCGTACCTCGTCTCCTCGTCAACTAAAAACGCGTTTACAACTATGGATTTAAACAAACAAATAGAATTGGACCGACGCTATCTTCGAATGGCAAAAATTTGGTCTGAAAATTCCTACTGTGTTCGTCGCCAAGTAGGTGCGCTTATCGTGAAAGACCAGATGATTATCTCGGATGGTTATAACGGTACACCTGCAGGTTTTGAAAACATTTGTGAGGACGAAAACAGTGTGACGAAACCTTATGTTCTTCATGCCGAAGCAAACGCGATTACCAAAATTGCGCGTTCTGGCAATAATTCAGATGGCGCAACGCTTTATGTTACGGATAGCCCATGCATTGAATGTGCAAAATTGATTATCCAAGCAGGTATTAAGCGTGTGATTTATGGGCGTGAATATCGCCTTACGGACGGCATTGATCTGTTGCGTCGTGCGAATATTGAAGTAATTTATCTCAATGAAGAATAGACTTTTCCGCTTTATTCCCCTGCTTGTTGCAATTGCAATGATTCTGGGGATTATGATTGGCACATTTTACTCTAATCACTTTGCTGGAAATCGACTTGCCATTATCAACACGTCGAGCAATAAACTTACCGATTTACTCCATTTGGTAGACGATCAGTATGTTGACTCGGTGAATATTCCAGATATCGTGGAAAAGTCGCTTCCAAAAATTCTTAAGGAACTTGACCCGCATTCTACATATATTTCGGCAAAGGATGTTGAAAGTGCGTTGCAAGACTTAAAAGGAAGTTTCCAAGGTATCGGTGTGCAATTCAGTATACAAAACGATACCGTTTGTATCCTGAAGATAATTGAATCGGGACCAGCTCAGAAAGTGGGGCTCCGTGCAGGCGACCGCATTGTTACCATCAACGACTCCCTCTTCGTGGGCAAGAGTGTCACCAATGACGAAACAATGAAGCGCCTAAAGGGCAAGGAGGGTACCGAAGTAAAGTTGGGCGTCAAGCGCAAGGGTATTTCTAAATTATTGGATTTCACCATACAGCGCGGAAGTGTTCCTGTGAAGACGGTAGATGCTTCATATATGCTGAATGATACTACTGGGTACGTGCGCATTACATCTTTTGGTGATAATACTTATCCCGAATTCCTTTCAGCACTTGCCACGTTGAATATGGGTGAATGTACCTCACTCGTTATTGACTTGCGCAACAACCTTGGTGGTTATATGCACCCTGCTATTTTGGTAGCGAATGAATTCCTTTCTCCCAACCGTCTTATTGTCTACATGGAAGGTCGCCACTCACCGCGCGAGGATTATAGAAGTGATGGTCGTGGTATGTATAAGGACATAGACCTTGTGGTTCTTGTTGATGAAGGATCGGCTTCTGCCAGTGAAATCTTTGCCGGAGCCATTCAGGACAATGATCGTGGAGTCATTGTTGGGCGCCGAACTTTTGGCAAGGGACTTGTGCAAACTCCCATTGAATTCCGCGATGGATCCATGCTTCGCCTAACTAAAGCGCGCTATTACACCCCCGCAGGACGTTGTGTACAGAAACCCTATGTGATGGGTAACGATACCGCTTACGAGGCCGACCTTATTGAGCGTGCATTGCATGGTGAGTATTACTCCGCTGATAGTATTAAAGTTTCGGGAGATAAATATACCACGATTGGTGGACGTACTGTATATGGAGGTGGTGGTATCATTCCCGACTATTTTATTCCGCGTGACACGGTGGGTATCACTTCTTATTTCCGAGATCTTTATAATACAGAAGTCCCCTACAAATTCGTGTTTAATGTGGTGGATGAACACCGAGAACTCTTTGAATCTTGTCCCAATGTTGAAAAACTTGTGGCATTGCTCCGCAAGATGAAACTCGTTGATAAACTCGTTGCTGAGGCTGAAAAGAAAGGCGTGAAGCGTCGTAACCTTATGATTCGCACTTCGTATCACCTCATTGAGCGTTATCTCTTTATCAATATCATAGACCAGGTCTTTGGAGTAACCGAAGCCACGAAGTATGAAAACCGCACCGATGCGGCCATGTTGAAAGCGCTTGAAATTATTGACGAAGGTAAGGCGCGCCCGATAATAGAATAGGGTAGTGGAAGGTGAAAATAGGAACCTATCTTCGTATTGGCGAAAGGTGCGTCTCAGGAGTTTTCTGCTTAAATTCTTAACCTCATTTTATGGAGTCTAAGTCAACCCTTCGCCAACTCATGTGCGCTCGCAAAAATGCACTTACGAAGCAAGAGCGTGAGCAACAATCTCATGAAATAATGCGCCTTTTGGAGGACCATCCCGTCTTCCAAAAGGCGCATGCCATTTTGCTTTATGCCTCACTTCCCGATGAGGTACAAACGATGGAATTTATAGCAAAGTGGCAGGGACGAAAGCAAATCCTGCTTCCTGTTGTGGTGGGCGATGCGTTGGAGGTGAGAGAATATGCCGTTGGAGCATCTTTGGAGCAGGGACGTCTCGGAATCCCTGAACCTCGCTTGGGACGCATTGTTACCGATTATTCAGTGATAGACCTTGCCATAATTCCAGGAGTCGCTTTCACGATGGACGGCAAGCGTTTAGGTAGAGGAAAAGGATATTACGACCGACTATTAAGTCACCCCTCTTTCGGCGACATTTACAAGTTAGGCATTTGTTATTCTTTCCAGTTACTTCCAGAATTACCAACTTCCTCACACGACGTATCCCTTGATGAAATCTTAACACTTCATTCTGCAATTCCGACTTGGTAAAATCTTTAATAGATTGATGTCCCTTCCTCGATTATAGCGAGAAATCCTTTCAAACATTTGGTTATCTCGATAAACATGTTTAACTTTGCACTCGCTTAACAGCACCAAGGTTAGATTCGCTAGCTCAGTAGGTAGAGCACAACACTTTTAATGTTGGGGTCTTGGGTTCGAGCCCCAAGCGAATCACCCAAAAGACGAGAAGTAATTCTCGTCTTTTTTTATTCCGGGAATAATCCAAGAATGATTAAGGCTTGCTTATTTTAGGTAATAAAATAGGAGTTGCCCCTTTTTGGTGTGTCGCTCCCCTCTAATGGCTGCTTCAGCGTTAAAAAATCTGGGCAATGCTATATTCTAACCAAACTCCTTAACCTATTTCCAACCATTAACCTATTTTGAAATATGAAGATACACTATAGAACGTTTTTGTTGTTCCTCATAGGCTTATGTCTAACAGGGGGACTTAAGGCTCAAGAAACAATAACTTATGTTATTGACAAGAAGATTCAATATCAAGAAATAGACAATTTTAGCGCCTCCGATGCTTGGCGCATGGACTTTGTGGGTAAAAATTGGCCCTTAGAGAAAAGGGAACATATTGCCGACTTGCTTTTCAAGCGTGAATTTGACAAGGATGGCAATCCCAAGGGTATGGCGTTGAGTAATTGGCGAGTGAACATTGGTGCCGGAAGTTATGAGAACCGGGAGAATAATGAGGTCACAAGTACATGGAACAGAACAGAATGTTTTCTCTCCCCCAATGGGACCTATGACTTTACCAAACAAGCCGGTCAGCAGTGGTTTATGAATGCTGCAAGGGAACGAGGCATGAATGATTTTCTCTTCTTTACCAACTCTGCGCCCTATTTTATGACCAGAACGGGTGCTACATTGTCCGCCGACAACAAGTGTATCAACCTCCAGCATGACAAGTTTGATGATTTCGCACGCTTCTTGGTTCGTTGTGTGAAGCACTTTAGGGACAACGGATATAACATCAAATATGTGAGTCCGCTGAATGAACCTAATGTGGAGTGGCACACGAATAGTTGGCAAGAAGGCACCTTCGCCACAAAGTCTGATATTTACAAGATGGTTGAAGAGTTAGATAAGGCAATATCGGAAAATGGGGTGGATACAAAAATCATTATCCCCGAACTTGGCGAGATGAAAATGCTCTTTGAGGTGGATGCCAACGAGAAAACGCCCGATGACATTATTCGTTCAATGTTCTACAAAGATGGTGCCTATAGCGTCCTGTCGTTCAAGAATCTTTATAATTGCGTTGCTGCCCACGACTATTGGACGGCATACCCGCCAAGTCTGTTGGTAGATATACGCACCCAAGCGAGAGACGCGCTTGCCGGCAATAATCACAACACCAAATTTTGGGCATCGGAATATTGCATTCTGGAGAAGAACGAGGAGATAACCATGCCCCCATCACCTGTAAAGAGCATTAACTTAGGGTTGTATATAGCGCGTCTCATCCACACCAACTTGGCAGTTGCCAACGCTTCTGCCTGGCAATGGTGGACAGCAGTGTCGTTGAACGAAGATGTCCCCATACAGTTGTTGCCGTTAGAGGGCAAGTCGGGTGAAAGTGTAAAATACGATGGCAAGGTCGTGCCAACAAAAATGTTTTGGGCAACAGCAAACTATAGTTTTTTCATACGCCCAGGGATGCGCAGAATTGATGTGCGTGCTTTGAATAAAGAAGTAACACCCCTTGAGGCAGCCACCTCGCTGATGCTCTCATCCTATACAGACGGCTCGCAGGTTGTAACAGTCATCGTGAATTATGCCGACACGGAAAAGAGCATCTCTTTGAAATGTGATAATGCCCGAAAGGGAAAATTGTATCTAACCTCTATAGACAAGGATTTACAATACATCGGTAAGCACTCATTAAAGGCGTTGTCAATCCCCGCACGTTCGATAGTAACGGTGGTGATAAATGGAAATTAATTTGGGATTCGGCAGGTGCCTACTGTTCGCCTCCTAAATAGGTTGTTTGTTGTTGTCTTTACGAAGAGAATTCCAATTGATAAGGTCGTACGATGTTAACAATTGAAGGTACGTGTGTTTGATTTGGCAGGATGCACCGTTTAAGGAAACTTTAGGCAATAATATAGGTGTTGACCCATCTGAAATTTATGAATGCATTGCCTTTGTCCCTCTGTTTAGGGGGACGAGCAAAGAATTTGCGGAGGGGGTATCAAGAGGGCACACTTGCCTAACCGCTAGTGAACGCAGTGAACCTGCGGATTAGGGATAACAACAGTGTAGTTCTATCGGTCCCCGTAGGAGGACCCACAACGATCGGATAAGTTAAAGCCATTTGTGGCATATCCAGGTGTTGTGGGTCCTCCTACGGGGACCGATAGATTTATTCGTTCGTATAGTACCACCGCAGGTTCGCCCTGCTCACCCGCGGTTATGCAAGTGTGCCCCCCTACGGGGGCATTTCGGATGGTTAAATCCTCTGACGAAAGTTTTTTAACTATATTTGGGTCAACTGCTATATTAATGCAAAAAAATATTTGAGAGATTAAAGGTCTCTCAAATATTTTTTGTTTTATACCTATCAGTGCATTTGCGAAAGGCGTCTACTTTCTATCGCGCCACACTTTATACCCTAAACCTAATGACGCCAGTAAGAGGAGGGTCCCTACCCCATATTTCGCCCATTCATCAGAGATGAAAAAGCAAACACCAATCGTTGATACCAAGAGCAAGAACTGCATGAGGGTGCGCCATAGCGTAGCACGCTCCATACGGTACTTGTAACGGTAGGAATAGAAGATGCTGATGGCTAAAAGGTCGTAGAGGTTGGCTATGGTAAGTCCAACCCCCGCACCGAGGAGACCACCATAATGAAAACCTCCAACCACAGCCCCCGTAAATACAATATTGTACAACACCTCCATCAGCAGATAGATCTTTGAGTCTCCCTTGGCGATGGAAAGGTATGCAGGTGGGGTGTAGACTGCCTTAAAGAACATATAACAGAGCGCTGCAAGCACCATGGGGGTTACAGAAAGGAATTCCTCGGTGTACAACAAGCGAATAATGAAGGGCAACCCCAAAGCAAAGGTAATCAAGAAAGGAGTCATGAGCATCACCAACGCATCCGTCTGGCGATTGATAATGCCGTTCATCTCTTTATGATGCTCCACTACGGCCGTCAAGCGGGGGTAATAATCGGCATCTACAGCAACAAAAATAATGCGCGCATAACTCACAATCAAGGTGAACCCCACACCATAAAATCCTACAAGTTCCTCACTGGACTGCCAATTTATCGACGAACGCACCGCCATTTCAGCGGCCGAAGCCACAACTCCCGCCAAGACAAAGGAAACGCCAAGACGCAAGAGGGGAAGCCCCTCTTTGAGAAACGACTCTTTGCGGAAATTCAGCACATAGGGGTAATGACGCGTCGTTGCCCAAAGATAAATACAGAGTAAAGAGCAGGCAGAGAGCGTTAGTACGGGAATAATTGCCACACTACCGAAAAGCACATAAAGCGGTACGGCAAGACAAAGTGTCACAACAGCACCAAGGGCTGTGCAAAGTGCCAACTTCTTCAACTGGTGCGTTGCCTTCAGCAAGGTCATTTCCCCAGAAAAGAGGGTCGTACAAAACACTAAAGGTGCCAGCATACAACATTCAACCCATCGACCTTGATCTTTCAACAGAAAAAGCGCCAAGAGGGGGGAAAGCAGCAACATCACCGCACCACCAAGCAGAGCGGTTACCAATACCCATGAGCGCAAGGTGGCAATATTGTCACGCAGTGCATCTCCAGAGGGTTCCTCCTCATACAACTGCGCGATACGGCGCACCCCACTCAATCCTAAACCCAACTGCGTCAAATGACCCACAAATTCAGCACTCCTTGCGTACAAATCTGCCAAACCTATCCCCGCACTACCAATATAAATCGCCGTGATTTTATTGCGCACCACAGAGAGGAGCAGGTGAAGCACCTGCACCCCGCCCAGCAAACTCGTGCTGCGAAGAATATGTCGGAGAGAGTATTTGATAGGTAGTAAGTAGGAGGTAGTAAGTAGTAAGTAGGAGGTAGTAAGTGGTAGGTAGTGGGTAATACCTTGCGGAGTAGAAAACAAGTAAGCGTTAAGTTGGAAGGAGTAGTAAGCCACCTACTACCTACTACTTACTACCTACTACCTACTACTTACTACCTTCTCACTATATTTACACCATCGGCAGCGAATGCCCCTTTGTCTTGCGATACAAGTCAAGGGCATAGACGTCGGTCATGCCTGAAATGTAGTCGAGCACCGCCATGAGGCGGTCGTAAAGACGCGGAGCACGCACTTGATACTGTGTAGAAATCTGTCGGAGGAGCAATTGACTGTAAGCCTTCTCTGGAGAAACAACAGCATCCGTAAGCAAATCGAGCAAGGTATAGATGATGTGATACCCCGAAAGGTCTATGTCGGTCACCGCCTTTGAATTGTAGATTTTGCGGTGGGCAACGTGCTCACACTCCTTGTAGGCTTGGTGCAAATGCTCTGGAAGGTGGTCTATCAGCGAACCTGTGAAAGTGCCCTCAAGAATAGCAGCCTCGTTCTCAACAAAAATATTCACACACGCCTGTTCCAACGCATTGATAACGCAGGAACGCAGGTAAATAATCTGATCGTCAACATCGGTATCTGACACGTAAGAGGCAAGAATGTGTTCACGCTCGTCTGCCTCAAAGAAACCGAGGAATAAGTCCAACGTCTCTTGGTCGCTGAGGAGTTTTAACTTATGCGCATCCTCAATGTCCATGATTTCATAGCAGATGTCGTCGGCAGCCTCAACGAGGAACACGAGGGGATGGCGCGCATAGCGCTTTTCTCCCGCCACTTCTTCCAGCACGGGAATTCCCAACTCGCGGGCAATCGTTTCATACGTTTCCACCTCGGCATTGAAGAAACCAAACTTCGACTTCTTCGTTCCCATCATGGAAGAATGCGGATATTTCACCACACTCGCCAACGTAGAATAGGTCATCACAAAACCGCCCTTTCTGCGTCCCCCAAACTGGTGGGTCAGCAGACGAAGGGTATTGGCATTCCCATCAAAATGTATGAAATCCAACCACTGGGCGTGCGTCAGGCGGTCGCCATCAGGCGCCACATAGTTGTTGAAGCGCTTACCATTTCCTTCGGCAAAGAAACTACGAATGGCACGCTCCCCTGAATGTCCAAAGGGAGGGTTCCCCATATCATGGGCAAGGCATGCCGCAGAAACGATACCCCCGATAGATGCCAGAGGCACCTCATGCAGTTCGGGGTGGCGCGCCAGGAGTTCAGCCGCAACGTCAGTCCCCAACGACCTACCCACACTTGCCACTTCAAGGCTGTGAGTAAGGCGGTTGTGCACGAAGATGCTACCCGGAAGGGGGAACACCTGCGTCTTATTCTGCATTCTGCGAAAGGCGGGCGAGAAGATTAAGCGGTCGTAATCCCTCAAAAACTCCGAGCGTCGCTCTGATAGCGCCTTATGGCTGTCTTCTTTGCCAAAGCGCTTGTGAGAAAGTAGTGTTTGCCAGTTCATAAACGCAAAAGTAGTTAAAAGCAAAGAGTTACTCCCTACTTTCTATGATAAAAAACGGGGGAGGACTTATTTTTTTCTTATTTTTGCGGGTAAATATGGAAATCCCCTACAACTATGAATGTTAGAATCATCAACCGTTCTCACCATCCCCTTCCTGCTTATGCCACTGCGCTGAGTGCAGGTATGGATCTCCGTGCCAATCTTGACACACCCATCACCTTACGCCCCTTGGAACGTTGCTTGGTGCCCACAGGTCTCTTCATTGCCCTTCCCCAGGGGTTTGAAGCACAGGTGCGCCCCCGTTCAGGTCTTGCGCTCAAGAAGGGCATTACCGTACTCAACACTCCCGGCACCGTTGACGCTGATTACCGCGGTGAAATCGGAGTTATTCTCGTCAATCTCTCCAACGAGGACTTCGTCATCAACGATGGCGAACGCATTGCCCAGATGGTAGTAGCACGCCACGAAACCGTGGAATGGGAAGCGGTAGAAACGCTCGATGAAACCGAACGCGGAGCAGGCGGATTCGGACATACGGGGAAAAAGTAAAGGGAAAGGAGAAAGGAGAACCGACGCCAAACCGAGTGCAATCAAGCTTGCTTAATTGCCGAGGTGCGAAGGAGGAAAAGACCGCAAAGCAGGATTAAAGGAAAAAGACCTGCGGACTGTTACGTCCCCCCGTCTTACCAACACCCCGCAAGGCACTACTCACTCCAAAGGAAAAGACCGCAAAGCAGGATTAAAGGAGAAATACCTGCGGACTGTTACGCCCCCCGTCTTCCCTACACCCCGCACGGTATTACTCACTACTCACTCCTAACTACTCTCTACTAACTACTCTCTACTCACCACTCACTAAAAATGCGCTCCTACCTAATCCTCCCCCTGCTTGTACTACTACTTGCCGCTATCGGTTGTAGCACCAGCAAGAAGGCAACAGACTCCAAAAGTGTGTTGCCTCCGCGAGTGTGTCTTACGCCTGCGCAGCAACATCAGTTCAACTTGCTCTACCACGAGGCCCTCATGCGCATGGAGGATGGTGAATATGATGCCTATGTCATATTGCTGGAGCGCGCCATTGATATAGACTCTACCGCTGCCGAAGCATTATGGCTCTTGTCGCGAGCGCAATATGATTTTGCACGCCGCAATGACACTACACAGCGCCAGTTGGCGCTACACAACATGAAGCGCGCGGCTTACTATGCCCCGAATAGCGTTGATATTCAGAAGAACCTCGCCATCATGTTCGACCGTGAAGGGCGACACGAAGAGGCGCTTACTTACTACGAACGCATTGCAGAACTGCACCCCACGAAAGGTACACTCACCCAGTTGGCGGAAAGTTATAAGAACTTAAGCAACTACAAGAAAGCCCTGGAGGTCTACAACAAAATGGAGCGACAAAGCGGACGCACCAAGGATGTGGTGTGGGGTAAGTTAGGAGTATTGGTGGAATCCCATGACTCCACAGGGTTATTCACCTTTCTGGATACCGTCATCAACGAACGCCCCAACGAATACGAATACCAGATCTACAAAGGTGACTGTTATGCAGAGGTTTACAATCGCCCAGACCTTGCAGAAGACATCTATAAGGGAATCTTGGAACATTCGCCAGCAAACAAACAGGCGCAGTATGCCCTCATTTGCCACTACACACGCATCCATGATTTGGACAAACTCTTTGAGAGTGTAAAAAGACTGGTCAGCAACAACCATATTGAAGAAAACATCCGAACGGAGATCCTTACGAACTACATCAGATATTGTGCTGGTGAAGATAGTCTACGCCTCAACAGCGTACGCTCCTTCCTCGACAATATGGACTACGGCGAAAATGCTACAGGCGAAATCTCTGCCACCCATGTGGTGCTTTTGAGTTATATGAACGCCGCACCCGATAGCATTCTCTTGGCCATCAACCGCACCCTAAAGTACCACCCCGAAGACACCGAAATCCGACGCCACGGGATGTACCTCTGCTATCGTAGCGAAAACACGGCTGAATTGTTGCGCCTCTGCGAAGAGGGACAATACTACGACCCCAAGAATCTGGATTACTACCACCTTCCTGCCATCTTCTACCTGTACGACGAAAACTATGATGCCGCAATAAAGACGCTGGAGCGAGGAGAACCCTATTATATGGAAAATCCCGACGACTCTTT
This sequence comes from Alloprevotella sp., assembly GCA_045126825.1. Taxonomy (GTDB): domain Bacteria; phylum Bacteroidota; class Bacteroidia; order Bacteroidales; family Bacteroidaceae; genus Alloprevotella. The sequence continues at coordinate 86,792 of JBGVPF010000014.1, forward strand.
AGCATCGGAGTTATACAATTTAATGGGAGATATCTACCACGATTTGGGCAGGATGGAAGAATGCTATGCCGCCTATGACAGCGCCCTGACACTCATCCCCGACAATGCACTGGTGTTAAACAACTACGCCTACTTCCTGTCGTTGGACGAAATCAACCTCAATAAGGCCTTAACCATGGCTCACCGTGCCAACGAATTAAGTCCCAACAATGCCACCTACCTCGACACCTACGCATGGGTGCTCTACCAGTTAGGACAGTACACCCAAGCAAAAATCTACATCGACCAGGCCCTCGCCGCAGTCAAGGAGGACGAAGAATCAAGCACCTACTACAAACACGCTGGCGACATCTACTGGAAAATTGGCGACCGCAAAAATGCCCGCAAATTCTGGAAGAAGGCCGAAGACCTGGAAAAAGAGTAAGTTGTTAC
>JBGVPF010000015.1:0-21974 GCA_045126825.1 Alloprevotella sp.
TCGTCCCGAAGCTGCAAAGCGTGCTAAGGCAATGGTTGCTAAGATGGACGAACTCGGTTTCGGTAACTGTACAAACACTCGTGCTTGTGAAGCCGTTTGTCCTAAGAACGAAAGCATCGCTAACATCGCTCGCTTGAACCGCGAGTTCATCAAGGCAAAGTTGGCTGACTAATGAATAAGAATCTCTGCCCAATGGTAGAGTGAAATAAACGTATGAGTGGATGTGTCACACGAGTGATGCATCCACTCTTCTTTTTGTTAAAAGTATGGTGGTGCGAGCATTGTTGTGGTGTGTCATTTAGCATGGGTTGCACAGTTCGTCTCGCTGCTGACGATGAAAATATTTCACTAAAAAACAAAGGTATTTCTTTATAAATTGTAACTTTGCAAGATATAGTATATTCCCGTATTATGCGCAACTTGGTTTTACATACGGTTTTCCGTCTCCAGCAACTCCGTTTTTGGGTGTTGCTTGCGGTGGTATGTGTCCCTACGGTAGCGGGTTTTGCGCAGTATGATGCCGCGTTTATGCGTTATTGGCAGGTGGAACCGATGTTGAACCCCGCTGCAGTGGGCAGGCAGGACGAGTTGAATATCAACATTGCGTTGCAGACGCATGCTGCGGGATATGAAGATGCGGGAAGTACGCTCTATGCGGGTGCCGACATGGCTTTTGCTATGGGAAAATCTCGCCATGGAGTAGGGGTGACGTTGATCAACGACGAAATCGGTTTGTTCTCGCACAAGCGTTTTTCAGCGCAGTATGCCTACCACCACCCGCTTTGGGGCGGAAGACTCGCAGCGGGACTTCAGGTAGATATGTTGAGTGAGAGCGTGGATGGAGGCAAAGCAGAAACGAACGATCCCAATGACCCCGTATTTTCAGGTGGTGATATGAGTGGTTCGCAGTTTGATGCCTCGTTCGGATTATTTTATACGCACCGCAGATGGTACGCTGGTCTGGCGATGCAACACCTTACGGCGCCCACCATTGCGCTGGGGGATAAGAGCGAACTGAAGGTAAATTCTGCCTATAATTTTATGGCGGGTTACAATATTCCCACAAAATATTCGTTTATTACTTTAACGCCCTCTGTAATGCTGCGCTATGACAGCACAGATTTTCGTGCCGACCTCACAGCGCGTGTGAAGTACAGCGCCGATGGGCGCACGATGTATGGAGGTATCAACTACGCCCCGCAATACAGCATTGGTGCCTTCTTCGGTTTTGTCTTTCACGGACTCGATATCTGCTATGGCTATGAAGCCAATACCAACGGCATGGGCATCGCAGCGGGTAATCACGAAATTACCCTTGGGTACAAGGTAGAACTTAACCTCGGTAAGAAAGGGCGCAATGCGCATAAGAGTGTAAGGTGGTTGTGATTGAGGTTATAAGGTTTGAGGTTATAAGGTCTTTAGGTTTTTAGGTTTTAAGGATTTGAGGCTTTGAGGCCTGAAGGTTATAAGGTCTTTAAGGTCTTTAAAGTCTCTAACGTCATTGAACCGCACTCCCCACTCCTAATGCCCCTCACTCCGCAAGGGTTACTCACTCCTCACTACTCTCTACTCACTAAACTCCCCCCCCCCTCCCTCTCGATAACTAAAAAAACAATATATGAAGCAACTCGTATTTATTTTCAGTCTCCTCGTGCTTACGCTGCTTACGGCTTGCGTGGGCGGTTCGCGTGCCATGCGTAGTGGAGGCGAAGTAACTGGTCAGCGTTCAGTGAACTATAACGAACCTGCTCCCTTCGGTATGGTTGAAGTGAAGCGTGGTTTTTTGCGTGCTGGTATGGAGAATGACTCTTTGTGGGGCATTCAAACACCGCAGCGTGAAATTTCGGTAGATGGTTTCTGGATGGACCAAACGGAAGTGACTAACTCCATGTATCGTCAGTTCGTGGAATGGGTGCGCGACTCTATCATCCGTGAACGCCTTGCCGACCCCTCTTATGGTGGTGATGAGACCTATAAGATTGAGGTGGACAAGTATGGCGAACCCGTAACGCCCCATTTGAATTGGGCAAAGCCCATTCCTTGGCGCAAACCTGATGAAGATCAGCAGCGTGCCATTGAAAGCGTGTACACTACGCATCCTATTGATGGCACCAAGATGCTTGATGTGAAGCAACTCGTGTATCGCTACGAAATATTCGACTACGAAAAGGCAGCACTTCGTAAGTATCGTCTTGACCCCAAGGAACGTAACCTCAATACGGATATTACCCCCGCCCTTGATGAAGTGATAATGATTTCAAAGGACACCGCTTACATTGACGACAACGGTAATATCGTGCGTCAAACGATTGAGCGCCCCTTGAGTTCGCTTTACGACTTCCTCAACACTTACATTGTGCCCGTTTATCCCGACACTACTGTGTGGGTGAACGACTTTACGAATGCAAGTAACGAAACCTATATGAAGCATTACTTTACCATGCCCGCATATAACGATTATCCCGTTGTAGGTGTGACGTGGGAACAGGCAAATGCCTTTTGCGCATGGCGCACAAACTATCTCCTTCAAGGTCTCGGCCCTCAAGCACGCTACATTCAGCGCTACCGCTTGCCTTCAGAGATTGAATGGGAATATGCGGCGCGCGGTCGCGAAAACAATCCCTTCCCCTGGGAGGGTGATAGCGCGAAGAGCACGAAGGGTTGCTTCTATGCCAACTTTAAACCCGACCGTGGTAACTATACCGAAGACGGCAACTTGATTACCTCAAAGGTCGGTATCTATGGCGCTAACTCCAACGGACTTTTCGACATGGCAGGTAATGTGGCTGAGTGGACAAACACTGTCTACACCGAGGCAGGCGTGGCTGCTATGGCAGACATCAATCCCGAATTGGTGTATAATGCCGCTGCAGAAGATCCCTACGTATTGAAGCGCAAGAGTGTGCGCGGCGGTTCGTGGAAAGATCCCATTTCGCTCATTCGCTCTGCGTGGCGCAACTGGGAATATCAGAATCAGCCCCGTTCGTTCGTAGGTTTCCGCTGTGTACGTTCAAAGGCGGTGACCAAGTAATCCTCTCCCACTAAAACATTGAATTGATTATGTCTAAAATAAACATTGTTACCCGCTTGCAACACTGGATGGACAGTGTTCCGGGGCAGACATTCTTAAATTACGCCTACTCTTGGGGTGCTTCCATCGTAATCCTTGGTGCGCTCTTTAAGTTGACCCACCTTCCTGGGGGTAACCTCATGCTCTTCTTGGGTATGGGTACTGAAGCCGTTGTGTTCTTCCTCGCAGCCTTCGACCGTCCCTTTGATAAGAACGAAATCGGTAAGGCGCTTCCCGACGAAATTGAAACCGACGAGGAAATCGAAAAGGCTGAAGCCCTTGTTGACGGTACTTATGTGGGCGACGCTGTTGCTGAAACCGTTGATGCCGAACAGCAGGAACTCGAACGTGCTGCGGCTGCCGTAGGTGCTGGTCCCGCAGTAGTGGGTGGCGGCACGGTAATCATTGGTGGTGGCAGTGTGATTGGCGGCGGTGGCGCTGTTGCAGGTAGTTGTGCACCTTCTGCTGCTACTTCACTTGACGGCAAGGCGGCACTCGCGGCGCAACATCCCGTAGTGCAGCAGGCAGTGGCAGATGCTACGACGGAAGAAGAGGCGCAGAAACTCGCTTCTATCATCCGCATGGCAAATGATGAACTTTTGCAGCGCGCACAAGCCGTGCTCTCTCCCGATATGGAGGCTGCAACGCAAGTATATATTGAAAAGCTCCGCACGTTGACCGAAACCTTTGCGAAGGTGGACGAGCAAACGGCACGCCTTACCAAGGATAGCCAGGAAATGGAGAACCTCAACCGCACACTTATCGGTATCAACAAGATTTACGACCTTCACTTTGCAAGTATCTCAAAGCAGGTGAACACGATTGAGGAAATCAACGAGCAGACACGCGGACTTGCTGCGAAGATTCAGGAAGTCAACGACGTTTACACCCAGATGATTAAGAAACTTACTGCTATCAGCAACCCGATAGCAAATTCTTAAGGGTAGGTCTATGAGGTTTTAAGGTATTAAGGTGTGAGGTTATTAGGTTATAAGGTGTGAGGTTATAAGGTCTTTTAGTCTGATAGTTTCCCCTTTCCGAAATCCCCCACCCAGTAAATCTCCTATCTTTAGACAGATACACTAATTATTAGAACCTACTTTGGTAGGTAATCTTTAATCCATGGCAGTAAAGAAAAATCCCGTTTCTCCGCGTCAGCGCATGATTAACCTCATGTACATTGTGCTGATGGCCATGTTGGCGCTCAACGTGTCGAGCGATGTGCTCAAGGGATTCTCGCTTGTGGGCGAGAGTCTGACACGCACGACCGACAATGCCATGAAGGAGAATCAAACTCTCTATGATAACTTTGCGGAGCAGCTGAAGCAGAACCCCACAAAGGTACGCCCTTGGTATGACAAGGCAATGGTGGTGAAGCAGATGTCGGATTCGCTCTACGATTTCGCAGAACAACTCCGTTGGGCGCTTGCTCGTGAGGTGGACGGCAAGAAGGGTAATCCCGATAAGCTTGAAAACAAGGAGGACCTCAATGCTTCCAACATCGTGATGCTCTCAAAGTATAATGGCAAGGGGCAACAACTCCACGACAAGATTGTGGCTTATCGCGAAACGATGATGAGCTACATCGCCGACCCTCGTGAGAAGGCGATTATCGCTTCAAACCTCTCGACCGACGTGCCCAAGAGCGAGGACAATTTAGGCAAAGACTGGAAGCAGTATATGTTTGAGGAGATGCCTACGATTGCCTCCATCACGATGCTTACAAAGTTGCAGAACGACGTGCGTAACACCGAGAGTGAGGTGCTTCGTGTCCTTGCTGACAATATTGACCTCAAGGACATCCGTGTAAACGAGCTCAACGCCTATGTTTTGCCCGAAGCAACCACGCTTTTCCCGGGACAGACCTTTAACTCGCACATCTTCATGGCGGCGGTTGATACGACTCAGCGCCCTGAAATTTATGTAAACGGTCAGCGCCTTGAGACCAACGGCATCTATAGTTTCCCCGTCGGCGGTCCTGGTGAATACAGTTTTAGCGGTTACCTCGAAATGCCCAATGCGGCGGGCGAAATCATTCGTCGCGAGTTCACCCAGCGCTATAATGTCATCGCTCCCCCTGTGGGTGCTACGGTGGCGGCAGATTTGATGAACGTGCTCTATGCAGGTTTTGAGAATCCCGTAAGTGTGAGTGCTTCGGGTGTTCCCTCCAACAAGATTACCTTGACCATGACGGGCGGAAGTCTTACGGCACAAGGCAATGGCAAATACATTGCGCGCCCCGAGAAGGTGGGTGAGACCGTAACCTTTAACGTGACGGGTGTCGTCAATGGTCGTACGCAATCGATGGGCGCCTACTCCTTCAAGGTGCGCAAGTTGCCCGACCCCACGGCATACATCACCGTAGGTGCCGACCATTTCCGTGGCGGACGCCTTTCAAAAGCAGACATCCTTGGAGCTAAGAGTTTGGGTGCTGCTATTGACGATGGCCTTCTCAATATCCCCTTCCGCGTACTCGGTTTTGAAGCTGTATTCTTTGACCGTATGGGCAACACCGTGATTTCTGTGTCGCAGTCAGCGAATTTCACCGAAGCACAAAAGGAACTCGTCCGCGAACTCCGTCGCGGTCAGCGCTTCTACCTCTCAAAGGTCCGTTGTATCGGTCCTGATGGCATAGAGCGTACACTTCCTCAACCCCTTGAAGTGATTGTTAATTAAGGTAGGTTCTATAAATTAGCTTGAATCGATTTAAAGCGACCAAGCTCGGAATCAACCGAAAGAATAAAACAACTAATTTATAGAACCTACCTTAAAGCATATTGCGCAATCTAAATAGTGCTGTGCAAGATGCAAAACTTTAACTTACAACAATGAAAAACATACTGTTGTCTCTCATTCTCTCGCTTTGTGCACTCTCTATCATAGCTCAGCCCCCAGCACGCCGAAAGGCAGAGGCTGAAAAGAAAACGGCACAGACGAAAACGACGCCCACGGCATCGTCATACCGAGAGTTTCCCGTAGCTCCCGCAATGCCTAAGGATGTCACTTGGCGCCGTGATATTTTCCGTGAACTGGATCTTACGGAGGATGCAAATGCTGTGCTTTACTTTCCTACAACGATTACTGCTGACGGACGCGAGAACCTTTTCAACTACCTCTTCAAACTTATTCTGCGCCGTCAGGTGAAGGCCTACGACTATAAGTTGGATGGCAATGAGCACTTTGTGGAAGATAACGTAGTCACTGCGAAGCAACTCATGGATCGCCATGGCATCTATTATGAAGAACGCGACGGACGCTTCCGTGTGAACGATGCTGACCTCCCTAATGAAGAGGTAAAATCTTACTTTATCAAGGAGGTGGTGTACTACGACCGCGCAATGGCACAACTCCGCACACGAGTGACAGCCATCTGCCCTGTCCTGCATCGCGCTGACGATTATAGCGGAGGTATTCAGAAGACTCCTCTCTTCTGGATTAACTACGACGAAGCAGCTACTCATTTGGGCAAACTTATGCTTATGGGCAGCAACTATAATAATGCGTCAATGCTTTCGGCTGATGACTATTTCACCCTCTCACGCTACGATGGTGATATCTACAAGGTGTCAAACCTTCAGGATCGTTTCCTCGCTGCTTATTGCCCCACAGATACGGCGCTGAAGAAGGAGCAGGAACGTATTGAAAAGGAACTGATAGATTTCCAACGCATCCTTTGGAAGGGGGATTCTACACTTGTCAAGGTAGACACCCTCGCCGTCGTTCAGGGCGATTCTGTCGTTACTGTCGAAAAGAAAAAGGTGCGCCGCTCTTCTCGCCGTGGTACTACTGATAAAGTGAAGAAAGAAAAGAAGTCTAAAGAACCCAAGGTGAAGCGCCAGTCTGCCCCTTCGGGTGGTGGAAGCCTGAGCGTGCGCCGACAAAGAAGATAAAGATTAGAGTACAGAGTACAGATAACAGAGTACAACTGCCATGCGGGATGTTTTCCCTGAAAGGGATATGATCCTTCAGCGAAGGGCAACGCCCTGGACAGAGTATCATGCGGAGGGCCTGCGCCCCTCGTTCTCTTCACAGCGACACCGTCGCTGTGCCTCTTGCTCCCTCTCCCTCCCTCTCTCCCTCCCTATAAGTAAAAGCAATGAAAAAACTTATCCTTTCCCTCCTTATACTGCTTCTCGCACCCATTAGCGTGTTTGCGCAGGAAACCCTTCCCCTCATTCCCCAACCCCAGAATGTGACTGTGCGTTCTGGTGTATTTAAGATGCCTAAAAAAGTTTTGGTGTGTCTTCCTACTTATGAGAACGACAGTGTTCAGGGTGTGGTTGACCGCTTTGCTGCGCAACTGAAACACAGTTTTGGCATCAAGGTGAGCTATACGGCATATCCCAAGCGCAGTAATTTGGAATTGCGCCTCAATCCCAACATCAATGATGAGGGTTACCGCCTCGAGGTAGAGGAAACTGCGATCGTGCTTGAGGCTTCGCGCCCCGCAGGGTTCTTCTACGGTTTTCAAACACTCAAGCAACTCATGCCCGCTGAAATCTTGGCGGAAGTAAAGGGCGAAAAAAAGGTGCGCCCCGAGATTCCCTGTGTTAGCATTGCCGACGAACCGCTCTACGGTTGGCGCGGATTTATGCTTGACGAGGGCCGCCACTTCTTTGGTAAGGAAGAGGTGAAGCGCATTCTCGATATGATGGCTGCGTATAAGATGAACCGCTTCCACTGGCACTTGACGGAAGACCAGGGTTGGCGTATTGAAATCAAGAAATACCCCAAACTCACCGAAGTTGCCGCTTGGCGCGAAACGAAGAAATTGGGGTGGGGCAGTGAATACCCCACGGACGGTGAACACTATGGTGGTTTCTACACACAAGAAGATGTGAAGGAAATCGTGGCTTACGCAAAAGACCGTTTCATCGAAATCCTCCCCGAAATCGACATGCCCGGCCACTTCCAAGCCGCTCTTGCCGCTTATCCCGAACTCTCTTGCACCCCCAATGAGCAGCACGAAGTATGGCTCCATCAGGGTGTATCGGGAGATGTGATGAACGTAGCAGCGCCCGAGGCTATCCAGTTTACAAAAGATGTGGTGGATGAACTCACCGCACTCTTCCCCTTCGGTTACATCCACCTCGGGGGCGACGAGTGCCCCACGCACAAGTGGGAGCACAACGCACTTTGCCAGCAGCGCCTTAAGGAAATCGGCAGCACGAACTATCGCGACCTCCAAACGGACTTCTACAAGCAAATCCAAGATTATATCCTTACGAAGCCTCAGGCCGAGCAGCGCAAGTTGATTTTTTGGAATGAAATGCTCCACGGTAATACGTCGCAACTCAAGGATATTACCGTCATGGCATGGATTGGCGCCGACGGAGCAGCAAAGGATGCTGCACAGCGCGGTTTTGACAACATCCTCTCGCCCCAGATTCCTTATTATATTAACCGCCGCCAAAGCACTGACCCCAACGAACCTCGTTCGCAGGGTCACGGTCACGAAACCTTGGAGCGTGTGTATGCCTACATCCCTGCCAATGGCATTGATAAGGCGCTCCTTCCCCGTTACAAGGGCGTTCAGGCAAACTTCTGGACGGAATACGTGTTTGACAATGAGACGTTGGAATACCTCACCTTCCCCCGCCTTATTGCCGTTGCCGAAGCGGGTTGGACCGTGCAGGCGCGTCGCGATTACAAAGACTTTGTCGTGCGCCTCAATCAGCATGTGCCCTTCTTCGAACTCTTCAAGTTGAGTTACGGAAAGCATGTGGTGCCCGTAGAGCGCTAATTGAAAAGAGAAATAAAAAAAGAGAAAGGAGAAATCAACTGACGCTGTGGACGTCCAGTAGTGATTTCTCCTTTCTCTTTTTGGCAATAATATAGATGCGTGACCTTTGGTTGTCCACGAAAACTCATTTGTCTTATTTTGAACCACTAATGAGCACTAATTTTCACTAATATCCATCCGGGTTTAAATGCCCCGCAAGGCATTAGTGTAAATTCGTGCCATTAGTGGCTCAAAAGATACCCGTAGATACGAGCAAATCCGTGGAAAATTCTGTGTCTTCCGTGGATTGCTTTCCCCTCACAAATTCGGACAGCGACTTTCAGTTCCGTGTGAGACCGCCTCACGCAGACGCTTTGCGAAACTTTGCGCCTTTGCGTGAGAGAAATATGTCCTTATGTTCTTCTGTCAAGAGTCATTTCACACAGAACTCACGGACTTACACAGAATTTGCTCCGCAAGCTTCTGCGAAAGTCTGCGCCGTCTGCGTGAGACAATAACACTCCGCATGGTTCTGTGTCTTCCGTGGATTTTGTGTGAGACCATGCCCACTCCGCAGGGCATTAGTGAAAATTAGTGTCCATTCGTGGCTCAAAAGATACCCGTAGATACGAGTCGATACGTGGAGAAATCTCTGTGTTCCGTGGTGATTTAATTTCCACGCCTGGTAATTTTATTTCCAAGGCATGGTATTTTGGTTACCAGGTATGGTATTTGTATTACCAAGGCATGGTATTTTTATTACTGGCATAGAAATAAATTTTTCTCGGCACGAAAATAGATTTTCTCGGTATGAAAATCCATTTTCTCGGCATGAAAAAATCATAGGGGGGATTGCGAAAGGGTTTATTCCGTTTTGACTGCCCCATGTTCGCGGAGTAATGACGCTGAGGCGTTACCGCAAATAACCAGGAAGGTTGTGTGTGGTGAGTCCTTTGACAACCCAAACCGAGACGCCTTAAGTGCCAAAAATACGGTAGGGTCAACTGGTGCATTATTGCCATAATTTTTACCTGTGTAGGGTAGGCTCCTTTTGAACCTGCTTGTGAATTAAAATGCTACGCAAACATAGCATTTCATTTGCCCGTATTCTCGAAAAACCTACTTTTTGCGGAAAAGAAAGACTTTCGCTAAAACAAAGTGCTAAATTTTTTTTTCTCTTCGGGGAATTTCGTAAATTTGCTTCGCGGTGAGAAAGGTGTTAACGTATCTTCCTCACATCTGCACAGCTAACTAATTTACAATTTACCATTTATAAACTTTAATTACTTATGGCAACATTGGATTTGAGCAAACACGGTATTACCGGTGTTACTGAAATTGTCCACAACCCCTCTTACGAAGTTCTCTTCGCAGAAGAAACAAAGGCTAGCCTCGAAGGCTACGAAAAGGGTCAGAACACTGAACTCGACACAGTGAACGTAATGACTGGTATCTACACTGGTCGTTCACCTAAGGACAAGTTCATCGTTATGGACGCAAACTCTAAGGACACAGTATGGTGGACTTCTGATGACTATAAGAACGACAACAAGCCTATCACTGAAGAAGCTTGGGCTCAGCTCAAGGACATCGCTAAGGAATGTCTTTCTAACAAGCGCCTCTTCGTTGTTGACTGCTTCTGCGGTGCTAACGCTGACACTCGTATGTCTGTACGCTTCATCATGGAAGTAGCTTGGCAGGCACACTTCGTAACTAACATGTTCATCCAGCCCACTGCTGAAGAACTCGCTAACTTCGAACCTGACTTCGTTGTTTACAACGCTTCTAAGGCTAAGGTTGAAAACTACAAGGAACTCGGTATCAACTCTGAAACTTGCGTAGCGTTCAACATCACAAGCCGCGAACAGGTTATCATCAACACTTGGTACGGTGGTGAAATGAAGAAGGGTATGTTCTCTATGATGAACTACTACCTCCCCCTCAAGGGTATCGCTTCAATGCACTGCTCTGCTAATACTAACGAAAAGAACGAAACTGCTATCTTCTTCGGTCTTTCTGGTACTGGTAAGACTACTCTCTCTACTGACCCCAAGCGTATGCTCATTGGTGACGACGAACACGGATGGGACGACAACGGTATCTTCAACTTCGAAGGTGGTTGCTACGCTAAGGTTATCGGTCTTGACAAGGAAAGCGAACCCGATATCTACAAGGCTATCCGTCGTAACGCACTCCTCGAAAACGTTACAGTTGATGCAAACGGTAAGATCGACTTCAACGACAAGAGCGTAACTGAAAACACTCGTGTTTCTTACCCCATCAACCACATCGACAACATCGTTAAGCCCGTTTCTGCTGCAGGTCACGCTAAGAACGTTATCTTCCTTTCAGCTGACGCATTCGGTGTTCTTCCTCCCGTATCTATCCTCGATCCCGAACAGACTCAGTACTACTTCCTCTCTGGTTTCACAGCGAAGCTCGCTGGTACTGAACGCGGTATCACAGAACCCACTCCCACATTCTCAGCTTGCTTCGGTCAGGCGTTCCTCGAACTCCACCCCACTAAGTACGCTGAAGAACTCGTGAAGAAGATGAACCAGCACAACGCTAAGGCGTTCCTCGTAAACACTGGTTGGAACGGTACTGGCAAGCGCATCACTATCAAGGATACTCGTGGTATCATCGACGCTATCCTCGACGGTTCTATCCTCAAGGCTGAAACGAAGGTAATTCCTATCTTCAACTTCACAGTGCCCACAGCGCTTCCCGGCGTAGATCCTAACATCCTCGACCCCCGCGACACTTACGAATGTGCTTGCAAGTGGGAAGAAAAGGCTAAGGACCTCGCTGCTCGCTTCCAGAAGAACTTCGTGAAGTACACTGCAGGTAGCGCTGCTGGTCAGGCTCTCGTAGCTGCTGGTCCCCAGCTCTAATCCGTAACTTCATTTAGAAGCATTATACACAAAAGCCGACGCTCACCCGAGCGCCGGCTTTTTTCATTGGTAATAATATAGCAGATGTCCCTAAATAATTCCTTCCCCCAAAAGATTTGTTTAGCCATTAATGTGATTAATTTACACGCCTTACGGGGATTAAGTCCAGATGGGTATGAGTGCCCATTAGTGGCTAAACTAATAATCATAGGAAATGATATAGGTGCTGTCCACGAAAACTCGTTTGTTTTATTTCGAGCCACTAATGAACACGAACCGAAGGTCGCGCTAGTCAATTCTCACTAATATCCATCCGGTCTTAAATGCCCCGCAAGGCATTAGTGTAAATTAGTGTCATTAGTGGCTACAAAAATAAGAGCACAACATCTTTGGTGTAAGGATTGTTTGTGGACATCTGCTATATTATTACCAGAATTAAAATTGGGCATTCTTGGAAACCTCCCTATAGACGAGGACGCACGCACCGTGCGTCCGTACTAGTCTGGTGGAACTTCGCTGGGGTAGGAGGTGAGAATAAATAAAGACGGACAGCAGTAGGTCTCCTCGTAGAGAGGGGGCTTTACTGCTGTCCGTTATAGGTTGTGTGTTTGTTGATTGGGAAGGTTACGGCAAATACTCCAGCAACATCTTGAGGGAATCTTCGTCTCGCCAGCTCCACCATTGGTCGCGCATGAGTTTCTTAAAGTCGTCCATGTGTTTCTTGCTAATCTCGCGCTCAATGTGCGACTCGTTCGCCACGACGCATTTGCCTTTGACGACAAAGTAGTATTTGTCTTTTACGGGATACCCTTCTTCCAGGAAGGGAGCGTTGTTGAGGTCTATAAAGGCATTGCCCATGCGGCCGAGACCGTCGAATTCAAAGTAGGACGCATTCTGCGTACCGTCGTGCTCCTCGGTGTATTGCTTCATGTCAATGGTGCGTACACGGACGAGGCAGTTGTAGTTCTTCTCCGCAATAACAAGTCCCATCTGTCCGTCCTCCACCTTGCGGTAGGTGGCAGAGTCAAACTGCACGGCCACGACTTTGTCCACGTATGCCTTCTTGATCGTGTCATTATCCATAAAGCAGAGCGAAGCATCCTTGAGGTAGATGTTTGCATCAGCCCACACAAACTTGCCGAAAGGTTGAATGACCTTTGCGCGCTTAAATTGAGCATTCGCAAAGGGAGTTGCGCTGCGCATTGACTTTATGGATTGCTGCCCACAAACGGAGTGGGGGAGAAGCAAGAGAAGGGTGAGTATGAGTAATTGTTTCATAGTTGGTTTTTGGTTGTTAGTGGGTGATGAACTTTAAGGTCTTTAAGGTCATTCAACTCCTGTTGTCTGTTGACTGTTGTCTGTTGTCTGTTAATCCCACTTCGTGGTCTTTTCCTCCTTCGCACCTCGGCAATTCAAGTAAACTTGATTGCGCTCGGTTTGGCGTCGGTTGACTGTCATCCGTCGTCTGTTGACCCAAGAAATTTTTGATTTGCGCCTGCACCCACAAGTATTGGGGCGTTGTCATATATCCGTTGTGGTGCTTCAAGACGTCATCCACGGAGGCTACGGAGTGTTGGTAGGATGCGAGTTCATTTTGCATCTGCTTGGCGTGCTCGGCATACTTGTGAATGTCGCGCTCGCGCTCCCTGCGTAGTTGGTCGCACACCTTTGCCGTGAGCAAGGAGACGATGCCGTCGAGCAGGTCGTGACCGCGCATAAAGAGGTAGGTCGTTTCGGGCGTGACGCCCAATTCTATGAGTTCTGCCTTCAAGGGTTTGTACCCCTTTTTGGCTTCGGGGAATTGGTGCTGCAAGCGCGCAATCTTGGAGTTCACGCGACGGCGCAGGTCGTTGAGTTCCTGTTCGGGGTGGTATAGGTTGATGTCGCGGAGGCGCACGATGCGGTAGAAGTCCACCATGGAGAATTGCTTGAACTTCCCTTCGCGGTAACACCACACGTTCCACACAAACAGGGGGTGGATGATTTCAGAGAAGTCTTTCAGGAACGCCTCAAAGTCGAAGATACGGCGGTCGTTGAGTGTGGCAGAAACGCATACGTTGTGGAGCGAGCTGGCGTGACACTGGTAGCTCTCAATGGCGTAAACGAGGGTATGGAACACGTAGGGCGAGCGACACACCTCCTCCGAAGTGGGCGAAGCGCCCTGCATCAAGTAATCGTAGTCCGCATCCACGCACGCAATCATATTTGGTCCCAGCTGGTTTGCCAGCGCAATCTTCTTGCCCTTACACAGCGACGTCTTCGAAGGGAGCATGACTTCAAAATAATACTCCTCCGTCTCCAACGGGCGCAGCAGGTTGCTCCAAAACGCCACATCGTCAAAACTCTCCACATACACCACAATACTCTTCCGCGCATGCTTCCCCGCCAAGCGGTTCGCCGCCTGGACGTATTGGGAGGAGATGTAGGTGGAGAGGGAGGGCATGGGGGGAAAGTTAGTAGTGAGGAGTTAGTAGTGAGGAGTGCCGTCCGGATGGCGCTCTCCCCCTGTTTATAGGGGGAGGGGACCGCCTTGGCGGTGAGGGGGTGCAAAACAAGTGAGAATTTAGGAGTTGGCAGTTATACCATGCGGCGCATCTCTTGCACCCCATCACCACTTCGTGGTCCCCTTCCCCTATAAACAGGGGAAGAGCGCCATCCGGAGTGCGTTCTGCAAAGTCCTTACAACCTTAAAGCGAAGCGACCTTAAATCTTATAACCTTACACCTTACAACCTCACATCGTTATCTCACCCATCTCCGTTACGCAATCTGCCCATCCGTTCATGACGACTGCGGGCGAGTGGGTGGTGAGAATGATTTGCACGTTGGGGTTGAGTTGGAGCACCATATCAATGAGGCGCTTTTGCCACTCAAAGTGGAGGCTCGCCTCGGGTTCATCCATGAAGAGGACGTAGGGTTGGCGGTCTTGTGTAAGGGCGGTGAGCAGGATGATGAGCATTTGCTTCTCGCCACTGGAGAGTTTGTAGGGCGAAAGCGATTCTCCAAACTGCATAAAACTCAATTCGTTGCTCGTGCGGTCAATGCGCTTTCCCGTTTCCGAGAAAAGGTCGTCCACAAGGTCGAGGAACATGGTTTTATATGCCGAAGCCTCCGTCGCTTCTTCCTTTGCGTTGGGCGCGCCACTCGTAAGCAATTGAATCATGCGGTTGCCCACATTCACTTGGTAGTCCAAGTAGCGGCGTTGAAGCTGGTAGAGTTGCCAATCCAACTCGGTAGAAACCGCAGCGTCGGTGAGCGTGCGCAAACGGTCGCCCTGCAAGAGCTGACGGTCGAAGGAGCGGATGATGTCGTAGCGAATGCTTGTCGCATCCGAGGGATAAAAGTCTATCGTCACCCCAAGGTGTTTTCCGCCCAAGATTTCTCCGCTCACGGGAGCCGTGCGCAATTCCTGCTCCATGCGGTTGAGAATGGTACTCTTGCCCGCACCGTTTCCTCCGCTCAAGACATTCACCCCGGGTTGCAATTCCCAAACGATGTGCTTGTGGCCGCTCCACAAACTCTTGATTTCAAGGCGGCGAATATAGTCGGCGTATTTAATCATAATCTTCGTGTTAATTATAGTGAGGGAGTCCCTACGGCAAAATTACCATTATTTCTGGATACGCGCCAAAGGGAGGGGTAAAAATCACGAGTTTACACGTTGCGCCTCATATTTTTTCCATAAATTTGCAAGTGATTCGCCAGCCCAAGGGTGGGTGAGTCAATACATAGATTTCCGCTCTTCTTACTGCGTATTAAGGTCGTGAACCTTATGGCACGGGGAGCAGAAAGGACGTTTCTAACGTTATCTTCTCATCCAAAACTTCGCAACTTTTGTGTCATAGAAGATTTCGCAACGAGGCGTCCACGTGGGTGTATTATACCCGTATGCTTGTCAGCCAGTATTGGCTGACAGCATACAGCGTTTATAATACCTTTGGCGTGGGCTGGCTAAGTTGCTTATCTTATGACACGGGCAATGCGAAGGCCTTGGATGGAGATAAGCGCGAGAGTTTTCCCACGTCTTTTTTGTGTCCTTATGTAGGGAGTGGTTATTCATATTCAGTCTAATAGAATTAAGTGTATAACCCTAAAATTTCAATTATGAAAAAGTTCAAATCTTTAGTGCTGGCAGTAATCGGATTGCTGTGCAGTATCAGTGTGAGTGCCGAGGAGTTTGAAGTTGATGGCATTTATTACAACATTACTTCGGAATCGGACAAGACGGTGGAGGTGACTTACCGTGGTGACCACCGATATTCATATTCAAACGAATATTCCGGTGCTGTCACGATTCCTGAATCTGTAACCTATAGTGGGAGCACCTACAGTGTGACCAGCATTGGTGAAGCTGCTTTCTATGAGTGCGGTTTGACTTCCGTGGAGATTCCTAACAGTGTGACCAGCATTGGTAATAGCGCTTTTTATGAATGCTGGAATTTGACTTCTGTGGAGATTCCTAACAGTGTGACCAGCATTAGGGGGAATGTTTTCTCTTCGTGCTCTAGTTTGACCTCACTTGTTGTTGCACCTGATAACCCCATATATGATTCACGCGAAGGATGTAATGCTATTGTAAAAACGTCAAGCAATGAATTACTTTCTGGTTGTCAATTCACCATTATTCCTAACGGCGTGACTAGCATTGGGGATTATGCTTTCTGTGGTTGCTATGGTTTGACTTCCATGGAGATTCCTAACAGTGTGACCAGCATTGGGCGGAGCGCTTTCGATGGATGTTCCAGTTTGACTTCCGTGGTGATTGGTAATAGTGTGTCAGTAATTGATTTTTTTGCTTTCATGAATTGCACTAGTTTGACTTCTGTGAAGATTCCTAACAGTGTGACCCATATTCAAGAATCAGCTTTCGCTGATTGCACTAGTTTGACTTCCGTTGAGTTACCTAACGATATGTTTCGCATTGGTGGTTGGGCATTCGCTGATTGCACTAGTTTGACTTCCGTGAAGATTCCTAATAGTGTGACCACAATTGAAGAAAATACTTTCGATGGTTGTTCCAGTTTGACTTCTATTGAGATTCCTAATAGTGTGACCAGCATTGAGGAAGAAGCTTTCGATCGTTGCACGAGTTTGACTTCCATAGAGATTCCTAATAGCGTGACCAGTATTGGGCGTGAGGCTTTCTCTGATTGTTCTGGTTTGACCTCTGTAAATATAGAAGATTTAGTGGCATGGTGCAACATTGAATTTGGCGATGGGGCGGCGAACCCATTATGCTACGCAGAAAAGCTCTATTTGAATGGAGAAGAAGTCACAGACATTGTGATTCCTGATGGCGTGACCAGCATTGGAGATTATGTTTTCTATTGTTGCTCAGGTTTGACTTCCGTGGATATTCCTAACAGTGTGACCAGCCTTGGGGACGGTGCTTTCTATTGGTGTTCAGGTTTGACTTCCGTGGATATTCCTAACAGTGTGACCAGCCTTGGGGACGGTGCTTTCTATTGGTGCTCAGGTTTGACTTCCGTGGATATTCCCAACAGTGTGACTAGTATTGGGGATTATGCTTTCGCTTATTGCTACGGTTTGACAGCCTTGGAGATTCCTAATAGTGTGACCAGCCTTGGGGACGGTGCTTTCGCTGATTGCAGTCGTTTGACTTCTGTGGAGATTGGTAACAATGTTACCAGCATTGGTAATAGCGCTTTCAGTGGTTGCTCAAATTTGACTTCTGTCGTGATTCCTAATAGTGTGACTAGTATTGGGGATTATGTTTTCTCTTCTTGCAGTCGTTTGACCTCTGTCGTGATTCCTAATAGTGTGACTGGCATTGGGGATTATGCTTTCCAAGGTTGCTCAAGTTTGACTTCTGTTACCTCATACATACCTGCGAATAAACTATTCCCAATAGATAGTGATACGTTTTCTAGTGTGGACAAAGTTGGGTGTACACTCTACGTTCCCAAAGGTGCAAAAGAAACTTACGCCACGATGGAAGGTTGGAATGTATTTGAGAATATCGTAGAAATACATCCTGGTTATGAACTCACTGTTACAGATGCTGGTTACTCAACGCTCTACTTGGATTTCACGGCTGAAATTCCTGAGGGAGTAGAAGTGTATATAGCAAAGGAAGTGGACGGCGTTTGGTTGCAGATGGAACAAGTTGAAGAAGTGCTCCCTGCAAATACAGGAGTAGTTGTAAAGGCACCTGCTGGTACTTATAAATTTGCTTATTCTAATACAACTGCTCCATCGATAGAAAATAATCTTTTCAAGGGTAGTGAAACTGATAAATATATCAACGTTCCTTCAAGTTCTTCTGCCTTTGTGCTTTCGAAGGTAGATGGTGAGGTGGGTATGTACCTTGCAAAACTTACGGATGGTAGTTTCCTTAACAACGCCAATAAGGCGTATTTGTTGATAGACAACAATAAGTTGGGACTTTCTGATGATGAGTTGGATACTTCAGTAGGTGGCGCGCAACTCTCACTCCGCTTCAACTTTGGTGGCGCAACTGATATTGATAAAGTAAATACTGAGTCATACAATGCCCCCGTTATCTATGATATGTATGGTCGTAAGGTGCAGCAAATTATGCGTCCTGGTCTTTATATTATCAATGGTAAGAAGGTGATGATGAAATAATTTGAGTGTCTGACGAAAGTAGACATAATGTAATAACTCAAGGAGGGTGTGTCAAAACTGGCACACCCTCGTTTCTTTATGGGGGAATTAAGGGATGCCTCTAACTCTGCGAATCTTTGCGCCTTTGCGTGAGAAAGTCACTCCGCATGGCGCTCTCCACCTGTTTATAGGGATTCCCGTCCCCCTATAAACAGGGGGAGAGCGCCTGCGGAGTAAATGGGCAGGTGCAAAAAAAACAGAGTACAACTACCAGTCGGAAAAATAATCCGCACGGCAGTTGTACTCTGTACTCTGTACGTTGTACTCTAATAAAAACTATCCAATAGTAATAAGCGTAGTACCTTCCATCACGCTATCGCCGGGGGCGCAACATACGCCGGTTACCTTACCGTCGTTTTCGGCAGTGATGTTATTTTCCATCTTCATGGCTTCAAGCACGAGGACTACATCGCCCTTCTTCACGGCATCGCCTTCGGCAACGAGCACCTTTGTTACGACACCGGGGAGGGGAGCCTTCACGGGAGTGCCTTCGCCAGCAGCACCCTTCGCTGCGGGAGCGGCGGGTTTTGCTTCAGCCTTTGCGGGAGCGGCGGTTGTGGTTGCGGGAGCGGCAGTTCCCATTGTGGGAAGGTCACCTTCGGCAAGCGCAGAACCGATGATTTCTACGTTGAAGGGCATACCGTTGACTTCCACCGAAGCCACCTGACCCTTGATAGAGTTGATCGTTACTTCATAGTCAACTCCATTTACCTTATAATTATATTGTTTCATTGCTTCAAAATTATTGAGTGATGTAAAAAAATAATTTGACCAATTTTATAGTGAGGGATGAACAGTTGATTGCTTACGTTCTTTCAGCGTCCTTTATCCTTGCTCATCGGTCACATAGCCCGCTATGCTCCCTCTTCGCAAGAATAAATTACATCAGAAATAACTTTAAAAATATGCTCAACTTATTCTTTTCACATCACTTGCGCAAGTTACTCATCTGTCGAGCCGGCGAATTCCAAGGCGTGCAGTGGCGCTGGAGGGTGATGACGTCGGTTTCCTCGTCGTGAACAACCTCTGTTTCGTATGTGAGCAGTGCAAGGCTAATGACTCCTGCGATAATGGGCATCTCTTCGGCGGTAGGCTCAAGCGGTTTGCCGTTTGCCTCGATAGCACGAATCGAACCACGCTTTTCGTCGAGCGTGATGACCAGTTGTTTGCCGCCCACGGTATAAGCTAATTTCTTCATAGTCTGAAAGTGTTAAAACTGTGGGAGTCGCCGAATTAAAGAGGTTCGTTGCCGTGCTTCTTCGCAGGACGCGTTTCCATCTTCGTTTCCAACTGAGCAAGCGCACGGCAGATGCGGAAACGCGTATTGCGAGGTTCGATAACATCGTCGATGTAGCCATATTCAGCAGCCTTGTAGGGGTTCGTGAAGAGGTCGTTGTATTCCTTTTCCTTTTGAGCGAGGAATGCCTTGGGGTCTTCCTGTTCCTTCGCTGCCTTAGCGCTGAGAATAGCTACCGCACCGCTCGCACCCATTACGGCAATTTCTGCAGAGGGCCAAGCATAGTTGAGGTCAGCCTTGAGTTGCTTACAACCCATCACGATGTGTGAACCACCGTAGCTCTTGCGGAGCGTAACAGTTACCTTGGGCACAGTAGCTTCACCGTAAGCATAGAGCAACTTCGCACCGTGGCTGATTACAGCATTGTATTCCTGACCCGTACCGGGGAGGAAGCCGGGAACGTCAACGAGTGAAACGATAGGAATATTGAAGGCGTCGCAGAAGCGTACGAAGCGCGCACCCTTACGTGAGGCATTGCAGTCAAGCACACCCGCATAAACTGAAGGCTGGTTGGCTACGATACCTACGCTCTGACCGTTGAAGCGTGCGAAACCGATGATGATGTTCTTCGCGTAACCCGCCTGTACTTCCATAAACTCGCCGTTGTCCACCACAGCACCAATCACTTTATACATATCGTACGCCATGTTGGGGTTGTCGGGGATAATTTCGTTCAAGAGGTCTTCCTTACGGTCGATGGGGTCTGTACATTCCACGCGGGGCGTACGTTCCATGTTGTTCTGAGGCATGTATGAAAGCAACTTGCGAATGAGACCCGAGAATTCTTCTTCGGTCTTCGCCGTGAAGTGACACACACCGCTCTTTGTAGCATGTACAGAAGCGCCACCGAGGTCTTCCTGACTTACATCTTCACCCGTCACGGTCTTTACCACCTTGGGGCCGGTCAAGAACATGTAAGAAATGCCTTCGAGCATCACGATGAAGTCCGTGAGTGCGGGAGAATACACCGAACCACCGGCACAGGGACCGCAGATACCTGAAATCTGGGGTACCACACCTGAAGCCTCAATGTTGCGCTGGAAGATGTTGGCAAAACCTGCCAATGAGTTCACCCCTTCCTGGATGCGTGCACCACCCGAGTCGTTCAAACCGATACAGGGAGCACCCACCTTCATAGAGAGGTCCATCACCTTGCAAATCTTTTCCGCCATGGTTTCAGAGAGTGAACCACCGTTCACCGTGAAGTCCTGAGCGAAAACATAAACAAGGCGACCGTTGATGGTACCGCTACCGCAGACAACGCCATCACCGAAATATTGCTTCTTCTCCATACCGAAGTCGTGACAACGGTGGAGTTTGAACATATCCAATTCTTCAAACGAACCCTTGTCGAGCAAGAGGTCGATACGCTCACGCGCAGTGGCCTTGCCCTTTGCGTGTTGCTTTTCAATAGCAACTTCACCACCGCCAAGGCGTGCCTTCTGACGGAGTTCTACAAGCTGCTTGATTTTCTTTAATTGTTCACTCATAGTTATATAATACTAAGTATGTGGTTGCAGTACCTTGGCGCCGTGCGCACAAAGCACATTACTAATTTCACAATAATTTGAGGGAGGAAGAATGCCGTTTTTGCCCCCTATGAGGGGCATTTCCGTACAATCCTTCTCCACCTTACCGTTGCAAAATTAAGAAAAATATACCATGCCCACCACATAATTTGCTAAAAAACGTCTCTTCTGCCCGTCAACGCTGTGATTATGAGGTATGAAAGGGTGGTGTTCAAAATTGTAAAAACAAGTGAGACTGTTTAGAGATGCATTTGGTCTTGTAAATCTACTAAATCCGGATGGTCAAGACGCCGAAGGTGTCTCCGCTCGGTAACCGGGGCGTGCGAGCGAGGCGAGTACCCCCGGGGAGGAGCGCGCAAGCATTGCACCCTGGAGGGGTGCCCGAGCAACGAGCAACAAGGTATGCCTGGCGTTGGGGCACTCTTCCAGAGTGCGACTACTCTCTGATACCCATCCGGGGGTATTCGCTCCGCTCAAACCTCCCGGTTACCGAGCGGTGACGCCTTCAGCGTCATTTAGCGAGTGAAATTCTTTAAATTACCGAGCGGTGACGCTTTCAGCGTCTAAAGAAACGCTTGGGTCAACGACTATAGTATTACCTATCTTTTATTATGGCAATAATATAGGAGTTGACCCATATATAGTTAAAAAAACTTACGTCAGAGGATTTAACCATCCGAAATGCCCCCGTAGGAGGGCACACTTGCCTAACCGCGGGTGAGCAGGGCGAACCTGCGGTGGTACTATACGAACGAATAAATCTATCGGTCCCCGTAGGAGGCCCCACAGCACCTGGATATGCTACAAATTGCTTT
>JBGVPF010000016.1:0-7377 GCA_045126825.1 Alloprevotella sp.
CATTTTCTTTTTCAAACATGTAGCGCGTCCGATCAGAATTGAGATACGCATGCAATAATGACAACCGCTTGGAGTCATCGATTCCTTTATTTTTTCTCATACTAAATAAGTTTAAAGTGTCAACTTATTCAGTACACTACATTCAGGTGCTAATTGGTATGAAAATTTATTTTCTCGGCATGAAAAAAACATTCTCTGGACACGACTTTCATACCTTTGTGGGGCATATAAACCTTCTTCATAACCTTAAATCCTTATCCCCTCTCAACTTTAAAACCTCATAACCTCACAACCTCCTAATTACGTCCCAAAGCACATTTTGACTCAACTGCTATATCATTCCCAAAAAATAAATGTAAATTTGCACGTGGAAAAGAATGCTCTTAATAGAATTAATAATAAACACAATACGAAAATGAAGAAGTCTCTTTTTGTTTTGATGCTCATGCTTTGCGGCTTTGTGGCGCAGGCGGTAGCACAACTCCCCAGCGTAAAGTTGAAGGACATTAACGGTAAGGTGGTTGACACTGCGAAGCTCTCCAACGAGGGTAATCCTTTCATCATCACCTTCTTTGCGAAGTGGTGTAAGCCCTGTAATCGTGAACTCACTGCTATCAATGAAGTGTATGCCGACTGGCAGGAAGAAACGGGCGTGAAGGTTATCGCCGTTTCGGTAGACCAGGCGCAGGATGCCCTCAAGGTGAAGCCTTTTGTGGATGGCAATGGTTGGGAATTTGACGTTTTGCTCGACCCCAACAGCGACTTTAAGCGCGCTTTGGGTGTAAACCTCATCCCTCACGCTATCGTGTGTGACGGCAACGGCAAGATCGTTCAGACACACAGCGGTTATACCGAAGGTGGCGAAGAACATCTTATCGAAGAAGTACGCAAGATTTTGGAACAGAAGTAAGACAACCGCATGGCGCTCTCACCTAAGGGGAGGGCGCCATGCGGAATCGTCTTATTGATTTTGTTGAATACATATTCGTAAATCATTTATATGAAAAAGACATTCATTGCTCTCTGTGCCCTTGTAGCCCTTTCCGCTCAGGCACAAGAAGATAATGGCATTACCCTCTCAGGTAGCATTCAGAGCGACATGCTCGTTTTCCCCGAAGATGACCCTGAAATCGGTACAAACTACGGTACGAACAAGGACTTCTTGACCAACACCTACGCAGAACTTCACCTCCAGTCGAAGTATGTGAGTGCGGGTGCGCGTTTGGAGTACATGGAAAATCCGCTCCCTGGTTTTGAAAGGGATTTTGCGGGTTGGGGTGTGCCTCACATGTATGTGAAGGGGCACTATAAGGGCGCCGAACTCACCCTTGGCGACTTCTACGACCAATTTGGTTCGGGTCTTATCTTCCGCACTTACGAAGAACGTGCATTGGGTATCGACAACTCCCTTCGCGGTGCGCGCTTGGCATTGCGTCCTTTCAAGGGTGTGAGTTTGAAAGTGCTCGGAGGGGAACAGCGTGAATACTGGCACAGTCGTGATTTCAGCAATAACAATCCCGTGGTGACGGGTGCTGACCTTGAAATCAACGTTGACCAATACTCCAAGAAGATGCAGGAGAAGAACATCTACCTGACCTTGGGCGTGAGTGGCGTTATGAAGTTTGAGGACCAGGAAGACATTTTGACGGTGCACAATGGTGTACCCAGCAAACTCAACCTCCCTGACGAAGTAAGCGCTTTCGACGTGCGTGCCAACCTTCAGGCGGGCAACTACAATTTCCTCGCTGAGTATGCTTGGAAGTCGCAAGATCCCTCGTTTGACAATGGTTATATTTACCGCCATGGCAATACCCTTTTGCTCTCAGGTTCTTACTCTAAGAAGGGTTTCAGTGCCTTGTTGCAGGCAAAGCGTACGGAGGATATGAGTTTCCGTAGCAAGCGCAGCCAGACGGGAACGGCGCGTTTCATCAACCACCTCCCCGCCTTCTCTACGCAACACACCTATGCCCTTGCGGCGCTCTATCCCTATGCTACGCAAAACGCACTCGGCGAATGGGCATTCCAGGGTGAAGTAGGTTATAACTTCAAGCGCAACACGTTGTTCGGTGGTAAGTATGGCACAAAGGTGAAACTCAATGCGTCACACATCCGTGGTATTGACCGTAAACCTCTTGCGGGTGTTACTGACGTGATGGGTACGGAAGGATATAAGACCAGCTTCTTCAAGATGGGTAACGAAACTTACTACCAGGACATCAACCTTTCAGTAGAAAAGAAGCTCACAAAGGACTTTAAGTTCAACCTCATGTACATGAACCAGCGCTACAACCAGTTTGTTATCGAAGGTCATGGCAATACGTTCACTTCAAACATCTTCATTGCTGAAGGTAAGTGGAATATTTCAAAGAAGGTGGCACTCCGCGGTGAAGCGCAGTACCTCACTACTTCGGGCGACCAGGGCGACTGGGCGTATGGACTCTTGGAACTCTCGGTGCTCCCCGGCTTTATGTTCACCGTTTCGGATATGTACAATGCGAACGTACCTAATGCCGACGGCACGGCAACCAGTGCGCAACACTTCTACAACGTTGGTGGTTGCTACACGTACAAGGCGCATCGCCTTCAGGTGGCTTACGGTAAGACACGCGCGGGTTTCAACTGCTCGGGTGGTGTATGCCGCTACGTGCCGGCATCAAAGGGCTTCACCGTTTCGTATAACTTCAACTTCTAATCCTCAACAGACGCTATGAAACTTAAAAATATAGTAGCACTTGCTGCGCTTGCTTTTTCATTCGCAGCTTGTGATGACATCAAGGAAAGCAATCGCTTCATTCCCGTAACTCCTGAAGCGATGACTGCGAAGAATGTGCTCATTGAGGACTTCACGGGGATGAATTGTGTCAACTGTCCCAATGCAGCAGAAGAAATTCAGAAAATCCAGACTGTCTATGGCGCAGAAAAGATTATCGCTGTGGCAGTGCACGGCGAAATGCCCGGTCTTTCAGGTCCCTTGGCAAATGCGCTCGGTACGGAATACTACAACCATTGGGGCGTAGAAACCTTGCCCATCGGTATGGTGGACCGTCAAGGATTGCAGAACTACACCTCATGGATGGCTATGGCAGACGCACGTCTCAAGGCGCAGGTGACGCCCCTCTCACTCTCGTTGGAAAACACCGTCTATAATGAAGACGCGCGTTCCATCACGGTGCAGGTAGAGGCGCTCGCAAGTGCTGATTTGACCGCGAAACTCCAGGTGTGGGTGACAGAAAGCAACATCAAGAGTTTCCAGAAGATGCCCGACGGTTCTACAAACCTCAACTACATCCACAACCACGTGCTTCGCGATGCGGTGAATGGCGCTTGGGGTGAACCCATCACTTTAGACGCTGGGGTGAATCAGCAGGTAACTTATACTTACGCAATTCCTGAAGATAAGACTTGGAATGCGGAAAACTTGGCTATTGTAGCCTTTGTGTACAACGAAGGTGGCGTAGTACAGGTGGTGGAAAAGACATTTGCAGAACACGAAAATCCCACGCCTGTTGTGAAGCCCGAATTTGCATTTGAGTATAACGGCGAATTGCTTGAAGAAGGTGCAGCGCTTACACTTGAAGCACAGAATGGTACGGCAGCAACGCTTGCTGAAGCTCTTGCGGTGAAGAATACGGGTGCAGTTGCCCTTTCGGCTACGGCAACTCTTGAAATTCTTGAGGACGTTGCAGGTACTGCCTATACGCTCAATGCCTTTGGAACTACCGCAACAGTGGCAGAATTGTCTGCGGTGCTTGAAGGTGAAGTGGCAGTAGGTGAAAAGAGTGTTGCGGGACTTTCTGCCGTATTTGCTGAAGGTACTTATGGCACAGCAAAGGCGAAACTTACCGTGGCGGCTGGCGAAGTGAGCAAGTCCATCCTTGTAAACTTTGTGAACCCCGCTCCTGCGACTCCCGATGTTCCCTTCCAACTCGTTTACAACGGTACAGTCCTTGAAGATGGTGCAACGCTTGACATCGCAGCAATCATCACCGACCTCTCAGAATTTATGCCTGACTACTACATCGTTGAGGCGAAGACCAACGACGAAGCAAATGCTTTGAACATCCGCAACCTTACAGGTGATGTGCTCTCAACTACTGTGAACGTTGAGGTGCTCGAAGATGTGGAAGGTGCGGCTTACTCACTCTGCTCTTTCGGCGATTGCGTTCCTGTAAGCACTGGTCGTGGACAGAAGACGGGTGAAATCATTGCCTATGGCGAAGCTGAAACGGCTTGGGACGTTGCCTTCACGCATGGCACGACGGGTACGGCAAAGACCAAGTTGACGGTTACTTCGGGTGAATTCTCACAGACCGTCTTTGTCAACTTCGTGTATGAAGCCCAGGAAGAAGCGCCTGCAGGTAGTTTCCAATTGGTGTACAACGGTCAACCCGTGGCAGATGGTGAAACCTTAAACATCGCAGCGACAATTATTGACCTTTCGGAGTTCATGCCCGACTACTACATCGTTGAGGCGAAGACAAACGATGAACACAATGCGCTCAATATCCACAATTTGACTTCTGATGTGCTCTCAGCAACTGTAAATGTTGAGGTGCTTGAAGATGTGGCGGGGGCTGCTTATTCACTTTGCTCCTTTGGTGATTGCGTTCTCGTAAGGGATGGTCGCGGACAAAAAACTGGTGAAATCGTAGCCAATGGTGAAGCAGAAACGGCTTGGGACGTTGCCTTCACGTATGGTATGAAGGGTACTGCAAAGACTAAACTCACCGTGACGATTGGTGATGAAGTGCAAACCGTTTATGTAAACTTTGTTTATGAATAATTAGATAAGAGGGCGCACTGATAGCAGGCGCCCTCTTGCTTTTTTTAGTTGACGAGCTAACAAGGTAACAAGTTGACAAGGTACGAGTAGACGAGATGTTTACCTGAATTCTCTCTGAAGGGCGAGGCTTTAACGGTTTTACAGGCCGAACAAGCTGGAACAGGCAAGAATAGGCCTTAACAACCATGCGGAGAAAAGTTCCTATCAATTTATTCATTGCGTCAACACGTCCCGCAGGGCATCTTTCCTCTTTTATCTTTTATCTTTTATCTTTACTCTTTCCCCTCTTATGTCCTCCCTCAAAATATTCCCCGCTCTTAATGAAGAATCTTTGGAGTTGATATACGTCGATGGTGGTGTTGTTGCGGGCTTTCCCACTCCAGCACAAGATTCCATCGATCAGGGCATAGACCTCAATCGCGATTTGATATCTCATCCCGAGAGCACTTTCTATGCGCGCGTTTCCGGAAATTCTATGATTGACGCAAATGTCTTTGATGGCGACATCCTTGTGGTTGACAAGTCGCTTGCAGTACACGATGGTGATATGGCTGTTTGCGTCATCGACGGTGAATTCACTGTGAAATATGTGGATATCTTCTCAGACCATGTTATTCTGCGCCCCGCAAATTTAGACTACCCTCCCTTGCGCATTGACAACCCCGAAGGGTTTAATGTGTGGGGAATCGTCACTTATGTGATTCATAAGGTGAGAGGGTAGAGCCGGGGACGGTGAACGGTTAACGGTGAAAAGTTAACGGAGAATGGTTTTAATACCCTCGCAGTTCATACATACTCCTCCAACTTTTAAAGATGAAAAATCCTCAAAACCTTCCCGCTCTTTTCCTTCCTATATATATTTATTTTTTGTAATTTTGCACTCGTAAAATAACCAAACAACTATAGCAATATGAAAATTCTCGTAATCAATTGCGGTAGCTCTTCTATCAAGTACAAGTTGTACGAAATGGACGACCAGTCTGTTCTCGCTGCCGGTGGTATTGAAAAAATTGGTCTTGAAGGTTCTTTCTTGAAGACAAAGATCAATGGTGAAACAAAGATTATCAACCACGAATGCCCCACTCATACGGAAGGTATCAAGTTGATGTTTGACACACTTCTCAACGCTGAGTATGGTGCCATCAAGAGTTTGGACGAAATCTCTGCTGCAGGTCACCGCATCGTGGCAGGTGGTCGCTTCACACAGAGTCAGGTAGTGACCGACGCTATGCTCGAAGAATGGAAGCAGTATATGGACCTCGCTCCCCTTCACAGTCCCGCTCACCTCAAGGGTTATCAGGCAGTGAAGAATATGCTCCCCAACCTTCCCCAGGTGTTCGTGTTCGACACAGCGTTCCACCAGACAATGCCCGAAAAGTGCTACATGTATGCTGTTCCCTACAAGTATTACGAGAACAACAATATCCGCCGTTGGGGTGCACACGGTACAAGTCACCGCTTCGTTTCAGCGCGTGTAGCAGAATTCCTCGGTCAGAAGGTTGAAGACCTCAAGATCATCACTTGCCACATCGGTAACGGTGCGTCAATCACTGCGGTGAAGGACGGTAAGTGCTTCGAAACTTCAATGGGTCTCACTCCCCTCGAAGGTATGATGATGGGCACACGCTCTGGCGACATCGACGCTTCAGCAGTGCTCGCTATCATGAAGGCAGAAGGCTACGACGCTGACCGCATGAGTGATCTTTTGAACAAGGAAAGTGGTGTGCTCGGTATCTCTGGCGTTTCAAGCGATATGCGCGAAGTAAAGGAAGCTGCTGACAATGGCAACGAACGCGCGAAGTTGGCGCTCGAAATGTACAGCCACCGCATCAAGAAGTACATCGGTTCTTACGCAGCCATCATGGGTGGTGTAGACGTAATCGTATTTACTGCAGGTGTGGGTGAACACCAGTGGGATATCCGTTACAATTCTGTAAGCGGACTCGAATTCCTCGGTGTGAAGCTCGACGAAGCGAAGAACCTCAAGAACTTCGGTGAAGAAGAAATCATCTCTACTGAAGACAGCCGCGTGAAGGTAGTTGTAGTTCCCACCGACGAAGAACTCATGATTGCCAGCGACACCCTCGCATTGATCTAAGCTACACATATATTATATATACAAGTATTATATATACAAAAAAAATGCGCGCCTCGAAGGTGCGCATTTTTTTTGTGCAATAATATATATACAAGTAGTTCTATATTATTATAAAATTGCTCCTCTGTGCCCTCTTGAACTTCCTTATAGTTCCCTCTTTTCCATTTTTTTGTCCCCCCTGCCCATTTTGCTCATCCCCTAGTCCCCTTCGCTGCGACAGTGTCGCAGTGCTCATCCCTCCCATCTTTCCAAAATCCATACTGCAATCCCCGTTTTTGCAACTCTCAACTATCATTCTCGCTCTACAATTCCCCAAAATCCCCATAAAAATCAATTTTTCTTAAAATTTTCCCCTGAAATATTTTGTCAGAATGATTTCTTGTTCTACTTTTGCACTCGCTAACGAAACGAAAGCGTTTAGCACACGATCTTTGAAAGATTTTCATAAACTTTTTGTAGAGAAGTACAAGAAACAAACATTGCAACGAAAGTAGCA
>JBGVPF010000017.1:0-44632 GCA_045126825.1 Alloprevotella sp.
CTGCGGATTAGGGATAACAGTTGAGTTTCTCTATCGGTCCCCGTAGGAGGACCCACAACAACCGGATAAGTTAAAGTAATTTGTAGCATATCCAGGTGCTGTGGGTCCTCCTACGGGGACCGATAGATTTATTCGTTCGTAGAGTACCACCGCAGGTTCGCCCTGCTCACCCGCGGTTAGGCAAGTGTGCCCTCCTACGGGGGCAATGCATTCATAAATTTTAGATGGGTCAACACCTATATTATTGCCAAATATTTAGTAATGAGTGACTCAAGAACGCTATAGTTGTGTAATTTTCCCCCTTAACATCCACCATTGAACCATGCCGCGCGTGCCGAGGTAGGCAAGAAATGCCAACCATAGGGCGGTGTTGCCCATAGAGGGGAAGAGGAGTAGGTGGAGAGCGAAGAAGATGAGCGTGGCAACTGCTAAAGCGCGTAGCATTCCCGAGGTGAAGGTGATGCCGATGAAGATACCGTCGTAAAGAAAGGCAGGGAAACTGATAAGGGGGATGAGGCTGACGTAAGGGAGGTATGCTTGAGCACATTCAACGACGGTAGGGTGGTCGGTAAGTGCTGTGAGCAGTTGTGTGCCAGCGAAATAATAGACTAATGTGACGATGGCTGAAAGGGTACCGCCCCAAATAAAAAGGTAGCGCGTGGTGCGTTGGAATGCATCCCATCTTGCACCGCCCCAAGCCTTTCCGCAAAGGGCTTCTCCGGCGTATGCAAAGCCGTCCATGAAGTAACTGAAGAGCAGGAAGAACTGCATCAGCAGGGCATTGGCGGCAAGGATGAGGTCCCCCTGACGGGTTCCTGCAAAGGTGAAGAAACTCGTGACGGCAAGCAGACAGAGGGTGCGCAGGAAGATGTCGCGGTTCATGCGCAGGAAGGTGGTGTCGAGCAAACTACTTCTTCCTATGGCAGTGCGGAGGGTTGTGCAAGAAGGCAAGGGACGAAAGCGCCATACAAGGCAAGCGGCAAGTGCTAATCCAGCGTATTGTGCGACAAGGGTGCCTGTAGCAACGCCTTCAATAGTCCAATGTAGTCCAAATACCAAGAAACAACTTACGGCAATGTTGATGAGGTTTTGCACCACGGCGATGATGAGGGGTATGGTGGCATTCTGCATACCGATAAACCACCCGTTCATGCCGCTGAGGCACAACACGGCGGGTGCTCCCCATATCAGAATGCGGAAATAGGTGGTGGCGAGTTGTCGAACCTCATCGGTGCCCTCGGCAAAGTAGAGTACTGCCCGTAAGAGCGGAGTTTGCAGCAGTATAAGGAGGGCGGCAATCAGCAGTGCCCAAGTGAGTGAGCGAAGCAGCAAGGTAAAGCAACGTTCGCGGTTGCCTTCACCTACCGCCTGGGCGGTAAGTCCGCCCGTAGACATTCTTAAGAACCCAAATCCCCAATACGCCATGCTCATCAGCGTCGTGCCGAGGGCTATGGCGCCGATGTAAGCCGCACTTCCCAAGTGACCTACGATTGCTGTGTCAACTAATCCCAACAGGGGCACAGTGATGTTTGTCAAGATACTGGGGAGTGCTATTTTAAGGATGGATTTATTCATAAGGTGGAAATCTGCCTGTTGTTAAATAACTATTGCTTTCTGGTAAACGCATATATTTTCCCTCACGCAGACACCGCAGATTTACGCAGAAGCTATGCAGAATGGAAGAGGTTTTATAAGGAGAATACGCAGAAGCGCACACGCTGACGCTTGTGCTTTGCCGTCCGGAGGGCAACATACGAGCGAAGCAATGTATGTTTCTGCGAAATCATTTATGGATAAAGGGTAAATGCGCTACATAGTCTTTGCGAACTTTGCGTAATCCGCGTGAGAAATATTTACCGGACAGTTCCCATTGCCTTATGGCAAACAAAAAAGGGATATAATAACTGGTAGTTATGCATGCATTGCCCCCGTAGGTGGGCACACTTGCATAACCGCGGGTGAACGCAGTGAACCTGCGGTGGTTGACTACAAGCGAATGAATGTATCGGTCCCCGTAGGAGGACCCACAACAACCAAAAGTCACTCTCCGAACAGACAAATGAGAGAAAAGCAACACGATGAGTTAAATAATTTATGGTAATAATATAGCAGATGTCCACAAAAAATCCTTACACCAAAGATGTTGCGCTCTTATTATTGTAACCACTAATGGGTACTAATTTTCACTAATGCCTTGCGGAGTATTTAAGACCGGATGGATATTAGTGAAAATTCGTGTTCATTAGTGGCTCGAAATAAAACAAACGAGTTTTCGTGGACAACCAAAGGTCACGTAGGTGACACCTATATTATTGCCTAATTTATTGCATATCCAAGTGTGTGGGTCCTCCTACGGGGATCGATAGAAAAATACTGTTGTTATTCATAATCCGCAGGTTCGCCTTGCTCACCCGCGGTTATGCAAGTGTGCCCTCCTACGGGGGCATTACTAAAGTGATTTTCCAAATTGTCTACGTTGTCTAAATACAAACAATACTGTGCTGAACATGCTTGAAGAGAGATTTGTTATATAGAAGCAATATTAAATTACGTACGCAACTTCCTTAAAGGCAAATTTGCGGAGCGCTCCCTCAGTAGTTTCCACGACAAGCCGACCTGTGGGTTCGACATCTACAATGCGCCCCTCGAAAATGCCGGTTTCATCGCGGAATTTCGCCCATTCATTACGGCGGTAGAGGTGCTGAAGGTAGGATGCTTGAATGGAGGAGAAATCCTGTTGCTCCAGTCGTTGGTAGTAGGCTTGGAAGCGTTGGAGGAAGGCGTTAAGCAGTACCTCGCGGTCGATTTCTTGCCCTAAAATCTGGTAGAGCGACACGGGATTGGGAGCATCGCTGAAGAAGGTCTGTTGGTTGACGTTCAAACCGATACCTATGATGGACTGTGAAAGGGATGCGCCCTGCAAGGTGTGTTCTAAAAGCATGCCACTCACCTTGCGGTCGGCATAATAAATATCGTTAGGCCACTTAATCGTGAAACCATCAGTATAAGTATTGAGGGTTTCCACCAAGGCTAAAGCACAGATTTCGGAAAGGTAGAATTGCTCCTGTGGATGTAGGAATGTGGGGCGTAGGAGTATGCCTAAAAGCAAATTCTTTCCCGCCTCGCTCTCCCAGGATGTACCTTTCTGCCCACGCCCTGCCGTTTGGTAATCCGCCGTTACTACAATAAAAGAATCCTCGCACGCCGAAAGTTCCGGACGTGCGAGGTATTGCATGGTAGAATTTACTGTATCAAGAGTGATGCGGAGCATGGTTTGAAAGGAGAAAGGAGAAAGGAGAAAGGAGAAATACATTGATGTAGATTTCTCACTATTCACCATAGACCTTTCTGCGTTTACCGTTAATCGTTAATCTTTCAACTTTCAACTTTTTACTTAACTCAACCCAATAATTTCGCCATTTACGTAGTCAATACGGTTTGCCTGGGGAGACTTGGGCAGACCCGGCATACGGATAATGTCGCCTGCGAGCGCCACAATCATTTCAGCACCGGCATTCAAGACTACATCGCGAATCTGAATCGCAAAGCCGTCGGCAGCACCGTACTTCGTTTGGTCAGCAGAGAATGAGAACTGCGTCTTGGCGATACAAACGGGGAAGGAAGCCATGCCGTGCTGTTCTGCCAACTTGATGCGGTTCAACGCAGGCGTTGCGAAGCTTACAGAAGCCGCACCGTAGATTTCACGGCACACCTTTTCAATCTTCGTCTTGATATCGTCTTCGTTGCTATAAATAAGTTGGAGGGGCTTTGAGGGATTCTTCTCAATAGTATCCACTACGAGGTTCGCCATTTCCACAGCGCCGCTACCACCTTCAGCAAAGGCGTTGTTGATGACGAAAGGAGCCTGGAGGGTTTCCTCACAGTGTTGCTTGAGCAACGCCATTTCTTCGTCAGTGTCGGTAGCGAAGCGGTTGAACACCACGAGAACGGTCTGACCGAACTTGCGGAGGTTGCGCACATGCTTGTCGAGGTTGGCAAGACCCGTGCGGATGCCGTCGAGGTTGGGTTCCTTAATCTGATCAAGGGCAACACCACCGTGCATCTTCAAGCCCTGTGCTGTAGCAACGATAACGGTGAGGTCGGGTTGGAGACCGCTCTTACGGCAAAGGATGTCATAGAATTTTTCTGCGCCGAGGTCAGCACCGAAACCGGCTTCGGTAATCGTGTAATCCGAGTGCGAGAGCGCCATACGGGTTGCGAAGATAGAGTTACAACCGTGAGCAATGTTTGCAAAGGGACCACCGTGAACGAATGCGGGCGTGTTTTCTGTAGTCTGCACCAAGTTGGGCTGGATCGCGTCCTTGAGGAGCACCATAATCGCACCTGCCACACCAAGGTCCTTCACTGTGAAAGGTTTGCCTTCGTAAGTGTAACCGAGGAGGATGTTTTCGATGCGACGGCGAAGGTCGTCTTCACTTGTTGCCAAGCAGAGGATTGCCATGAGTTCAGAAGCGGGCGTAATGTCGAAACCAGCCTGCTGAACACCACCATTCGCAGCAGGACCTACGCCTGAAACGATTTGGCGCAAGCCACGGTCGTTCACGTCAAGCACGCGGCGCCAAAGCACTTCCTTCAAGCCGAAACCTTCCGCACGATGCTGGTAGAGGTAATTGTCAAGGAGCGCAGCAATCATGTTGTGCGCAGAAGTAATTGCGTGGAAGTCGCCCGTGAAATGGAGGTTGATCTTTTCCATAGGAAGCACCTGTGCATAACCACCACCTGCAGCACCGCCCTTCATACCGAAGCAGGGACCGAGTGAGGGTTCGCGAAGCGCCACCACAGCACGCTTGCCAATCTTGTTCAAACCGAGTGCAAGACCGATGGACACGGTAGTCTTACCGATACCTGCCTTTGTCGCAGTGATCGCCGTAACGAGAATCAAGTGACTCTTCTTCTGCTTCTCTTCAGAAATGAGCGAAAGGGGAACTTTCGCAATATATTTTCCGTAGTGCTCAAGGTCATTTGCATCAATGCCAATGCCTGCGGCAACTTCTTCAATGGGTTTCAGCGGGGTGCTGTGAGCAATTTCAATGTCTGAAAGCATAGCTGTAATATGAATTTTATGAGTTATTATTCAAGAGATTCTTAATCGTTTAGACCACAAAAATACGGAAATTCGGTGGATTGAGCGAATAATTTGCCTAAAAGAGCGTTGCCGTGAGGTTCAAGGTGCTGCTCACATAGGCCAACACGACGAGAATGGCAAAAGTAAGCATGTTGCGCGAGGTAAATCCGAGGATGCGGTTGAGTTGAGGACCGCTGTTTATCTGCACCATTTTGCGCCATGTAAGGTAGTGGGGCAAAAGGTAAAAGGCGGGAAGAATGGCAAGCCACGAATTTCCATTCACAGCGAGTGATGCAACACAGATGTATGCGGCAATGCCCTGCAACAGGTATGCCAGACTTCCGAATTTCTCACCGAAGAGCACGACAATGGTGCGCTTACCCGTACGACGGTCGGTTTCGCGGTCGCGGTAGTTATTCAGCACCAATAAGGTATCAACACAAAGTCCGCAGGCGGCCGAGAGCCACCACACGTCGGGGTGAAGTGTGCCCGCTTGTACGTAGTACGTGCCAATTACTGGAACGAAGCCGAAGAATATCCATACCAAGAGGTCGCCAAGACCGTGGTAACTCATCAGTGTGGTATAGAGAAAGGCAAATATTACACAACTTGCGCCGAGCACCACGAGCCACCATCCACCGAAGAGTAACAAACTTGCACCTACGGAGCATGCCGCCACAAGCGTTAGGATAATGCCGTTGCGCATGGCCGTTGGCGAAATCCACCCTTGAGCACACGCACGCTTCGGGCCCAAACGATCGGGAGTATCGGTGCCTTTGTGGTAGTCGTAAAGGTCATTGATAAAGTTGGAAGCCACTTGCATGAGCATCGCAAAGAGGGCGCAGAGCACGGCCGGCACCCATTGTGCCACGCCATTGGCATACGCCAACGCCGTAGCTACGGCTACGGGAATCAATGCCGCAGATAAGGTCTTCGGACGGGCAGCGAGAAACCAGGCTTTGAGGGGAGACATAATATATAGTAGACGAGTTAGTAGTAGACAAGTAGACGAGATAGAATGAAGTGTCCTTTTAGTAGTCAAGTTTTCAAGCAGACGAGGTTCTCAAACCTTCTTGTCAACTCGTCTACTAAAAACTTGTTTACTAAATTATTGCTTCTGCATCTTGATGCACGCCCAACCGTCTTGACTGCGCACATCCGTGAGCGTTAAGCCAAGCGTTTCGGCATGAGCCACAAGTTTGGGCACATCTTCTTCGTAGAAACCGCTCATAAAAATCGCTGCACCGTCGTTCATATGGGCAACATAGTGGTGCATATCGGCAAGAAGGATGTTGCGATTGATGTTGGCGATGACCAGATCAAAGGGGCCGTACTGGGCAAGTGAGTTGGCATCACCCAAAAGTACATCAATGCCATCTACACCGTTGAGCGCCATATTTTCAAGTGAGTTTTTCACGCACCACTCATCGATGTCAATCGCCACGCAATGCTTTGCACCGCGCATGCGGGCAAGAATAGCGAGAATACTGGTGCCACAACCCATGTCAAGCACTTCTTTTCCCTGCATATCGTCGTCAAGGATACGACCCACCATTTGAGAAGTCGTCGCATGGTGACCTGTTCCGAACGACATCTGGGGATTGATTTTTATTGCGTATTCTGCCGTGGGTACATCCTTATGGAAGGTGCTTGAAATCACACAACGGTCAGCGATAACGATAGGTTGGAAGTAATTTTTCTCCCACTCTTCGTTCCAGTCCTTATCCTCTGCCTCTACCATCTGATAGGTAATCTGCACATCGGGAAGGGGGAAGTATTCAATGAGCGAAGCGAGGGCATCTTCGTCATAAAGTTGCGTTTGGATGTATGCTTGGAACAGTCCCGTCTCAGCTTCTTCTGCAAAGATGGGGGCTTCGGGGAAATTATCCACACTGCCCACGCGGGGAAGATCGAGCGAGGCGGTGCGTACGAAACTTTCAAAACCAATATCTGCGAGCAATGCGCTCAACACATCTTCTGCGGCTTCGCTTTGGGGAGTGAGGGTGAAGGTAAATTCGAGGTATTTCATTGGGGAGGTTTTGAGGTGAGAGGTTTTGAGGTTATGAGGTGGGCATCCGCTCCGCAAGGTCCTGAAAACCTAAAAGCGTAGCGACCTAAAACCTAATAACCTCAATAATTACTTCATTCTGATGCGCCACTGTTGGGGGTACATGTTATTGGCTCGGTTGCCGAGGTTGTTGACAAAGCCCAAGGGTAAATTCTTGTAAGTCACGATGACATAACCTTTGGGAGCGTCAATGGTAATTGCCTCGCGGCGCAGATAAGAAAGGGCGGTGTCGAGGTCAAGTTCGCAAGTGGGGAAGGCATCGATATTGCGGTTGAGCGCAAGCGCGAGGTCGTGAGCAGGGGCAAACTTCTTGCCTTTTTCTTCTGCCAAGGCTATACCCACTTTGAGGCACTTGACCGTGGTCATGAGGCGTTGCGCCACGTCAGCATGAGATTGACGGATGGCAGAGAGTTCGGCTTCGCCCGTAGAAAGTATTTTATACGCTCCTGCATCCGCGAGCCATTTTGCTACCGTACTTGCTCCTGCTGGCACTTGAGGCTTCGCGCCCTTCGCCTTTTTCTCTTTCTTCGCCCGAGGTTCGGGAGTTTCCGCCGTCTTACGCATGAGGCAGAGGAAGAGGCCCTCGCCACGCGTCAAGTGGGGGAAGAAGTGGTACATACCATTGTTAAGTACCGATGCCTCGGATAGATTTTCGGGAGCATCTAACGTGTGAACATTCCAATCGGATTGAATGTCAAGCGGCACAATCTCCGCTCCGAGTTCCTTACAGATGCGCGCCACCATCTCTTCGTTTTCAAGGCGGTTGTAGGTGCAGGTGCTGTAAACAAGGTATCCACCCGTGCGCAAGCAGGGCCAAATGTCGCAAAGGATACTCCATTGGCGGTCGGCACAAGTGACGACGTTGGCGGGTGACCACTCTGTAACGGCGCCTTCATCCTTGCGGAACATGCCTTCGCCAGAGCAAGGCACGTCGGTAGCGATGACGTCGAACACGCCACAACATTCGCTGAACTCATTGGGATAAGCGTTGGTGACCATCACGTCGGGATGTCCCCATTTGGTTAGGTTCTCTGCCAAGACTTCGGCGCGTTGGCGCATGGGTTCGTTGGCAACGAGCAACGCCCCATCGGGGAGCAGACTTCTCCAAAGTGTACTCTTTCCACCAGGCGCGGCACAAAGGTCGAGTAGGCGTTCGGGCGTAAAGTCGGCACTGATCTTGCGGTATGCCTGTTCGATAAACATAGAAGCCGCCTCCTGTACATAATATCCCCCGGCATGGAGCACGGGGTCAAGCGTAAACATGGGGCGCTCCTTGAGGTATTTTCCCGTAGTGCACCAAGGGACGTCGCAATCGAAATTCTCGCAAAGCTGTTCCGACTGTGCTGCCCCCAGTTTCCGACTGTTGAGGCGCACACTCGTAGGTGGTTCTGATTCTGTCAGAACCTTACAAAAGCGTTGGGCTTCTTCAGCGCCGAGCAACGCACTCATTTGTTGGAGAAAGGCTTCGGGAAGCATGAGGGAAATGAGAAAGGAAAAATGAGAAAGGAGAAAGACCGTGCGGAGTGATATTTTAGTATAGGGTGAAGAGGAAGGCGAAAGGAGATTTGAGGTACATATTAGTCCGAATGGACTTTCTCATTTAATCCCGCTTTGCGGTCTTTCCCTCCTTCGCGCCTCGGCAATTCAAGCAAGCTTGATTGCACTCGGTTTGGCGTCGGTTCTCCTTTCCCCTTATACTGCTACCACCCCCTTAATGTGGGGATGTGGGTCATAGTTGAGGAGTTCAAAATCCTCGTACTTGAAGTCGAAGATGTTCTTCACTTCAGGGTTGAGGCGCATTTGGGGAAGCGGACGGGGTTCGCGTGTGAGTTGCAAATCCGTCTGCTCCATGTGGTTCAGGTAAAGGTGCGTGTCGCCCGTAGTGTGAACAAATTCACCAGGTTCTAAACCACAAACCTGCGCTACCATGAGCAAGAGTAACGAGTAAGAGGCAATGTTAAACGGCACACCGAGGAAGCAGTCTGCCGAGCGCTGATAGAGTTGCAGAGAAAGGCGACCGTCAGCCACGTAGAACTGAAAAAGCAGGTGGCAAGGGGGGAGCGCCATTTCATCCACCTCAGCCACGTTCCACGCAGAGACAAGGAGGCGGCGAGAGTCGGGATTGTTCTTGATTTGTTCAATAACCTGTGAAATCTGGTCGATATGACCGCCCTTATAGTCGGGCCATGAGCGCCACTGATAGCCATAGACGTGACCAAGGTTACCATTCTCATCCGCCCATTCGTTCCAGATGCGCACACCATTCTCCTGCAAGTACTTTACGTTGGTATCGCCCTTCAAGAACCAAAGGAGCTCGTAGATAATCGACTTCAAGTGGCACTTTTTAGTAGTGACAAGTGGAAAACCATCGGCGAGGTTGAAGCGCATTTGGTGACCAAACACAGACTTTGTGCCCGTGCCCGTTCTATCGGTCTTGATAACACCTTCTTCCTTGATGCGGCGGAGAAGGTCGAGGTATTGTTTCATAGCGGTGGAGTTTTTTAATTATTGTCGCCTACAAATTTAGTTTTTTTTGTTGAGTATAAAGATTCTCACGATGAAAAATAATGGTGCGCCTTTGATATAGGGTATAAAAAAGATTGCCGTCCGGAAGTTTCTCTCTCATTTCTGAGAGCCGTTTCCGAACAGCAATCATTAAATATCTTTTATCGCTGAATTATCCCATGAAGAAGAGCAACACGAGCTGCGCTGTAAGAATACGCAAGAACATGGTGAGGGGATAAACAGTAGAGTAACCTACAGCGGGAGCATCGCTACCTACAGCTGTTTGGTTGGCAAATGCGAGTGCAGGGGGGTCGGTGTTAGAACCGGCGATAAGACCCATCAATGTGAAGTAGTTCAACTTCAACTTGAGGCGACCGATAAGACCGATGATCAAGATGGGCACTGTAGTGATTAAGAAACCTGCCCATACGTAGTTGTAACCACCAGCCACGATAGTCTGCCAGAAAGTTGCACCAGCCTGAAGACCTACGCTTGCCAAGAAGAGGATAAGACCCACTTCGCGGAGCATGAGGTTGGCAGAAGTTGTCATGTAAGACGCAATCTTGTAACGGTAACCGAAGGCACCTACGAGGATTGCCACGATGAGCGGACCACCAGCGTAACCCAACTTCACAGGTACGTCAATACCGGGGAGGGGAATAGGCATCTGACCGAGGATGATACCCGCCATGATACCGAAGAAGATGGCACCCACGTTAGGATGGTCGAGGTGCTTCACATTGGCACCCACCTTACGAGCGAGGCGGTCTACATTTTCTTCCAAACCTGTTACAAGGAGGCGGTCACCCACCTGAAGGCGCAAGTTGCGGTTGGCAAAGAGGTCCATGCCGTTACGCGTTACGCGTGTTACGTTTACACCGTAGACAGAAGAGAAGTGGAGCTGACCGAAGGTCTTACCGTTCATCGTTTCCTTCGTTACGATGAGGCGGCGTGACACGTAGTTCTTCTTTTCAGTATCAGTTTCCCAAGTCTTTCCTTCAACAGGCTCACCAATAAGTTCTGTCATAGCCTGTGCTTCCCATTCTGTACAAACGAGGTGCACTTCATCACCAATTTCCAACTTTGTTTCGCGGTTGGGAATAATCAAATCTCCATTCTTAATAATGCGTGAGATGATAAATTCGCGGTTGAGGAAGTTGCGGAGTTCTTCAAGTGTCTTGTTGATTACCGCATAGTTTGTCACCTTGAGTACAAGGTGCTTGGGAGTAGCGTGAGGATTGCTTTCCACTTCCTTACGGAGCTGGTCGCGTTCCTTGTCAAGGTCAATCTTGCAGATGTAGCGGATAGCGATGGTTGCAAGGATGATACCTACGACACCGAGGGGGTACGCACAAGCATAACCACTGGCAATGTCGGGCGCTGTGCCTGCTTCAAAGAAGCTATTTACAGTAGTGGTAGCCGCACCAAGACCAGGAGTATTGGTTACCGCACCGAAGAGCACACCCACCAACATGGGGAAGTCAGCCTTGCTACCGTTGTTGAAGAACAAGTAGTAGAGTACAAATACCATGGCAATGTTGAGTGACACGATGCCCACAGCGAGCATGTTCATCTTCAAACCGCCTGACTTAAACGTCGCGAAGAAACTGGGACCAACCTGCAAACCGATACAGTAAACGAAGAGGATCAAGCCCAACTCCATCACAAACTTGATGATCTGAGGAGTTCCTGCCATTGTTGCACCACCAGCTGCAGTCTTGTAGTCGATACCGAAGTAAGTACTGCTGATGTGACCCACGAGGATACCCACGAAGAGCACAAAGGTAACGCCCAAGGCGATACCGCCAAACTTAATTTTACCCAACTTAACGCCCAAAGAGATTGCAAGCGCGTAGGCAATGACCAAGTGGGCGATGTAAGTGCCCGGAGTCAAGGTCGTAAGAATGTTAACTAACCATTCCATGGTGATTGTATAAGATTAAGAGGTGAATAAATTCAACTGCAAAATTAAGTTAATTTATTGTGAGGGAGTAATTCTAACCCTTATTTTTTGGTATTTACCACATATTCCTTGGAGATAGGTGATGAATACGCAAGTCGGGGTGGCAAATTGTGTTTCTTATTTGGCACATTTAATAGGTACGAGTAGACGAGATTCCCCTTCGACTTCCCACTAAAGGTTCTCACAACCTCACGACCTCACGACCTTA
This sequence comes from Alloprevotella sp., assembly GCA_045126825.1. Lineage (GTDB taxonomy): Bacteria > Bacteroidota > Bacteroidia > Bacteroidales > Bacteroidaceae > Alloprevotella. The sequence goes on from JBGVPF010000017.1 coordinate 11,831, forward strand.
CAACCTTACAACCTCACAACCTTATCTACCTTACCACGATGATATCCTCGAGTCGTGTTGTGTAGTTTCGTGAGCGGTGGTCGCGGCGCATTTCTTTCAGCACATCTCCTTGTACTGCCACGCGTATGGCATCTACTCCTTGTTTTGTTTTTATCGCATCAATGGCATTCAGGAGGCGTTGTTGTTTCTCTCTGTCTACGGTGTCAAACATGTTTTGTTGTACGGCGGTGGCTGTAGAGATATCACTTAAGGTGACTCCGGCTTTCTTGTACCCATAACCGGGCTTGTAGATGGCAGAAAGGATGCGCAGTGCTGCTGCCACAATTTCGCGCACATCGGATGTTGCCACTTCAAGGGTCATACTCGCTGCAGGATAGTGTTGTGGCAGATTGGGTCGAAAGCGGTCCGTTGCAAGGTAGGTGGTGATAGTGCGTGCTACGCTTTGTTCCTTTCTTAATTTGTCTGCCCCTAACGATGCGAAGTCCGCAATGACAGATCGCAAGCGTTCATAGTCCGAAATAGGTTCGCGGAACGAACGACTATTGGTCATCGTGCGTTTGGGGGTGTTCACCTCCAGTTTAAAGACGCTGTGTCCTTGTAGTTCGCGCCAGGTGTGCACTCCTGGTAGTGCAAGAATCTTACGCACTTTCGTTTCGTTCCATTGTGTGAGGTCGTAAGCCGTGTGCACCCCCATACTTGTAAGTGTGTGGTTGTGGCGACGACCAATCCCCCAAACATCACCAATTTCCGTTAATTCCAACGCCTTGAGTCGCTTAACTTCCGTATCTATAAGGCAGCAGGAGCGATAACCCGGAAATTTCTTGGCAAAACGACTGGCTAATTTCGCCAGTGTTTTTGACGGAGCAATTCCTACACTTACGGGGATACCTGTGCAACGGTACACCTCTTCAGCTAACGAGCGACCAAAACTTTCGGGATTGGTAATGCCTTCTAAATTAATGAAACACTCGTCGACGGAGTAAATCTCAATCTGTGGAGCACGCTTGCGCACAATGTTCATCACGCGCCGCGACATATCGGTGTAGAGGGTGTAATTTGAAGAACGCACCTCAAGAAGTCCCCTTTCCACTAGATGTTTCACCTTAAAAAAAGGTTCCCCCATCTTAAGTCCCATTGCTTTAGCCTCATTGCTACGCGCAACAATACAGCCGTCGTTGTTAGAGAGCACAACGACAGCCTTGCCTTCCAGATGCGGTTGGAAAACACGTTCGCAACTCACAAAGAAATTATTGCAATCAATGACGGCAAGCATAGGAAACTTTTGGAACTACAAAAATACTATTTTTAGGGTAAAGAAGAGGGGGGGTAAGAGTAAAGAGTAAAGATAAAAGAGTAAAGAGTAAAGAGTAAAGATGCCTTGCGGGGAGGGGGGATGATGAATTTCTTATATCGGGTCAACAGCTATATCATTGTCAAAAAATATCCACACCCTATTTTTCAAGGATGTGGATATATTATTTACAGGAGTGTTGTTACTTCTTCACCACCTTTGTGTTGCCGATGATGTAGATACCTGGTTGTGTAGCGTTGTCAGCGCGGCGACCGCTGAGGTCGTAGGTTGCAGCACCCTTTTCGTCGAGTTGAGCACCGATGATGGCTGTAGGCACTTCGATACCGCTTTCCTGGAATTCCCAAGTGCAGGCGCCCCAGAAGTTTTTCATCAAGATGTACTGCCAAGAGTTGGGGTTGGTGTACCAACTTGAAGTACCTTCGGCATTGATGATGCAGATACCTGTCTTACCGTCAAGATTGCGCTCTTCAAGTGTCCAGAGGTATTCCTGACCGAGTTTTACACCCGTTTCACCATTGTATGCTGTGGGATACGCCGCTGTTTCAGTAGCCTTGTTGTAGATAACAATCTTGCCATTGTTCTTCTTTTCAATGCGCCAGAGGAAACGGTCGTTTTCTTCCTTGTTTGCAGGAACGGCGATATCACCAGCGTTGCTACTTGCCGCATACTTACCAAACCATACGTTGCGGATGTAGTAGTAGCAATCTTCCTTGAGGCTCTGTGCAATGCTGGTGCGCTCCATCGCCTGGAACTGCTGGTAAATAGCGAGGTATGCCAAGTACTGTGCTTCGCTTACGGCACCCGCTTCGAGTGTAGTCTTCGCGGGAGTAATGAGCTGTGTCTGGAGGAAGTCAAGTGCTTCTTCGGTGTACTGGTTCATTTCACCGGGCTTCGCCTTGATGGTGAGAATTTCGCACTTCTTCACGAGACCTTCAAGTTGAGCGCTGAAATCAACCACTTCAACGATCGTCCATGTACCGTTGTAGCAAAGCGCAGCTTCGTCCTTCGCATATACGTCACCAGAGCATTCAGCGCTGAGGCGCTTCACACTGTTTGACATCGCTGCATTGTAACCATCAACAGCAGAAATAGTAACCACACCAGGGATGTAAGTGAAATCCTGCGTAGCGATAGTAGCCTTGTCAATACGAACGGCAGTGCCTTCGCCTTCAGCTACGGTGATTGCCGTGTTGTAGTTGCCCATCGTGAGCTTGTTGCCACTGTAAAGGTTGGTCATGATATAACCACCTTCAGTTGCCGTGAACTGCCAGAGTTCTTCGGGTTCCGTCTGGGGCGTATAGTGGAAGCGCACTCTGCCGTCCTTTTCATACATGGTAGAACCAATGTACTGACGCTTGTAGTAAGTAGATGCCGAAACAATCTGGTAAGTCTTACCTGCTTGTGGCATTACGATGGGAGCAGTCTTGTAAGCGTCAAGTGCCGCCTGGAGGGCATCAAGTTTTTCAGGTGCTGCATCGAGTGCGTCACTTGTTGCTGTATTATAAGCATCCTGAAGCGCATCAAAGAGGTCGGCAGCGGGATAACCAACGGCACCGCGTACACTGTTCTTCAATACGTCTGCCGCATCGCGCACGAGTTGTTCTTCAGCAGTGTATTCTGTGGGTTCGATGAAATGCTTGCCGTACTTATAGTCGAGTGCGTCGAGGATTTCGTCGTGCGATTGCATGCGACGGTAGAAGTCCACCCAGTTCTTCTGTGCAGTGGGCAACCAACCGATTTCGGCAAGGGCAAACATACGGGGGAGGAGTTGGTATTCAACTTCGTCAATGTCGTTAGTTGTTTCAGTCCACATGTTACCCTGCACACCGAGGGCAAAATCTTCACGACCTGAAAGGTTGCTCAAGGGGTTGAAGTTATAAATCTCATCAATGGTATTCACGAAGTTATCGCCGTCGCTCCAACCGCCATTGTAGAGTTCGTCAACGAAACGGTCGGAAGTGTAAGCCTGGAGGAAGTCGAGGTAAAGCACCTGGTAAGGCACGATGATAGACTTCATACCACGGTCGGCAGCCTGTCCGCTGTAGCCAATGCCATTCCAAGCCATGACTACGGGCTTGATTTTATTGTTGTCGTTCCAGTTCTTGAGGAGTTCGTCCCAAACGACGATGTCTTTATTGTAGTTTTCCTTTACATAAGTACCCAACTCTTCTACCAACCAACTCTGCAATTGGTCTACGCCAGAAAGTCCGAGTTCTTCTACGCGCTTCAAGCAAAGTTCGTTTACCGCCCACTGCTCTGTAGGACATTCGTCACCACCAAAGTGAATGTACTGGTGGGGGAATACTTCCGCGAGGTTGTCCATGATGCACTTGAGGAAGTCAATCACACGGTCGTCGCCAATGTTCAAGACATCGTGAGAGATACCACCGGGGATGCGTACTTCATACTCCTTTGTGGGGTCGCAACTAAATTCGGGGTATGCTGCAACTGCTGCTACCATGTGACCGGGAAGGTCCACTTCAGGCATGATTTCAATGTTGCGTGCAAGGGCATACGCCACAACTTCCTTCAAGTCTTCCTTAGAATACCACATTCCGCGACCGTATTCGGTGTCGTCAAAGAACTGCTGACCGTCACCAGGATTGCTGAATGAACCTGAGCGGATAGCACCCACTTCTGTGAGCTTGGGGTATTCGGGAATTTCAATACGCCATCCCTGGTCGTCTGTCAAGTGCCAGTGGAAGCGATTCATCTTATAGAGCGCCATGATGTCGAGCACCTTCTTCACTTCTTCCTTGTTAAAGAAGTGGCGGGCGATGTCGAGCATGTAACCACGGTGACCGAGATGGGGCTTGTCGGTGATGGCAACGTAGGGAAGTGTCCAATCTGCGCCACTCTTCACTTCAGAAAGGAAGAATTCGCGGGGCATCAACTGCTTCAATGTCTGGAGGGCATAGAACCAACCAGAGAATTCGGAAGCCTTGATTTCTACACCTGCTTCGGTTACGTTGAGGGTGTAACCTTCCTTGGGTTGAGCAGCATCTGTGCCAAACCAGATTTCACCCTGACCAGCAGTTTCGCCTGCTTCCTTCACTGCCAACTCAATGCCTGCAGCCTTCTTGAGTTGTGCGGCAAACGCTTCAGCATGTTCCTTCATCTGTTCGCCAGTGTAAGCGATAGCTGTGAGGTTGCTCACATTAAAACGAACATCTTCGTTGGTTACGGTCAACGAAGCAGGGTAGGGGATGATGGAAATTCTATTGAAGTCATCCGCTGCATTTACTTCGTTAAATGTAACGGGGTTGTTCTGGTCGGCATTGTCCCAAAGACCAACACCGCGATTTTCTGCGGGACCGCCCCAAAGGTTCATGGCAATATTGCTGTTGCCTTTGGGATGAATTTCAAAAGCGTTGTTGGAAGTTTCGGTGAGGGTGAACTTTGCGACCTTTCCTGCAACATTGGCTGACGCATGAACCATCTCGTTTTTAGCGGCACTGTTGACGTAAAGGGTCAATCCCTCTTTGTTCGTAAACTGGTAACCCTCTGTAGCGTTACCCGTAATCTTCCACATCTGTGGCGCATTACCAAGGGCTGCAGAAGTACTAATCTGCGAACCATCAGTCTTTGCCGTTAAGGCGTTGCCACCATTCGTAAACTGAATGAGATACCACTTTGTGGTTTCAGCATCACTGATGGTGGGGAATCCCTGTGCCCAAATGCTCATACAGGTGCAGAGCAGGCACGAAAGCATCATAGCAATTTTTTTCATTGTACTTTATTTGTGAGTTAGAACTGAATATTCGATGTAGTCAACGGACAACAGTCAACGGTCCTCCTGCGACGTGCTTCCACTCGACCAGTAGGGACGCACGGCTCGTGCGTCCGTAATTCATTGACAATCCTCCGCTTAACTACGGACGCACGAGCCGTACGTCCCTACATATCAATAATATATCCTCCTGAAAAAACAGTGTAATCAGTTGACTTAAAAACTTTATGTCCTTTTGTTCTTATGTCAAAAAAAACGTATAATCTGCGTAATCTTGTTCATAAAAACAGTTCTCCTCCTTACTTCACGATGAACTTCTTTCCGTTGGTAATATAAATACCCTTGGGGAGTGCGTTGTTCGTGTTTACCACCTGACCGTGAATGTTAAATACGCGGTTGTCCGTATTCTCTACGTTTGAAGGTACACTGGGGAGTTGTTCGATGCCCGTTGTGGCTTCTTCAAGGTAAGAGAAGCGGAGTTTGTAAGTGTAAGTGCCACTTGCGGGAAGCACGTACTTGCTCAATACACCAGCACCGCAAGAACCGTTACCCACACCGAGCTGTGCAACGTCGAAGTTTACGAAGATGTCGTTGGAAGCATCCATCTGCCACTGGTGGAGGTAGTTGTGCATGTAGGCATCTGTGTAGTTGTCGATGGTCATATTTACCTGACCTTCTGTTTCTACCTTGATACCATCACCATTCGCGCCATAGAATGTTACCCAACGCACATCCTGACGGTCACCACTCGTTTGGGGACGCACATAATCTACGTGGTAGTCCTTAACGGAACGGCTGTAGATGCCAAGGTCGGCACCCTGCTTACGGTCAATTGTGTTGTCGAGCGGACCGCGTGCATAGTATTCCGTCATAATCAACTCGGGATTCAACTGCATCTGCATACCGATGCGGCGAAGTGCGTTGCTGCAGGGAGTGTATTGCGCATCGAGGTCAACCGTACCATCGCGATTTACGGTATAAACAAACTTGTAGTTACACAAGTTACCCGAAGCCGTTTCTGTGATGGTTACCGTTGCGCCATCGCCACTTTCCGTTACGTTGAACGTGCGGCTGGTGATGCCATTTTCTGCGCTGTAATAGGGGTCAGTGCCGTAAGGCGCGTCGTTTTCAATCCAGCGGTAATTGCTATAGGCAGGAGCTGTCTTGCCACTGCTATTTGCTGTGATTACGTCCAATCCACCCATGTTCCAGTAGGTAATACCGTTTGTGGTATTCACCTTCATGCTCATATCTTCGCCCTCGATGTAGTAGGTCGTGCCACTCTTTGTTACCTTAAGTGGAGTGCCAGCGGTAGCATCAGCTGCAGCGAGCGTATTGCGCTCATTGAGCGTATACTGTGTGCTTGCAATCGCATGACCGGCTTCAGCCCATAACGTTGCCTGCGCAAGACATACAGAGAGGTTTAACAAATATTCACCGTTGTCAATTTCAGTAGTGTAAGGAACGATTACTTCTGCCGCCTGCAATGAAGGAATAGCGGGGAGTGTCAACGAACCACGTTCTACTTCAAAACCTTCGTGGAGCACCTTCCAACAGAGCGTCATGCCTTCAAGGTTGAGGCTTTCGTAGTTGTTGGTCAATTTAAGAGTCTTCGCAGCCTTGTCAAGAGTACCAAACTTCACATACTGGTAGATGCGCTTCACTTCCGCAAGTTTACCCGTCGGTTGACGGTCGGCAGTGATGACACCATTGTTCACGAAGTTACCCTGGTGGGGCGCTTCGGGATAGTCGTTACCATTGCGGTACTTGTTGAAACCATTTACCTTCAACTCTCCATTTGCAATATCCTCAGGCGCAACAATAGCCTGGTCTACCCAGTCCCAGATGCAACCACCCATACCATTGGTACTGCCTTCCATAACGTCCCAGTATTCCTTGAGGTTACCTACGGAGTGACCCATCGCGTGAGCATATTCACACATGAAATAGGGTTTTCCTACACGGTCAACGTCCCATGATACTGTGGGCACGTCTCGGTACATCACACTGTAAATATCCGTGGGAGATGTTCCCGCACGTGTTGCGCCTTCATAATGAATAGGACGTGGGTCGAGCGCACGGGCAGCGTTGTAAGCATGGTTGAAGTTTACACCGCCGTCACTTTCGTTACCCAAGCTCCATGACACTACGCAGGGGTGATTTCTGTCGCGAAGCACCATGCGAGTGATGCGGTCCACAATAGGTGCACGCCAAGAAGAGGAGGTATGTATGCGGCCACCGTTTGACCAGTTCTTGTGGAACTCAACGTCGGCTTCGTTCATCTGATACATACCGATGTAGTCCATCATGGCATTCATCTTCGGACTGCGGGGATAGTGACTCGCACGCACCATGTTCACGTTGTTCTGCTTCATAATCACGAGGTCGGTCCACATGGTTTCCTCATCCATCGTGCGACCCGTAATGGGATGTGTATCCTGGGTGTTCACACCCTTCATGAGCACGCGCTTGCCGTTTACCAAGAATTGGTTATTCTTGATTGTTGCCACGCAGAAACCGTAGGGCGTTGCTGTTACGCTTTCTTCCTTACCTGCAGCATCCTTCTGGATGATTTCAACCGTGTAAAGTGCGGGATGGTCACTCGTCCAGGGGGTTAATTCTGAAAGACCTTCAAAGAGGATAGAAAGATTCTTTGAAGTTTCTGTTGCTGTAAAGTCAGCGTTGCCTGTTTGTGTTTGAATCACATTACCTGAAGGATCAATGAGGCGCACTTCATACTGCTTGCTGGCAGTGAGTCCGTCGCGGTTGTCAAGGTCTAACTTCACGGTAAGTGAACCCGATGTGGCATCTTCAGAAAGGGCACTTGAGATAAAGTGGTCTCTAACGAACACCTTGGGAACAGCCATGAGGTAAACGTCGCGGTGAATACCGCTCATGTGCCACATGTCCTGACCTTCGAGGTACGAACCATCGGTCCAGCGAATCACGCGTACCGCCACGTTGTTTTCACCCGTGCGCACCTGCTTGCTGATGTCAAATTCAGCGTCCATATTGCCACCTTCGGTATAGCCAACATACTGACCATTTACCCATACATAAGCGGCAGAGTAAATACCATCGAAGTGGAGCAATACGCGTTCTTCTTCCCAACCTTCGGGAAGGGTGAAGTTGCGGCGGTAACTACCCACGCTGTTGTCCAATCCCTTACGCATCTTAATGTAAGGAGGATTGTCGGTGAAGGGGTAGTCAACGTTGATATAGAGCGGTTTGCCAAAACCATACATTTCCAAGCATCCGGGCACGGGAATCTGTTGCCAACCCGATGTATCTACGTTGTCGCCGTAGAACTCCTCACCGGGCATGTTGAACTCGTCGCTCATGACATTCCAAAGGAGGTCCCATGTGCCGTTAAGTGTCATCCAGCGCGAACTCAAGGTGGGGTCTAACCACGCCTTGCTGTAACGTGCATCGGCACGCATCGCTTCTGTTGACTGGTAGGGTGCGTAAGTGGCATGTCCCTTTTCCTTGTTCTGTTCAAATACCGTTTCGTCCTGCCAGTAGAGACCTTGAGGGAGGTCGTCGTTGTTGACGCGGGTGAAAGTAAAGTGTGTGTCGGAACTTGTGGCGTCTTTTGTCACATAGACTTCCTGCGCTTCATTTACCGCGAAGTAGTAGTATTCAAATGAGGGCGACCACTTCGAACCTACATTCTTGCCCACCTTGAGCTGATAGGTCTCTTCAAGTCCTTCCACCTCCAGAATTTCAAACATCTGATTCCAGTTGGCTTCCTTCTCATCCTTACCCTGACTCCACTGCAAGGGGGCAACTCCTGCCTCGAAGGCACAGTCGATACACTTGCCGCAGTTTTCGTTGAGCAGTTGGAACCAAGTGGTTGAACCCGTTTGGTACGCGGGGATGCTCAACTTCCACATCTGTCCAAAGTTCTTGTCAGCAGCAGTTTCAACGATGATTTTAGCATTGTTTTCGTTGTTACCACCGTTAGAAAGCACGAGTCCCGTGTTCACATTCTTAATCTGGTATGTGAAGTAGGGCAGGGGTGTCGTGTTATCATTCACGTTCACTACTTCCTGGAGTTCAAAGTAAGTGCTCGTGTTCGTAAGTTCATCCTTCATCCAGAGTTCGCCATTCTCAAATTCCATGATGGCGAGTTTGGTGTTTTCTGCGCAAAGCAATTGGATGGCAGAACCCGCAATACCGGGAGAGTGGATTTTGAAAATCTGGTTGGTGTTCTTGAGATTGGGCTTCCAATGCAACAATTTACCAGGGTTCTTACTCTCCAACGCCATGTCGATACTCAATTTCGAACCCATGTTGTAGAGTCCGTAACTTTCGGAATCGCCATCACTGATGAGTGCCCATAGTTGCGACTTGTCGTTTTCGTCCAGGTCGCCCATTACAATAGGCGCATCGGGAGCATGGTTGCCCGCATTGGTCATCGCCTTTCCCGTATTGAACGACACAACTCGGTAGATACTACCTATCGTCTGTGCACTCGCCGAAAGACCAAAGGCACAAGTCAAGAGAAGCAAAAACCACTGCTTGACCATGAGATTTGAAGATTTAATCATAGCATTAGTGTTATGTTATTTATAAAATTTCGCTACTTTACCGACTACAAAACTACGAATTTATTTGTAAACTTAACCAAATTTAACTTGCTAAAAATCAAAAACGGAGACGTTCTCCCATGAGAGCATCTCCGTTTTTTACTATGTTCAGAAAAATAGTTTGATTTTACAGCGTGGGAAGTGTTACCTTGAAGAGGTTGCTGTTGGTGTGCTGTGAAAGAATGATTTCCTTCATCTGCTTCACCACTTCGGGGTACTTCGCTGCCACGTCGGTGTCTTCGTGGAGGTCGTTGGCAAGGTCGTAGAGTGAGCAGTTGCCGTTCTTCACCACCATCTTCCAGTTACCCATGCGGAGCGCCATCATATTGGTTTCGTGGAATTCCCAGTAGAGGAACTCGTGTGCTTCCTGGGGTTTGCCCGTAAGTTCGTTATAGAAAGAAAGTCCGTCGAAGCAGTCGCCTTCAAGGTTCTTGTTTACGAACGCTTCAGGGAAACCACCGATGCCTGCGATGTCGCAGAAGGTGGGGAGGATGTCGTAGAATGCCAACTGGTGGTCAGATACGCGACCTGCTTCTACGGTTCCGGGCCAGCGTACGATGAAGGGCACGCGGATACCGCCTTCATGCGTAGAGCGCTTCGTGCCACGGAGCAAACCATCGCGGTTGAAGAATGTGGGGTCAGCACCGCCTTCTTCGTGAGGACCGTTGTCGGAAGTGAAGATGACGATGGTGTTTTCGGTCATGCCCTTTTCTTCCAACTTATCAAGGATTTCGCCCACCTGCTTGTCAAGGCGCGTAATCATACCAGCAAACTGCGCATGGGCAATGTCTGTGGGGTTATACCAGGAATTAGCATCGCCACCGTAGGTCTTTTCCTTGCAGAAGTGACCCTTGTAGGCAAGAAGGATAGAGTCTTCAGGCTGAATGAGTTCGGCATGGGGAAGGGTGTAAGTAAAGATGCCGAGGAAGGGCTTTTCTGACGTCTGCTTATCAAGCCATGCGAGGGCTTCGCGGTGAATGAGGTCGGCAGTGTATTGCGGACGGTTTTCATAGCCGTTGCCGTACATGGGATGGGGAATGTTTTCTTCCAACAACACACGCACCACACCTTCATCCCCACGTGAGGGGTCGTAACGGTTCATGAAGTTGGGGTAATAGAGGTGGGCTTGGAACTGACAGATGTAACCATAGAACTGGTCAATGCCGCGCTTGTCGGGCGTTGAGGCAGAACCTTCGTAACCGCCAGCCCACTTACCAAACATACCCGTGGTGTAACCATGTTCCTTCATGATTTCTGGGATAATCTTGTGGTTGGGGTCGTAGGGTTCCTGACCTACGCGAGCATAGTCCGAGTGGTTACCGTACTGAATGCGTCCGCCGCTGGGCCAATACTCCTTGTTGCCACGAACGTGCGTATGGCCCGTGTGCTGTCCCGTCATGAAACTGGCACGTGAGGGCGCCGACACGGGACTTCCCGCATAAGCTTGCGTAAAGCGCATACCCTGTGCCGCCATGCGGTCGAGGTTGGGTGTAGCAATATACTGCTGACCGTAACAACCGAGGTCGCCATACCCCATGTCGTCACACATAATATAGATAATATTTGGCTTTTCTTGAGCCTGAACGGCAGCAAGACCTGTGAGTGAGGCTGCGCCGAAAAGAACGAGTTTGTTGGTCATAGTTGAGGTTATGAGGGGTGAGGTTTTGAGGGTTTAAGGTTATGAGGTTGTAAGAACTATCTGGATGGCGCTCTCCCCCTGTTTATAGGGGGAGGGGACCGCTTTGCGGTGAGGGGGTGCCAAATAGGATACTTCTAATAGTATTTTTTATACCCCCATGTTTTAATTTTAAGCACCCCCTCACCACTTCGTGGTCCCCTCCCCCTATAAACAGGGGGAGAGCGCCGTTCGGAGTGTGAGGTTACTTTACGAGCACTTTCTTGCCATTCAAAATATAAATACCCTTCTGGGGCATCAGCACCTGGCGCCCTTGGAGGTCGTAGAACACGTTGTTGGCAGGAACTTTTACCTCTACACCTTCGATAAGGGTTACGATATCGGTGTTGGGGGTGAAGTAAGCCGTAAGGTGAATGCTGCGATCGAGCATGAAGGTGTGCGTCGCTGTTGTCGTAAACAAGCGGTTGCCTTCGCGCCATGCAATGAACTTGGAATTGCCTAAAGGTTCTGCCTTAATGGTAATTTCGTCGCCATTAAGTTCGTAGGAAACCGTGCCACGGGTAAGGTCGGAGGTTGTAACAGAAAAACTCAAACCTTTATCCGCAGGGATGACGGTGAGAATAGCGTCGAAGATTTGTCCTACTGCTTCATCCTCGGCATCTGTCAATCCGTTGTCGGTAATGCGGATGCGCATGCGGGTCTTGCCTTCCTTGGCATCGGCGGGAACGGGAATTGTTGCCGACATGGTGCGCGCAACATCCAATGTTGTTACCGCTTCAAACACCCCGTCGCGGTTCCAGTCGAAGTAAGCAAATGCTTCGTAACCCACAGCGGGAGTTTGGTTCATGGTAATGTCGAGCGTGAGTGACTTCCCAGGCTGCACTTCCGCCTTGTCGCGTACGTAAAGTGTAAACCATTCAGCGGGTGTAGCACTTTCCTTACCTGCTGCAGTGGTAATGGGGAAGACGAGCGGTTTGTAAGCCGCTTCGCCCGTCAAGGAGAGTTCGCTGATATACAACCCAGCAAGTGCACCACAAGGCATTTGATAAATCTGTGCATTTCGTGAGAACGCACTGCGCACAGCGCGGAAGGTAAGGGCAGACTTGCCATCGATAGTGAGAACTGTGGAGGCATCATCCTTTGTGGCAAAGGGGCGGAACTGGTAAACGGCACTTTCAGCAGTGAGATCCTGAACAACGACATACGCTGTGCCGTCGTTGAGTGCCTTGCCCGTCTTGGCATTGATGATTTGATAACCACCCGCACGGTTGCTTTCACCCTTGAAGTACCAAGATTGTGAGGCATCCTCTGTGCGCTTTTCCCAACTCAACGTATTGTCGTCAGCAAGTTGGAGCGCCTTGAGCTCGTCGTTCTGCAAGAGGTAGCGGTAAGACTCACCCACCATGAAGGGACGCAAATCGTAGAGGTCTTCCGTTTCGTGAAGCGTCCAGAAAGAACCTACGTTGCCATTGGCTGCCGTCCATGTGATGATGAAATTGGAAGCGCCGTCCTTGTTCAAGGCACGGGGTGAAGAGGCTGTCTTATCGTAGTTCGCACAGTCGGTAGAACTGAACCAGTATTGACCGTAGGTGGCAGCACCTGCCGTGGTGTTCTTCGCCACGTAGTATTCTACAGGTTCCTTACCCGTCTTGACGCGACTCGCCGAACTGGGTTCGAGGTTACAACTCTGCATGTAGCGACCCGTTGCCGTGTTGCGAAGGTAGAAGCAGTTGTCCTTTTCGGTAGGCACAAATTCCCAGAACATGCGCTTCGTTTCGTCGTAATTAGAAATGACCATGCTACCATCGGCTTCTTCAGTAATGTAACTGCCCGTGCCCGTTTTCCACTCAATGGTATAAATGCCCGCCTTGGTCGCTTCATCCTTCGGAGTTTCCTGTGCGAGTGCACCCATTGTGAGGTTGACGTGGTGAGCTCCTTGCTGAATGTAGGAGTCGGTTGCTACATGATAAAGGTAGAAACCGCCTTCGGGGGCTGCCTTAAAGCGGAAGATGCTACCCGCATCGGCATCTGCCTTGGTTTGGATACACTTGTCCGCTGTAACATAAGCGTATTGGTTGAGACTGACGTTCATCTGCGTTTGCAGGAGGTAGTCCACATTTTCTTCGGGAGCGGTAATCGCCGTCTTGTCCGACTTGCGCAGTACCTTCCATTGCGAAGCGTCACCCGTACCGGTGTGAAGCGTGGCATTGGGCGCCTTAAAGTACATGTTGAGGTACTCTCCCGTTACGGCATCTTTAATCAGCACGTTGCTCCCCGTTGTTTGCAGGGTCCAGCGCGCCGCCGTGTTTGCAGTTGTCAGGATACTTACGCAACACAGAGTTGCAAGTAGTCCCAAGATTCTTTGGAGCGTAAACATTTTGGTATCGATTAAGTTGTGAATGATTTACTTGCAAAGGTAAATAAAATTAGGAAATAATGTGGTAGGTGTCTACGATAAATATTGGGCAATTCGGTTTAAGCGTTTTTTTGATAGAAGAACATAAGGGCATAAGACTATTAGTGGTTCCCAAATGAATATGGGGAAAATTTAGTAGTTACTTGCGTGACCGTTGGTTGCCCCGAGCGTCATTTAGCGAGTGAAATTTTTTTGGCAATAATATAGCAGTTGACCCAAATATAGTTTAAAAAAAACTTACGTCAGAGGATTTAACCATCCGAAATGCCCCCGTAGGAGGGCACACTTGCCTAACCGCGGGTGAGCAGGGCGAACCTGCGGTGGTACTATACGACCGAATAAATCTATCGGTCCCCGTAGGAGGACCCACAGCACCTGGATATGCTACAAATTGCTTCAACTTATCCGGTCGTTGTGGGTCCTCCTACGGGGACCGATAGAGAAACTCAACTGTTATTCTTAATCCGCAGGTTCACTGCGTTCACCAGCGGTTAGGCAAGTGTGCCCTCCTACGGGGGCAATGCATGCAGAAATACTAGATGGGTCAACTACTATATTATTGCCATTTTTTTAAGTTACCGAGCGGTGACACCTTCTGCGGAATGAAACACAACGTGAGGCACCGCAATATTGTCCCCCATTAATATTACACTTCCAACCTAAATTACATAGGGAGCATCTATCCCAGACACACATGCCTTACTGCTTGCGCATCTTGTCAATAAGTTCTTTCGCTTCAGTAATTTGCTGGAGTTTCTTCGTAGCTGCAGCCTTGACGTCTTCACCAAGGTGTGCCACCTTGTCGGGATGGTTTTCTACCACGAGTTTGCGGTAAGCACTGCGCACTTCAGCATCGGTAGCGTCGGGGGTAAGACCAAGGATGCGGTAAGCATCTTCGAGGGTGGTGCCACCGAGGGAGAGGAGTTGTTCGGTGAGTGAGGGGTTGAGTCCGAGGTGGGCAATGATTTCGCGCAAGGCGTTGACTTCTGTGGTGTCAATACGACCATCAGCGCGCGCAATTTCAGCAAGGAGCGTTGCCAACTGTGTGCGCTCCGCTTCGGGCATCATCGCTGCAATTTCTTCGCAGGCACGCATGATTTGCTCGCGCCAAGAGGCTTCGCCCTGTTGTTTGCGGTATTCAAACAGGCGGAGCAAGATGTCGTTGCCTTGATTCTTTGCATCTTCGCCAAAGGTGCGTTGCAGGAAGCGGCGCATGAATTCCATTTCGGAGTGCATGATTTTGCCGTCTGCCTGAATCATGTGTGCCGAGAGCACCATGAGCGAGAATAGGAAGTTATTGCGTGAGCGTTGCTGCTTGATGTCGGGAGCATTCTCGTGAGTGGGGTCGGGACCTTCCTCATGACTGCTGTCAAAGAGTGAACCCAATGCGTATCCTGCAATACCGCCTAAGATGCCACCACCGAAGACAAATCCGAGGATGCCGCCAATCCATTTTGCTTTCATGTTTTGAGGTTATGAGGTTTGAGGTTATGAGGTTTTAAGAGGTGAGGGGGTAAGGTTTTTAGGGTCTTTAAGGTCTATAAGGACGCACCCTTAAAACCTTATAACCTCAAAACCTTAAAACCTTATCCGTTACTTCTTTCGTTCCAACTCCTGAAGTTCTGCCATCTTTTTGGTCTGGAGGAATTCATACACACCACAGAGGTGTTCGCGCACCTTGCCGTGGCCAAATTCGTAGACCTTTGTGGCGAGACCATCGAGGAAGTCGCGGTCGTGAGAAACGCAGATGAGCGTACCGTCAAAATCCTGAAGCGCTTGCTTCAACACGTCCTTCGTCTTGAGGTCAAGGTGGTTCGTAGGTTCGTCCAAGATGAGCAAGTTTACGGGTTCGAGGAGCAACTTCAGAAGTGCCAAACGCGTACGTTCGCCTCCCGAGAGCACCTTTACCTTCTTCGTACTTGCCTCACCGCCAAACATGAAGGCACCGAGGAGGTCGCGAATCTTATTTCGGATTTCGCCCTTCGCCACATCGTCGATGGTTTGGAAAACCGTGAGATTTTCATCCAGGAGCGACGCCTGATTTTGCGCAAAGTAACCAATCTGCACGTTATGACCGAGCGTGAGTGTACCTTCGTGCTGCAGCTCGCCCATGATACACTTCACGAGCGTAGACTTACCCTCACCGTTACGACCGACGAATGCTACCTTGTCGCCACGTTCAATCATGAGGTTGACATTTGAGAAGATGCGCTTTTCGTCAAACGCCTTGCCCACACCGTCCATCGTTACGGGATAATTGCCCGAGCGGGGAGAGGGCGGGAACTTCAGGCGGAGGTGGGAAGTGTCCTCTTCGTCCACCTCAACCAACTCCAACTTCTCCAACATCTTCACACGGCTCTGCACCTGGAACGTCTTGGAATACGTACCCTTGAAGCGCTCGATGAAGTCCTTGGTTTCCTGAATCATCTTCTGCTGTTCCTCCCACTGCTTCATTTGTTGCTCGTGGCGCTCTGCGCGAAGTTGGAGGTACTGCGTATAAGGCACCTTATAATCGTAGATTCTGCCCATCGTTACTTCGATGGTGCGCGTCGTAATGTTGTCTACAAACTTACGGTCGTGACTAATTACCACCACCGCCTTGCCGTTGCTAATCAGGAAGTCTTCGAGCCAACCGATAGACTCAATGTCCAAGTGGTTGGTAGGTTCGTCAAGAAGAAGCACATCGGGATTTTTGAGCAACAACTTCGCCAACTCAATGCGCATGCGCCAACCGCCGGAGAACTCGCTCGTCTGGCGGTTGAAGTCGGAGCGCTCAAAACCAAGACCGAGCAACGTCTTTTCCACGTCCTCCTCAAAGTGGGTGAGGTCGATGGCGTAAAACTTCTCGCTCATCGTTGCCACCTTCTCAATGAGTTCCATGTAGGAGTCGCTCTCATAGTCGGTGCGCTCCGCAAGTTCCTTATTGAGGGCTTCAATCTCCGCCTCCATCTGGTGGAGGTGGGCAAAAGCCTGTGAGGTTTCTTCAAAAACGGTGCGCCCGTCTTCTGTCATGAGGTGCTGGGGAAGGTAGGCGATGACAGTGTCCTTGGGCGCAGAAACCTGTCCGCGCGTAGCGGTGCGTACGCCAGCAAGGATTTTGAGCAGGGTACTCTTACCCGCCCCGTTCTTACCCATGAGGGCAATACGGTCTTTCTCGTTAATTACAAAACTAATGTCGCTAAACAGCGTGCTGCCGCCAAACTCGACGGTGAGTCCATCTACTGATACCACGGTAGTATATTTGTTTTAGGTTGTGAGGGTTGAGGTTATGAGGTTGTAAGGTTTTGAGGTTATGAGGTTTTGAGTGTTTAAGGACAGGTCGGATGGACCTTAAACCCTTACAACCTCAATAAATAGTCTATAGACTTCTGACCTCTGCAAGGCTGGTTATAACTTATGATATGCTTTGAACCTACAAAGTTACAATAAATAAACTCAACTCTGGCAAGTACAAGGATTTTTATGTCTGTGACTTACTGCATTGGGAGGGTTTCCTTGTAACCTCAAAACCTTACGACCTCATAACCTCATAACCTTAAAACCTTATAGCCTTAAGACCTTATAACCTAAATAAATAAAAGCCACCCGTCGGGGGTGGCTTGTTGCTATTCTACAAAGTCAAGTAGTACTAAATAATCACCTTCGGCATGGATGGTAATCTGTTCGGCTGTAGCTTCGTTAAGCGTACCCTGCCACCATTGTTGGAAATCGTAGATGGGGTAGGCGAGGCCTTCTGCGCTGAGACCTTTAGCACCGAAATGGATGATGGATACCTGTTGTCCCCGTGTGGTGGGGAGTGTGACGGTATTGCTGCAGGGAATGATGTGACAGTGGTCGGTCACCATATCAACTTTCAGACCTTTGCGGTGGTAGTCCATAAGGAGACTGATGTTTCCCAAAGTGTGGCACTCGCGCAATCCCGTTCCGCCGAGAATGGAGATTTGCTTACAACCCTTTGAGGTGGCAAAATTTACTGTTTTTGTGAGGTCGTTAGTCTCTTGTTCGGCTACACAATAAATAATATCAGAAAATCGCTCTCTGACTGTTGGTGAAAGTGAATCTCCGTCGCCCACAATCGCAAGGGGTGTGCCACCTTCTTCTACAAAACGGTTGGCTGCACCATCACAGCACACGACGGGGATGTCGCTGTGCAGCATGGCTTGAGGAATTGCGTGAGTGGGGTAGTTACCATGGGCAAGAATGATGGCGTTGTTGATGCTCATAATTTCGTGGTGGTTCTGTTCTTCTTTCTGTTCGTGACTGTCTGCAATCTTTTTCCACTTACAATATCCCCAAATGGCGAGGATGCTATAGAGGGCATAAAGACCTGCGGTGGCATAAAGTTGGGTGTCGGTATAGAGGGATAGATAGAGGTAAAGTCCGCAACAAATCACATCCACGAAAAACCACATCAACCATTGTTCTGCAACCTTCAGTGCCAGTAAGAACATGGCGACTATGCTGAGACCTGCGATTAAGGCGTCTATTTTTGCTGTCATTGGGTCGCTGAAGGGAGAGAGCAAGAAGTATATGGGGATGGAGATGAGTGCACCTAATATGATAGCGTTTTTAAACCAATGCATGGTCATCCTGCCAATGGCTATTTCTTTAGCGTCACTACCATCCTCATTTTTTTTACGTCGCCATCTGCCCCAACCGTAAATTGCTGCGGCTACATAATAAAGTTGTATGCCTCCTTGTGCATAAAGGTCAGCCTGGAAGTAAACGATGGCGTAAACAATGGGCATAATTGCACCTACAATCCATAAATGGATGCTGGCGCGGAATTCAAGAAAAATGTAGATGAGGCCAAGGATGGCACCGAAGATTTCTAACATGGTAAATTGAGTAGACGACTTCAAGGTCCGAGCAGGCGAGAGAACCTTGTAAAGTGGTTATGAGATTGTGAGTAATGTCACGCAGAATGAACCTCACCCTTTAGAGAGGGAGGTTGGTGTGTGTTTGTCTACATTTACTTTAGGTGCTACAAACAATGTAAAACCTTCTACCAATTCCTACGCTGGCATTATCCAGTTCAGGTGTATGGGTATGTTCTCAGCCCAACAATCATTTGAGCACCCCAAGTAAAAGTTGGGGCAAAGTTACAACTTTTTTTGAAGCGGTACAAAGGTTGATGGTACAAAGGTTGATGGTGAAGTAACCTTTAACCTTTACTTCATTCCCTGCATCCCTCCCTTTGTTACCTCAATGAAAATAAGTAACTTTGTGGTCGTAAAAACTTTTCAATCATCTCGTGATATGCAAAAAATAAAATATACGTTCCTCGCATTATTCTATGTGTTCTTCTCGTCCGTGCTGATGGCACAGACGGATGCTTCGGTGGCAGCACTTTTTGAGCGCTTCAAAGCGGCGGCGGCTTTCGACCATGAATTTCCGCGTGAGAAGGTGTTTCTGCATTTAGACAATAATGCCTATTATGAGGGCGACTCTATATTTTATAAGGCCTATGTGGTGCGTGCTTCAAGTTTGAAACCTACGGACATCAGTGGGGTGCTTTATGTAGAACTTCTCAATGCGGCGGGGCAGATGATGGAGCGCCAGTTGGTGAAGATAGATTCGCTCGGCGGTGGGAATGGCTGTATAAAGTTTGATAGTTACATGCGTTCGGGTTATTACGAGGTGCGTGCTTACACGCGTGCGATGCTCAACTGGGGCGAGGATGCTTATTTCTCACGTGTCATCCCCTTGTTTGAACGTCAGAAAGATTCGTTCACTATTGATCCCCTTGACGCTTCCTGGAAGTTGACAGATCGCGCAAAGCGCACCTTTGATTTTGACGGTGAGAACAAGCGTGTTGTTTCATTTTTTCCTGAAGGTGGGCAGCGTGTTGCAGAACTTACACAGCGCATCGGTTTTTTGGTGACCGACGGTAACGGCATGCCCTGTGATGATGAAATCACTATATACACCCCCAATGGCGAGTCCTTGCTCACAGTGCGCCCCCTGCATGAGGGACGTGGTGTCTTTTTGTTGCCTGCAGGTGTGACGGGTGGTTATGCCCTTGTGGGCGACCAGCGTACGGAACTTCCCGAGGCACAAGCGGAGGGCTATACCTTGCGGGCGGATTTGGCGGACGGTTATTTGGATCTTCGTGTGGAGCGCACTCCTGGTATGCCCCAGGAGGTGGTGGGTATGGGTATTTTCAACCGTGAGCGTGCCTGCTATTTTGACACCTTGCACGTTAATGGTCCCGCAGAATTTTCGCTTCCCGCGAATGTGTTACGCGGAGGGGTGAATAGAATCCAACTTTTCAACAAGCAGGGTGAGGCTTTGGCGGAGCGCTTGGTGTATTACCCTGTGTCGGCAGCAACGGAAGTGCAAGTCAAGGTGCGCCAAAGTGCGTCGTCCTACGCTCCTTATGCTCCAATTGCCCTTGAGTTTTATGTCTCCGATGCTAAGGGGAGTCCCGTTGATGCGAACCTCTCGCTCTCCGTGCGCGACGATGCGCAGGAGGTGGTGAGTAATAGAACTTCTGCTATTGATGCAGAGATGCTGCTGGCCAGTGAGGTGCGTGGTTATATTCACAATCCTGACTTTTACTTTGCGCCTGGCGATACGGTGGCATCTCGCCGCAAGCGCTTGATGGCGCTCGACCATCTGTTGCTCATTCAAGGATGGACGGCTACGAGTTTTCAGCAGATGTGCCACCACGACCAGTTTAAGGCCGACCAACCTATTGAGGAAAATCTTGTGCTTAATGGTACGGTGTTTAAGGACAATAACAAGCGCGAACCCTGGCCGAACCTGGGACTGAAACTGATGATGTATTCTCCCGAAGGTACGGTCGTTGAGGGTGAATGTTTGACGGATGCTGAAGGTAAGTTCGCCTTCCGTTCTACCATAGATTATGTGGGCGAAATGTCGGCAACGGTATACACTGAGGATGCTGTGGGAGAACGTAAATGGGCGCGCGTCGCTTTTGATCGTTGGTTTGATCCCCAACCGCGAAAGTACCATCCCAAGGAGCAGACTTATGCACCTTCCGTAGCCCTTGATACGACACAACAATTATATACCACCCCCGAGGTTTTTGAATGGAAAGATACCCTTGACGATTGGCGCCATACCTATCTTGATGAAGCCGTTATCAAGGCAAAACGTAAGTACCGCCCGCTGCAGGGCAATCGTTACAAGTGGGATGGTGGAGAGAATAAGGGAAAGCGCACGGCTGAAAGTTTCTATAATGTAGAACTTGAACTTGAACGTTGGCGTGATGCTGGGAATGATGGTACGATGCATGCCATAAGTTTCATCGCCCTGCTTATTGACAATACAAATTATTTGAGCGCAGGCGTTGACCAGGCCGAAATGATGTTCCGACAAGAGAGCATCCCGGAATTTGAAACTCCTAATGAGACTACCTCAACCGAACCCATTGGCACGACAGAAGAAACGCAGAAGTGGGGCAAATATCAGATAATCAATGGTAAGACTACCGTGTGGGTACTCAATAACGAAAGATTGGCTGAAGATGAACCACTCAACTTGATGGCAGACGAGGTGCAATCTGTGGCAGTGGTGACCGATGTGTCAAAACAAAAGAAGTTTATTGGTTCTGCGGCGGTGGAGGATCCTATTGACCAGGTCATCGCCGTGTATGAGCGCCCCAACGCCTACCTTTACAAGTCGAAAAAGGGACTTACCAAGCGCAAGGTTTGGGGATATACGAAGCGCAAAAACTTTTTCTCGCCCAACTATTATGAAATGAAGTTGCCGAAGAAACCCGATACGCGCCACACCCTCTATTGGACACCCCAACTCACACTCGATAGTCGCGGTAAAGGCACCGCTGTGTTCTTCAATAACTCATTCGATGGCACACGTCTGCGCATCTCCGTGCAGGGGATTACGCGTGACGGGCGCTTTGTGAGTTTTGAGCGGTAGAGGGGGGGCTAGATGTTCTAGATTGTCTAGATGCTCTAGATTCTAGATGCTCTAGATTTTCTAGATAATTCTCAAAAAAATCCTGATTTTCTTTGGTGGGCAAATTTTAAACTGTAATTTTGTCGCCAGAAAACAGAATTTACTTACATATTTCTACCTTCTATAGTCAAAAAGCAAACATTATGTTATTCACAACGTCTTTTTATTTTAACGCTTATTTTTACTTTGCTGAACAGGCAGAGCGGGACGTTGTGTGTATAAATTAAGTTGCGAATCTATTTATGACACCATACAAGAGGTCCTGCTCAACGAGCGGGACCTCTTATTTTATCTTTAACGTTATGAACTATACCACTTCCCCCGAGTATCCATTGAAGGTTGCCATCCAAGGCGCCCCAGGTTCGTTCCACCACATTGCGGCGCGCGAGCATTTCGGCACAAACATCGATTTGATTTGCTGTAATACCTTTGAGGAGGTCTTTCGCGAAATGCGCCAGGACGATAGTGTGATGGGATTGGTGGCGATTGAGAACACCATTGCGGGAAGTTTGCTTCACAATTACGAACTCCTACGCGAGCATAAGTGCACCATCATTGGCGAACACAAACTCCGCATTGAGCATTGCATTGCCTGTCTTCCCCATGAGGAATGGGGAGACCTGAAGGAGGTAAACTCACACCCTGTTGCCCTGCAGCAATGCCGCCATTATTTGAGCCATCATCCGTCGCTGAAGGTGGTTGAGGCGGAAGATACGGCAGGTGTGGCGCGCCGTATTGCGGAGCAACAATTAAGCGGACATGCTGCTATCTGTCACGCCAGTGCGGCAAAGCAATACGGCCTGAAGGTGCTTGAAAATCATATTGAGGACAACAAGCACAACTTCACCCGCTTCCTTGCTCTCGCTGATGAATGGCAGGCCGACCGGTATCGTGAAGTGATGCAGACCAACAAGAGTAGCATTGTCTTCTCCTTGCCCCATGAAGAAGGGTCGCTCTCGCAGGTGCTCTCCATCTTCAGTTTCTACAAGATTAACCTCACCAAGATTCAATCCCTCCCGATTATTGGTCACGAGTGGCAATACCTCTTTTACGTTGACGTAACCTATCCCGACTACTTGCGCTACCGCCAAAGCATTGACGCCGTTCGCCCCCTCACACGCGACCTCCGCATCCTCGGAGAATACCCAGCGTGTGGTTGTTAGTTAACAAGTTGACGAGGTACGAGTAGACAAGATGGTTACCGAGATAAACGGGTGATGTCCCGCATGGTATTACGAACTACCTAGTTAACAAGGTACAAGTTGACAAGTTGACAAGAGGAGTACCGAGATAAACGGGTGATGTCCCGCATGGTATTCCTCTCTCCTCTCTCCTCTCTCCTTTCTCATTTCTCCTTTATCTTCTCTCCTCACTCCTCACTTCTAATCCCCCTCCCTCCATGATTACTCCCGCCCACCGCATCGCCAGCGTGCCAGAATACTACTTCTCACGCAAACTCAAGGAAGTGGCACAGATGAACGCCGAGGGTAAAGACATTATCAGTCTTGCCATAGGCAGTCCCGACTTGCCCCCTTCTGCGCAAACCATTGAAACCCTTTGTCGCGAGGCGCAACGCCCCACGGCTCATGGTTACCAACCCACTTCGGGAACGCCCGAACTCAAGTGCGCCATGGCGGGATATTATCAGCGTCGCTACGGCGTGACGCTGGAGCCGCAGACGGAAATTCAGCCGCTGATTGGTTCAAAGGAAGGCATTCTCCACACCACTCTCGCCTTCGTCAATCCCGGAGAAAAAGTGCTCGTTCCCAATCCCGGTTACCCCACCTACACCGCACTCTCACGCCTGTTGGGTTGCAAAGTCGTTTATTACGATTTGACGGAAGAAAACGGTTGGCAACCCGACTTCGAAGCGCTTGAGGCAATGGACCTCGCAGGGGTGAAAATCATGTGGGTGAATTATCCCCACATGCCTACGGGAGCGGTAGCACTCAAGGAAACCTACGAACGCCTCGTTGCCTTTGGGCGTCGCCATCATATCCTCATCGTCAACGACAATCCTTACAGCACCATCCTCAATCGCCATCCGCAAAGTCTGCTTCAGGTACCAGGCGCTATGGACTGTTGCATCGAATTTAACTCCATGTCGAAGAGTCACAACATGCCCGGGTGGCGCATTGGTATGTTGGCGGCGAAGGCTGAATACATCCAATACATCTTGCGCGTCAAGAGCAACATCGATTCGGGTACTTTCCGAGCGATGCAATTAGCAGCAGTTGCGGCTTACGATAATGACGATGCTTGGCACGAAGTCCACAACTACGACATCTACCTCCCTCGCCGTCGTGCCGCAGAACAGATTATGGAAGCGCTCAACTGTAAGTACGATCCGCATCAAGTAGGCATGTTCCTTTGGGGGCGAATTCCCGATCATTACGACACGGTAGAAACCCTCACCGAGCACCTTCTTCACGAGGCAAAAGTATTTATTGCCCCCGGTTTTATCTTCGGTTCCAACGGAAATCGCTATATTCGCATATCGCTCTGTGCTACGGAAGAAAAAATCCAAGAAGCGCTCCACAGAATAAGAGCGTTACAGTTGTAAAACTGCTTCGACTTTAATGACCTTAAAGACCCTAAAGACCTCATAACCTTATAACCTTTTAGTAAACAAGTTAACGAGGTACGAGTAGACAAGATAGTTTCCAAGATAAACGATAGTCGTCCCGCATGGACTACTAACTACTAACTCCTCACTACTAACTTTCTCACAACCTCATAACCTCAAAACATTTATGGAACTCGATATTCTCCCCCTTAACTTACCAGGCATTGAAGCCAAACGCCCACTCATCATCTCTGGTCCTTGCTCTGCTGAAACAGAGGAACAAGTTATGGCCACCGCAACGCAACTTGCAGCCAATGGCGTGAAGATTTTCCGCGCCGGCATCTGGAAACCGCGCACAAAACCCGGAGGTTTTGAAGGCGTAGGTGAACCCGGTCTGAAATGGTTGCAGCGTGTGCAGCAGGAACTCGGTATGCTCGTCGCTACAGAGGTGGCTACGGAGGCGCATGTCAAAGCAGCCCTCGCACATGGCATAGACATTCTTTGGATCGGTGCGCGCACCGTGGCCAATCCCTTTGCCGTGCAGGAAATTGCGGATGCTTTGAAAGGACATGATGTGCCTGTGATTGTGAAAAATCCCGTAAATCCCGATCTTGAACTTTGGATTGGCGGACTGCAGCGCATCAATGGGGCGGGCATCAAGCGCATGGCGGTAATTCATCGCGGGTTCTCTTCTTGCGACAAGAAGATTTACCGCAACCTTCCCATGTGGCACCTGCCCATCGAACTGCGTCGCCGAATCCCCAACCTCCCCATCCTTTGCGACCCCTCACACATTGGGGGCAGTCGCGAACTCATCGCTCCCCTCTGCCAACAGGCGATGGACCTTGGTTTTGACGGACTTATTGTGGAAACTCACTGCTGTCCTGATTGTGCATGGAGCGACGCCAGTCAGCAAGTGACGCCCGACGTGTTCAGTTTTATTCTCAACAAACTCGTGGTGCGCGAAGTGGGTGAGTCCACCGAAAGTCTTGCAGCATTGCGCCACCAGATTGATGAGTGTGACCACGCCCTTATCGAACTGTTGGCGAAGCGCATGCGCGTGAGTCGTGAAATTGGGCAATACAAGAAAGAGCACGGTATGACTGTGGTGCAGACCATCCGCTATGCCGAAATCCTGGACAAGCGTGGCGCACAGGGCAGCCTTTGCGGTATGGACAGCAGTTTCATGAAGCGCATTTTTGAAGCCATCCACGAAGAGAGTGTGCGCCAGCAGGTGGAAGAGATTAATAAGTAATTTTATTTAGAGTACAGAGAACAGAGAACAGAGTACAACTACCATCCGGAATTAATGTTTTCGATATATCCTGCATAGCAGTTGTACTCTGTACTCTGTACTTTGTACTCTCCCCTCTCCCTCAACAAATGAAAATCCTTATCCTCGGCGCCGGAAAAATGGGTTCCTTCTTCGTTGACCTCTTGAGTTTCGACCACGAAACTGCGGTTTACGATATCGACCCTCACCGCTTGCGCTTTACCTATAACACCCAGCGCTTCACAACGCTTGAAGAAATTGAGGCCTTCCGCCCAGAGTTGGTCATCAATGCTGTAGCGCTGAAATATACCCTTACGGTATTTGATACGATACTCCCCCTCTTGCCACAAGATTGCATCCTTTCTGACATCGCCTCGGTGAAGACGGGAATTAAGGAGTATTACGAGACGACAGGGCGTCGCTACGTTTCTACGCACCCCATGTTTGGTCCTACCTTTGCCAACCTCGGTGCTCTCTCTTCCGAGAATGCTATTATAATAAATGAGGGCGACTATATGGGACGCATCTTCTTCAAAGACCTTTATGGGAAACTCGGGCTGAACGTCTTTGAGTACTCCTTTGAAGAGCACGACGAGACGATGGCTTACTCCTTGAGCATCCCATTCGTATCAACCTTTGTCTTTGCCGCCATCATGAAGCATCAGGATGCTCCGGGCACCACCTTTAAGCGCCACATGCAAATAGCGCGTGGGGTGCTGGGTGAAGACGACTGTCTCCTGCGCGAAATACTCTTCAACCCCCGAACGGGCGGACAGGTGGAAAAGATTCGTACCGAACTCAAGGAACTGCTGGAAATCATTGACCAAAAGGACGAAAAACGCCTCAACGGTTACTTGCAGAAGATTCGCGCAAACTTGAAATAACCCCTTCGCAAATGTTGGAAGACTCCCTTGAAACGAAGTCGCCAAGAGTTTACTTTCTTGTAATTCTTGGCGACTTTCTTTTTGTGGTTCCCGTTTCGTCTTGAAAATAGGGAGTTTGGTCGAGTAGTGGGGGATGGATTAGGTCATAAGGTGAGATTTGTGTAATTTTGCAGTCACAAATAAAATCCCTAATTATGAAGAAACTATTCCTCTCTTTGGTACTCTCACTCATCGCCGTTACGATGGTGGCTCAGAAGTGTGTCGTGATAGGTACTGTGAAGAATGCTACGACGGGGGCAGCGCTTCCGTATGCTACGGCGTCGGTGTTAGAAAAAGATAAGGTCGTGGCTGCGATGACCAGTAAGACCGATGGTACATTCAAACTCGACGTGAAGAAAAAGGGAAATCTCACCCTTAAAATCAGTTATATTGGTTTTGACACCAAGACACAGTCTATCAGTATTACTGACAAGACCGACACCTTGCGCGTGGGCGTCATTAGTCTTACCTCACGTGAAGACATGCTCGGTACTGCTGTCGTTTCTGCTACTGCCGCAAAGGTAGAACAGAAGGAAGATACTACTGTCTTCAATGCTGCCGCCTATCGTGTGCCCGAGGGTTCTACGCTCGAAGCCTTGATCAAGCAACTCCCCGGTGCGGAAATCGACGACAACGGTAAGGTGAAGATTAACGGTAAGGAGGTGACGGAATTCCTTATTAACGGTAAGGACTTCTTTAAGGGCGACACCGACATTGCGATGAAGAATCTCCCCACCAACCTGGTGAGCAAGATTAAGTCGTATCAGAAGAAGAGCGACTACACCGAAATGACGGGTATCGACGATGGCGAAGAAACGAACGTGTTGGACATTTCTACGAAGCGCGAACTCAACCAGACGTTGGTTTCTAATATTGACCTCGCCTACGGTACGAAAGATCGTTATTCGGCAAAGGCATTCGTCAACTACTTTACGGACCACTCCCGCATCACAGTCTATGGTTCTGCCAACAATGTGAACGACCGTGGTTACGGTGGCTGGGGCCGTGGTGGCGGAGGTGTAACCGCTTCCAAAGAAGGCGGTCTGGACTTTAGTTGGGAAAATGGTAAGGAAAAGAAAGAACCTGGAAGATTGGAAATTGGCGGTAATGCGCGCTACAGTCACCGCACGAGCCATTCACTTTCTACGAACAGCACGGAAACCTTCTTGACCAGCAGTAGCAGCACACGCTCCTTCTCAAATGGTTTCAACCGCAGTCGTAACAGTTCTACGAATTTCAATACAGGTTTCCGCCTCCGTTGGGACCCCGATACGATGACGCGCATCATGTTCCGCCCTTCTTATTCGTTCAGTAAGGGAAATGGCAACTCTTCAAACCGTTCAGTAACCTTCAATGACGATCCCTACGAAGTGGATGGTGGAGTTATTGAAAGTCCGCTCGACAGCATTTTCCTGGAACCTGTAGGAACGATTAATCCCGAACTCCTCGCTATTGCGGTCAACCGTCAGCACCGCGAGAGCATGAACGACAACAAGAACCATAATTTGAGCGGAACGTTAAACTTCACACGCCGTTTTGGTAGCAAAGGTCGTAACGTGAACATCCGCTTGAATGCGGGTTATTCAAAGAGCGAGAGCAACAACTACTCCCTCAATGAAATTATGTACTTCAAGGATGGTGCGGCAAATGCTACTTCAACGTTCTTGAACCAATATACAACGAGTCCCAGCAAGAATTATAACTACAGTGCGCGCTTGAGTTACAGCGAACCCTTGGGCAACAACTGGTTTGCAGAAGGTCGTTATGAATATTCACATCGCTATCAGGATTCTGACCGCTCGCTGTTCAATCTTGAGAAGTATGACGACGGCAATTCGCCTTGGGGCAACTACGGTCAAGCCATTAACATCTTCGGAACGGTGCCTTCGGATGCCGACCTCTTGATGTTGGTGCGCGACGACTATAACAGCCAGTATGCCACTTATACTTACAACGACCACAATGTGAATGTCGGTGTGCGCTACAACACCAAGGAAATTCGCTTCAACGCGGGCGTAGACTTAAAGCCCCAGCACACGAAGATGGAATACACGCGCCCCGGACAGATTGACACCGTTGTAACGCGTGACGTCTTCAACTGGGCACCCAACGTGCGCTTGCGCTACCGCTTCAACCAAACGACAAACCTCGACATTAACTACCGCAGTTCGTCATCTCAACCCTCGATGACCAACTTGCTTGAAGTG
Source organism: Alloprevotella sp. (assembly GCA_045126825.1). GTDB lineage: Bacteria > Bacteroidota > Bacteroidia > Bacteroidales > Bacteroidaceae > Alloprevotella. The sequence continues at coordinate 40,427 of JBGVPF010000017.1, forward strand.
ATTGACGACAGTAACCCGCTCTACATTTCTATGGGTAACGCAGGCTTGAAACCTTCGTGGAATCACAATATGAACATCGACTTCCGTACGTACGATACAGATGCACAACGCGGCATCTTTGCGGGAGTTCGTGGTAACATGAATCAAAACTCCATTACCAACAAGTCTATTTACGATGTAGAGACAGGTCGTAACTTCTCTCGCCCCGAAAACATCAACGGTAACTGGAGCACGAGTGGTTATTTCGGTTTCAACACCGCTTTGGGTGAAGAAAAGTTGTGGAACATCTCTACCAACTCCAATGTTAGTTACAATACATCGGTTGGTTATATCGGTAACCGCACAACGGGTATTGGTGAACCTCCCGCAAGTGGTCCCGATGCGTTGAAGTTCTATCACAACGTGTTCAACGATATTGAAAGCGTGAAGGCCACCACCAACACGCTCAACCTTGGCGAACGCCTCCGCTTCGGTTATCGTGCGACCTACTGGGATTTCAGTGTATTCGGAAACGTCAACTATCAGAAGTCGAAGTCTGACGTTCAGGACCGTGCAAATCTCGAAACGTGGAACTTTGATTACGGAGCAAACCTCAACATCAATACCGACCTTGGATTGCGTTTCTCTACCGATATTCGTGTAAATTCGCGCCGCGGTTATTCTTCGGCAAACATGAATACCAACGAAGTACTTTGGAATGCCCAAATCTCTCACTCGTTCCTCAAGGGCAAGGCTGCGACACTCTCACTTCAGTTCTACGATATCCTTCGCGAACAGAGCAGCATCAGCCGCAACATCAGTGCCTACCAACGTAACGATTCATGGTCGTATGGCATCCACTCTTACTGCATGGTTCACTTCATCTATAAGTTGAATATCTTTGGTGGTAAGAAAACGGAAGGAAGCGACACAAAGAGCAATTCTGGCGCTCCCGCAGTCCGTGTAATGGGTCGCGGAATGGGCGGTTATGGTGGCGGCATGGGACGCTTCTAGTAAGGAGAGCGGAGTTTACCCATAAATATAAATTCTTACTCCCCCTAGTTTAGGAGAGTATCATGATTTTATGTGGATTCGTAATCATACCCCCTCCCCGCCTTTGGCGGTACTCCCCCTATCTTAAGGGGAGAGAAGAGTTTGATACTTCCGTTAAAACAACTCAATTGGTTTAAAACATCGCACTTTTACTCGATGTAAATTGTAGGGACGCTCCGAATGGCGCTCTCCCCTTAAGATAGGGGGAGTACCGCGTAGCGGGGAGGGGTATGACTAATTTATGACGAGTGTTTCGGTGTGTATCCCTTAAGATAGGGGGAGTACCGCGTAGCGGGGAGGGGGTATGATCGTCTTTACAGGTCAACTGTAATAGTATGACCAAAAGGAGAAGGGAGAAAGGAGAAATCAACTGGTACTTGAATGCCACGCTTTGTTTTTCTCCTTTCTCCTTTCTCCTTTTTGATTTTCTTCTTACCTTTGCACCAACTTTTACTTAGGGGTGCTCAACATATTGTTGGGCTGAGATCATACCCATGCACCTGAACCGGATAATGCCGGCGTAGGAATTTGGTAGAAGGTTTTGTGCAGATTTTCGTAGCAGCCTGCCGGCAGCTCGCCGCCAAAATTCACATTTCCATCTGATCCCCCTTTTCATTATTCACTCTAATATCTTAATAATGAAAAGATTCATTTCATCTGCAGCCCTTTTTGTGGGGTTGCTCCCCGTCGTTGCGCAACATCGTAACGACAGTACGGACACTGTTCTCAAAGAAGCCAGCGTTATTGCTACGCGTGCTACTTCAACCACTCCCATTGCGTTTACCAACATCTCGCGCGAAGAACTTTCGCGTGCCAATCACGGGCAGGACATTCCCTTCCTCGTGAGCATGACGCCCTCCGTCGTTTCCACAAGTGACGCTGGAGCGGGCATTGGTTACACCTCCCTGCGCGTTCGTGGGGTGGACGCTACACGCATTAACGTTACTGCCAATGGCATTCCCGTCAACGATGCTGAAAGCCACACCGTCTTTTGGGTAAATATGCCCGACTTGGCTTCGAGTGTGAAGGACATTCAGTTGCAACGTGGGGTGGGTACCTCAACGAACGGTGCCGGAGCTTTTGGTGCCAGTATGAACCTGCAAACTGCCGATTTTGCGCGCCTACCTTACGCTGAAGTGAACCTTTCGGGCGGTTCGTTCCGCACGCATAAGGAAACCTTTCGCCTCGGAACGGGGCTTCTGAACGACCACTGGACGTTTGACCTGCGCCTTTCGAACATCGGTACGGCGGGATACATTGACCGTGCTTCGGCAGACTTAAATTCTTACTACGCACAGGCAGCTTATCTTAACGATGCCACTACGGCACGCCTCATTCTCTTTGGCGGTACGGAAGAGACCTATCATGCGTGGAACTATGCTTCTCGCGAAGAGATGGAAGCTTATGGTCGTCGCTACAATTCCTGTGGCTATATGTTTACCGACGACAATGGGGTGCAACATTTCTACGACGACCAAACGGATAACTATACGCAGACCAATGCCCAACTGCTTGTGGATCACCGATTCAGTAACCGTTGGAAAATGAACGTAGGGCTTCACTACACGAAGGGTGATGGGTATTATCAAGAGTATAAGACCGACCGCAAACTCGTGGAGTATGGCATGACACCCTATGAGCACAATGGCGAAATCTTCAAGCGTTCCGACTTGGTGCGCAAGAAGGCGATGGACAACCATTTCGGGGGTGCCGTTTTCTCGCTTCATTATAATAATAAGCGTATGCGTGCCACGCTCGGCGGAGCTGCTAACCGCTATTGGGGAGACCACTTCGGCAAGGTGCTTTGGGTGAAAAACTACGTGGGACACCTCGACCCTAATGCCGATTACTACCGCAACGATGCTCGTAAGGACGATGCCAACATCTATGCCCGTGCGGAATACCTCCTTTTGCCTTCGCTCACAGCCTATGCGGATGCGCAATACCGCCATATCCGTTACACGATTGACGGCACAAATGACAAGTACAACTCATGGGCGGGCGACGGTATGCAACGCCTCGACCTCGATGAGCGCTTCAATTTCTTCAATCCCAAGTTCGGACTGAACTGGCAACCTACCAAAAACTGGCGCCTCTTTGCCTCGGTGGCGAGAGCGCACAAGGAACCCACGCGCAACAATTATACCGACGGTTACTTCACGGAACATCCCCGCGCAGAGCGACTTACCGACTACGAAATCGGTGCTACTTATGCCGCAAAGCGCTGGCACGTAGGGGCAAACCTTTACTACATGGACTATAAGAATCAGTTGGTGCTTACGGGCGCACTCAATGAAATCGGCGAACCCGTTTCTGCCAACGTGCCCAAGAGTTATCGTGCGGGGATCGAACTTCAGTGTGGTTTCTCCTTACCCTTTGGACTGGAATGGACGGGCAATCTCACCTTGTCGCAAAACCGCATTAAGGATTTCAAGGAAACCATCTATGGTTACGATGAGGACTGGAATGAACTCCCTGCCACAGAAATCAATCACGGCGAAACGCACATCGCCTTCTCGCCCGATGTGATTGCAAACAGTAAGTTGGGGTACACGTTCAAAGGTTGGCGCGCAGAACTCCAAACGCAATACGTGGGTAAGCAATACATGAGCAACGCCGATGTTGACGCGCATAAGTTGGATGCTTATTGTGTGAGCAATCTCGACTTCAGTTACACTTTTGTGCCGAAGCGCTATGCGAAAAGCCTTTGCATCGGTGTGACGGTCTACAACGTGTTCAACGAGAAGTATGAAAACAACGGTTGGGCTTCTTCAGAATATCATGGAACGCCCACCAATCGTGTGAACTATACAGGTTATGCCGCACAGGCGGGAACAAACTTCCTGGCACATTTGTCGGTGAAGTTCTAAACTATAGTTGTTGGACTAGGAGTTGACCCATCTAAAATTTATGAATGTATTGCCCCCGTAGGAGGGCACACTTGCCTAACCGCGGGTGAACGCAGTGAACCTGCGGATTAGGAATAACAGTTGAGTTTCTCTATCGGTCCCCGTAGGAGGACCCACAACGACCGGATAAGTTAAAGCAATTTGTTGCATATCCAGGTGCTGTGGGTCCTCCTACGGGGACCGATAGATTTATTCGTTCGTATAGTACCACCGCAGGTTCGCCCTGCTCACCCGCGGTTAGGCAAGTGTGCCCTCCTACGGGGGC
>JBGVPF010000018.1:0-40878 GCA_045126825.1 Alloprevotella sp.
CATTTTCTTTTTCAAACATGTAGCGCGTCCGATCAGAATTGAGATACGCATGCAATAATGACAACCGCTTGGAGTCATCGATTCCTTTATTTTTTCTCATACTAAATAAGTTTAAAGTGTCAACTTATTCAGTACACTACAGAAAGTATAGTTTTAGGTTATAATATAGGAGTTGACCCGTAAAGACTATCATACCCCCTCCCCGCCAAAGGCAGTACTCCCCCTATCTTAAGGGGAGAGAAGAGTTTGATATTTCCGTTAAAACGACTCAACAGATGTAAACAATCTCGCTTTCACTTGGTATAAATAGTGTAGGATTACTCCGCATGGCACTCTCCCCTTAAGATAGGGGGAGTACCTCCGCAGGAGGGGAGGGGTATGATGATTCTTCTTATATTGGGTCAACTGCTATATCATTACCTAGTTTTATATGGAACCACTAATGAACACAAAAGCGTACAAACCGAAGTCGCGCAAGTCAATATCCATCTGGTATTAGTGGTCATTTGTGTTGATTAGTGGTTCTCAATAAAACAAACGAGTTTTCGTGGACAACGCAAGGTCACGCAAGTAACACCTATATTATTGACATGTCATTTCCTCGCATACCAATAATCTGTGCCATCTTTCGCAAATTTGCCAAACCCAGATTTCAAAGCAAACGGATAGGAGATAAATCTTATGGAGATTAACACTTTTTTTGTGTAAATCTTTTTGTATCAACAAGAAAGGGCGTAACTTTGCAGCGCTTAACACAGCTAAACTAGACCTGATTGAATTTCGATTTATGACGGTTCCAGTTTATTTAAAGAGGGGAACCCGGACATTTTAAAGAATGATTAAGTAAAGATTATTAGATTAGTGAATGAATCCGCCCTACTCTGCTTTACATAGGCAATTGTAGTGCACCGAAGCGAGTAAAAACTTGTTTCAACAGTCCGAGAGGCGCAAGCCCCTCTTTTTTTGTTTTATAGGGGTATGAGTTTAAAGGAAATCCACGGAACACACAGAAAAGTCTCCACGTATCGACTCGTATCTTCATGTATTTTTTTGAGCCACTAATGGACACTAATTTTCACTAATGCCTTGCGGAGTGGGGCATGGTCTCACACGGAATCCACAGAACCATGCGGTGTAGTATTGTCTCACGCAGACGGCGCAGATTTTCGCAGACAAAGTTTATTTATCAACGTGATTATACAGATTACACGGTTGACTTTGCAGGACGGGATTCTGTGTAATCTGTTGACTAAAAATAAGTAAACTAGTGGAGCAAATTCTGTGTAATTCTGTGCCTGTGTGAAAATAAAATATGTTCTTTTGTGCTTATGTCTCAAAAAAATGCGAAGCAAATTCTGTGAGTGAGTGTGAAATGATTCTTGACATAAGAATATTTTTCTCACGCAAAGGCGCAAAGTTTCGCAAAGCGTCTGCGTGGTTCTGCGCAGTCTGCGTGCAATATTTTCACACAAGAATCCACGGAAGACACAGAATTCTCCACGGATTTGCTCGTATCTACAGGTATCTTTTGAGCCACTAATGGCACGAATTTACACTAATGCCTTGCGGGGCATTTAAAACCGGATGGATATTAGTGAAAATTAGTGTTCATTAGTGGCTCTAAATAAAACAAACGAGTTTTCGTAGACAACCAAAGGTCACGCAAGTCACACCTATATTATTGCCTAAATTAAAAGCATTGTCTGTGAAAGTCTGCGGCGTCTGCGTGCGACAATTATACTCCGCAAAGGTTTTGTGTGTTCCGTGGATTCTGTGTAAGACCATTACACACTCCACAAGGCAATATATTCTTTTGTTCTGTCAATAATAATGGCAAGCATCCGCAGAAACATGCGGAGCAAAATTTCTGTGTATTCCGTGCTGTGTGAGATATTTTTTATACCGGCCGCGTAATCACTGCGATAAATTAGTTATGTATGCTCCTTGCTCTGCTATATCATAAACGGGGATGCGGCATACTACCGCCTCCTCTTTATACTGCTGCTTGCGATGAACTCCCATAGAGGCATCAAGGATGAGCATGGAGGGAGCATAATAATTGAGCACACGTGAGAGCGGAGCGACACTGCCGCGTTGCAACAATAGGGCGTCTACGGGCAAGGGCGTAGTGGGGACGACTGAAGGCAATGGGGCATCCTTATAATACCCCACACGCGCCAGGCGGAAGCCTCCTGCTTGCATAACTCCCTTCCTTACCTTTATACCACTCAAGAGGGTGTCAGAATGGAGGTAACGAGGAGCACCCCAACCTTGATTATTCCAATAAGAATCAGAGATATAAGCCAAGGCTTGAGATGTGCGAATGCTGTCTGCCGTCCACAAGTAATGTGCTTCGGGTGTGAGCACCACATGCACCGCCATGGCGTTGCGCGTATTATAAATAATGAGTTGGGGAGTATGCGCTATCGCCCTCCGCTCATGAAGCGCCCACATTTCTACCGCTCCGCACATGAAGAGTACGCACCCATAGCCCAGCAACATCCACTTGCGCCGACGGAAGTGAGCGATGCCCCAAAGTGTAAGGGGTATCAAACTATAGAGCAGCACTACGGTGGGGAGCGTCAGGGGAATCTGAAAGGATGCAAAGGGCAGGTTGGAAACAAAGTGTAACCCTGCGTTCATCACCGACAATATGGCGCTCAGCACGTCTCCGAAAATGTTTGATACCCATGGGAAGAGGAAAAACAACAAAGCCAAAGTAAGCACCAATCCCGCAAGCGGAACGACCCAAAGGGAAAGGAGCAGGGCATAGGTAGGGAAGGTGTGGAAGTAGTATAACACCAAGGGGAGCGTTCCTATTTGTGCGGCGAGGCTGACACGAAGCAAGTCTTGCACGGCATTTATCACCCACCATTTGAGGCGCCACAAGGGGGTAGTTGCCTGTGCCACAGGCATTAAACGCGGGAGGCGCGGCACGACAATAAGGATGGAGGCCACCGCCATAAACGAGAGTTGAAAACCTACGTCAAAAAGTGATTGTGGCGACCATAGCAGGAGGAGCAAGACTGCGAGGGAGAGGTTGTGTAGAGAGATGCGGTCACGCCGGAGCAACACGCTGATTTGCACCAAAGTGAGCATCACAGCGGCACGCACCAAAGACAGGGGTGCTCCTACCATTAAGACGAATCCCCAAAGCGCAAAGAGGAATACCAGTTGAACGACTCCACCGACATAACGCACCGAACGCAAAGGGCGCAGGAGAAGGAGGTTGAAAAGGGCAAAGAGTATGCTCAAGTGTAACCCCGAAAGGGCAAGGATATGACTCGCCCCCGTTTCTGAATAAAGTGCGCGAGTTTCTTTGGAAATCAACTGCTTATCTCCTAATGTCATGGCTGCAGCAACCTCTAAAGATTGCCCCTCAAGATGGCTACTCAAGCGTTGGAGCAACTGCGTTCGGAGTGCCGCAAGATGGGGAATCAGACCGTTACTTTCGGCAGGTTTAAGTATGCGCCAACTTCCCGTGTCGCAAAAGGCAGTGCCTGAAATACCTTGGCGGTGAAGGTATTTCGCATAATCAAATTCGCCAGGATTACCCGCATTTTTAGGAGTTTTAAACTGCGCAGAAAGTAATAAGTAATCTGAAAGTGAGGGAATGACTGTTGTGCTATCTTTCAAGAGGGTCAGCCGCACACGGTGCCCCTCTACCTCAGCAACTAACTGATAACTATTAGATTTCTCCTTAATATCAGAGAGATGAGTAGCCACACACACCTGTTCTTCCCCACTCCATGCCACTTGCAAAGCATTACGCTCATGCACAAGCAACGTAGCTCCCAAAAACAGGAATGCGGCGCCCTGCGCAATACAAAATATGCGCCTTCCTCGCCACGTAAAAAGGGACACGAGAAAAGCGCACAGCGCACCAATAAATAGGGGGAGCACCCATCCTGACACATACTCATAGCAAATGTCGGCAAGGAAAATGCCGACGATAAAACAAACTATGAGACGGGGAAGGAGCATTATTTTTTGGAGTGGAGGTAACCTCCGACTTGCTGAATTACAGGGAGAGCGTAAGTTATTCAAACACAAAATAGGGAGTCAGGCGCTCAAAATCTTGAGGCGTAAATTCAGGATAAAGTTGCAAATCTTTCCACGAACGGAGCTGACCATATTTGCGGATGTGGGTGGTGATAACCTTTACTTGTTCGTAACTCAAATAGGGATGTCTCACAAGGGTTTTGAAGTCACTTTTATTGATTGGAATTCTGTTAACTTCTGCATTCTCGTCAACAGTAAACCATTCCTCAATACGATCAGGAAGTCCCTCAATATCTTTGAGTTGCGCAACACTCACAAAACCACCAAGGCGCTGGCGATAACTCACAATTGCACGAGAATACCCTACTCCAATACCTGGAATTTTACGCAAAGTAAGGGTATCTACGGTGTTTAAATCAAGCACGGTGAGTTCTGCAAACTTTTCGGGACGCAATTGGCGAAGCGAATCTTGTCGCGCACGATCTTTCTCCGTAAAATAAACATCTTTTACTGGTGGCGGAATCTGAATGTAAGGACGCAAGCGCTGAAATTCTTCCTCCGAGAGTCCGTAGAGACGCTTAAAGTCATCAGCATCCTTCCAATGCCCTCCAGCTCTACGATATGCCAACAAGTTCTTCACTTGCCACGATTTCAACCCCACCTTTATAAGCGTGGCGCTGTCAGCCGTATTAGGATTGAAGGGGAAGGGACTGGCAAGAACTGTGCGTTCTGCCTCACGTTGCCGTTTCCGCTCCTTTGTAGTTTCAGCAAATGCTTCTAATTCAGCAGCATCTTCAGGAGATAATTGCACCGAAGTCCCCACCCTTTCACTCATCCCCACATAGAGCATTCCGCCACTCACACAGAGCAGCAGAAAAAGGAGAAGCAGGAGTCCTCGCTTCTCTGAACGGGAAAGAAAAAAACGAGACATCGGTATGCGATTGTTAATTAACCCATTATTTGATTTGCGTGTATCCTTCTTTCTTCAACAATTCTACCAACTGCTGTCGCACATCGCCTTGAATCACGATTTCTCCATCCTTAGCGGTGCCGCCCGTTGAGAGTTTTGTTTTCAGAAGTTTCCCCAACTGCTTGAGGTCCTCTTCTGTCCCCACAAATCCCGTCACGAGGGTCACAGTCTTACCTTTTCTACCCGCACGCTCCATGCGCACACGCAGTTTCTGTTGAGCAGCAGGGAGGGTTTCTGCTTCTTCAATGCAGTCGTCCTCTGTAGTAAATTGATAGTCGGGGTTGGTAGAATAAACCATACCCAGACGTGATTTCCAATCTGACATAGTTATTTGTTTTTAAGTAGACGAGTAAACGAGGTACGAGTAGACGAGAAGGATACCAAGATAAACGTATGGTACACTCCGCAGGGCATCTTTACTCTTTATAGTTAACAAGTTAACGAGGTACGAGTAGACGAGATGGATACCGAGATAAACGTATGGTACACTCCGCAGGGCATCTTTACTCTTTACTCTTTTATCTTTACTCTTTTATCTTCATACTTATTTTTTCTTGCGCTGGCGCAAAAACTCTAAACTTTCCTGATAAACAACGGGTTTCAGAAAGTGCATCCATGCCCAATAGTGTGCTCCAGCAATTAGGAGTTTCACGATAAGACGCAAAATCATGTGCTCTACCAATGCTCCGAGGAGGTGGGCGCTCAGGGTTGTTATGAGGGCTATCACAAAGAACGGGAACACGTCCAATACCATGTATTTTAAGGGCAAGCGCAGGAGTTTGCGCACTCCACTCCACCATACAAAAATCCACATGATGTTCAACCCTGCAATAGCATAAAGCATACGTTCTACCCCATAGAGATACAGACCGACTACGGCACACAGTTGCAACAAGAGGAACGTGGCAGTAATACATAGGTAGCGCGTTGAATTTCCCTTACTGATAAGGAGTTGCGCAAAGAGTTGTCCCAACGGCAAGAAGGGCGCAGCAAAGCATATTACTTGAAGTAGGGGCACACAGGGTAACCACTTGTCTCCAATTGCCAAGGGAATAAATTCGGGCGCAATGAGCCCAAGTCCCCAAAGGGCAGGAAAAGACAGGAATGAGGTGAAGCGCAGCATCTTACGGAATACGCGCACCTGGCGGTCGGCATCGTCGGTGATTTTTACCAACACGGGCTGTACCACGTTTGAAATCATTCCCGTCAACATGTTTGTACCCATCAACGACCACTTATTGGCTTGCGAATACTGCCCCACCACGTTGCCACGAGGGAAGAAGTGTCCCAACAACGCCTGAAGCACCTGCGCATTGAGCGTCGTAAGCAGATTCGTAAGTAGGATTTTACAGCTAAACTTAAAGAGCGAGAAGGCAGGGCGCAAGTCAAATTCAAAGGTGGGGCGCCAAGGAGAGAAATACCAGTAGAAAAAGGAGATGCTCACCTTATACCCCATATCCATCGCCACAAGACTCCAATAACCCGCCCCCATAAAGGCAGAAGTAAGGCCTATTGCAGAGGATATAAGCGAGGAAGACACCTGTGAAATGGTACGTTCACGCACCATGAGATGCTTATAAAGGTATGCCCAGTGTGCGGTGTTAAAACTAATGACCAAAAACCCCAAGAAGATTACACGCGCGACGAGCGTTAATTCAGGGGTGTGATTAAACGCTGCAATAAGCGGTGCGCAGAAAAATAGGACGGTGTAAACCACGACACTGATACAAACACTCAACCAAAATACGGCATTAAAATCGCGGTGTTCGGCGTCTCTCTTGTTACACAAAGCCATTGAAAACCCACTTTCTTGAAGGTTCTGGGCTAACACAGAAAACACGGTCAGCATCGCCACCATGCCATAATCAGACACTTCAAGTTTACGCGCCAACAATACTCCCACAAGTAGCATCACCACTTGCTGCGTCCCATTACTGAGCATGGCCCAAAAGAAGTTTTTGGCAGTATTTTCTTTTAAATTTTCAGACATCCTTGATAATACACTTATTATATTCTCAACTTTCTCAAACTTAAATTAAGTCTGGTTATGAGATTGTTAGGCCGCTACGCTTTAAGGTTTTGAGGACTATCACAATTATTAATATAGACAATTGGTAAGTAAACCGAATAGTAAATGGTAAATGGTAAATGGTAAACAGCAAACCTTAACCTTAAAACCTTAAAACCTTAAAACCTTATAACCTTATAACCTTAAAACCTCATAACCTTATAACCTCATAACCTTAAAACCTCATAACCTTTAACCTTAAAACCTAAGAAGTTGAGCACTTACGAAACTTAACACTATATATATTGTGTAGAGTACAAAGGTAGTGCTTTATCACGATTAAGGGAAGAGGAAATCCGTATTTTTAAGGACAGCAAAAGACTTACAACCTTCCAGAGATTACACAACACCCCGAGTTTTATAAATTTCCACTGATTTTTAGAACCCTTCACACACTCAAAAAAAGAGGTTTCAAGCCGTTAATTAGCTTGAAACCTCTCATTTATTTCATTGCAGGGATGAAAATTTCGTAAGTTCCATCGTCATAAAACACTCTAATTTCCTTAACTCGACGTTCTGGTTTGTCAACATTTTTCGCATTTTGCAAGTCGTTGTAAGTCGGAAAACGATTTTGAGAGGCAAAATCGGGAACATCTATCTGGGGGGTATTTCTGAAATTTGCGGACGGATCAAAATTTCCAGTTTGAGGTGCACTTGTTACCGCTGGAGATGTTTTTTGAAGCGGTGCAACATTCGCTGGGGTAGAAACGGAACCTTCAGAGAAGGTAAGACCAGCATCTCCTAAATCTAAAATTCCGCCATCATCAGTCCCAACCGCATCTAACGTAGGCGAAGAATTTTCAGCATCCGCCATCTCACCTTCACCAAAAAGTAGCCAATTCATACTCACATCAGGAAAGGCTTTATGAACTGCAAACGCATGGGTTATGGTTGGGTTTGTACGACCAATAAAAATGTTTGAAATTGATGCTGGAGAGACTCCCAATTTTGCTGCAAAATCTTGTTGCGAAAGATTCGCTTTTTGCATCACTTCTCTAATTCTGTTCTTCATAAAAAAAGTTCTGTTTTATAAAACTCGAGTCCAAAACTTGAAACCAGCGACGCGATTTTTAAGCAAGATAAAATGTCATTTTTTTCGCTGATTCAGTAACCCCGATTTTTCCCAATATTTCGTCCTCTTATGACAAAGCCCCCCAAAATAGAGGAAAATACTCATTTTTCTTAGACTTTACAAAGTTAAACCTTTCTTGCGACACTACCAACATTTGTAAAAATAAATTTTGAAATTAATAATTCACAAATTGCAATTTAAAAATTCACAGTGCAAAATCTTAATCGGCACCATAAGTATTCACATTTAAATATTGTAAATAAAGACGTTGAAACCGACCTACAATTCAATCTAACTAAATAATATATATAATTGAGTTACATTCACTTAAAAACAAACATTTTAACCAAATCTAAAGAGGGCTTTACTGATTTTGTATATTTTACAAGGTTTTACACTATAAAAATCACACTAAACATCTATAAAACATTGGTTTTGTGTCACTTATATACCAAAATGTAAGTTGTATATTTATAATTTCAGTTATTCGAATTCGCCTTTTGTAAATCACAAGATTAAATTTACATTCGCATACCACTCAATCGCCTGGATTGTTTAGTGTAAATTTGTTAATTTATATTTCGCAATATAAACTATATAAATTTATAAATTGCATTATCTAAATGTTAAAATCCTTTAAACGCGCCTATTCACCTTCTGAAATAGGGAAAATCAAGCGCGATTTACTTATTTTCGTCCAACTGTCGAGAAAAATTTACCCACAAAAATCTCAAGAAACGAAAATCAAACTAACTTATTGGTTTTCAATAAATAAACGCCAATTTATATAATTTTGAAAAATGCGCAGAAAAATGAGAGAAATACGGTTTTCCGGGACCTTAAAAACGAAAACTCTACTTACAACACACAAAACCGACCATTATCCCCCACCCTTGAATTTGCTAAATATTGCGATTTACATTTTTACATTTGCATTCTTAAAAACACACAAAAAACAGACTTAAATTTTCACGCTTTTGAAGAGTCAATTTCGTGAAAATTCAAGTCTGTTTTTTAATCTAAAATTTAAGATTATCCGTTCCGAGTGGATTCAAAAAATTGTGAATTCAAACCCCACTTTAATGAAGAATGAAATGGATGAGTTCGCTAAAAAGTTCCTCACTTGACGCTCCCCCATTTCCTATTCCTTTACAACGAGCATCTGTCTCACGGATTTTAGAAATAATGTTCATCACCTTCACCCCTGAATAGACTTTCATCGCTGGAAGATAATTTCGGATCACTTGCCAATCGCGAACTCCCAACCAACTTGCAATACCAGCGGGACTTTTTTCGGGAGCATAATACGCCAACATGAGTTGTGAGAAATATCGAAAGAGCATCGTCAAGGTTGAAGGCAGATAAAAATTGCGTTCATCCTTAGCCATGACCATAGCAATTTTCGTTGCTTGAGAAACGTCTTTTTTCGACAAAGCGTCCTGCAGTTCGAAAATATTGAATTCTCGGCTAACACCCACCGTGGCCAAAATCTGCGCTTTTGTCACCAAAGTTTGCCCTTGAGGAAGTCCTACACATAGTTTTTCCAATTCGTTTACCACCTTAGATAACTTCGTCCCCACCAAATCTGCCACCATACATGCCGCCTCCTGCTCTATAGCAATTCCCTTACGCTTCAAATAAGCAACTACAAATCCAGGAATGCGGTCAGCATACAGATATTTCGACTCAAACAGGACACCATGCTTTTCAATCAGCGACGGCAATTTCTTTCTACGATCAAGCGATCCATTCTTATGACAAATAATAAGCACCGTTGTAGGTTGCATCTGCGCGAAGTAGAGTTCCAACTTATCCAGTTGCTTCATATTCTGTGCCTCTTTCAAACACACCACCAAACGTTCCGCCCCCATAGGGAAGCCGCGCGTAGCACTCACCACGTCATCTGCAGTGGCCTCCGTACCATAAAAGGTAAAAAGATTGAATGCTTGCTCGTCTGGAGTAAGTAACTTATCTATGAGTAAATCGCAGATTCTATCTATGTAGTAATCCTCCTCGCCCATCAAGCAATAAACGGGATGAAACTTCCCGCTCATTATCTCGCGAACTACATCTTCATAGCCAGGAGTTGTTTGTTTTGTTGTTGCCATAGTTAGTTATTATGGTTGCGCATGAGCGCAACTACGTAGGTTTTGAGGTTGTAAGGGGATGAAAGAAGCGTTGCGACATGTCGCAACGAAGCGAACATGGTGCAAACATGGAGCGAACATGGGGGCGTGAGGACTACCAATCGTACTTCAAGTGTCTTACCGTCTTGCGCTCGCCCATAATCAGGCGCATCGCTTCTATTCCTACGCGCACGTGGGCAGCCGCAAAGTTCTGTGTCACATGATTGTCACTCTCCTCCGTCTTTACTCCTTCGGGTTCCATGGGATTATCGCTCACCAAGAGCAATGCCCCTGTGGGTATATGATTGTAGAAACCACAGGAGAACAGCGTGGCCGTTTCCATATCTACCGCCATCGCACGTGTGTCGCGCAAGTATTGCTTGAAACGATCATCATGCTCCCACACGCGGCGGTTGGTGGTATAGACCGTGCCCGTCCAGTAATCATACTGATTATCGCGCAACGCCGTTGACACCGCACGCTGCAACATGAAAGCAGGAAGGGCAGGAACTTCAGGAGGGAAATAGTCGTTGGAAGTACCTTCGCCACGAATACCCGCCAGCGGAAGGATGTAATCCCCCAAAGCCGTCTTACCCGAAATACCGCCACACTTGCCCAAGAACAAGCACGCCTTGGGGTTTACCGAAGCCAACAAGTCCATAATCAATGCCGCGTTGGGACTACCAATGCCGAAGTTAATCATCGTAATACCCTCGGCTGTAACCGCACGCATATTGGCGCCAAAGCCCACAGGTTCTACCCCACACTGCTCACAAAACATATCCACATAATTGTTGAAATTTGTCAGCAGTATGTATTCACCAAAAGCTTCGAGCGGCATCTTGGTGTAGCGTTGCAACCAGTTGCCTACAATTTCACCTTTTGTTTTCATAGAATTTTGTAACTTTGGGGCATTAAGCCATACTACCTTGCAAAAATACACAAATGATTCCATTAAACCTGCCCCCCTTTGACATAAAATTAAAGAAGGATGCCGAGGGCGATATTCTCGTCCACGACTTTTTGCGCCGCAAATGGCTCAAACTAACTCCCGAGGAATGGGTGCGCCAACACTTCACCCACTACCTTGTGGAGCAGAAGCACTATCCGGCAGGGTTATTGGCAAACGAGGTGGGCATAAACATCAACGGCAACATCCGCCGTTGCGACACCGTGCTCTACGACCGTCAAGGTATGCGCCCTCGCGTCATCGTAGAATACAAGGCACCGCATGTCAACATCACGCAGGAAGTGTTTCATCAAATCTCCTCTTACAACAGCGTGCTCCGCGCCGACTACCTCATCGTTTCCAACGGCCTGCACCACTACTGCTGTAAGTTAGATTACGAGAAGAATACGATGCGCTACCTCAAGGAGGTGCCCGATTTTACGGAGTTGTAAATTGACTCAGTTCTTGTTAGGAGTTAAAAAGAAATCGTTCTACGCCCCACGTCCCACAAAAAAACGCAGAGGTCGCAAAGTTTTGTTTGAGAAGGGATATTATAAAAAAACAGGAGTCGCTTGAAGAAGGCGACTCCTGTTGTATATATAAAATGACTTGGCGACTGCTATACTATCACCCAATCTATTACTTCTTTTCCTTAAAAATAAAGGTGAAGAGCACCAAGACTACGAGCGCATAGGCAGCGAAGATAAACCACGAGGTGCGCCAACCATCAATCATCAAGAAGCCTGACGCCGTATTGTTATAAACATAGTGGTTAACGACTTCTTGCGCAGCAAGTGTGCCGAGCGTTGCCCCAAGTCCGTTGGTCATAATCATAAACAAACCTTGTGCTGAACTGCGGATGTCGGTCGTCGTATTTTGGTCTACGTAAAGGGCGCCCGAGATATTGAAGAAGTCAAACGCTACACCGTAAACTATCATGCTGAGGACGAACATCCACACGCCTGCGCCGGGGTCGCCAAGTCCGAACAATCCGAAGCGCAACACCCACCCCAACATGGCAATCATCATGACGCGCTTGATGCCGAAACGCTTGAGGGCGAAGGGGATTAAGAGGATGCAGAGCGTTTCGCTCACCTGTGAGAGACTGATCAGCGCATTTGCGTTTTGCGCACCAAAAGTATCGGCAAATTCAGGGATGTCCTTGAAAGAGGTGATGAAGGGATTAGCATACCCGTTCGTGATTTGCAAACTCACCCCGAGCAACATGGAGAAGATGAAGAACACTGCCATCTTGCGTTGCTTAAACAAGCGGAAGGCATCAAGCCCAAGCGCTTCGACAATGCTGCGCTTCTCGCCCGACTTTGCACCGACGGGACACGCGGGGAGCGTTTGCGAATAGAGTCCTAAAAGCAACCCTAATCCGCCCGAGAGTAAGAACTGGTGGGGCGTTTGTTGGAAACCCAAGAAATTCACGGCAAGCATCGTGCAAATAAAACCGATAGTGCCGAACACGCGGATGGGCGGGAAGGCCTTTACCGTATCCAACCCGTTGCTCGTCAATGCGTTAAACGCTACAGAGTTACTCAAAGCAAGCGTGGGCATGTAGAACGCCACACTGATAGCGTAGAGCGTAAATAATTGTCCGAGTTCTACATTTGCGCCTGCACTCAAAGCATAAGAACCTGCTGCCAACATAAATCCGCCAGCCACCAAGTGACACAAACCTAACAGGCGTTGCGCGGGAATCCAGCGGTCGGCCACAATGCCCATAAGTCCAGGCATGAAAATCGACACAATCCCCTGCACGGCATAAAACCATCCGATGTTGGGACCCATTCCGTTTGAAGCAAGATACGCTCCCATCGAGGTGAGGTAAGCCCCCCAAACGGCAAATTCAAGGAAGTTCATCGCCACGAGGCGCGACTTCAATCCAAAGTTATTCATAGTCTTTTTCATTAAATTCCTGAACGCAAAAATACAAAGAGATATTTGAATGACCGAAAGAGAGGCGATGTTTTTTAACTACACAATATTTATATATTAAGCCCTTACACATAGATATAATTTTGTAACTTTGTGGGAATTTTGCAACAAACAAGATTTGTTGCGCTGCACACCATGATGAATATAGAAAAGAAACTTGCATTTGACGATGTCCGAACGCTGCTCAAAGGGCGTTGTATCTCCTCACTCGGCACCGAGTGGGTGGATAAGTTCGTGACCTTTTCAAGCGACTATAATAAAGTTACACACAACCTGAACCTCGCTTCTGAATTTCAGCGCTTTGTGGAAACGGAGGACGACATTTACGAAGAAAACTTCTTTGACGTCCGCCAGGCGCTGTTGCGCATGCGCCCCGAACGCACCCATTTGGAGGAGGTTGATTTGTTTGACTTAAAACGCTCACTCATCACCGTACACGCCTTGGTGGAATTTTTCACCAAGGGGAATGACGATGCCAAGGAGGGAGAAGCCGTTGTGCACACCTATCCCACCCTTGCCGCTTTGGCAAGCGATGTGCAGAGTTTTCCGCACATCATTCAACGCATTGATAATGTGCTGAATAAATACGGCAAGGTGAAGGATACCGCCTCTAAGGAATTGCTGATGATTCGCCACTCGATTGAGGTAAACACCCGCACGTTGAGTCACTCCTTGCGTGGTATTATTCAGCAAGCACAACAGGAGGGTTACATTGAGCGCGACGTGTCGCCCACCCTGCGCGACGGGCGCCTTGTTATCCCTGTTTCACCTGCGGTAAAGCGTAAGATTCGTGGCATTGTTCACGACGAATCGGCTACGGGGAAGACGGTGTTTATCGAACCCGCAACCGTAGTTGAAGCCAACAATAAGATTCGCGAACTCAAGGCACAGGAGCGCCGCGAGATTATTCGCATTTTGCAGGAACTCTCGGCTGAAATTCGCCCGCACATCAATGCGATTCTGCATTCCCAGCACTTCCTCGCACAGATTGATTACTTGCGCGCAGTAGTGAGTTTTGCCGACTCCTTTGGGTGCATCGTTCCCCGCATTCAGGAGGAACCCACCATTGATTTGAGTCAGGCCTACCACCCACTGCTCCAACAATCCTTGCAGCGCCACGGCAAGAAGATGCAACCCCTTGACATTACCCTGCGCAACGGGCGCATCCTCTTGATTTCAGGACCTAATGCCGGCGGTAAGTCGGTGTGTTTGAAGACGGTCGGACTCTTGCAATACATGGTGCAGTGCGGACTCCCCATCCCCGTACGAGAAAACTCTACGCTCGGTATTTTCTCCGAAATATTTATCGATATCGGCGACGAGCAAAGCATTGAAAATGATTTAAGTACCTACTCTTCTCACCTTCTCAACATGAAGTTGATGATGAAGGGGGCAAGCAGCAAGAGTCTATTGCTCATCGACGAATTTGGAGGCGGTACAGAACCCCAAATTGGCGGTGCTTTGGCTGAAGGCATTCTCCACCGCTTCGTAAAAACGGGCACGTGGGGAATTATTACCACCCACTACCAGAACCTCAAGCACTATGCCGAGCAGGAACCTGCCGTCATCAACGGTGCGATGCTTTACGACCGTGCGCAGATGCAACCGCTCTTCATTCTTCAGGTAGGAAATCCTGGTAGTTCTTTTGCCGTTGAAATTGCCCGTAAGATTGGTATTCCTGAAGACGTAATTGCCTATGCTTCAGAACTTGTGGGCAAGGATTATATCATGAGCGACAAGTACTTGCAGGACATTGTGCGCGACAAGATGTATTGGGAAAAGAAGCGTCAAACAATTCGTTCCCGCGAAAAGCAGTTGGAGGAAACCGTAGCCCGCTACGAAGAGGAAATGCAGCAGTTCCAGCAACAGCGTAAGTCCGTAATGGCACAGGCCAAGGAGGAGGCACAGCAACTTCTCAAGGACACGAACGCCAAGATTGAGAACACCATTCGCGAGATCCGCGAAACGCAAGCCGAGAAGGAGCGCACCCGCGAAATTCGCCAGGAACTTTCGGAATTCCGTGAAGCACTCGCGCAAACCTCTGACGAAGAGAGTATTATTGCCCGAAAGATTGAGAAAATCAAGCGCCGCCAGGAGCGTAAGCAAGCCAAGCAGGAGCAAGGAAAGGACACTCATTCACAAGCAACTCCCGCAGCTTCACCTACCACAGAGCAATTACAAGCGCTTAATACGACTACTCCCAAACTCCACCTTGAGGCAGGACAATATGTGCGCATCAAGGGACAATCTGCTGTGGGTCGCGTAGAAAGTGTGCAGGGCAAGAATGTCAAGGTGCTCTTTGGAAGTATGTACACCTCCCTCCCCATAAACCGTTTGGAACTTGCCGAAAAACCGAAGGAGGACAACACCATGAAGGCTGCCACCTTTGTGAGCAAAGAGACGCGTGATGCCATGCAGGAAAAGCAACTTAACTTCAAGCAGGACATTGACTTGCGCGGCATGCGCGTAGATGAGGCGCTGACTGCGGTGGCTTATTTCATTGACGATGCTATTCAGGTGGGACAAGCCCGCGTGCGCATCCTCCATGGCACAGGAACTGGAGCACTTCGCCAAGTGGTGCGCCAATACCTCAGCACGGCAACGGGCGTTATGCGCTTCCACGACGAGCACGTCCAGTTTGGTGGCGCAGGCATTACTGTGGTGGAACTTATTTAAGCACTTCATAGCATGCCTCTCCCTCTTCCTAAAAACCAAATGGGAGAGGGCGTAAACTAACTGGGAGATAAAACAAAATATCTGGGAGATAGTTCATTTATCTCCCAGATATTTTTTGTTAAGTCGGTTGCGCTACGAAGCAACAGAATTTTGTATGTATTTGCACGAAAATATTACGCATCTTCTTCCAATTCAGTGCTGAAAATCATGGTTGTAGCACCGATGGTGATAATATCACCCGACTCCAAGCGCACCTGTTCCTTAAGTCCAACAAGTGTATTATGCACAAAAGTACCAGTGTTCGAAGGTGCATCGCGCACGGTGAAGACGAGTTCGCCATTCTTTTTCTCACGCACGTTTACAATGCAGTGCGTAGTATCTACGCTGGGGTCAACGGTCTTGATGGGGGTATTCGCCTTGGTTCCCTTCACCCCTCTGCCCACAACATTATCGCCCAGATAAAGGGGGAGCACTTGCTTAAAGTGGAAGGCATTTTCAATCACCGTAAGCCATCCCAAGACGGGTGCTTCTTCCTCCTGCTCTTCCTCAACGGGTTTCGGCATGGGGATGCGCAATTTGAATTGCTTGTGACATTCGGGGCACTCAAACACCAAACTGCGACCGGGTTCGTATTGCGTCTCATCAAAAAGGATCGCCTCATCACACTTTGGGCAACGTATTCTCTTCATATTTCGTATATTACTTTGAATTCTACTAATCATTACCATCCGTAGGGAGAAATCCAAAAGGCATCTCCACCCTCCGACTTTTAACAAAGCGAAAGGCTGCATCAAAAGGATTTATTTGACACAGCCTTAAGACTTTAATCTATTTTTTCAACACCCACGCTTGCTCAAAACCGCTACGCTCCTTGCGGTACTCACGCAGCGCTTCTACTGCCGCATCCGCCGTAGGATAACCTCCAACAATAACACGAAGGATGTCGTTTTTTACAAATATTTCTACTCCACTAACACCCGATGCTTGAAGTTGTTCAACCAAAGCTTCAGCATTCTTACGGGGTATGCAACTACAAACCACCAATGTGTAGCGCCCTGCAGTTCTGGACTCCTCAACAGTTTCCGTTACTTTGGGAGCAGGTGTTTCTACCTTGGGGGCAACAGGTTCTTCAAGCGCATCTATAGGTTCAAACGCTTCACTTTCCGCAGCCACTTCTGCTTCATCCGCAAAAGTTGTTGCTGGAACAAGCAAAGGCTGGGGTTTTGATTCGGCAGTTCCAAAGAGTTGCGCACTGAAAAGCGCAGCTTGCTTCACACCATCTTCCACCGTATTGCTTACTGGCACAGACCAAGTGAAGAAGCACACGAGCATCACCACAGCAGCTGCCACATAATTCACCACCTCGCGACTCACACGAATGGTATAATGGGTAGCCGAGCGCTCAATGATTTTAGCGGATTGCATCACAGGTTCGGGAGCTAATTCCTTTTCTGGAGCAACTACTTCTTCCTCCTTATGCATCATGAAAGCATCCAATCCGTAAAGTTCGGGCGAAACAACCCCTGCCTCACAAGGTTGGAATTCATACATTCCGCTTAAGGTAAGTGTAAACACCCCAATGCCACCCAATTCAAACGAACCCGTAGCATGGAGTTCAGCCTTCACCTCTGCCACAGCAGCTGCAATTTGCTGCAAAGCCTCAAGATAACCGATACCGTAAGCATTCATATACGACTGCGCTAAAAGCCCATCGTTCAACTTCAAGCATCCGTTAAAACCCACACTACGGTAGGGAGGTAAGAACAAACCTTCATCCTCAACAAAGCGCGCAGAAACCTGCTGCGTAACGAATCCGCCGAAGTCGGGAACGATTACGCAGTCGTGCTTCAAAAGCAAACTTTCGATATGTCGAACTAATGCTATCACGCTACAATAGTTAAAGGAATGATTATCAACGTATAGAGTTATTCCACCCTTGAAAAGGGGAATTCTTGTTGCAAATTTACTAAAATTTGTTTAATCCGGCAACCCCAATATCCCCCTTTTTCTTCACAAAATTTTACAGAAATTCGTAACCCTACAGACTGACAGCACTTTAACTTTTCCGCTTCTTTATATGAAAAAGAAAGACCCTCCTCGCTCCAATAATTTTCACCATGAACCTTTCGCCATACGTTTTTTTTTGATAAGTTTGCATGAGAAACTACACATATAATATATAAACATGTCCCCCCATTACGACTTGATTACCATTGTTGGCCCTACAGCATCGGGCAAAACGAAATTTGCCACTGCCTTGGCACAACTTATTGACGCTGAAATCATCAGCGCCGACTCGCGTCAGGTATATCGCCGTATGGACTTGGGAACGGGTAAGGATTTGGCGGATTATACCGCGGCAGACGGCACACTAATCCCTTACCATCTAATAGATATTGCCGAACCTGGCACGAAATATAATGTCTTTGAGTTTCAGCGCGACTTCCTTGCGGCATACGAGGACATCCGTAGTCGCGGCAAGCGCATCATTGTCTGCGGAGGCACTGGTCTTTATGTAGAAAGTATTCTACGCGCCTACCGCTTGAGTCCCGTGCCGCAGAATGAGGACCTCCGAAAGCAATTGGAGGGCAAAACGCTTGAGGAACTCACCGCCATTCTCAAGACGTATAAGGCACAACTCCACAACACGACGGATGTAGATACCGCCCAACGCGCCATCCGCGCTATTGAGATTGAGGAGTATTACAAAAACGAACCCAAGGAGGAACGCCCCTTCCCCACATTGAGCAGCCTCACACTGGGAATTGACGTAGACCGCGAAGTACGCCGCGAGCGCATCAGCAACCGACTGCGCCAACGCCTTGAAGAAGGAATGCTCGACGAAATTCGCGCCTTGCTTGACGAAGGCATTTCGGCAGAAGACCTTATATATTACGGATTGGAATACAAATTCTTGACGCAACACGTGATTGGCGAACTCTCATTTGAAGAAATGTACCGCCAACTCGAAATCGCCATCCACCAATTTGCCAAACGTCAAATGACGTGGTTCAGGGGTATGGAGAAGCGGGGAACGCCCATACGCTGGGTGAGCAACACGCCAGAAAGTATTCATGCTATCGCTGAGGAAATATTAAAATCTTAACTCACCTTTCGCAAACTTCAGTTGAGTCAGATTAAGAGGTTGTTAGGTCGCTACACAAATTAGGAGTGAGGAGTGAGGAGTGAGGAGCAACCCGGCAATGTGCGCATCTCGCGGTTCGTTCACCTTTCACCTCTCATCTCTCATCTCTCCCAGCTTCCGGATGGTCGTCCGTAGACTGTAGTCCGTTGTCTGTAGTCGGCGTAGCCTCTCAACTCTCCCTCTAAACTCTCAACTCTCAACATAAATTACATATTACGAAACGCACTCATTTTATGAAGGTTCGCATTCTACATATTCTCCTAATCCCCACCCTTCTTATGTGGGCTATCTCCTCCTGTTCTAAATTAGAAGATGAAGAGACAGGTCAGCCTTCAACAGAACAACCAGACGGACCACATGGCGACTACGATGATGAAGAACTGGGAGACACGCTTACTGTCGTACAAACGCTACAGCACTCCCCTGGAGAATTTGTCATCGCAAAGGGATATATCGTAGGATATATTGATGGCACCACCATGGGGAAGGCGAAGTTTGAAGCTCCTTCCCAAAAAGCAAACACGAACATTATCATTGCGGATAGTCCTACCGAAAATGACTACAAACGATGCCTCCCCATTCAACTCAAGACCGGCACGAATGAGGCTATTGAATTTAACCTCTTGTATTTCCCCGACCAATTGGGAAAGGCAATTGCTGTGGAAGGTGAACTCACCACTTACTTTAAAGTGAATGGTTTTAAACACCCCAACTTCTGGATTACCGAACTCACGGAAGACGAGACTATTTCTCCTCCAGAAGAAGAAGAACCTACCCCAGACCCCGAACCAACTCCCGACCCTGCTCCCGTGAGCGATACTCCCACCCTTGACCATACCCCTCAAACCAACATTTATGGCAGGTAATTCAAATTGCTTTTCCAAATGGGGCATTATCTATTGTCCCAATCCTTCCTACCGCTGCAAGCACCGTTGGAAAAAGATACTTCAGACGTTGCAGACTTCAGGACAACCTTTCGACTTCGTACAAAGCGAGGGCGAGGGTTCTACGATGCGTCTTGCTGCCATGATGACGCAAAATGGATACAAGACCATTATCATTATTGGCGGAGACGCGGCACTCAATGAGGCAATTAACGGCATCATGCATACTCCCTCTCCTTCAGGAACGCACCCTGCCCTTGGCATCATCCCCAATGGATATGCCAATGACTTTGCACATTATTGGGACTACAATACGGATGACATTGAAAGCACCATCGCCCGATTACAACGCGGCAACAAACGACGCGTCGATGTGGGGGTATTAGCGGGAAACAGCGCCACCGACAACCTTCACTATTTCCTGAATTGCCTCAACATTGGGGTTGCAGCCAATATCATTCACCTAAAGCGTACGAACCGCAACTTCTGGATCTCACGCATGCTGGCAGATGCCTTTTCCGCCTTTCAGCTAATCTTTAAGCGCAAAAGGTTTCGCTTGAAATTCAAGGTAAATTTCGAAACACACGAAAAGGAACTTACAACGATTTGCATCGGTTCCGCACACGGTTACGGACAAACTCCCAGTGCCGTACCCTACAACGGGATGCTTGACATCACCGCTGTAGCCCAAGCCCCATTCACCAAGACGCTCAACGGACTATGGTTACTCTTCACCAACCGTTTCTTGTCCTATAACAACATAAAATTCTGGCGCACCAAAGGCATTGAAATTTTAGAAACCAACAATGCCCCCATTGCCCTCGACGGACGCATCCACACTTGCGAAACCACACATATCAAAATAGAGATTTTACCAGAAGAAATAGAGTTTTTAGTGTGACGACCAGTGTTGCAGGGCACCATCGCCGCACCAAAATTTTAGCAATGCTTTGTAATTATTTTTTCTCGGCATAAAAATAAATTTTCTCGGCATAAAAATAAATTTCCAAGGCATGGAAATAAAGTCATCTGACATGCGTGTGGGAATCTGTAGGTAACGCTTTTTCTTAATCTACCAAACAAGTGACCATTCCCGTTTTCACAACGAGAATGGTCACTCTTTATTTAGGATTCCTCTTTGCCGTACTTATTTCAACCGCCGTAAAGAATCCTTTGCATACTCTATCTCTTTCTTCCAACCTTCAATGCGGCGAGCATGCGTCGCTGCCGCATCAATCTTGTTCTTACGATATCCAGCTTTTGAAGAAGGACTGGATGCGCTCTTTATTAAATAAGCATAACGTTCATTGTCGCGCTTCTTGTCTTGCTTTTCTCGGTCAATCCTGGCACGCAATTCAACAATCTTTTTCTTGTAATATTCTTTGCTCATAATAGTTACAATAAAACTATTAACAAGTACCTACATTATACTTTAACTTAAGTTTAAGAAGATCTAATAACTTTGCGAAGTCAGAGGGTTTGCCATTAACCATTGTGGGCCAGTTACCACAAAGCACCACCTTCTTATCCGCCAACTGAATTGTAGGTACATCGGGCGAACTTCCAAAGAATTCAACTTTACCTCTTTCTTTTAACCTAGTCAAATACTCTTCGTAATCCAAGAACACAGAGTCCATACTTCTTTTGAATGCAAACGCCTCCTTCAACTGTTCGTGAGTAGTTCCAGGGTGTTCAGAAAGATAATACGCAACTACATCATTCACAAATTCCTTTTTCTTGGTATATACCTTGCCATTAAATTGGTAAGAAGATGTGTCTCGATTAAATTTCGTCTCCTTCTTGATAGGACCGTCAAATGCCTTAAGATTGGTAACAGCAGACATTTCCAATACAGAAGAGACTATTTCGCCCAGTTGTTCGTCATTACCAATAATCTGAGCTATTTTATTAAACAGCGATGAGATACTAAAGGCACGGTTTGCAAGATATGTTTCCTTTTGACACATACGGTACACCACCTTCTCCCAATCTTCATCAAATTCTTCTATGGAATTGAGCGTATCAAGTTCTGCCTCTGTAAGTGTTCTCAACTTAAGTTTCGATGCAATTTTCTCATTCCATGACTTAAAGTCAGGAGCCTCTGTCAACTGATTGTAAATATAAGGATAGGCAATCTGCATACACACTAACGAATAGTTGAGCACTTTCAAATGCTGTTCCTGAACAGCATCTCCTTCCGACGTATGCTGCATCTCATTGATGATGGAGATTAAAGCTAAAGTATTAGTTAGGCGCTTCAATGATCGAGGATTGCTTCCTACAGAAAGGCGCGTGATTTCAGACAAGTCCTCTGCTAATGCAGGATTGTTGAGTTCACTTTCGGTAAAGAACTCAATTTTACGGAGTGCATCTACAAGGAACGTATCTACATTATATGAAGCGACAGGCATTGAGAAGGGCAACTGAATTATCTTATCAAAGAATGAGCGGAACTCTCTCTCGTTAGCATCTGTCAATTCTCCAAATTTTGGTTTCAATCCCTTAATTACCACATCATAGTCGATTGCCAAAATAAACACACACTTCTCCAGGTCGAAGATATTCTTTAACAATTCCAGAATCTCAACAGCCACAGGAGGGTCTATTCTGTCAAGGTCATCGATATAGAATGTGAATCCTTGCTTTGTGGTGTCTCTGGCAAGTGCATCTGCTATCAACTTTGAGATTTCATCCTTTAACTGCATGATGTCAGAACTTGCTGAACTTTCACCACCACTAAAAACTTCTCCCACTACTTCTCCATCAATACCAACGACCCCAGCTGCAACTTTTGTACCAGCTACAGCCATTTTCTTAAACAATCCTCCAATCTTCTTTTTACTCTCTTCCCACTTTTGAACATTGGGATTAAGCGCACCTATTTGCGAAATGATTCCTTCAAGAATTGAAATGATGGCCTGCGAGGATGTCTTCATCAAAGAATATTGCCACGTATTGATCCAAACAGGGAAATAAGGTGCATTGTCAATTTCACAAAGATTATATCTAAGCAAATTCATCAACGAAGTCTTACCACTCCCCCACTCACCTTGCAGAGCGATAGTAATAGGGGTGTCTGTCAAACACACATACTTAATCAATGCATCTTGATAAATTTGAATACCAAAGAGGTCCTCTTGAGTATGTTTGCGAGGAACATCAATAATACTTGATTTCATAGTCCTATTTTTACTTCAAATAACTTTTAATCTATTCAGACTCATTAAATCAGAATTGTCACACGAGATTACTTGACTTCGATCCAACTTTTAGAACATCTCATGTCCAAAGAAGGTTATGCCGAGATCGATGCCTAAGTAAGTCTTGCATACAAACTGCAGTAAAGTTAAAATTGCAGCCAATAACAACAGCCCAAGGGCAATCTTATTTCCCAACGACATTGAGTTATTTTTCTTAGCCATAATTATTCAATATTATTTCCATTCTCCCTTCTTGCACTTATTCTTCTCGCATTCAGCATTGAATGCAGCGAGCGTTTTTTCATCAGTACTACCTGAGGTATAGTAACGACGACCATCGCCTTCGGTATAACAAATTTGGCAATAGAGTCCAAATACGGTATCAAACTCTTTCTCCAACGACTTTATTTTCTTGTTACCAGAAATTGAAATATCGCCGCCAGAATCAGCACGACGCACCGAAGCCAAAGTCTTATCACCGGGGATTGCAGTTATTGTCTCGCCTTTCTTTACCTGCTCACGAGCATAACTGTAGAATATACCCAAACGCAAGTAAGGGAATTTCTTGTTAAACTCCTTGCGTAAAGTATCAATTTTTTTATTCCCTGTCACAGAAATCTCTGTTGTAGAGGTTGTTGATTTACTTGCAGTCGTTGTTTTCTTAGCTGCTGTTGTTTTTGTTGCAGTAGTTTTAGCCGCAGGTTTTACTGCGGTTGTTTTCTTCGCTGTAGCCTTCTTTGCTGTAGCGGTCTTTGTTGTTGTTTTCTTTACTACCATCGTATTATATTTATAAGGTTTTAGACTTTATCTTTTGTCCAACCATATATGTATTAGTCATTGGTGGGAATATTTTTTTAAATAGGTAATAAATTCAGAGTTTCCCCTATAACAAATAGTGTATAGCGACTACCAACGGGCATTACGAACTATTTCACACACTGGAGACTACACCGAAATCACTTCCCTAATTTAGATATCCCATTCCGTATCGGAATTGGTCAAAGCCTTCTGCACCTCATTTATATCAGAGAGGTTTTTAAAGGGACTTGACGCTGCTAATGTGTTTATACTGGTAAGAATCATTGAGAGTTGGTCATTATCACCATTCTTCAAAGCCATATCTAAGCACTTGAACTGTTCTGCAAACAATGTCGCTCGTTCATCAAATGTTTTGTCAAGATAGGTTTGCATCACATCACGCACTGCATTTACTTTGGCAACAGCAAAATCTCTCATCGCTCTAATCTCTTCTCTCTTGGTCTCTTGCTCCTCTGAATAGCGGAGGGTATCAGTAACGACATCCGACAAAGATTCCAACGCCCCTACGACATCTTGTGGCGTCATCTTTCCTGCACCTACAAATTTGACAGATGCCTCAAGTTTAGAAAGATTATCATGGAATGAATCATCCTTCTCTACCTCTTGTCTATACGCCTTTAAATCTGTAGGTGTTTTAACAATCTGCACTTCGTTACCAACTGTTTGAGCCACAACAGGAAGTTCCGTCTCCTCTTTCTTATCGACATTGACAACACCCGAAGAAGTTTCTACGTTCTGTTTCTGTTGACCTTTTAAAGACTTAGCCAATGAAATAGCTGTCTCACCATAATCATTGTAAAGTTCCTTTCCTTTTTTTATGATTGACAACAATCCAAATACTGCGTTCTTCTTACTCATAACTCTGAATTTAATATTTTCTGTGTCTTAGCCACCATCACTCCTGCCTGTTGGCTGATATTTCCTTCTTCATCCAAAACTGGTGTTATTGCTAACTCGCTTACAGATTTAGCCATTAAAGCACACTGCTGAAAACACTTCACATGTTCTGAATTACTATTATCAAAAACTGGGATAATGCGTTCAAGTTTGTCCAACTCGCATTTACAGCGTTCCGCAAGGTCTATTGTAACTTCGTACAATTCGTTAATTCGTTTCTTTACACCTGCCAATACCACCCAATTTGCCTGCATCTGTTCAGCCCACAATTTCACTTCTGCAAGATACGCTTCAGCTTCTGTATTTTTCTTGGAATAGAAATGCGAAGCAAGAGTCCCTACAGCCACCACGGCCAGTCCAACTGTAGCCGTTGCTGTAATAGCCCCTAATACGACAGTACCAGCAGCCATTCCACCGCCACCTGCAGAGATTGCACCGCCACCTAACCAAGCCAAAACCGCATTATGTGCAGCAGCTCCCGACAAAGCAGATATAGCAGTCCCTGTACTTGCAGAAGCCACTGCTGTGACTGCTGCAGTAACAGCCACTGGGGTTCCCATAAGTCCCACTGTGGCAAAACCTCCTCCGACAGCCAAACTTCTCAATGCATCAGAAGCCCCCATATCTATGGATTCCATCTCTTTGATTTCTTCCGTTCTAATATCAATTTCAGTTAAGAACTCATATTCTTTACCCTTTGCCCTCTGATTCATCTGCTCCAAACAATGGAGGAAGCGCCCTACGGTATCCTTCAACGATTCCAATTTATACTTTCCGAACGCTTCAAGAATCTCATTCAAATCTTCTCTAATAGCCTCATTGGTGGTTTCTATCTCCGCCTTAAGCAGATCTGCTTCTTCTCGAGTCTCAATAGATTTCCTTCTATCTTCAACTGCTTGAATCCCACTTATAACTTTTAAAGTTTTTTGAGACACCTCTTTACATTGAGTTACCTTCTCACTATTCCAGAAATCAGTAGTCTTTTGAACAACATCTGATTCCTTAACACTATCAACAAAAGATGCCACTTCCTCTCGAATATGCATTACCTCTTCACTATTCCAAAATTCTGTGGTTTTTTGTGTAATATCTGAAGAAGTTGCCTTCACCTTGTCTATTTTCTCCACGACCCCCTCACGGAATTTTATAGCCTCTTCGCTATTCCATACTTCTGCAACATTATCAGAAGTTTCCTTAGCGAATTCTGCAACATTATCAGAAGCGTCTTTAGCGAATTCCACGACATTATCAGAGACCTGCTTTACTTTGTCTTTCAAAGATTTCCAATCCAATAGAGCCATATAAAAAACCTTTTTTAAGTATCAATACCCACACTCTTTCTGCTTGAGTGAAGCATCATAGGCAACCTCCTCACCTACTCCAAAGTGCTTGTTCAGCATGTCTGCCATAGTCTTTGCCATAGCAATTCTGCGCATATCCCATAGGCATGCGCTCCATGCAATGCGACAGATAATATTGTTTTGAGCGCCACGCCCCTCTTTGTATTTACGAGCAAACAGGTTGGGAGATGTCGATGCGTGATAGCGTTGGTGGTCAGACTCCAGACCAAATTCCGCAGAGAGTTTTGCACTTATCTCTTGATAGAATTCACGGTAAGCCCCTATATCCTTTACCACAAGACCTTCCTCTTCAAAATGCTCTACGCCCTTTGCACCACCTGCAGAGAAATGGAAGTGAGTGGGATAAGAAGGTTCGTTAGCGCCACTCGCCACTAAAGTTGTAAAGGTCCAGGAACCATCTTTAGAAGTCAATTGTTCAAGGTCATTCATATACTCTTCCAAATTCTCTTCATGAGTAGAGCGATCGGGGAAAATATAATAAGACTTATAGGGGCGCATCTCGCCACACTCTCGACTGATATAATTAAATCCACCTATCAAAGCGAGATAATAGGAGAAGTTTCCTATTGCAGGTTCTATAAAACTTCCGGGAGAAACTATCGTTACCTTTGATCCTCTATCAATACAATAACCATACGAGCGATTCTTGGGGAAATGCGCAATAGCTAATTTATCTTGCGGGTGTTCCTCAATGGTTTGCGTAACGGCTAAATTTATCAAACGAAACTCCTTTGAACCTTCCACAGCATCAAAGATGTCATCCACCTTCATCCCCAAACGCGCCTGCATATCACAAATGGATATATGCTGGGGCACAATCTGAAAACCTGTAGGGCGGTCCAACTTTCGTTCAAAGGCATTCTTCAGTTTCTCAATATTTTGACCCACAACCGCCTTATGAAGTTCAGCCTCCATTGCTTCAGAGAACCCCGCACCAATCAAACCTGCAGGTACGGCAAAAAGTGCAATACCCAATATGCCAATAATACATGCAATGATTCTGCCTACACCCGTTATTGGCGGAGTATCTGCAAAACCACCTGGGTCGCCAATGTATTGCGCAAATGCCCACACTACAGACTTCATCCCGTTGTCATACACCTCGGGTTGTGCTGCATGCTCAGAGAAGTACAACACAAACGAGAGCATCAATGTCACCACCACCAGGAACTGCAAGGAGATGAACATTTCCTTAGACTTTGAGAGCAGTGCCTGCTGCAACAATCGGAATGAGCGCATGTAGCGGAACACACGCAGCAAGCGCAACACGCGCAACGACTTTAATACCGCATAAGGCAGAGGGAAGAACAGCGCCACATAAAAGGAGTAGGTAGACAACACATCTATCAATCCGTAAAAGGTACAGCAATACTTCACCCTACCCCAAATTCCCTTGTAGCGTGCATCCATCTCATCCGCCACCCAGATACGGAGCGTCACCTCTATAGTAAAAGTAATGACCGTGACTATATCTATAATATGTAGCACCAATTCACAAGCTGGCGACACATTGAATGTTGACACAAATACGCCGAGCGTACTCAGAACTATCAACCCAATGATGGTGTAATCCAAAATATTACCCCACTGCTCTGTCTTTAGGTCATTATCAAAGACACGGGCAAGTTTCTTCTTAAGGTCTTTTATATTGCTCATTATAACTATTGAATTAAAAGATGTTCTCTGTTTCTAAAGTATATTCTACCCATGCACGAACAAAAGCATGGGCTTTTCTAAGATGTAAGACATTCGTGTATTCCTCTGACTTGTGGGCATTGTAATATCCACAACTAATGTTGCAACAGGGCACCTCCAGTCCGCGCATTTTCAGCTCTACGACATCCGTTTTTCCGCCATCTACACACGCGTATTCATACTGCTTCAACAGATGTGCAGGAGGGAAACTTGCGTCGCAAAGTTTAACATCGCCCATACCATTGATTACAATCTCCGAACTACCTTTTCTATCCACAGCCAACACATAGAGCACATTGTCAAAATGGTGAAGCGAACAAAAACTTGAACCCCAACAGCCTGCCAAATATCCTTTCTTCTCTTCTTCAACAAACAGCGCCACCTTCAACACCGGCAATTCGTGCAACAGGTTAATGATAATCCACAGTCCATTTTTATCGTCCGCACCAATCCCCATCATTTTACCATGTTCATCTTCACCAAAGATGCCACTTGCTTCTTCAACTATCCTATAGGGAGACTGTTCATGCACCTCATCCAAAT
This sequence comes from Alloprevotella sp., assembly GCA_045126825.1. Classification (GTDB taxonomy): domain Bacteria; phylum Bacteroidota; class Bacteroidia; order Bacteroidales; family Bacteroidaceae; genus Alloprevotella. The sequence continues at coordinate 28,352 of JBGVPF010000018.1, forward strand.
GAGCGGTTACACAGGGATACTTTCGTGCCTCACCCTTCGTGATAAAGAGATTACCAATCTCATCTTCTTCTACCACCAAAGGCACATCCGCCAACTGCTCCAATACAAAAGCCTTCATACGCCCCTCACGGCCTGACTTACTATTGATATTATATAATGCTTTTAATAGTTCCATCTTAATATTATTGCAAATCCCATCCAATCACCTCCTGCACCACCCGTGCCATCTCACGCAGTTCCACCCCTGCACCATCGGGAGCATCAGTTTGTCCTTTAAACAAAGGCAGATGCACAAAAATGGCTTTCATATTGGGGGTATGTTCACACAAGCGGAGCGCCTCATAATACAAGCGGTTGCACACAAACAATCCGCAAGAATTAGACACCACCACAGGTAACCCCTGTTCAACCATGAATGCACAAAGTTTCTTGATGGGCAACTTTGTAAATAGGGCAGCAGGTGCATTGGGATAAATCGGTGCTTCATCGGGCACCATGCCGTCGTTATCCGCCGACTTGGCATCCATTAAGTTAATAGCTATGCGTTCCAACCTGACTTTTTCACTCAAAGCAGCCTGACCCAACATCACAATAAGGTCGGGATGCGTCTCCTCCACCGCCTCGTGCAATGCTGACGCCACGCGTTCAAAACTCACGGGCAGCATCCGCAAAAAGAGTTCTACTCCCTGAACACCTTGGGCAACCACTTGCTGTGCGGTTGCCCAAGACGAATTTTCTACATATTTACCAAAGGGGGCAAAACCCGTAACAAGAACTCTATGCATTTAATCTATACTATACTTAGTACGATAATATACTGTATTCGGAACAACCGCCTCAACCTCAACCCATAAATAATTGGTATATCTCATGCGTTCATTCTCAAAACCTAAATATATAGTTTTAGCACCTTTCGTGGGAATTCTCCCATTGCAGGACTGGGTTCCGATAGTGGAATAATCCACATCATAATTGAGTTTTGACGCGGGTTTAGTGCCATCTTGGAATTGTTTCGCTTGAGTCTGATTGCGGAACACATACATATTGCAGTAAGCATCCTCCTCACGAATGGGGCGATTGTCATCAAGCAGCGTATTGAGAAGTCCGTTACTCGAATGCTTTTCATACAAAGGTAATCCCAAGAATTTGATTCGTTTGTAACTACGAGTAAGGTTGTCATGAAACTGTCCATCATCCGACCTATCTTGCTCGCTTGTATCAATACGCATGGAGTAAAGTATGTCAGTAGCACCTGCTGGCACCTGCACAGCAATCAGTCCCTTAGAGTTTCCCGAAAATGCCGCCTTCAACTGTCCGCGCAATGTAAATTTACGAGGTTCTTCAAAACATTTGATCATTGAAACACCAGGCACTCCTTTGGCACCAAATTCCCCCTTTGCGCATTCTACCTGTTCCTGCTCAATTTCTGTGGGAGTTCCTAAGCGAGACATATCCGTAATTTTATACTTCACAGCTAAGTCCAAATACTGCGCCTTTGTAGGAATAACTTCTACAATATAGATGGCAGTATTCTTAATTTCCATGCTGTACACCACTGAAGTCTTCGCAATAAAACTTTTTAGCGTTGTACGACTACTTACATTGCTTATCCTCAACGTAAACGGTTGCTGTGAGGTTGCAGTAATATCAAGTGTCTCACCTTTTTTCAAATACACTGGATAAGTCTGTCCGTCCTCAATCAATTGGTCAGAAAGATTAAATGCTGTAATTTCAAAACCATTGACCGTCTCGCTACATTTACTGGTTATTTGCTCTCGTAAGTTTTTCACACGCCCCTTCAATGCTTCGCAGGCGTTAACCTGTTCCGGAGTCAGTTCCATTGGGTTGTAGTCATAATACAGATCTTGGGTAAGTGCATAAATATCCTTCAAATTGTCTGCAGAAAATGTGCTCCAATCTTCTGTTTCCACCACCTTCTCTAATTCCTGAACACGATTCAAGACCTCGTTATACTCATCTAACAAAGCCTTGTTGCAACCACCTGTGCAACCACAAAGCAATGGCAACATGAGAACGACGAAAAATAACTTTTTCATTTCTTTTTACCTATGATAGTTTTCAGCACAGTTCCCCCAATCTTACGCTCTAATCCTTGCTTGGTAAGAGGGATACCTGTTTTCTTTGCAACCTTTTGCTTAACAGCAGTAATGCCTATAGCTCGCTTCAATGAAAACGATAAACCTGGAATCTTCATAATCAATTACGACTTTATATGAATTAACAAACCGCCCATTGCAAGTAAAACAATTCCTATAAGAATTTGCCACCAAATAAAAGGTTGGTCCTTACATCGTTTGTCTTTTGCCCCCGAGCGCGTCTGTTTTATAAGGGGTGTTCCACAAGCAATACTCACAGCACCAAGTGCGATTAATTTTCCACCGATTTGCCCTTCATACAGAACACAACAAACGAGTATGACAAGCATCGTAAGGAAATAGCGAATATTTCCCCAAATAAATCCGAACATGATATTTGTATTATATTTTTTTACTCTGCCCCGTTTTTCGAGAAATAACTTTTTTCATTTCTTTTTACCTATGATAGTTTTCAGCCCATTGCAAGTAAAACAATACCTATTACAATTATAACTTTAGTGCTGATTCAATTCCACAACTGAGAAACCGAATGTCTGGAACAAACTTTCGAGACGCTTCTTTCCGGCCTCCTTTGCCTTGTTGAGAATACCCGCATCATTAGCCTTTGCCAACAACTGGGCGCGGTAATTAGTCTGTAATGCTGTAACTTCTTCGTGCGACCACTTACCCTCCTCAACATACATTTCGTAATCAGAGGGATTGATAATCACATCAAAGATTTCGGGTTCAGGAAGCGTAATGCCAATGGTGTCATTTTTGATATTGATTTTGTCTTCAGTAACCTTACTCAAATCAAATCCAGCACGCACCTTGCCCTTAGCAATGATCACAATTTCCTTGGAAGTCTCCGTATCTACAAGTCCTAAGAAACCGCCCTCATTCTTTTCAACCTTACGATCCTTCAGTACAGCCTCTTCGTAATAACAAGCAGTGGTAAACTCAGAGATTTCCTTAATCTTCTCTACCACATTCGCCGTGTTGTCTATCTTCAATTCACCTCCAAAACTAAGTCCGAAGAGGTTAAAACCAAAACTTTGTATGTAGCACCAACCTCCAACAAGTAATCCTGCGACTAAAACGAGCGTGGCAATTTTGCCCATTAACGACTTCAAAAAGAAATTTAATATATTAGCCATATCCGTATGTGTTACTTGTTAAAGTTGATGTTTACCTTTTCAAAACCTACCTGCTTAAGCAATGCCTCAAAAAAAGTCTTGGCATTCTTCTCAGCATCGGCAAGGATACCCAAATTCTCGGCATCGGCAAGAATAGCTTCCTCACCCTGCTTCAACAACTTATTGCGTTCCTCCGCCGTAAAGTCAAAACGCAAAGCGCCGACCTTCTCATACTCCAACTTCACTTGCTCTGAGGGCATGTTAAATGCCAACACCTTAGGAGCAGGAAGCGTAACGGTCACCTCCTTGTCAGAATCAATTTTTACATTCTCTGCAGAGAAATCCTTCAGATCTATTCCCGCCTTCATGGTTGCACAGCAAGAGAAGAGAATCTTGCGTTCACCAATAGTATAGAAAGCCTCATCCGAAGCCTTGATAATCTTTGTGACGGTGTATTCTACCGTGCCCAACTCTGACATTTCAGTCAGGGTACCCATCTTATTCTTTAATTTGTCTGCCATAGAGTCTCCACAACCTGACAACAAGATTATCAGAAAGAGACTACAAATATTAAGAAGCGTTCTTTTCATGACTATTTTTTTAATGCTACTCGGTTACAAGAGTTGTAAAACCGCACCATTTATACTATTTTTCCGCCCCTACAACAGGGCAAAAACCGCAGCTCGTAACCTGCTGATTATCAGCGCCACTAAAGAGGCTAAAATTATTAGTAATATATTTTAAATTATGTTACTAATAATTTTTCTTAGATAACGAAAAAGGTCAGCCAACAGAGTGGAAACTTTGTGGCTGACCTTGTAACTTAATTACTTACCTGCAGCAACGAGAGTGATGTCGTTGTCAGCCAATGCAGTGTCATTAGCATTTGCAACCTGTACACCGATACCGTAAAGTTCAGCAATCTTCTTTTCGAAGTTACCAACGCGGAGGTTACCACCTACTGTGAGTTCGCCACCTGTCTTACCTTCAGCACGGAGTGAAGCCAAAGTTGCGTTGTCATCAGCCATAGCGCCCTTACAAGTTACGCTCTTGTACACGCGCAATGTGCTACCAAAGTTCTTCTTGAAGTTGTCCTTCAAAGTCTTGACCTTCATGCGGCCATCCAATTTAAATTCTGCCATAATTTTAGGGTTTAAAATGGTTAATAAATAGGGTTATTTCTTTTCGTTAAGGAAATCAATAAGTTTAGAACCAAACTGACGTGTATTCCAATTGGGGTCATACTCAAAACCTTCTTTTTCTGCGATTTCGCGAAGCGCACCCTTTACATTGTCATAAATGCGATACACTTCAATACTGCCACTATCTAATACTGACACAATGTATTCGCCAGAGATTACTGATTTCTTTGCCATAATTATTAGTTTTAAGATGGTTAATATGTAGGGTTATTATTAAAATTGATGTTTCATCAAGCCACTGCCATAGACCTAATGTATTCAGTCTATCACTTTCTAAAAGAGAGGTTCTTCCTCTCTGGGAACTATTATCCATAAAAGGATATACAAAATAGTCACCAAAAACCAGTTACTTAAGAAGAACAAAAGGACATACACTATACGAACAATTATCGCACTAATTCCAAAGCTGGATGCTATTCCACCACAAACGCCACCAATTTTGCGGTTTTCTGATGATAGACGGAATTTAGTAATAAAGTAAATTATTTTTGAAAGCAACGATTTAGGGGATTGCGACTCTTGAGCATTAAAAAATCGAGTCTCTGCAGCACGCTTACGATCTGCTACTTTTGCAAAACGACGAAGTTCACAAGGCAAAATCTCCCGGAAGGCTTCTTTCTTCTCTACAGGAATGATAATTTCTTTAAGCGCTATACAACCTTCAAATGCAGAACTATCCAAAGATTTCAAAGTACTTGGCAACACCACCTTTTCCAAAGCCGTACAACACTGAAAAGCGCGGTTATCTATCGTTTGCACACCCTCGGGAATAATGACACTTTTTAATCCAGTACAATTTTCAAAGGTGCAAAGTCCTATGTACCTAACACTATTAGGAATGTGAATATCTGTCAAACCAGCACACCCGCGAAACCATGCACCTTTTAAAACAGCTCGATGTCCATATCCTCTAAAACCACCCTTGGGTCCTATTAGCTTACTAAACTCATAATCCGTACGTCCTAAACTCGAAATACCCGCAGGAATTACAACGCTGGTCAAACCTCTACAATTCTCAAAAGCATTATCGCCAATACTCGTAACACTATCGGGAATTACGATGCTGGTCAAACTTGTACAACCAGAAAAAGCACTTCTACCGATGCTGGTCACGCTGTTAGGAATCTCTACTGAAGTCAAACCGCCGCAACCAGAGAAAGCACAATCACCTATGCTGGTCACGCTGTTGGGAAACTCTACAGAAGTCAAACTTGTACAACCAGAAAAAGCAGAAGAACCTATGCTTGTCACGCTGTTAGGAATCTCTACAGAAGTCAAACTTGAGCAATTAGAGAAAGCCCACGACCCGATGCTGGTCACGCTGTTAGGAAGCTCTACAGAAGTCAAACTTGAGCAATCAGCGAAAGCATTATCGCCAATACTCGTAACACTATCGGGGATTACGATGTTGGTCAAACTTGTACAACCAGAAAAAGCATTATCGCCAATACTCGTAACACTATTAGGAATCACAAAGCTTTTTAACTCCCGAAAACGACAAACTCCAAAAAGCATAAGATTTATTTTTGTTGTACCTTCAGGAATAATTCCTACGCCGTCTTTAATTTCGTATTTCTCCATAATTTTTAAAGGACATTATTTCTTGTTGTCTATCTGTTGTTTATAGAATTTTGCAAATTCAAAGAATTTACGCAATCTAACATTGGACTTTAGATACGTTAGTTTCTTGACATCAACATTTGCAATATTGAAGACCTCAAGTTCAACCTTCTGTTTGCCACCCTTACCAATACTCGTAATTTCTTTTTGGGGATATATCTTTAGTGTCTTCTTATACTCATCTCTTGTAAGTACAAGCGACAGATTACCTCGGAGTATTTTACCTACAAACCATAAAAAACGATCTAACAAATCGTAGTTTAAACGTTTTACCCCTATCTTTTCAATGAGCAAATTGATGGCCTTGACATACTCAACAAGGGTTTTGTCACCCAAAACTTTGCCTTTCTCGCTATATATTAATTTAGGCATTTCCTTTTTGCTAAAACCGCAATAATGCCAAACTAAAGGAAACATTTCACAAGCGATAGAATCGTATATAGGAAACTGAAAGTTTGTTTCAAAATAGGCATACTTGCTTATAAGCGAAATGGCCACACCTTTGTCATTTCCATCTTTCCCTATACCATAACACTCTGAAAAAAGATTCTTTTTTACCTTTTTTGTACCTTCTAGAAATGTAAAATCAAATAAAGAAAGATGTTTTTCTGGAGTTTTAGCAAAATCAAGAAACATCTGTTTCAATTTTCCCTGCTTACCTTCTGATAGTTTTACCAAAAAGTCTGCTAATTCATCAAGGGCATAGTAACGCCGACTCATTTGAGTAGAGTACATACTATCAATAAGAGTCAGACGTACAAGAATATCTTCTTTGGTCTCACTCTTAGTGTACTCAAAGACTTTTAGTATTGCATCCTTGTCTGCAGAAAAACCTGAATCTCCTTTATATACATCTTTTTCAGCAAGAAGTTCAAATAAACTTTTCAACTCCTTGAGGTGTAATGACGCTTCTTGAGATGAAATTTCTTGTAATTTTGCCATAATGAGTTATTTATTAAGTTCCATATAGCCCCAACTACTTAGGTTATAAGATTAGAGGTTATTCAATTTAGCATTCGGTCCTTAAACATTTAAGCGAAGCGACCTTTAACCTTATAACCTAAAACCATCAATACTCTCCGCGAGCTGCCTGTCCAAGAGTAATGCCGTTGGGCACCAACTTCGTACCCTTTTCGTCCTTAATCTGTACGGTAACACCAAAATTCTGGTCAAAAAGTTTTTCTGCGTCACCCACCTTCATGCTTGCCTTAATCTTAAGGCCGTCTGCACTGGTCTTCACATCCTTTGTGGTCTTCTTATTCAACGCCGCCAAGGTCAAGTCACCATCAGCAATTTGTACACCTTTGTAGAACACCAAAGTAAGGTTAAACGCCTTCTTAAAGTCTGCAGAAAGAGTCTTCAACTTCTTCTGGGGAGCCACAGTAAACTCCGCATTCTTGAACTTGTCAAGAAAATTGTTAATCAGTCCCATAGGTTAGTAAGGTTGAGAGGTTATGAGGTTGAGAGGTTATGATCCATCTGGGCACCAAGAGTTTTCTGCACCCCCTCACCGCTTTGCGGTCCCCTCCCCCTATAAACAGGGGGAGAGCGCCATTCGGATCATATAGCTTTCAAACTCATAACCTAACTCAAATTAAAATACAATTTCGAGTTCGGGTTCGTCCTTTACAAGGTCAGCCAACATTAATACGGCACGAGCTTCATTTACGCCCAAAGCAGAAGCGATTGACAAGATATTGTCTACTTCTTCTTCGCAAAGCACACCGTCTACTGTTGCAATTTGCAACACTGCCTGGAGAACGAGTTCTGCTTCGTCTTCATCTACCTCAGCAGCCTTCTGAAGCAACACTTCGTTTACCTTTTCTTCGTCCAAAGCACTGATGGCTTCCACTTCAGCATTTACAGCTGCGAGCAACTCATTTACATCAAGTTCAAAAGCTTCTGCAATTTCTTCTACAGAGATCTTTTCGGCTTCATCATATTCGCCATCTGCCCAGATTGTGGTTGCCAAGATGGTAGCGAGGTTCTTGATATTTGTCTTCATAATTACTTGAACAATCTTTTGATACGGTTAGTTAAACTGTTCTTTGCCTTGCGAGCTTTAGCCATTCTCTCAGCAATAGCCTTGCCTTCCTTGGTACGCTTATCTACAGTACCGTCCTTGGTCTTCTTGACCGTAGTTTTCTTTACTGCCATAATATTTTTATGTTAAGTAGACCTATGTTATTCAAAAACAACAAATTCTGTGCGACGATTTACTTCAGGATTGTTTACATCGAGAGGTTCGCTTGAGCCCTTACCTTCTGCATCCAAACGGTCGGTAGCGATACCGCGTGCTACGAGGAAATCAACGGCAGCCTGTGCGCGAGCTTCAGACAATTTTTGATTCAAGTTAGCATCACCTTCTGCTGAAGTGTGACCAACAATCTTTACCTTGAGCGTAGGATTCTTGTCCATCAACTTTGCAAGGTCGTGCAACACGAATTTCGCATCTTCATTCAATTCGGCCTTGCCCTGTTCAAACTGAGTTGCGTTGAAATTCTTTTCAATTTCTTCAAGTTGCTGTACGTAAACTGTATCACGAACGATAACTTCCTTCTCAACCACCTTTTCTACTTCAATAACTTCAGGCTGACGAGTTGCAAAGAAAGCGATTGCACCAAGAACCAAAATTGCAAGGAGGATCCACAACCAGAGCAAAGACTTTTTCTTTTCGGGTACGGGGGGAACATAACCGTTCAAGTATTCGAGGCGGAAGCCACCCTTCTTACCAAAACCCTTTTCAGCAGCTTCAAACTGTGCGATTTCAATATCGTAAAGCTTTGCATGACTTACCAAGCGTTCAAAACTTGGTTTTGTCCACATCTTTACTACAGACACCTTCTTGCCGTCACCCATTGTGAGCAACTCTTCTTCTGCCTTGAAGTAACCGTCCCAATTCGCGTCGGTACCCTTTTCTTCAGCGTAGATGAAGATTTCCTTCGTACCCTTGTCGGGATTCAACTCATTGGGGAATGCCTTACGCAAATCTTCCAAAGTTGCCTGAGGATACATTACCATGTAAGCATGCGCGATGCCTAAAGCCGTACGGTTTTGAGCTTTACCGTAAACTCTTACTTTACTTGCCATAAAAAATGTGCATAAATTATTAATTATATGTATCACTGTAATACAATCAGGGAGTTCACTATCTTTGCCAAACACAAAAACACGCCCTCACCCACCGCTTAAACAACCAGTCTCACCCCTTAAGTTTCTTAAGGTAGATATACAAAAAAAGCGCAGACTAATTACTTAATCTCCGCTGATAGGTCCTAGGAAAACCTTTGATAGAAGAAAAAGCAACAGTCCACGCCTATAACCATACACCTACTGACGTAGGTATACGAATATACAGACATGCGACAATGCTTGTCTTTTCTATCTTGTATGAATTTCCTAGGTTCATCAGCGAAAAGAGCAAACACACTCGCGTGTTTATCGATTTTGTAACGCAAAGGTAACAAAATAATCAAAACAACAAGCGGATTGTCGTGACTTTTTGGACTGTTGCGTCAGCAAAGATATAAATTAAATGCTTACAGAAAAGAGACTTTATATTGTCTTTTATTGTCTATTCACTCTGTCTCAGGGTAAGTACGGTAAGGCAATTTATTGGCAATCAAGGAGTCATAAAAACTATGATGCTCGGAGGGTGTTTCCATTAGATATGAGGATTTATCGACCAACTGCATGTCTGCCAGTTCCTTACAATAGTTTCCAAATATAAATTGATAGCGAGAGTTTACGAGCATCTTAAAATTGGGGTCGTCAATCTTATTTATCACACTATCTAGACTTTCACGGCAACGCTCCATCATCACCATCATGTGCATGTTGGCAAATTCAAAATAGGGGCTTTGCTCAATAGCGACTTTAGAGGTCTCGCAAATGCTGGTAATACTACGCTCCATTTGCGTGATTATCCGCTCTTGATAATCACGCTGCTCTTGCTCTTTCACCTTTGTTTGAATGAGCAGGCAGGTGGGCAATAAACATACCACCAACAAAAGGAGGGAGAGTAAAATCCGGAGGGGCAGATGTCGATTGCGCCATGCTTTCTTGAGTTGCTCAACATTGGCATAACGCTGCTCGGGCATTTTCTTCACGCATCGCCTTGCTATAAAGGAATTGCCCAACAATTCACGCATCACCACCCCTATCGAATAGATGTCACTACGCGCATCTGTCACTCCCGATTGATTTAACAACTCTGGAGAGGCATATTGAGGTGTACACCCTAACGTGCGCAAGGCATACTGCGCATCATTATCCGCCAAACCAAAATCCAAAAGTTTCAAGGTATTGTCCGCACGGGTAATGATGATGTTTTCGGGTTTAATGTCGTTATGAACAATGCCGCGCTTATGCAGATACGCTACGGCAGAAAGGAGTTCCGCAAAGACACGATTGCGCTCCTTTCTCGAAGGACGCTCTTTGAGGTATTCCCCCAGCGTGCGCCCCTCAATATATTCCATCACGAGACCGAGGCCAAAAGGAAAACCGTCCTCTAATGTATATATGTGTACAAGGTGGGGATGATCGCAGTCAACAGACAACTCATACTCACGCTGCAGGATTTTGGTCTGCAACGCCGTATTGTCTTTTGTTGCCTTTATCGCAAAGCGCTTCCCTGCCTTGTAAGCGAGATATAAGGAGGTATGAGCATTGGTTCTCAATAATTTAAAGTCATGAAAACCCAATTGTGTATCATTCACTTGTTGCACTTTATCAAAGATTTCGCTTTCTTCCATCACAAACTTATTTTTGGGACTCAAAGATAATGATTAATTTTGTAACGCTATGGGCATCAAAAGAAATATACCTCAAATTAGTGCGCTGCGCCAACATGTAGAGCGGCGCTTTGGCAAAAAGTTGGCTGTGCATGCTGACTTTCAAGCACTGACTGCTGCAATTGAAACAGCGTTACGACTCCACATATCCGAAACAACCTTGGAACGTGTGTGGGGCTATTCCACACGCGGTTATGACACAGTATCCCTACACACACTCAACGTATTGGCCGCGTATGCGGAAGGGGGCAGTTGGGAAGACTTTTGCAAGGCTTTACAGGAGGGTACAAACTGTGAATCTGATTATTTCAACACAGAACATATTAATAGTAGCGAACTTACAGAGGGCGACCGCTTACAAATTGGTTGGTTGCCCGATCGTATTTGTGAAATCCGCTATTTAGGCGAAAACAGATTCCAGGCAGAGCGCTGCGAAAACTCAAAATTACAAGCAGGTGACACCTTCTCATGCCTGCAATTCACGTTAGGACACCCCTTAACCATGACCGACCTTTGCCGAAACAACAGTCTGATCGGTCCGACATACGTAGTGGGACAGAGAAACGGGTTAACGACGTTGGTGAAAATAGGGGAATGATATAGGGAAGCTATAATATAGGTGTTACTTGCGTGACCTTTGGTTGTCCACGAAAGTTCGTTTGTTTTATTTGGAACCACTAATGAACACTAATGGGCACTAATAACCATCCGGCATTAGTGTAAATTGGTGTCCATTAGTGGTTCAAAAAATACATGAAGATACGCGCCAATACGTGGAGACTTTTCTGTGTTTTCCGTGGATTCTGTGTGAAAAATTTTCTCACGCAGACGTCGCAGACTTTCACAGACAATGTTTTAAATATCAACGTGATTACACAGATTAAACGATTTTGCTGTGCAGGACAGGAAGTCTGTGAAATCAGTTTAATCTGTTGATTAAAAAAATAGATAAAGTTGCGGAGCGAAATTCTGTGTGTTCCGTGTGTGAAACCATTACCCACTCCGCAAGGCATTATGTTCTTTGGAAATAATATAGGTGTTACTTGCGTGACCTTTGGTTGTCCACGAAAGTTCGTTTGTTTTATTTGGAGCCACTAATGAACACTAATGGGCACTAATAACCATCCGGCATTAAATACTCCGCAAGGCATTAGTGAAAATTAGTGCCCATTAGTGGTTTAAATAATAAGAGCACTACATCTTTGTAGTAAGGATTATTTGTGGACATCAGCTATATTATTACCTAAAAAAGTGGAGACAACCTCGTAGCCGAGTGTTGTCTCCACTTTTTCTCTTGTTATAAAGAATTATTGCTGTCCGGTAAATATAGATAACTCATTGTTTGATGGATCGTTGTACTCATACAAGCCCCCTTATAGATATTCAACCGAAAGAAAATGAGAATTTCTATGTTTAAGAGAACACGAATCTCACGAATAACACGAATCACCGTGCGGGATATTTTTTTTGCTAATCGCATTCGAATAACACGAATCACCGTGCGGGGCATTTTATAACGTAAACCGAAGGATGCGCAAGTCAATAACACGTTTTTTATTATCCGGAGGGTATTCGTGCAATTCGTATGCGATAAGCAAGGTGACGCCCCGCAAGGATTCGTGTTATTCGTGCAATTCGTGTTCTCTAAAATAAAGAGATAAATTTTACCGGACAGCAATA
>JBGVPF010000019.1:0-37865 GCA_045126825.1 Alloprevotella sp.
TATAGAGTTCTTATTCCCATTTGGATGGGGCGAGCTCTGGGGAATAGCTGACAGAACAGACTATGACCTCACACAGCATCAGAATGTTTCAGGACAGGATCTCACTTACTTTGACGATGCAACAAATGAGAAGTATATCCCATATGTAATCGAGCCTTCACTTGGTGCAGACCGTGTTACCCTTGCTTTCCTCTGTGCAGCATATGATGAGGAAGAACTTGAGGGAGGAGATGTCCGTACAGTTATGCATTTCCATCCGGCTATCGCACCTGTTAAGATAGCAGTACTTCCTCTTTCAAAGAAACTTTCTGAGAGTGCAGAGAAAGTATTTGAAGACCTCAGCAAGACATATAACTGTGAGTTTGATGACCGTGGAAATATCGGTAAGCGTTACCGCCGTCAGGATGCCGTTGGTACTCCCTTCTGCGTAACTGTTGACCACGACACCCTCACCGACGGATGCGTAACCCTCCGCGACCGCGACACAATGGAGCAGACTCGCGTGAAGATCAGTGACCTCCGCAGTCTTATTGAAGACAAGGTGAGCATCACTTCTCTCTTGAAGAAGATTAAGTAAACCAACAACTATAAAACAATTCCGGAAGGCGCTCTCCCCCTGTTCATAGGGGGAGGGGACCACCGCAGGTGGTGAGGGGGGGCAACTCTTTCTGACACTCTCACTATTCGGTTTGTTTTTTTCTTCCCACAAATGCGAAAACTATATTCCTACCTTCTTGCCATCTTCCTCACCCTTCCTCTGCTTACCGCATGTTCAGAGGAAGAAACGCCCGACCTTGACTATTACAATTGGGCGCAGCGCAACACGGAATTCTTCACCGAGACGCTTGGTGAAGCCAAGACTGCTGTGTCTGCGGCCAAGGCTACGTATGGTGCAGACTGGGAGAATCATTGCGACTGGCGCGTATTTCGCTCTTTCTTGAAAGGTGATAATTCAGAATGTGCAACTACAGACTCCATTTGTGTGAAGATTGTAGAGCGCGGGCAGGGGACTGGTTGTCCTCTTTATACTGACTCGGTGCGTGTGAATTATATTGGTCGCACCATGCCTACTGTGAGTTATCCTGAAGGACGCATTTTTGATCATAGTGGCATTTACAGTGTTCCAGAGGAGGTCTTTCATCCAGAACTTTCGCATCCCACTTCGCTTCTCGTGAGCAACACTGTGGATGGATTTACTACGGTGCTTCAGCAAATGCACATCGGTGATCGATGGATAGTGTATATCCCTGCAGAAATGGGTTACGGCACCAGTGATGTCAATGCTATTATTCGTGGAAGTTCAACACTTATTTTTGAAATCCAGCTTGTAGCATATTGCCGTGCGGGTAGCAGTTTTTACGATCCAGAATAAACTTCTAATATTTGAGAGTTATAAAAAGCGAAGTGGGTGTGCCAAGATTTTCTTGACGCACCCACTTCTATCTTCATGCGGTATATGCCTAAACAAGTTTAAACGGGACACAACGGGCAATACAAGCCATCCCACTCATTGGCATCGTCGCTTATTCAACACTCTTAACCTAAACAAAAAGTGCACCCTTTTGAAAGGATGCACTTTTATTGGATTATGCCTTTACGCGGTTCTGATATGAACCATCGCGAGTATCGATTTCAATGATTTCGCCTTCTTCGATGAAGAGGGGAACGCGAACCTTAGCACCAGTTTCAACAACTGCGTCCTTGAGTGTATTAGTTGCAGTGTCGCCACGGAGACCGGGTTCTGTGTAAGTAATCTGAAGACGAGTCTTAACGGGCATTTCAGCGTAAAGAACAGTTTCTGTAGAAGCGTCGCTTACTACTTCAACTACGTCGCCTTCCTTCATGTATTCCACACCAGTGATGAGGTCCTTAGCGATAGGAATTTGTTCGAAAGTTTCGTTGTTCATGAAGATGTAGTCAGTGCCTTCCATGTAGAGGTACTGGTAGGGGCGGCGTTCTACGCGAACATCTTCGAGAGCTTCACCGATGTTAAAGCGCTTTTCGAGTACACGACCAGAAACTACGTCCTTCAAAGTGGTACGCATGATAGTGTTACCCTTACCAGGCTTAACGTGGAGGAAGTCGATGCAGAAGTAGAGCTTACCGTCGAGGCGGATGCAAGTGCCCTTCTTAATGTCTTGTGATTTAATCATAATAAATGTTGAGGTTGTGAGGCTTTAAGGTTATGAGGTTGTGAGTTAGGCTTGTGATTGCAAGGTCTTATGAACTAAAAACCTTTAAGCGCAGCGACCTTAAACCTTAAAATCCGTTTGTTACTAAATTTCGGGCGCAAAGTTAAGAATTTCTGTTGAAATTCAACGCCTTTTTAAGCAAGAAACCGTGCTATTTTAGTTCAACCACCCAAGAACACTAATGTCATTTGTGGTTAAAACCTCGAATTGGGGCGTTCGGAATGTTTGTTTAACCACGCATCTACACTAATGTTCACGAATGCCCTGTGGAGTGTTTTGTGCCCGAATGGTATTCGTGTAGTTTCGTGTCATTCGTGGTTACCCCCCAAAAAAAGTTTAGATTTAACCACGAATAGCACTAATGTTCACGAATGCCCTGCGGAGACTTTTGTGCCCGAATGGTATTCGTGTTGTTTCGCTTTCATTCGTGGTTTCCCCATAAGCAGTTCAGATTTTAGCCACGAATCTACACTAATGTTCACGAATGCCCTGCGGAGTGTTTTGTGCCCGAATGGTATTCGTGTTGTTTCGTGTCATTCGTGGCTAAAACCCTATTAATTTGTGGTCCCCGAGTACTTATCGGCGCACATTCCACATTTTATTGGTACCACCAGCGTCAAAGAGCACGTCAATATTAGCGCCCTGCTTTTCAGCAATGATTTCCCAAGCGCGGAGTTCAATGAACTGTTCGGTAGAGAGTCCGAGTTCCTTCTGGTATGCCTTGTCGGCAATCGCGCGCTGGCGTTCTGCGGCTTCGCGTGCTACGAGCATTTCGCGGCGAGATTCTTCCGTACGCTTCGCCTGTGTAGCAGCAGCGGTGTTGTCCATTTCTGCCTTCTGCTTTTCGTTGGGAAGGGCGCGACCGATGACTACATTAACCACGTCAACGGGGAGAGTGCCGTGCTTCTGACTGAGCGAAGCGATGTAATTTTCCATGTCTCTCTTCACCGCAATGTTAATGGAGTCAAGCACTTCGCGGTTACTCATGAGGTCAAACGGACCAAAGTTAGAGATGTAGCCACGCACGATGTTGCGGTACTGCTCCTGGATGACATTTACATACCAGCTTTCACCGTAGTTTCGAATCAAGATGGGCGACTTGTTGTCTTGCACCTGAAGCTGAATCTGCGTGTTAAAGTCCAAAAGGGTATTGTCGTTGGATGTGGCATCGTCCAGTTTTTCATCAAACTTTTGGGGGAGCATGGAAACTGTAACGTAAGAAGTTGAGAACCATGTATATTTCAACCCTGTTTCAACGGGAGTGTCGTCTACACCGCCCGAACCAAAGATGTAGGGCTTGTGAATCAATACCGCTTCTTCACCAGCGTCGGGAGTAACACTTGTGCAAGATGCCATGCTGAATAAAATTGCTCCGCAAAGGAACATGTTTTTTGTAAGATGCTTCATAGTAAAAATAAATAGGGAGTTAGTTTTTTCTAATAAGGAGTTAATTTGAAATAATCGGGAGATTGTTTTAAATGTCTTCCACCTTTATCAGTCCATGCGTCAGTGCGTAAACCGTAAGTGCCGAAACGCTTTTGATGCCGAGCTTGTCGGTGATGTTTTTGCGGTGGGTCACGACGGTGGGAAGGCTTACGCAGAGGCGGTCGGCGATTTCCTTGTTGATAAGTCCCTTCGTGAGGAGTTGGAGCACCTCAATTTCACGTTGCGATAGGGGAGAGGTTTGCAGTTCTTGAGGGTGCGTAGGAATTTGCGACACCGAGGGGTGCTGCGTATGCTTTCCGTGCGCCATTTCTGCTAAGCGGATGAAGGCGTGGGTGAGTTGCTCCTCGCTCTGATTGCAGTTGAGGGTGCGGAAGTCGCGGGGCAACCTGCTGCGTTCCCCACCTTCCACCAACACAATCGTTTGGCGGATGTGCGTGAGGAAGAACTGCGCATTCTCAATCAGCACCTCGGGGGAAATGAAGTAGTGGAAAAATCGGCTTTCCGACTCTTCCAATTCTGCATAGCCCGAGAAGCAGGTCACCTCTGCCATCGGCATAATTTTTTCTATGATGCTGGCAAGACCGAGTGCTGCCAGGGTGTTGGGGTGTATGATTGCGATCATAGGGACTTGAAGTAAACGAGTTGACAAGTTGACAAGTAGACGAGAGGGATACATAGATAAACGAGAACTCGTTCCGCATGACCTCTCGTTTACTTGTACCTATAAACTCGTACCTTTTTTAAGAGTACCTTATCCACTTCAAAATCTCCTTCACCGTAGGCTTCTTGCCGTACATAAGGATGCCCACGCGATAGATGCGGCCGCTCATCCATACGATGAAGATGGCAGAGGCATAGAGGAGGGCGAGCGAAAGGAGTTCTTGCCAAAGGGGAACACCGAAGGGGATGCGCACCATCATCACGATGGGCGAAGTGAGCGGGAAGATGGATGCGTAGAAAGCCAAAGGACCATCGGGATTTTCAGCACCGTAGAGTGCGGCGTAGAGACCGAAGACCATAATGAGAATTACGGGCATCATGAATTGCGAACTGTCTTCTTGCGCATTGATGCTGGCACCCACCGCCGCAAAGAAGGAAGCATAGAGTAAGTAGCCCCCGATGAAGTAAAGCACAAACATGATGAGAAGTTCCACGATGGGGAGTGCCCCGAGAATTTCTGTAACAGGATTACCCGCTTGTGCTTCCGCTACGACCGTCTGCATCGCAGCATCGCCACCCATCATCGTTGGCGGAGTCGCCACTTCAGGAGTACCTACCAAGAACGCTACCGCAGTAAGGATGGCAGTAAGCATCACGCCCCAAATGGCGATTTGCACAAACCCCACGAGGGCGATACCGATAATCTTACCCATCATGAGTTGGAAGGGCTTTACGCTCGACACGATAATCTCCATGATGCGGTTGGTTTTCTCTTCCATCACGCCTTGCATCACCATGCCACCGTAGGACATGACGAACATGTAAATCATGAAGGTAAACAGAAAACCTACCCCCAAGGCAATGCCTGAATTAGAAGAGGTTTCGCCACCGTCATCCGTCCACTTTACGGTTTGCGCACTGATGTTTACCTCGGCGCTGGCAATGATTTCTTCCAACCCCTCCACATTGTAACTCGCCAGTTTGTCGGCACGTACCTTTTCGGAAAGAATGTCCTCCGTAAGGCGCTGCAAGTCGGCAGGCACTTCCTCCGAAGAATACATCTTCAGGGCATTGGGATTTTCTACCAAATCTTCGCTGATAAGAATCACCGCCTTGACATTCGCGTCTTCTTCGCGAAACTCGGGAAGCACCTCGGGTGCCGTCACGAAATGGTAACTCTCATTGTCTTCAAAGAGAGGAGCATACTTAAGCGTCTTATCCACCAGCATCACCGTATGCTGCGTGTCGTCCTTGATAGAAGCCAGCAACAAAGGTGCCACCGCCACCGCCGCAATGATAAAGGGCATGAGGATGGTGAGCAGAATAAATGACTTCTTCTGAATGCGCGTGAGAAATTCGCGCTGTATGATGATGAATATCTTGGACATGAGGGAAAAAGTTTAGTCCGGATGGCGCTCTCCCCCTGTTTATAGGGGGAGGGGACCACCGCAGGTGGTGAGGGGGTGCGAAAAAAAGCGAGTAGTGAGTCGTTAGGAGTATGCCATGCGGTGCGTATTCAGCACCCCCTCACCGCTTTGCGGTCCCCTCCCCCTATAAACAGGGGGAGAGCGCCTTGCGGAATGGAGGTCCGTCGTGTTACACTATTCTCCTACAACCTTCAAGAAAATCTCGTGCATCGTAGGCAGTTTTTCGTTAAACAAACGCACGTCCATCTTCTCGCTGATCAAGCGGATGAGTTCGGCATTTGTCAGGGCGTCCGACTTCTTCAGTTGGTAGTGGTCGATAGTGCCTACGCGGTGGTGGTCCACCACTTCGTAGTCGGCGCAGGTGGTCAACGCTTCTGTGCAAACACCTGCCACTTCATAGATGCCCGAGCGGTAGTGGCTGCGAATTTCCTCCACATTACCTTGGAGCACCACCTTCGAGTGGTTGATGAGCGCGATGTTGTCGCAGATTTCTTCCACCGACGCCATGTTGTGGGTAGAGAAAATAATGGTGTGTCCCTTGTCGCGAAGTTCCAAAATCTCGCGCTTGAGGAGTTCGGCATTCACGGGGTCGAAGCCCGAGAAGGGTTCGTCAAGAATGAGCAAGGGCGGTTCGTGGAGCACGGTGATAATGAATTGCACCTTCTGCTGCATGCCCTTGGAGAGTTCTTCCAACTTCTTGTCCCACCAAGGCATGATGCCAAATTTCTCAAACCACATCTTCAGGCGCTTGCGTGCTTCACTTGCCGAAAGTCCCTTGAGTTGGGCAAGGTAAATTGCCTGTTCGCCCACCTTCATCTTCTTGTAAAGTCCGCGCTCTTCGGGCAGGTAACCGATGCGTGCCACATCCTCGGGACAAATGGGCGCACCGTCAAAAATTACCTCCCCCTGGTCGGGCATGGTGATGCGGTTGATGATACGGATAAGGGTAGTTTTGCCCGCACCGTTAGGTCCGAGCAAACCAAAAACCTTGCCGCGCGGCACCTGAATGCTGACATCGTTCAGCGCCGTGTGCTTGGCAAAGGACTTGTGTATGTTTTTTGCTTCTAAGAACATGATGCTTTTTTGTTAAATGAGAAAGGAAAAATGAGAAATGAGAAAACCATGCGGCATGAGATCACAATTAGAGAATAAATTTTTTGGGAAAATATTTCTCCTTTCTCCTTTCTGATTTCTCCTTTCAAATCAGGGTTCCGTTTCCCCCTCAATATACTGCTCCATAAAGAAGTGCTCGCCGTCAAACACGGCGTAGGAGAATAGGGAGATCCAATCGCCCAGGATGGCTACGCGTGCCGTGCGGCTGAGCATAAGGTCGAGTTCGATGTGGCGGTGCCCAAAGACGAAGTAATTGATGTCGGGGTGCGTCTTCAAGTAGTCCTTGGCATAAATAATAAGGTGCTCCTTGTCCTCGCCCATATAGGGAGGCTCAACACCATCCTTACGCTTTAAGCGACTGTGTTTTGCCCACGCCAGTCCGAAATCCATCCCCCAACGAGGATGTACGGCAGCAAAGAGGCGCTGGCAGAGTTTGTTGTGAAACAAGCGGCGCAACCACTTAAACTTCCAGTCGTTGTCGCCCAAACCATCGCCATGCGCAAGGTAAAAAGTCTTGCCGTAGAGTTCTGTAACGAGTCCCTCGCGATGAAGCGTAACGCCACATTCCTTCTCCAAGTAATCGCCCATCCAAAGGTCGTGATTGCCAATGAAGAAATGCACCTCCACGCCCATGTCGGTGAGCTCCGAAATCTTGCCCAAGAAGCGCGTGTAGCCCTTCGGCACAACAAGTTTATACTCGTGCCAGAAGTCAAACATGTCTCCCAACAGATAGACAGCACCCGCCTTATGCTTGATGCTGTCAAGGAAATTTACGAGTCTGCGCTCCTGAGTACGTGCGTGGGGAATAGCACGGCTGCCCAAGTGGGCATCGGAGAGAAAATATATGGGTTTCATTTTTTTAGTAGACGAGTTTTTAGTAAACGAGTAGACGAGAGAGTTTGTGGAGGTACAAGTGTTTTAGCAGTTGAGATGTGTAACCATCTCGTCAACTTGTTTACTTGTTACTCGTCTACTCGAAAAGATTACATAAATCCAAGGTCCAACTTCGCCTCTTCCGACATCATGTCCTTGTCCCACTCGGGTTCGAACACGAGGTTGACGCGGGCATCCGTGATTTGCGGAATACCCGCTACCTTCATGCGCACATCTTCCACGATGAAGTCTGCTGCAGGGCAATTGGGAGCGGTGAGGGTCATGTCAATATCGACAGAGTAGTCGTCGTTGAGGTCAATCTTATAAATCAATCCCAGTGCGTAAATATCTACGGGGATTTCAGGGTCGTAAACCGTTTTGAGCACTTCAATAATGCGCTCTTCTATTTGAAGTCTTTCTTCTGGAGTCATAGTTTGAGTGTTTAGAGTACAGAGCACAGAGTACAGAGTACAACTTTTAAGTGAGTTTAATTTTTAGAGTATCATAAGCAGCGTAAAATCAGAGCAACAATCCGTACGGAGTTGTACTCTGTACTCTGTTATCTGTACTCTAAATCTTCCCTTCCTCCGAGTAACTATAATACCCTTCGGAAGAAATAATGATATGGTCAATGAGTGGTATTTGCAGGTGTTCCGCCGCAACTTTCAGGCGTTGCGTGAGTTGGTCGTCC
This sequence comes from Alloprevotella sp., assembly GCA_045126825.1. Classification (GTDB taxonomy): domain Bacteria; phylum Bacteroidota; class Bacteroidia; order Bacteroidales; family Bacteroidaceae; genus Alloprevotella. Next base: position 8,403 of record JBGVPF010000019.1, read on the forward strand.
TGTCGGCTGGGCGTAAGATTTCCCGAGGGGTGGTTGTGGCAAAGGATGATGCGCGAGGCCTTTCGGAGGAGTGCTTCGCGGAGCACGTGGCGAACGTCAACGAGTGAAGCATCCGTTGTGCCTTTACCCACAAGTACGGTGTCAATGAGTTTCAGCGAAATGTCCAGCAGAATGGCGTGGCATTCTTCGTGTGTCAAGTCGCGCATGTATTCCTTAAGTAAGTCCACCGCCGCTTGTGCAGAGTCAATCTTCATGCGCTCGCGCGCCTTTTCTTCAGAGCGCCGCTTGCCGAGTTCACAAGCCGCCTTGATGGTAATCGCCTTTGCGGGACCAATGCCTTTGTAGCGCTGCAAGTCCGTAATCGAAAGTTTGCCCAATTCATAGAGGTTATCCCCCACGTCGGCAAGAATACGCTTCGTCAGCGCAACTGCATCTTCATCCGCCGACCCCGAACCAATCAGAATCGCCAGCAGTTCCGCCTTGCTCAGCGCCTCCGCCCCGAGTGCTTCAAGCTTCTCGCGCGGTTTATCTTCTTCCGCCCATTGGGCAATGGTTAGTTTTGAGTGGTCCATGAAATTTGGACAAATTAATCAGTTGGAGAATTTTGATAGATTCATTTCTGCCGTTATCAAATCCTGTAACTTATTTTGGGGTATCAGATACTGATATTCAGCCACTCCTATAGGTTTGTGCACATCTTGGAGTGCCATCTCAACCTCCAAATGATCTTTCTCTGCACAGAGAATAATACCGATTGACGGATTTTCATCGGGGGCCTTTTCTAATTTATCTAATAGAGATAGATAGAAGTTCATCTTGCCCACATATTCGGGTTTGAATTCGCCAATCTTTAATTCTATCGCAACCATAGAACGAAGTCGGCGGTGGAAAAATAGTAAATCAACTCGATATTCTTTGCCATTGAAGGTAAGTGTGTGTTGATTACCGATGAAACTAAAACCACTGCCTAATTCCATTATAAAAGTCGTAATCTTTTGTACAAGGCGTCGCTCAAGTTCCAGTTCTTTCAAGGGTTCTACGGCATCTATAAACCCTAAATTATAACTACTACGGAACACTTCGTTCGCGTAGTCTGCTTGTTGAGTAGTGAGGGTGGTATTAAAGTTGTTGGACTTTTCAGTAATTTGCACAGAAAGGTGATACTCAGATTTCAGTGCGTGATTCAACATATCTCGAGACCACCCCTTTGAAAACACTTCATGTGCATAGAATACGACATGTTCAGGTGATAGATTGTAGTTCATAAGGAGCAAGTTGTGCCCCCAAGGCAAAACTGCTACAGCTTGTTGCACTTTTGCATCTTCTTGAGAATACCGTAGATAGAAACGCTTCATGTTCCATAGATTTCTTGGAGATAGTCCCAAATCAGGGAATCTTGATTTCAAATCTACTGATAGTCTTTTAACAATGCTATCACCGTGCTGACTGTCAAGTTTCTTTTCCTCCAATAGTTTGCCAATTTCCCAATATGAAGAAGTCGCTATTGTGTTCAATTGCTTGGCAATTCGTAGTCGCGACGTTTCAATTACTGCTACAGCCTGTTGCAGTAATTGAAAATAGTCATCCTCGCAGAGTGACCCAGTAACCGTTACATCCTTCATACTTTAATGTGTCTAATGGTGAAACCAGATTCTGGAACTATAAAAAGTTTTATCGTTGAAACTCGGAAACGCATTCGCATCTCGCTCGTTTACTCGTACCTATAAACTTGTCTACTAATTCTCTACTTATAAAAATTCTTCTTAAAAGCCTCAAACTCCCCTCTGCCCAATACGCAGCGTTCCCACCAAGCGCGGAGGAAACCGCTGCCGTAGCCCAAGAGTTGCACGAACGAGGCTGCCACGGCGCGAAGCCCTACGCCCATGCTGCGTTCTGCCCATGCTGCGTCCACAAAGATGATGAGCGAGAAGAGCAAGAGAGGGGTCGTTCCGAAGAGGGTGAAGATAGGAAGCAGTCCTCCTAATACGGTAGCGAGCACGCACAGCGCCACACCAATGGTAAATACTGCCGGGAGCAAGTGTACGAGTTTCAAAGTTCCCGGATGGCGCTTCGTAAGGTTAATGCGCGCAATGCCCGAGTTGTGCACTTGCTTAAAGAACTTCTTAAGGTCCGTACGGCGCTTGTGCCACACCCAAGCTTCGGGGAACAGGCGACACTTGTAACCGCCCTTGAAAATGCGGGTCGAGAAGTCGATGTCCTCACCAAAGCGCATTTCGCTGAAACCATTGAGTGCGTTGTAAACTTCCCTACGCACGCCCATATTGAAGGAGCGGGGGTAGAACTTATCCATCTTCTTCTTACCCCCACGGATACCTCCCGTGGTGAAGAACGAAGTCATGGCATAGTTAATTGCCTTTTGCATGGGTGTAAAACTCTCGTGCGCACGGTCGGGACCGCCAAAGGCATCACAAGGATTCGCCTGCAATTCCGCTTCAACCTCGGCGATGTAGTTGGGGGGACACACGGCATCGGAGTCCAAAATCAATACATAATCCCCCGCAGCACGCGCCACACCATAGTTGCGCGTTTGCCCAGGTCCGCTATTCGGTTTCGTAAAATACTTCACATCCAAGCGGTCGCAGAACTGGTCCACCACCTCTTTGCAAGGCACCGTAGAACCATCTTCTACCACAATCACCTCAAAGTCCTGACACGTCTGTTGCGTCAAACTTTCCAGCAATTCCTGCGCCTCGTCGGGGCGGTTATAAACGGGGATAATTACAGAATACTTCATAGGTTGCAAAGATACATCTTTTTTTTATTGCTATGTGTGTCTCGATTTTAATTGTTGAAGACATAAGAACAAAAGAACAAATTTTTATGGTCTTATGTTCTCATGTCAGAAAAAGCGGATGCTGGTACATATGCACTCAATTGTGCACTCTTCATAGTCTTGGTGCAAAATTGCATGTAAGGATTCTCCATTCATTCCAATAAAATTCTCATCTTTGCAACCAAATAGCAGCAGTAATCATCTCGTTTACTCGTCTACTATGAACTTGTTAACTCAAAAAAATGGAATACATCTTCTTAATCCTCGGGGCACTCTTCGCTTTTATTGGTTTAGCAGGTGCCATTGTACCCGCCCTGCCTGGTCCCCCATTGTCCTACGTTACGCTATGGATGATGTGGTTGTACAATCGTGAGGAGGTTTCTCTTCAGGTGCTTATTGTGGCAGGTGTGCTCATGGTGGTCATCACCGTACTGGACTATGTCGCCCCCATCTGGCTCACCAAGAAAGGGCAGGGCACAAAGGCGGGCATCCGTGGTGCGACGGCGGGACTCATCGTCGGGATTTTCTTCGGTCCCCTCGGTCTAATCCTCGGTCCCTTTATCGGCGCACTGGTGGGCGAACTGATTGTCAAAACACCCTTCTCCACTGCCCTCAAAGTCGCCTTCATGTCCTTCGTCGGCTTCCTGCTGACGACCGCCTTGAAGTTAATCTACAGCATCGCCATTCTCGTGATGTTCGTGGGGATGTTGTGGTAAAGGGCGCTGATTCACAAGTATAGGACGTCACACTGTGACACCCCAGCGAACTCCTACCGAACAGTCCTCCCTGTTGAGATAATCTGCGTAAGTTGGGTAAAAAGTCCCTACTTACGCAGATTATCTTTTAATACTTTGCGTAAGTGGCGCAGATTTGTGTAGTTTCCGCTGATTATTGGGCAATAGCAGTAATAAAATTATTGGTGTCCTAAAAATAGAAATTCGCATTTTCTTTCGGTTGAATATGTATAAGGGACTTGTATGAGTACAACGGTCCATCCTACAAGGAGTTATCTATATTTACTGGACATCAATAATAGAAAAAATGGTGCACTCAGATGAGCGCACCATTTTTATTATTCCCAATTATGTTCCCAAAGATTGTCTTCTTTCTTTTGAGTAGCGGGAGTTCCAGGGACATTCGGATTCATGGGGATTTCACCAACAGAAGCTGCTAACAGTGACTGCAAGTCGAAAGCAAACTCTTCAATATTAGGAGCTATATACTCTTTTTTCATAATGTACGTTTAGTTAAAGAATTCTTTTCTTGCCGTTAATGATGTAAACACCACCTTTGACAGGCTGCTTCACACGGCGTCCGCTGAGGTCGAAGATAACGTCTTCGCCTTGCTGAGAGGGTACTACTTCTTCAATACCTGTAGTTTCGCCACGCTCAACGATGCGCATGCGCGACAAAGCAGCTGGTTCAACCTTGAGGGGTGAGTTGTCGCGATTTTCAATAGAGAGATATAAGCGGAAAGGATTCAGCGCTGTACCTTCTGCTAAGGGTTGCCAAGCGCCAGACGTAGAAATTGCCAACTTACCTGCCAACTCTTCAGCCGTCTTCTTAGTGTACGTACCCTTAACAACGTAGTTTTGATAAACCGAAGAGCAATCCACAGCGTTTTCTTCCGCCGCATAAAGCGTCGCATCCTCAACCGTGATGCTCATAGCCTTGTCCGCCTCCGTCTTTGCCTTAATCAAGTAAGGATAATTGGCCTTAAGCGTACCCCCCTTAATCCTGATAATCTCCATTGCTAAGTCGTCAATTTCGCCATTCTCATCTGTGTCATAACCATTCACGTCATTGATGTATGCCACGTCATAGCGGTCAGCAATCACGTCGTAAGGTAATTCGAAGGGCACGTAAAGTGCATTCCAATGGAGGTTGGGGAGAGTACGGGTGTAGGTTACACTATTCACAAAGCAGTCTGAAGTACGATCATACGCCTCTCCGTCCGTTAATTCATAATGTGATGGTGCTAACTCTTCAATATTAGTAAACTCCTTCCAATATGTCGCATTGCTATAGGCAGTCTTTGCGCCAAATGGAACGTATAATGTCGCATCATAATTAGAAAATGGACTATAAGACGTAGTCGCTGAAGGAGTTGGATTTAAAGAAGTGATGCTCTTTAAGTTATCGCAATCACTGAAAGCATAGCTCCCAATGCTGGTCACACTGTTAGGAATCACCACGGAAGTCAAATCTCGGCAATATTCGAAAGCATCGTCAGCAATCAGCAACGTACCATCCTTAATCTCAATAGATGTATTTGAAAGCATCGTTCCTTTATATTTCAATAAGTAATTGTCCAAATAAACAACTCCATCAGGTTGATTATTATACCATGCAGTACCATAGAAAGCATTCCCCCCAATGCTGGTCGCACCATTGCCAATCACCACGGAAGTCAAAACTAAGCAATCTTGGAAAGCACAATCCCCAATGCTGGTCACACCATTGCCAATCACCACGGAAGTCAAACCTAAGCAATATTCGAAAGCAGAATTCCCAATGCTGGTCACACTATTAGGAATCTCCATGGAAGTCAAACCGGAGCAACCCCAGAAAGCTTCATTCCCAATGCTGGTCACACTGTTAGGAATCTCCACGGAAGTCAAACTGGAGCAACCCGCGAAAGTACCGACCCTAATGCTGGTCACACTGTTAGGAATCTCCACGGAAGTCAAACCTAAGCAATTTTGGAAAGCACGATACCCAATGCTGGTCACACTGTTAGGAATCTCCACGGAAGTCAAACCTCCGCAATATAGGAAAGCTTGATTCCCAATGCTGGTCACACTATTAGGAATCACCACGGATGTCAAACTAGAGCACTGATCGAAAGCCAAAATCCCAATGCTGGTCACACTATTAGGAATCACCACGGAAGTTAAATCTCGGCAATATTCGAAAGCCCTCTCCCCAATGCCGGTCACACTATAAGTATTGCCATTATATTCCACTGATTCGGGAATGACGATATCTCCAGAATATGCTCTAGAATTGTAATCACTATTATAATATCGACATGTCACTGATGCGTTTGTTCCCGAGATGTCATAATAAATACCATCTACTTCAAAATCATAAGCATAAATCGCACTACAACAGAGCAGGAATATGCTTGTCAAAAAGAATCTTAACTTTTTCATAATATGTAATGTATTAATATTTTGTAGAATATCTTTAGAATTTCTTCCAACTATCAATAAGCGCAGCCATTGCGCCATAACTATCATCTACACCTTTCAGAATATCGCAAGTAGGCATCTTAAAACATATTTCTGCAATGAGTTTATTGATGTCTATTATATAGGTGTATGATTTGCCAGACTTATTCTTTTGGCGTTTACATTCATCCGGGTAGTTTTCTTTGAACTTCGTGTAAAGCGACATGTTGATATGATCACTTCCACTTGGGATTCCGAATACGTTTTCAAAGAAAGTCTCATAATCCTTCTTGGTAAACAACAAGGAATAATTGCCATGCGTCAATTTCCCGATTCTCCAAAGGTAAGCGTCAAGTATATCAAATTGCTGTAAATGTTCGAAACGCTGATTGGTGTCTTGACCAAACAGGGCTTCACGAAGGGCATTCAAGCATGCGACGTATTCCTTTATACAGTCCTTGTTTTTAAACTCTGCACTAACACCAAGCACCCTACTTAACTTGGGAAGCATTTCTATGGCTAAACTGTCATAGATGGGGAAACCTAAGGCGTCGCTTTCGTCACAGAGGAGGGTGTAGTAAGCATACTTGGAAACTAAGGAGATGAGTTTTCCTCCCTTCTGCGTGTTCTTTCGGATGCCGTAAGTGCGACCAAACAAATTTTGGTCATCATCCTTTCCGCGAGCAATTTTCTTAAAATAGGTCTTGGCATCCTCTTCTGACCCTAAATCAAGAATAGCCTTTGCAAGTTCTTCAATAGAGAAATAAGCATAGGATGCATTCGTTGAGTACAATGAATCAATCACCGTCAAGCGAAGCATCACTTTCGAGAGGTCATAACGAGCAGGATTGTTAAACACGCACTTTATCATGTTGCGCTGTTCCACATACGTGTATGCAAGAACACCAGCCATAGCATGTATGTGTAATTCAATCTTGCGCATTACGTCAAGCACATCGGTCTTGTTCATACATGTGTAGATTGTGGGTTAATAATTGCTTATGCTTAAATTATTTTCTTGTTGCCGTATGAACACAAAAAAGCGTGGAACCAACGATTGTCCGTTCCACATTCTGAGGCTCTAGCAATTGCCCATCACAGTTGAACAGACAACGCTAGAGTCCACGCCGAATATGATTTTTGTTAAATACCCATCCGATGCGACCAGCGATTGCATCCTCACGGATTCAATCACGATTGTCGCATGATGGTTGTTAAAACCACACCCAATGGACATCTACCGTTGCAAAGCTCAAGACTGTGATTCTTAAATTTGCTAGATTTCAGAATGTCTTAAACAGTGCGTAAGTAAACGCCTTTTATATGTTCGTCCTCCCCTTCCACCCATTCTCCGCCAGTGACTTGCCTCATACAAAAGACTTGTCACCAACTTCGGCGTGGACCTTCTGCACACGATTGTGCAGATACACACGGGAAGACATCGCAAAGGTACGCATAATATTATTAATTTTTATTAGATGAGCGAAAAGATTTTTGGGGAATCATGCAGGAATACTTTCTGTGGTGTTCCGTGGATTTCTGTGTGAAAATCATCTCACGCAGAGGCGCAAAGGGCGCAGAGTATGTCCTTATATGAGAAAAAGTGGCACACAGAAATCACAGAAAACCACAGAATTTGCTCTGCATGCTTCTCCGAAAGTCTGCGCCGTCTGCGTGAGGCAGTTCTTCTCCGCAAGGTTCTGTGTCTTCCGTGTCTTCTGTGTGAGACCACCTCACGCAGACTACGCAGAACCACGCAGACTTTGCGAAACTTTGCGCCTATGCGTGAGGCATAACACCCCGTTAGGCATTAGTGTAAATTAGTGTTCATTAGTGGTTCCAAATAAGACAAACGAACTTTCGTGGTCGCCTAAAAGTCACGCAGGTCTCTATATTCCACCTATGATTTTTTTCATGCCGAGAAAATAAATTTTTATGCCGATAAAAATTACCAGGCGTGGATACAAAAAAAATGAGCGTGCCACACAGCTGTGCAGCACGCTCATTTTTTTAGTTTTTATCAAGTCTTAAAGCAATCCGTAACTGAGGGCATCGATGTAGTTGTAAACGATGCTGGCGATGCCGAGGAACACAACACCTGCGGTGCAGATGAGGAGTGCGAGGCGGGTGTAGTTGTCAGAACGGAAGGTGGCAATGGGCGACTCGTTGGGTTGGATGTACATTGCCTTCACGATGAGGAGGTAGTAGTAAAGTGACACTACCGTATTGACGAGGGCAATGAAGACGAGCAACACGTGACCACCCTTGAAGGCTGCCATGAAGATGAAGAACTTTGAGAAGAAGCCTGCGAAGGGAGGAATACCTGCCAAGGAGAAGAGGCAGAGCGTCATGAGGAAAGCCAACTTGGGGTTGGTCTTGTAGAGTCCATTGTAATCGCAGATGTTAATCTTCCCGCTGTTTTCTTCTACGCTGCTCATCACGGCAAACGCACCGAGGTTGGCTGCCATATACACGAAGAGGTAGAACACGAGAGCGGTCATACCCTGTGCCGAACCGTCCATCAAGCCCAACACGAGGTAACCTGCCTGTGAGATGGCAGAGAACGCCATGAAGCGCTTGAGGTTCTGCTGGCGGATGGCAAAGAGGTTTGCCAAGGTGATGGAGAGGACAATGAGCCAGAAGAAAATCTCGTTCCACATTTCTACATAACTGGTGCCACCAAACACCTTCACGAGGATGGTGAAGAGGGCAAAGGCTGCAGCACCCTTTGAGATGACGCTCAAGTAACCCGTTACCACTGTGGGCGCACCTTGGTAGGTATCTGCCGTCCAGAGGTGGAAGGGTACGAGTGAAATCTTGAAGCCCAAACCTGAAATGATGAGCGCAAGACCTGCCACAGTGAGAGGTGTCCAAGAGTTTGCCGCCAACGCCTGTCCCATAGGTTCGAGGTAGAGCGTACCTGTCGCACCATAGAGCAACGACATGCCGTAGAGCATAAGGGCTGCGGAGAAGAGGGCGAGGAGAATGAACTTCGCACTGGCTTCAGCACTTTCGTAGCGCTTCTTGTCGAACGCCACGACTGCTGCCATGGGGACAGATGCCAACTCAAGACCGATGAAGAACATGAGGAAGTGGCCCGCGGAAATCATGAAGAACATGCCGAGGAGGGTGAAGAGTGTGAGCAGGTAGAATTCGCCCTGCTTCACCAAGTTTTCCTCAGGGCTGAGCCACTTGTGTGCCATCAAGAACACGATAAGTGTGCCGACAGAAAGGATGCTCTTTACGACCGTCATCATAGGTGTGTGCACATACATGCCACCGAAAGCGGTGAAGCTTTCCGTCGTGCCACACGAAGCGCAAGGCAACAAGTTGAGGACGATGTGCACCAACAGAAGAACCGCAGGTAAGCAGGTGTTATAAACACCCTTCCCGCTCTTCTTGTCGGGGCACATGAAGAGGTCCGCAACAAAGAGTATGAGAATCACTGCAAGGAGCGAAAGCTCGGCGTGCATTGATAAGAATTGTGAATAATCCATAAGTGTTATTTTATGAGTGGACGAGTTTATAGTAAACAAGTAAACAAGAAGGTTTGAGAGGTAAACGCTTGTAATTTCCTATTATCTATGAGTGTTGTCATAGTATAAACAAGAGGATTTCAGAGGTGGACTTCTGTAACTATCTTGTTTACTCGTTTACTTGTCAACTCGTCAACTATCCGTTACATAAACGGGTTCAGATCAATGAATTTGTCCAATTGGTTGATAATCGGCGCTACGCCATCTCCAATCAAGTTGCTTACCCAAAGGGGAGCGATACCCAAACCTGCAACGCAAGCGATGAGGCAGATCACAGAGAAGCGTTCGTCCCATGTGGCGTCAGTGAGGTGGAGGTGGTGTTCATTCGTGCAGGTGCCGTAAAGAATCTTTCCGACAAGACGAAGGATGTACACCGCCGTCACTACGATACTCGTACATGCAATGATGGTGAGCGTTGTGTAGAAGGTGCCTGTGTTTTCAAATGAACCTACGAATATGGTCATTTCAGCCACGAATCCACTCAAACCTGGGAGACCGAGGTTTGCCAAACCGGCTATCACATAACAGATAGAGAGGAAGGGCATGATGCGCATCAATCCTGAAAGTTCGCGGATGTCACGCGTGTGTGTTCTGCCGTAAATGAAACCGATGAGGGCGAAGAAGAGCGCAGTCATCAAACCGTGGCTCAACATCTGAAGTACAGCACCTGTGCAGGCTGTTTCGTTCATCATCAAGATGGCGAAGAGCACGAGACCACAGTGAGACACTGAAGAATAAGCGTTGATGTACTTCAAGTCGGTCTGTACGCATGCCGAGAAGGCACCGTAAACTACGGAGATACCCGTGAGGATCAAGAAAATCCAACCCAATTCGTGTGCCGCCTGGGGCATGAGATACATGGCGATGCGGAAGCAACCGTAACCCCCGAGTTTCATCAACACCCCTGCGTGGAGCATAGATACAGCGGTGGGTGCAGAAGCGTGACCGTCAGGACTCCATGTGTGGAAGGGGAAGAGGGCACCGAGTACACCGAAACCTACGAAGGTCATGGGGAACCACAAGTATTGGTTGTCGAGAGCAACACCGTGTTTCGCAATATCAAGGATGTTCATCGTAGAAGCGCCCGCATCGAAGTAGATACCGAAGATACCACACATCAAGAAGGCAGAACCACCCATGAGCATGAGGGTGAGTTTCATGGCAGAGTACTCCTTCTTTCCGCTACCCCAAACACCAATCAAGAGGTACATGGGGATGAGGGCGATTTCGTAGAACATGAACATGGCGAACATGTCGATGCTGATGAAGAACCCGAATACACCCATAGAGAGGAGGGTGAACCAAAGGAAGTATTCCTTCGTGAGGGGTTTGAGTTGCCAAGAAGCAAAGGTGCCCGTAAACACGATAATCGCAGAGAGCAAAATCATCGCTACAGAAATGCCGTCGACACCTACAGAGTAGCAGATGTTGAGGGGCTCAAACCAAGAGATGGCGCCCGTGTAGAGCATTTCTGCCGTTTCACCCGCAGCACGGTCGCCCAAGAAGCGAGCAGTAAGGTGGATGGCAAGCCCAAGAAGCGCTGTGCTACCTGCAACCATCACACCACGTACTTGATTGACGTTTTTCGCCAACCACAAACCCAGGAGCATCACCAAGGGGATGAACACAAAGGTAGAGAGATAAAGAATATTTTCCATAGTTGGCTACATGATCAAAATGAGAATAATAACGAGGATGCCGAGGAGGAACACCTGTGCGTAGAGTTGTACAGAACCGCTCTGCAAACCGCGGATGGCGTGACTCAACTTGTGGGTTCCCCAAGCGAGGAAGTTGAAGAAACCGTCCACTACATTACGGTCGAACCACGCAATGGGGCGAGAGATGTAAGCAAAGATGATGCGGTGTGTTACGAACTGATACACCTCGTCAAGATAGAAGCGCTTGAATGCCCAACGGTGTAGGCGGGGGAATGCGTTGTGAAGCTTTTCTGCCACAGGCTGGCGCTGCCCAGCGTAGATGTAAGTTGCCAATGCAATAGACACAACAGCAACGATGATGCTTGTAGCGGCAACTGTCCAATCCAAATGGATGTCATACGCTTCACCCGATGCACTTACGAAATGACCGAAGGGGATGAAGCCCGCAAAGAGCGTAATGCAAGTAAGGACAATCAAGGGAAGTGTCATCGCAAGGGGCGCTTCATGAGGCGTGTGGTGCGCATGGAGTTCCTTGTTTTCTGTACCCCAGAAGATTCCGAAGTACAAGCGGAACATGTAGAACGCCGTCATCGCGGCTACACCCGTCATGATCCAGCCTACAACGGGGCTGTAGTGCATGCATGCCGTAAGGATTTCGTCCTTTGAGAAGAACCCAGAGAAGGGAGGAATACCCGCAATCGCCAAACATGCAATAAGGAAGGTGATGTGGGTAATGGGCATATACTTGCGGAGTCCACCCATTGCCGACATTTCGTTGCTATGAACGGCGTGGATAATGCAACCTGCGCCGAGGAACAGGAGCGCCTTAAACATAGCGTGGGTAAAGAGGTGGAACATAGAAGCCATGTAACCCAGACTGGCATGGTTGTCAATCACCGCTCCGTGTTCGCCAGGAAGACATACGCCCAATGCTACCATCATGAAGGCAATCTGCGAAATAGTAGAGAACGCCAACACGCGCTTGATGTCGCTCTGAACGCAAGCCACCGCTGCTGCATAGAAGGCGGTAATAACACCTACCCACACGACAATCGTCATTGCTTCGGGAGCATACTGAATCCAGAGGGGGAAGAGGCGTGCAATCTGGAACACACCGGCAACAACCATCGTCGCAGCGTGAATCAATGCACTGACGGGAGTGGGACCTTCCATTGCATCGGGCAACCAAATGTGAAGGGGGAACATCGCACTCTTACCTGCACCACCAATAAACATCAATACGAGGGCGGTGGGGAGCATGAAGGCACCTGCCGCAAAACCTTCCGCGTTGAAGTCAAAGCCGAATGACTTGCAGTAGTAACCGTAGATGAGGATACCCACGAGGAAGAACATGTCGGCAAAGCGTGTTACGATGAACGCCTTTTTAGAAGCGGCAATCGCTGCGGGAGTGGTGTAGTAGAAACCGATGAGGAGGTAAGATGATACCCCTACAAGTTCCCAGAATAAGTACATCTGGAAGATGTTGGTGGCTACTACCAAACCGAGCATAGACATGGTGAAGAGGCTCAAGAAGGCGTAGTAACGCTGGAACCCGCGTTCGCCCTTCATGTAGCCGAAAGAGTAGATGTGTACCATGAGCGACACCGTAGAGATGACGATAAGCATCATCACCGAGATGGGGTCGAGCAAGATACCCATATCAAAGTGCAAGTCGCCAAGGGGCAACCAAGTAATGTTGTAAGGCATTACTTTCTCGAACACTCCGTTTACGCGGTCTGCGGTGAAGTATTCGAAGGCAGTGAAATAAGAGAGGAGCGTAACCGCACCCAAACTCATTGTGCCGATAATGCCGGCCGCCGTCTTGCTGATCTTACTGTCGAGAAGACCGAGCAGTAAGAAGGAGCAGAGGGGCAAAAGGAGTATGAACAATGTATATTCCATAGTGGCTTACCATTTCATTTTCTTCAACTCATCCACAGAAATGTTTTTGAGCATTCGATAAATATTGATCATAATGGCGATGGCAATAGCGCTTTCCGCAGCAGCGATGGCTATGCCGAAGATAGCAAAGAAGTAACCTTCGTGACCTTCGGGGAAAAGCATGCGATTGAACACCGCAAAGTTGATGTCGGCAGCGTTGAGCATCAGTTCAATAGAAAGCAACATCGCAAGGGTGCTCTTTCTCGTAAAGAACCCGTAGATGCCGGCAAACAGCATAACTGCCGAGATGATGAGGAGATATTCTAACTGAATCATAGTCGTAGTATTAGCGTTTACGGGCAATAATCAATCCGCCAACGATGCAGGCGAGCAACAAGATACTCACCGCTTCGAAGGGAAGCAAGTAACCGCCTTCGCCTGTTGAGAGCATCTGCTTACCGATTTCCTCAATGCTGAGGAAGGAAGCATCTGATTCGCTGGGCGCAGAGAGTGCGGCTGCCAAGAACTGTTGCTTGAAGAACATGGCAATGAACACGGCGAGACCTGCCAAGCAGGACATACCTACGGCAACCTTCTTCATGAGATATACACGGTTGAGCTTTTCCTGCTGACCGCTGGTCAAGAGGATCGAGAATACATAAAGCACAATGATACCACCAGCATAGACCATGATTTGTACCGCACCGAGGAACGAATATCCCATCAAGAAGTACAAACCTGCGGTGCCCAACAGCACGAAGAGCAGGTAAGTTGCCGCGCGGATAATACTCTTACTCACCACCGTAGCAATGGAGGAGAGCATGATGATTACCGCAAGGATAACGAACATTATATTGTGTGAATCCATAATTATTTAATTTTAGGTTTTAAGGGCGCTTCGCTTTTGAGGTTTTGAGGTTTTGAGGTATTTAGGGCCTTTAGGGTCTTTAAGGTCTTTAGAGTCTTTAAGGTCGAGAACGTGCAGGTAAATCAATCCCGCATGGTCCTTATAACCTCAAAACCTTATAACCTTAAAACCTCAATCCTTAAAACCTCAATCCTTATAACCTCCAAACCTTATTGTTTACTTTTCCGCCACCTTACTACCTTCTTTGTTCAACACTTGGACGAGTTTAGAGCGGTCGAACACGGCGTTTTCAAAACTTTGGTCGAATTCAATGGCGTCCTGGGGACAAGCGCGGGTGCAGAGCATGCAGAACATACAGCAACCGAGGTCGTACTCATACTTCACAAGGCGCTTTTTCTTCTTGCCGTCTTCTGTTTCGTAAAATTCGCTGGTCACCTTAATCGAACCATTGGGACATGCCATTTGGCAGAGTCCGCAACCGATGCACTTGTGTTCGTTGGCTTCGTTGTGGGGCATAACGAGGGCACCACGGAAGCGGTCGAACATCTGCAATTCCTTACGGTTTTCGGGATATTGTTGGGTGATTTTCTTCGTGAAGAACTCACGCATCGTAATCTTCAACCCCGTGCAGAGTGACTTGATGCCGCAAAAGAGTCCTTCGAAATAATTCTTTTCTTCCATGTCTTATTTAGAAATGAAGTCCGAATGCCACGAGGAGCGCCATCAAGACAAGGTTCAACATACTGATTGGTACGAGGTACTTCCATTCCAACGCAAGGATTTGGTCAATACGCAAGCGGGGGAAGGTCCAACGCATCCACATGAGGAGGAACACCACAAAGAAGGTCTTACCAATAAACCATACGGCACCGGGGATGAAGTCCATCACATTGTTGAAACCGTCGAGACCGGCAATGTGGAGGGGCGCCCAACCGCCGAGGAATACCAAAGTGGCGATACCTGCGCAGATAAAGAGGTTGAGGTATTCCGCAAGGTAGTAATAACCGAAGTGCATACCTGAATACTCTGTGTGGTAACCCGCAGTCAATTCACTTTCACATTCAGGAAGGTCGAAGGGACCACGGTTACATTCTGCATTGCCCGCAATCAAGTAAATGATAAAGGCAATCACTGCGGGGATGTGTCCGCGGAAGATGTTCCAACCTTCGGCATACTGCTGTTCTACGATTCCCTGAATAGACATAGTGCCTGTCAAGCAAATCATCGTGAGCATGGTCATACCGATAGAGAGTTCGTAGGAAATGATTTGCGCACCACTACGCATCGCACCGATGAGCGAATACTTGTTGTTACTACTCCAACCTGCGAGCAAAATGCCCACAACACCAACCGATGAAGCGGCGAGGATGAAGAACAAACCTACGTTGAAGTCCACCATCTGCGCACCGCGGTTCCAGGGCAAACAAGCAAAGGTAACCATTGACGCAGTGACCACGAGGAAGGGGGCAAGGTTGTGGAGGAACATGTCGGTGTTGCGAAGGTTGATGATTTCCTTGGTCAACATCTTAAACACGTCGCAGAACACCTGCAAAAGTCCCCACTTACCTACACGGTTCGGACCGAGACGGCACTGGAAGAAGGCACACACCTTACGTTCCATATAAATGAGGATGATGGCAAACACGGCATAGAGCGTAATGATGGCCAGTGCGACGAGCACACTCTCCGTCAAAATCGCTGCCCATTCGGGCATCACCCCCGTAAGGGCGCCGTGCAACCATTCGGTAACTATTTTGAAATCAAACATAACTATATTTTTGAAAGGAGAAAGGAGAAAGGAGAAAGACCGTGCGGGGAATAAACCCAATCACTTTCTCTATTTATATCTCATTTTAACATCAGTCGTTAAAGGAGAAAGACCATGCGGAGAATAATGCGCCAGCCTATTTCTCATTTCTTATTTCTCATTTTAACATCTATCTATCCACATCAGGCACAATATAGTCCACCGTACCGCCGATGGTAATCAAGTCGGCAAGCATTGAACCGCTACAGAGGGTGTCCATCGCTGCAACGAGGGGAAGACCTGTAGAACGGTAGTGCAAACGGTAGGGACTCTTGTCGCCCTTACTGATAAGCATTACGCCAAAGATACCGCGGCTACCCTCAACGGCACTGTAATAAGTACCTTCGGGCACCTTGATGATGGGCTTCATCTTTTCCTGGATGCTACCTTCGGGGATGTTGTCCACGAGTTGTTCAAGGATGCTGAGGCTTTCCAAAATTTCGTCCATACGAATCATGTAACGGTCGAAACTGTCGCCGCCTTCGCGCACTACTTCGTTGAACTTCACGCGATCATAAGCAGCATAGGGACGCGTCTTGCGCAAGTCGTTGTGCCAACCTGCAGCACGACCCGTACCGCCTGTGCAACCGTAAGAAATGGCTTGTTCCTTGCTGAGAACGCCCACTCCCTTTGCACGGTTCTGGAAGATAATGTTACCCGTAAAGAGGGCATGAAGTTCCTTCAAACTATTGCGCAAATAAGGAATCAACTCCTTCACGCGTGTCACGAAGTTGGGGTGAAGGTCGTGCATCACACCACCAATCGTGTTGTAGTTCAAGATGAGGCGTCCGCCGCAAGTTTCTTCGAAGATGTCGAGAATCTTTTCGCGGTCGCGGAACCCATAAAGGAAGGCTGTCGTAGCCCCAAGGTCCTGCGCCAAGCAAGAGAAGAAGAGCAGGTGAGAGTCGATACGCTGCAACTCATCCATCATGGTGCGAATCACCTTTACGCGGTCACTGACTTCTATGCCCAACGCCTTTTCAATACACATGCAGAGCGCATGGCGGTTTTGCATGGCACCGAGGTAGTCCATACGGTCGGTAAGGGCAAGTGTTTGGGGATAGGTGAGCGACTCGTCAATCTTTTCAATACCGCGGTGGATATATCCAAGGATGGGGTCAATCTTCTTAATCGTTTCCCCTTCGAGTGCCACACGGAAGTGGAGCACACCGTGAGTAGAGGGGTGTTGCGGACCGATATTCACCACATAATCGCCGTCTGCAAAAATCGTATTGCGCTTGCTGGTAACCGTACCATCGGCATTCAATGTCAATTCTTCTGTATCGTCCGCCAAGGGTTCGTTGGTCATGCGGAGCGGATTGTTCTTCTCCGTCTCATCGTCCTTACGGAAAGGATAACCCACCCAGTCTTCGCGCAAGAATACGCGACGCATATCGGGGTGACCCGTAAAGCGGATGCCGTAGAAGTCAAATACTTCGCGCTCGTAAATGTTTGCCACTGCCCAAAGGTCAGAAACACTGGGGATAAGGGGATTCTCACGGTCGAGTGTTGCCGTTTGAATATGCACCATCTTGCCCGTTGTTGTAGAAGTGAGGGTGTAGATACATCCCAATCCTTCTTCCATCCAGTCAACGCCCGTGAGGCATTCGAGGAAGTCCATGCCTTCCGCCTTCAGGCGCTCCATTTCAGCGCGCAATGCCGCAGGTGTTACCACAATGGGTTTTACCTCATTTTCAGCGGGAACAGCAGGTGCCGCAGGTTTGGGCGCGGGTTTCGCCACTGCAGGTTTGGGCGCAACTACTGCTTCTGCAGGTGCCTGAGTTTTTATATCTGTAGTTTCCATTAACAATTTAGGTTATAAGGTTTTGAGGTTATAAGGTTTTGAGGTGCCCTTCGGACTGCACGTCTTTAAAACTTAAAGTCTTTCGTAAAGTCTTTCGTACTGCATAGTCCTTAAACACTTAAGTCTTTCGTACTGCATAGTCCTTAAAAACTTAAAGCGAAGCGACCTAACAACCTTAAAACCTTCTCCATTACGCTTCCTCCTGCTGGTTTAAGAGTTGTTCATTTTTAGTTTCCATCTCTGCCTTGTAGGGGTCGGTCTCCTTGCGGTTGGTAGTGCCGAAGAAGTTTTCAGCCTTCACCTTGCGTTGCAACTGCATCATGCCGTAGAGGAATGATTCGGGGCGTGGGGGACAACCGGGCACGTAAACATCCACGGGAATCACCTTGTCAACGCCCATAACGACATGGTATGACTTTGTAAAGGGACCTCCCGAAATGGCACAACCACCAACGGCAACTACGTACTTGGGGTCTGCCATCTGGTCGTAAAGGCGCTTCAACACGGGAGCCATCTTCGTAGTAATCGTACCACTCACGAGAATCACGTCCGCCTGACGGGGCGAGTTGCGCGTTACTTCAAAACCGAAGCGGGCAATGTCGTGGCGTGCAGCGCAGACCGCCATAAATTCGATACCGCAACAACTGGTGGCAAAGGTCAAAGGCCACAAGGAATTGCTGCGTCCCCAGTTGATGAGGTCGTCGAGGGTGCTCACGATGACATTCGTGCCGTTCTGGTTGAGTTCAGCCACGAGCTTTTCAAACGTCTCGTTGTCCTTAAATTCCTCGTAGGGAATATTCTTGATAACGGGTTTCTTTGTTACTGCCATTTGAGCGCTCCTTTCCGCCAAGCGTATGCCAAGCCCAGCACTAAGATAAACAAGAAGAAGAGCACGCTAAACAGGCCGGCAGGACCGAGCGTGTTCATCACTACTGCCCACGGGAACAAGAACATTGTTTCCACGTCGAACATCAAGAAGAGGATGGCCAGAAGGTAGTAACCAATGCGGAACTGCATCCATGAGCGTCCGCGAGTGGGCACACCACACTCATAAGCCTCTTCCTTTTGCGCATTGTAACTGCGGGGAGCAATCAGTTTTGCCAGGATTGTCACCACGCCTACAAAGGCAATACCTGTCACAATAGCAGTGACGAGTAGGGTAAAGTTCATAGTTGTAGTATTTTAAGTTATTTTAGTAGACGAGTAAACGAGTAGACAAGTAGACAAGTAGGCGAGTAGACGAGAGAGGATGCGAAATAAGCGACGGCTGGCGCATCTTTTGCCTTTCCCTATTCCAAAATGCATTAAGGGTAGTTCCACTTACCTACGGCACGAGCCGAGGGGTGTGGTACTACCCTTAATGTGTCTTTCCTGTTATGGAGTATTGCTAATACATGCTACCTGTTTCATGCTGTGACGCAAAATGAGCGGCAAACTAATGTTTGTCGCTTTACAATTACTTACTGCGCACAACGACAATTGGTTGCGTTGTTGTGCGTCGAGTTTTGTAGAATTGCTTAAGGTCACAATACTCAAAATTTTTCGCAAAAGTACTAATTTATATTTTATATGCAAAGCGGACTTGACAATTTTATTTATTTGGGATGGTGCTTCTGAACAACAAACGGGTAATCTAATTTGTCATATCATTTATCTTTTTGCCTTCGGTAAGGGAAACTGCCTGGTGAAAATGTGTGAGGATTTCAAACAGGTCTCGCATGCTTTAAACCGCCTACAGTTGGGGGCATTGTACGTGTCCCCTGGTTATTTGTTGGGAGGTGGTTTTTGCCTGTTTAAACCAGTAGGGAGTTTTCACTTTTTTGCGTGTTTTTTGTGTTTTGGATCTAACAAAAAGGACGCATTTTCAGCAAGATGGAACAAAGATTTTTTTATGCCAAAAACGATATCGCTTTTGCGAAAAATTATTCGGCACCTAAAAAAAATTATTCGGCACCTATTTTTTCGTAGGTGCCGAATAATTTTGACCTTTTTAAAGGCAAAAAATGGCGAAAAAATAGTGGAGATAACCCCTGTTGAGGCTATCTCCACTCTCTAATACAAATATACAAAATTTTTAGACCAAATGCAAATGGCAAAGAACGGTCGAACTTCCCATGTTTTTTTGATTTTTTGAAATGGGAGTTTTCATGCAGTTTTTCCCTTGAAGAGGGGGATTTTTATGTTGTGTGTATAATGCTGTGCGACGCCGTGCGTTATGGTTTTGGTGTGCGCTGAAACGTAAGGGTGAATGAGGCGTTTCTGTAAAAAACTCCAGTTGAGGAGTAAAAACACGAATTTATAGAACGCACCTTAATAAAAAATATGTTATCTTTGCTCCGAAATAGTGGGGACTTGAGATGCGCCCCATGATGCAACCCGAAAATGACGCTTATAAAGAAGTTAGACCTTTTTATCCTTAAGAAGTTCATGATGGTGTTCGCAGCCGCCTTCTGCATCACGCTCTTCGTGTTTATGATGCAGTTCACCTGGCGCTATTTGGACGAACTCATCGGTAAGGGACTTACGCTGGATGTCTTGGCGCAATTCTATTGGTACATGGGCATCACGTTGATGCCTCAATCATTGCCTTTGGCTGTACTGCTTGCTTCGCTGATTACCTTTGGTAATATGGCGGAGCAGTTGGAGTTGTTGGCCATGAAGGCCGCGGGGGTGGCACTGATTCGCATTATGCAACCTATTTTAATTGTGGTAGTGTTGCTGACGGGCATTTCCTTCTATTTCCAGAACAAAACAGCTCCCGAGGCGCAGGTGAGTATGCGCCAATTGCTGTTTAGCATGAAGCAGACATCTCCAGTGTTGGAAATTCCAGAGGGGCAGTTTTATAGTGGGGTGCCACAAGTGAACCTCTTCGTGCAGCGTAAAACACCGCAGACGGGGATGCTTTACGATGTGATTATCTACAAAACAGACCGCGGGTTTGATCGCGCCCAAATTGTGTTGGCTGATTCGGGGAAGTTGGAAATGTCTGCGGATAAGATGCACCTCTTCTTGGAACTTTGGCAGGGCGAGCAGTTTGAGAGCCTTCAAGGGCAGAGCGGACTTGGGTTGCAACAATCGGCAGAGGCGCCTTTTGATCGTGAAAGCTTTGAATACAAGAAGTTTATCATCGACTTTGATACGAACTTTAGTTTGATGGACGCAGAGGCGCTACGCAATATGCCTGAAACGAAGAACATGCGGCAGATTGAATTGAGTGTTGACTCAATGAATCTGGTGATGGACAGTTTGGGTACCTCTTACTACGACAATATGCGTCGTGCTTATTTGCGCAACCCCGACATCCTGCGTCGTGACTCTGCGAAGTATATTGCAGCGGTAGAGCATGTAGCGCATTTTGATACAATCCTTGCCAAGCAAACGCGCCGAAAGGTTTCTAATGCAGTACAGGGTGCGCGCAATGCCGTGCAGTCGTATATCTTTGACCTCGATTGGAAATCAAAGACCATTGACTACAATGAAGGTCAGGTGCGTCGCCACTGGTTGGAGTGGCATAAGAAGATGGCATTGGCACTTTCTTGTTTGCTCTTCTTCTTTATCGGTGCTCCGCTCGGTGCCATCATAAGCAAGGGTGGATTGGGTATGCCTGCTGTGGTGAGCGTCTTGATTTTCATTCTTTACTTCATGATCGATACTGCAGCCTTTAAGATGGCGCGCGATGGTAGTATAGCCGTGTGGCTTGGGACATGGGTGAGCCCGATAATCCTATTCCCCTGTGGTGCTTATCTCACGATTATGGCAAACCGCGACTCTGTCGTGTTCAATAAGGATGCCTACATCCTCTTCTTCCGTCGATTCTTTGGTGTTCGCACGAAGCGAAACCTTTGGAAAAAGGAGGTCATCATTTATGAACCCGATTATGAAAACCTCTACGCTGAAGTGGTGAAACTTTCAGAGGAATTCCAATTCTATCGCGAACGTAAGAAACTCTATCGTGCGCCCAACTATAAGCACATCTTCTTCCGTCGCCGTGTGGACCATACGATGGAGGATTTGAATGAACGCTTGGAAGCGGTGGTAGAACAACTCTCAAATTCGCGCAACCAACAGATTTTGCGTGAAATCAATAAGATTCCTCAAATCTATGTTTACGCACATACGCATCCCTTCGCACGTAAGCGTTACAATATCCTTGTGGGACTATGCTTCCCCATTGGTATCTTAATGTGGTTCAGAATCTGGCGATTCCGCCTGCGCCTCATGAAGGATATTAAGCAAATCGTGAAGCGTATGGACCGCTTGCATGGATTGATTGAAGCAGAAATTCAGAAAGATAAAAGATAAAAGGGTAAAGAGGAAAGATATCCGTCTTTCGCCTCTCACCTTCCACCTATAAAAATATACCAAATAATGGAGCAAAAATATCCAGTATCTTCTATTGAAGAGGCTCTTGAAGACTACAAGCAGGGGAAGTTCCTTGTCGTAGTTGATGATGAAGA
Source organism: Alloprevotella sp. (assembly GCA_045126825.1). Lineage (GTDB taxonomy): Bacteria > Bacteroidota > Bacteroidia > Bacteroidales > Bacteroidaceae > Alloprevotella. Next base: position 30,381 of record JBGVPF010000019.1, read on the forward strand.
CCGTGAAAACGAGGGCGACCTCATTATGGCGGCAGAACTCTGTACGCCCGAAGCGGTAAACTACATGTTGCGCCACGGTCGCGGTGTGCTTTGTGCGCCCATCTCGTTGGAGCGTTGCAAGCAGTTGGACTTGGAGTTCCAGGTGCAACGCAATACCAGCATGCTCGGCACGCCCTTCACCGTAACAGTGGATAAACTCGAAGGGTGCACTACGGGGGTAAGTTGCCACGACCGTTGCGAGACCATTAAGGCACTTGCTAACCCCAACAGCAAACCCGAAGACTTCGGTCGCCCCGGTCATATAAATCCGCTTTATGCGCAGGATCGTGGTGTCTTGGCACGTGCCGGTCACACCGAAGCGGCAGTTGACCTCTCTCGCCTCTGCGGCTTGCAACCCGCAGCCTGTCTTATTGAAATTTTGAACGAAGACGGCACGATGGCACGTATGCCCCAACTTCAGGAATTTGCAAAGCGTGAGGGCTTGAAGATTATCACCATCAAGGACCTCATTGCTTACCGCTTGAAGCAGGAATGTCTCGTAGAAAAGGGGGAAGAAGTAGATATGCCCACCGCATACGGTCACTTCCGCCTCATTCCCTTCCGCCAGAAGAACAATGGACTTGAACACGTAGCGCTTATCAAGGGTTCGTGGGAACCCGGAGAACCTCTCCTTGTGCGCGTACATTCTTCATGCGCTACGGGCGACATCTTTAGCAGTGCGCGTTGCGATTGTGGCGAACAGCTTCACCGCGCCATGAGCATGGTCGAAGCAGAAGGCAAGGGCGTGGTGCTCTACCTCAACCAGGAAGGTCGCGGTATCGGACTCATGGCGAAAATCGCGGCTTACAAACTCCAGGAGCAGGGCATGGATACCGTAGATGCCAACATCCACTTGGGCTACGACCCCGACTTGCGCGACTATGGAGTAGGGGCACAAATCCTCAACCTCCTTGGCGTAAGCAAAATGCGTCTCATGTCCAACAATCCTGTTAAGCGCGTCGGACTTGAAGCCTACGGTCTCGAAATCGTAGAAAACGTGCCCATCGAAGTTGAACCGAACCAGTATAATGCGCGTTATCTCAAGACGAAGAAGGAGCGCATGGGACACACGTTGCACCTCAAATAATACTGCAGAATTGCAGGTAAGTTATTCGTTGACGAGTAAATGAGATAGTTAGACTTGCAGTCTGCATTGCCGTAAAAGCTCTTAACCATAAACCTCATGAGTGACAATTTTTACGAAGAGTCGGAATCACAGGAGTTGGCGATTGCTACGTTCATGAGCAACGTGTATCTTTGGATGACGCTTGCCCTTGTAATTACAGGTCTTGGGGCTGCATACGTATCCAGATTTCCTGTTTTTACGAAGACGACCATATTTGGCTCCTTGATTCTTATGCTCATTGTGGTGCTCATCGTGTTGTACTTTCGTTCACGCGCCATGTCGCTCTCGTTCTCCATGGCACGCATCCTGTTCGTGTTGTTCTCCCTCATGAATGGTGCTGTGTTCAGTTTCTTTTTCTTGTTATTTAGAGAACTTTACATGGAGACTACGGAGTCCATCGCAACAACGTTCTACATCATTGCGGGAACATTTAGCGTAGTGAGCCTCATTGACCACTTTAGGTATGAGGCGCTTCCAACCTTGGGACGCTTCTTGATTATGATAGTCGTCGGTGTCATCATCGCGACCACCGTCAACTACATCCTGCAAAGTAGCCAAATAATGTGCATTATTAACTACGTTGGCGTATTGTTATTCTGCGCTTTAGTTGCTTGCGAGACTCGAAAAATCAAAACAAAGTTCCTCGAAATGGGCGGAGAGAAAAACGAAGAAACACTTAAAGTCGCTTTTCTCGGCAGTCTCGCACTCTACCTCGGCACTCTCTATATCCTTATTCATTTGATAGACGCCTACGGAGATTCTCGTAAGTAACTTTAACCAATGATAACTACGATACGACTTTAAGCCAGTGAACTGACGTGCTCCCTCAGCGACACTTGCAATATTGCTGAATAAAGCTGAACCTTTTTATCACATAACCTCATAACCTTATGGAATCATCTTACACAAAATCTTACACTAATAATTCGCGCGCGATTGACCGCCCCACGGCATTTGCTATGTTGATGCGCAAGGTTTATACTTGGATGGCGCTTGCTCTTGCCGTAACAGGTCTTACGGCTTACTATTGTGCTTACAATACAAACCTTATATATGCTATTGTCTCAAATTCGCTATTGTTTTTTGGAATTCTCATCGCCGAATTTGTAGCTGTAGCCTACCTTTCAGCACGCATTGAACGCATGTCCTTTATGACTGCAGGGATTGTATTCTTAATTTATTCACTCCTCAACGGGTTGACGTTCTCGGTACTCTTCCTTGCTTACACCATGGAGTCCATCGCCTCTACCTTCTTTATCACTGCAGGAACCTTTGGCGCGATGTCGCTCATCGGTTACTTCACCAAGAAAGACTTAAGTGGTTTTGGGCGCTTCCTTATGATGTCGCTCATCGGGTTGCTCATTGCTACGGTGGTAAACTTCTTCCTCCAAAGCACCATGCTCATGTGGATTTGTACCTACGTCGGAGTGTTGATTTTCTCTGGTCTTACGGTTTACGACACGCAGAAGATTAAGAACATGTTCCTCATGCACGGCGCAGAGATGAACGAATCTACCATGAAGTTGGCATTGATGGGCAGTTTGACCCTCTACCTCGACTTCATCAACCTCTTCATTTACTTGCTCCGCATTTTTGGCGACCGCAAGTAAGTCATGGATGTTAGGAGGTCGTGGCATGTTCGAACCTTCTTGTCTACTCGTTTACTAAAAACTTGTCTACTAAAAACAAATTTTAATACTATGCAGACACTTTCAGCAACTCTTAATCGCCTTGCCCCTTCGGCAACGCTTGCTATGTCTCAAAAGAGCGCCGAACTCAAGGCGCAGGGTCTTGACATCATTAACCTTTCTGTAGGGGAACCCGACTTTAACACCCCCGACCATATTAAGGAAGCGGCAAAGAAGGCTGTTGATGACAACTTCTCACGCTACTCTCCCGTGCCCGGTTATCCCGCCCTCCGCGAAGCCATCTGCGCAAAGTTGAAGAACGAAAATGGTCTCGATTATACTCCCGCACAGATCTCTTGCTCAAACGGTGCGAAGCAGTGCGTATGTAATGCCGTAATGGCGCTTGCAGGTAAGGGCGACGAGGTGATTATTCCCGCACCTTACTGGGTAAGTTATCCCCAGATGGTACTCCTTGCTGATGCCACCCCCGTTTATATTGAGGCAGGTATTGAGCAGGACTTCAAGATTACTCCTGCACAACTCGAAGCGGCAATCACTCCCGCTACTCGTGCCATCATCCTTTGCTCACCCAGCAATCCCACGGGTTCGGTTTACACTCAGGAAGAACTCGAAGGACTTGCCGAAGTGCTCCGTCGTCACGAGCGCGTCGTAGTGATCTCCGACGAAATCTACGAACACATTAATTATATAGGCGCCCACGCTTCTATCGCTTCATGTGAGGGAATGAAGGAACGCACCGTGATTATCAACGGTGTCTCTAAGGCATACGCTATGACAGGCTGGCGTATCGGTTTCCTCGCTGGTCCCGACTGGATTGTAAAGGCGTGCAACAAGCTCCAGGGTCAGTACACTTCAGGTCCTTGTTCTGTAAGTCAGGTAGCCGCTACCGAAGCCTTCGCGGGTCCTCAGGACTGCGTAGAAGAAATGCGTCAGGCTTTCGAACGCCGTAAGAACCTCATCGTAGAACTTACGAAGCAAATCCCTGGACTCGAAGTCAACAACCCCACAGGTGCCTTCTACCTCTTCCCCAAGTGCAGCAGTTACTTCGGTAAGACCGATGGCACACACGTTATCAATAACTCTATGGACCTTGCCATGTACCTTCTTGAAGTAGGTCATGTAGCAACGGTTGGTGGTGATGCTTTCGGCTCTCCCGAATGCTTCCGCATGAGTTATGCTACCAGCGACGAAAATATTGTTGAAGCTATCCGTCGCATCAAGGAAGCGCTTGCGAAGTTGAAGTAATAATTGCTAAACATGCGCATCGCATTGGGTGGCAATAATCACCTATGTAATAGCAAAATGTGGTGTTAATGTATAAAAAAAGAATCTCCAGCAGAATTTGCTGGAGATTTTTTTGTTTTGTTAAGGAATATTCTTAATTTTGAACCGAAGTTAACATTTATTATAATTAGGTGTCCCCTGTAACCTGGATAAAACAGTGTGGCCACCAGCTAACACACAGTATCATGAAAAACTTTATGCTTAAGAGTGTTGCGACACTTGCTTTGTTGGTGTGTGTGATGCCAGCAGTAGCGCAGGAATTCCGTTCGTCTTACTTCTCGAACTCTTCAAATTTCCGCCATCAGATGAACCCCGCCTTCTTGAATGACTCTTATGCCTCTGCATTATTAGGTCAGGTAAATGTTGGCGCTACGGGTAACGTGGGACTTGGAAACTTTATTTATGACGCCGGAGATGGTTCTGACCACGATTACGTGTCGTTCATGGATAAGAAAGTAGATAAGGACGCCTTCCTCAGTGATTTGGAATCGGAAAATACATTTGACTTGTATTTGAATTACAACTTGTTCTCTGTAGGTTTTAAGGCATTCGGTGGTTCAAACCTTATTGAACTCAATATGCGTTCTGCGGTGAATACCTCAGTGCCCTATGAATTCTTTAAGTTTGCAAAAGAAGAAGGGGAAGGCAATCAATATGAATTTGAAAATCTTTCCTTGAATACACAAAATTATATGGAATTGGCTTTTGGTCATGCACGCAATCTTAATGAAAAACTACGTGTTGGAGCAAAAGTTAAAGTACTCTTGGGTGCTGCGTATGCCGATTTTAAGGTGAATCATTTGCAACTTGAAAAGAATATTCCGGCTGTAGGTTCTGGCGATCCCCGTGATTTTTACTGGAAGGTTAAGGGTGATATGCACATTGAAGCAGCACTGATGGATAGTAAAGTGAAACACTCTGGCGCGGTAGCTCCTGATGGCAGACCGCGTATTGAAGGATTTAATGATATGTCATTTGGTCTTGCTGGTTTTGGTCTCGCTCTTGATCTTGGTGCCACTTACCAACTTACCGACGATCTTGTTTTGAGCGCAGGGCTTACAGATCTTGGATTTATTAATTGGAATAATGTGCATGCAGGTACTTCAGCTGGAGAATATGAATTTAACGGTTTTGAACATAGTGGTTCCAAACTTGTGAATGGCGTGAATCCTGTTAATGCAGGTCTTGAGGACCTTCAAGAAGACCTTGAAAACCTCTTTGCACTTTACGACGATGGTGATAAGAGCGTGAGTCAGTCACTTGCTGCCACATTGAATGCGGGTGCTGAATATACTATGCCTTTCTATCGCAAGATGAGCGTAGGTTTGCTCTATACGGGTCGCTTCTACGGTGATTACTCATGGCATCAGGGTATGCTTTCAGCAAACATTCGTCCCTTGAAATGGTTGGAAGTAAATGCGAATGCAGCTGCTACCTCTACAGGTTTCACCATGGGTGCGATGTTGAGTTTGAACTCAAAGATTGCGAAATTCTATATCGGTTCTGACCGTTTGATCGGTAGTTCGCCTGCAGACATTATGACTGCGAAGGACGCGAATGCGAACCTTACTCTTGGTTTGACAATTCCCCTTTAATTTACTTAAAGGATATTGTAATTAGTGGATTGGTGTAGGCAGCTTCCGCAATGTGAATTGCGGGGCTGCCGCTTTTTTTGCTGAGCGATTGGGCATAAGGTGTAAAACAGGTATCTTTGCAAATATTATGCTCTTGATGGCATATGTGATAGTTTAGTTTTTGGTTTTTCATTATGAAAAGAATACTCATCCTGCTCTTTAGTTGGGCAACATTAGTGGTTAGCGCACAAACTTTATTGCCGAAACCCCAGGTGCTTCACCCCTCCTCAAATAAGTCTTTTACCTTGCATGCGGGTATGCGCATAGTTGTTGAACCGGGTGCTCCCGCTGCGACCGTTCTATTGCAAGAAGCGCTACAGACGGAGCGTGCAAAGGGTGGGGCAGGCGTTTGTGTGGTGCGCTCTTATCCTGATGCTCCAAATGCAGAGGCATATAAGTTGCGCATTACGCCTGATTCACTCATCATTTTTGCCCAGTCGGAGGGTGGAGTGACCTGTGCTGCTGCTACATTGCTTCAGTTGCGCACGGAAAAGGACAAACTTCCCTGTGTGGAGGTTGATGACGCTCCCGCTTATGCTTGGCGCGGTATTATGCTCGATGTATCGCGCCACTTCTTCCCCCTCTCTCACCTCAAGCGCCAGATAGATATTTTGGCGCGCCATAAGATGAACACCCTTCACCTGCACCTTACCGACGCTGCGGGGTGGCGCATGGAGATTAAGCGCTATCCGCGCCTGACGGATAAGGCGGCGTGGCGCACAAAGGCAAGTTGGAAGGAATGGTGGAACGGTGACCGCGGTTATCGCTGTGAGGGTGACTCGGCTGCCTATGGCGGTTATTACACGCAGGAGGAGTTGCGCGAATTGGTGGCTTATGCGCGCGCACGCAATATAAATATTGTGCCCGAAATCGAAATGCCTGGTCATTCCGAGGAGGTGCTGGCGGCATATCCCGAACTTTCGTGTACGCACGACCCGAAGGGGGCTGCAGACTTCTGTCCCGGAAATGTGGGAACCTATGATTTTCTTGAAAACATCCTGTTGGAAGTCATGGACGTCTTCCCCTCGCAATACATTCATGTAGGTGGCGACGAGGCAGGCAAGGCGGCGTGGAAGGATTGCCCACTCTGTCAGCAGAAAGCAAAGGAACTGGGACTTGATCACGTGAACGCTTTGCAGGGACACTTGATTCGCCACATGAATACCTTCCTTGCGCGCCACGGTCGCACACTGGTGGGGTGGGATGAAGTGATGGCGGATACGTTAGAACCCGGTACGCACATCATGAACTGGCGCTCTACGGAATTGGCACGCGAGGCGGCTGTGCGCAACCTCAAGGTGATTCTCACCCCAGGGGCGTACTGCTATTTGGATTACTATCAGGATGCACCGCCCTTCCAACCCGAGGCTATTGGTGGGTATTTGCCCTTGGAACAAGTCTATCGTTTTGTATCCATGGAGGAACTGAATGCCGAAGAGCGCAAGGCGGTGTGTGGCGTACAGGGTAACTTGTGGGCAGAATACATCCCAACGGTGGCACATGCAGAGTACATGCTCTATCCTCGTGCGTTGGCATTGGCAGAAATAGGGTGGAACGGCGAAGGTCGTGAGGCGTTTGCCGACTTCCGCAAACGTGCGGCTGCGGTGTGCGACTTGTTGCGCTCGGAAGGTACCAATACTTTTGACCTTCATACCGAAATTGGTTTGCGCAAGGAGTATCTTACACCCATCTCCCATAAAGCCTTGGGGGCAACGGTAGTTTATAACCTGCCTTTCTCACCTTATTATCCCGC
>JBGVPF010000020.1:0-13726 GCA_045126825.1 Alloprevotella sp.
ATAAACAAAGACAATTGAGTAAATACGTAAGGAATTTGAGGCATATTGTGACAAAATGAAAGTGTGTATGAAATTAGCACAATACTCCATTCTAAAATCCTCCGTAAACATTTTTCTTTATATGTTGTTGATATTTTAGTAAATACGAGATGGTTTGCGAAAATCTTTGGGACAGCAGTGCAATACATTGCGTCCACAACCAGCATTGCCCTATTATTTAACGGACACATTAACAACCGTTTCAACCATGCGGAGTTGTTTCAACCATGCGGATGGCGGACGCAATGTATTGCGTCCCTACCGTCACAAAAAAAACGGCGATTACCCCTTGCAAATTGGAGTAACCGCCGTTATTTTTCTATCTGTGTGCCGGATGTTAGTTTGCCGACATGAAGTTTTCGAGGAAGCGAGTGTCGTTTTCAGAGAAGAGACGGAGGTCCTTCACCTGGTACTTCAAGTTGGTGATGCGTTCTACGCCCATACCGAAGGCATAACCCTTATACTTCTTGCTATCAATGCCGTTTGCTTCGAGCACATTGGGGTCAACCATACCGCAACCGAGGATTTCTACCCAACCCGTGTGCTTACAGAATCCACAACCCGTACCGCCACAGATGTTACATGAGATGTCCATTTCCGCCGAGGGTTCGGTGAAGGGGAAGTATGAGGGGCGGAGGCGAATCTTGGTGTCGGCGCCAAACATTTCGCGAGCAAAAGTGAGGAGCACCTGCTTGAGGTCGGTGAACGAAACGTCTTCGTCAATGTAAAGACCTTCTACCTGATGGAAGAAGCAGTGTGCGCGCGCAGAGATGGCTTCATTGCGGTACACACGTCCGGGACAAATCACGCGGATGGGGGGCTGTGACTGCTCCATTACGCGGCTCTGTACGGAACTGGTGTGCGTACGGAGGATGATGTCGGGGCGTGCTTCGATGAAGAAGGTGTCCTGCATGTCGCGTGCGGGGTGATCATCGGCAAAGTTCATAGATCCAAACACGTGCCAGTCGTCTTCCACTTCAGGACCTTCCGCCATAGCGAAACCGAGGCGTGCGAAGATGTCAATGATTTCGCGCTTCGTGAGCGAAAGGGGGTGGCGTGTGCCGAGCTTCACGGGATATGCCGTGCGCGTGAGGTCGAGGTCTGAAAGGTCGTCCTCAGAAGTGGCGATATTGAGACGGAGTTCAGCCAACTTCTCCTGAAGCGCCGTCTTGAGCTCGTTGATGCGCATACCCACTTCGCGCTTCTGTTCGCCAGGAACATTGCGGAAGTCTGCCATGAGGTCGTTCAAAAGACCCTTCTTCGAAAGATATTTAATACGGAGCGCTTCGAGTTCCTTCTCATCAGCTGCGCTCAAAGTTTGGATTTCACCGAGTAAATTTGAAATGCGTTCTAACATAGTTGAGTGTGAAAAAAGGAGAAAGGAGAATGGAAAAAGGAGAAAGTCCATGCGGCATCAGCATCTCACTTGTTCGCTCCTCGTTCTCATTTGGGAAAACTTCTGCAAAGTTAGGTATTTTATTTGAGAAAGGTCGGTAAGTTTTAGAGAAAAAGGTGTAAATTTGCTTCTTGTAACTACTCAAAATTAACGGATGAAAAGAAGTTTGTGGTTGGGGTTGCTCTTAATGACCATTTTTACGGCGTGCCGAAAGGCTCCCGTAGAGGAAAAGCGCCCCTCTATCAACATAGATTCTGTGCTTGCCCTACCGCCCGACACGTTGGAGTGGGAAGAACTTGAGATTCCCTCGGGTGCCGATGGGTTGTTTGACGACTTCATGTTCAACTTCGTGCGCAATAGCCGCTTCCAAGAGGAGCGCATTGCCTTTCCCCTCCCCGTACAGAATGGTAGGGAGATGAGCAAGATTGAGCGCGAGGAGTGGACCTTCGACCGCTTGGAAGTGCTTGAAGAGGTCAACACGATGATATTTGATGAGGAAGCCGACATGACTTGTGCTCAAGACACGAGCGTAAACGAGGTGAAGGTCGAGTTCATCTTCTTCCATTGCGACAGTGTGAAGCAGTATGTCTTCAAGCGCTTGGAAGGTCGCTGGAAACTCACGGGACTTAATTGGCAATCGTTTAAGCGCCATGCCAACGGTGAGTTCTATGCCTTCTACAAGCAGTTTGCCACCGACTCCGTCTTCCAGCGCAAGCGCATTCGCAATCCGTACGTATTCAAGACCTACGACGAATACAGCAACGAGGAAGTCTTTGGCGACGTTTCGGCGGATACGTGGTGGGATTACTCTCCCGAATTACCCAAGGAGATGCTCACCAACATCAACTACGGACAGTGCCGACGCGACTCCCACGAGCGCTACTTGGTCATCACAAGCCCCTCAACGGGCATTTCATCAACCCTCAAATTCCGCTTGATTAAGTGGCAATGGAAGTTGGTGCAATTGGAAAATTAGAATGAGGTTGTGAGGTACGAGGTTGTAAGGTTTTAAGGACCATTCGGAGTAAAACCTTGAAGCGAAGCGACCTCAAAACCTTGAAGCGAAGCGACCTCAAAACCTTTTCACTATGTTTATCAAAGAAAATTACTCACTCCTCCCCCATAACACCTTTGGCATTGACGCCAAGTGTAAGCGCTTCGTGGAATATTCCAGCGAGGCGGATTTGCAAGAGTTTCTCCGCTCACGCGATGCCGAAGAGCCCCTTCTGCATATCGGTGAGGGGAGTAATCTCGTTTTTACAAAGGACTTCGACGGCACCATTCTTCACTCCGCCATCAAGGGCAAGCAGGCATTTGCAGGTCCCGACATGGTGATGCTCATTGTGGGCGCGGGTGAAAACTGGGACGACCTCGTGGCGTGGTGCGTAGAACAGGGGTATCACGGCCTTGAAAACCTCTCGCTCATCCCTGGTGAAGTGGGTGCGGCGGCGGTGCAAAACATCGGTGCGTACGGCGTAGAGATTGCCGATTTCGTGGCAAACGTAGAGGCTATCAACCTCGAAACGGGCATGCACGAATTCTTTAGCGACAGCGCTTGCAAATACGGTTATCGCGAGAGCGTATTCAAGAAGGAAGGCAAGGGTGCGTATGCCATTACGCGCGTTCACTTGCGCCTCAGCCGCACCTTTACGCCCCAGTGCACTTACGGCACCATAGCGCAAGAACTCGCCCAGCGTGGCATTTCTACACCTACGGCAAGCGAACTCCGCCAAGTTATTATTGACATCCGCAAGAACAAGCTCCCCGACCCTAAAGAAATCGGAAGCGCGGGTTCTTTCTTTATGAACCCTGTAATCAGCCATGAGGAATTTGAACGCCTCAAAGCCACTTACCCCGACATCCCTAACTACCCTCAAGCAGAGGGCGTTAAAATCCCCGCGGGGTGGCTCATTGAGCAATGCGGATGGAAGGGAAAATCACTCGGCAGAGCGGGAGTTTATGAAAAGCAAGCCCTCGTGCTCGTCAATCGTGGGGGCGCTACGGGCATTGAAGTTGCCACCCTTGCCAATACTATTGTTGCGGACGTTCAAAAGAAGTTTGGAGTGAAGATTACACCTGAAGCGAATATCATTTAGAGGTTGTGAGGTTTTAAGGTTGTGAGGTTTTAAGGCCATGCGGCATATTCCCCCCATAAGACTAATAACTCGAACGGCATTTCTCCTTTAATCCCGCTTTGCGGTCTTTTCCTCCTTCGCACCTCGGCAATTCAAGCAGACTTGATTGCCCTCGGTTTGGCGTCAGTTCTCATTTCTCATTTTTCCTTTCCCCATGCGTCTCACCATTCTCGGCACCGGCACAAGCACAGGCGTACCTCAAGTTGGGTGTACGTGTCCCGTGTGTACTTCATCCGACCCTCGCGATAAGCGCTTGCGTTGCTCCGCCCTGCTTGAAGGAGATGGCGGAGAATGCATCCTGATAGATTGTAGCGCTGACTTTCGCCAACAAGTTTTGAATTTTCAAGCCCTTCACCCCGCAACGCTTCGCGAAGTGGGAAGTGGGGACCCTGATAATCCTCACCATCTGCGCCTTTTCCCAATCGATGCCTTGCTCATCACGCATGAACATGCCGATCACACGGCGGGAATTGACGATTTGCGCCCCTTCCAAGTGTTTGGTGACGTGTGTATTTACGCCGAAGAGATGGTGGCAAACAACTTGCGCCAACGCCTCCCCTATTGTTTCCGAACGAACAAATATCCGGGAGTGCCCAGCATCGAACTTCGCCACATTCGCCCGCATGAGGAACTAACGATTGGAGGCATAAGTATTCTTCCCCTCCGCGTGATGCACGGCAATTTGCCCATCCTTGGGTTTATCTTCAACAACCGTCTGGCGTACATCACCGACATGAAGTCTATCCCCGAAGAGGACGAGGCTTTGCTCAAAGGAATTGACACGCTTATTGTCAACGGACTTCGCATGCAACCTCACAATACTCACCAATCTATCTCCGAGGCGGTTGCCTTCGCCCAGCGCGTTGGAGCGCGCCAAACGTGGCTCACACATTTCTCACATTCAGCGGGTTTACATGCTGAAAGCAGAAAACTCTTGCCCGAGAATGTGGCATTTGCCTACGACAATCTTGACATTTTCATCCCCTAATTCCAATAGATTATTCACATACTCCATATAGATATGGCTCGTAAAAAGAAAGAACTCCCCATTCTCGAGAATATTCTCATCACCGACGTTGCCGCCGAAGGAAAGGCTATTGCCAAGGTGGACAACCTCGTGATTTTTGTACCCTATGTGGTGCCTGGCGACATTGTAGACCTCCAAATCAAGCGTAAGAAGCACAGTTATGCCGAGGCAGAGGCGGTGAAATCCCACAAACTCTCTGACCAGCGCGTGGCCCCCGTATGTCAGCACTTCGGTGTGTGCGGCGGTTGTAAATGGCAATGCTTGGCGTATGAACATCAGTTGGCTTACAAGCAGAAGCAAGTGACTGACAACCTCACACGCATCGGCAAGATTGAACTTCCCGAAATCTCACCCATCCTCGGTAGTAAGGAGGTTTACGGCTATCGCAACAAGTTGGAGTTTGGTTTCTCAAACAAGAAATGGTTGACCCTCGAACAGGTGCAATCGGGCGTTAAATTCGACAATATGAACGCCGTTGGTTTCCACATTACTGGGGCGTTTGACAAGATTCTCGACATTGAGAAGTGTCACCTCATGGACGACATCAACAACCGCCTTCGCAACGGCATTCGTGACTATGCCTTCGAGCACGGTCTCACCTTCTTCGACCTTCGCAACCAGGGCGGACTCCTCCGCAACATGATGTTGCGCAACTCTGCCACGGGCGAACTCATGCTCGTCATGCAATTCCACTACACCACCCGCGAGGAGGAAGCACAAGCCATGCAACTCCTTGAGCACATCAAGCAAAACTTCCCCGAAGTGACTTCCTTGCTCTACGTCAACAACTTGAAGTGTAACGACACGATTGGCGACCTCGACATCAAGACCTATCACGGCACGGATTTCATCTACGAAGTGATGGAAGACTTGAAGTTTAAGGTAGGCCCCAAGAGCTTCTATCAAACCAACACCGAGCAGGCCTACGAACTCTATAAAGTGGCACGCGACTTTGCCGGATTGACGGGCGAAGAACTCGTTTACGACCTCTATACGGGTACGGGTACCATTGCTAACTTCGTAGCGAAAAAGGCGAAGAAAGTCATTGGCATTGAGTATGTTCCCGAAGCCATTGAAGACGCAAAGGTGAACGCACAAATTAATAATTTGGACAACACCCTCTTCTTCGCGGGCGACATGAAGGACATTCTCAACCGCGAGTTTATTGAAACTTACGGCCGTCCTGAAGTCATCATCACCGACCCTCCCCGCGCAGGTATGCACCAAGATGTAATTGACACCATCCTTTTTGCACACCCCAAGCGCATTGTCTATGTAAGTTGTAACCCCGCCACTCAAGCGCGCGACCTCCAACTCCTTGACACCCATTACCGTGTCGTTAAGGTGCAACCCGTGGATATGTTCCCCCAGACGCACCACGTTGAAAATGTCGTGCTCTTAGAAGCGAGATAACCCAGTCAATATTTTCCGTAAGTTGCGACGCCGTCGCAATTTACTCCCCTCAAATCTCCCTATGCTCCGCCGCCACAACCCCATCCTCCGCCAGCGCCTCCTGCAACCTTTGCAAGCGGGCGACATCAAGGGTTTGCAAGACATTCTTGCAAACCTCAAGAGCATGGACTTCAAGACGGCTGGATTCCTGCTTGCCGAAGAGGTGCTCCCAACGCTTGAAGAACAACTCTTTTGGGAATGCTTCTTGTCCATCGTTCCCACAAACGCAAAGGCTTACCTCGGCACGTTCTTAAAGGCAGCAACGGCACTTCACAAGCAAGGAAGATTAAGCCTAACCTCCGAAGTATTAGAGAGATACGCGCAAACAGGCATCACACCAATAGATTGCCGAAAGGTGCTTGAAGCATTACTTCCCCTCGCTCGTAAGCATGAGGAAATAACCTTCCTGTTGCAACACTTCACGGCTGACGTGCAACAACGCATTGCGCTCTTATTACGCATCACTACCCTCCCCGCTGCCTACGCTCTGTTCCAAGAGATAAAGACCGTAGAGGAAGATACCTCCCTACTCCGCTCCACCTGCCTCGCACTCATGAAACGCGGAGACGCTCTGGCTTTCCGCTTGGCAAGCATCTGTACGTCCTACTTTGGATTGGAAGAACTCCCCGGCACCTTCTCACTCACGCTTCAACCCTACGAACTCTCACGCCTTGACCAAAGTTACGAAACCTTTAAGGCGTGCTTTGACTAAAAACCAATCACTTACCATAGGAAATGAAATACCTATTCTCACTCCTCTTGCTTGCCTCATCGGCAGCAATAGCCCCCACACAAGCGGTTGCCCAAGAGCAAACCACCACACAAAAGGGGTTGTTCACCGTTACCCAGAAGGGCGAAAATTATTTCTTTGAAATTCCCGATTCGCTCGTAGGTCGTCTGTTCCTCGCAACGGTACGCTACACCAACACTCCCGCCAATGCCTCAAAATATGGCGGTGAGCAAGCCAACCAACAATCTGTTTATTGGGAAAAGGCACCCGGCAACCAACTCTTGCTCCGTGCAAATATGTTCTTTGCCGACACCGATTCTACCGACAACATCAGCCGCTCGGTGTATGTCTCTTCTTCCGACCCCATCATCGGTGCTTTCAATATTGAAGGTACTTCTAAACGCGGTTATAAGATTAAGGTAAATTCTTTCTTTAAGGACGACGATGCCGCCCTCGGACTCAACCGTAGTGCAAAGACTGCCTTGGGTGTTTCAAGCCTTCAGCGCGACCTTTCCTACATTGAGAGCATCAAGAGCTACCCCACAAACGTGGAAGTGCGCCTTGTAAATACCTACTATGCCTCAAGCGGAAGCATCAGCGCGCAACGCACGGGAAATGCTACGATTGGGTTGAACATCTCCTTCGTTCTTCTTCCCAAAGAACCCATGCGCCGACGCCTCTTCGACCCTCGTGTGGGATACTTCGCCAATCGTTGCGTACCCTTTACGGATGACCAGCAGACGGTAGGCACACAGACGTTCATCACTCGCTATCGCCTCGAACCCAAGGACTCTCTTGCTGCCGACTCTATGCGTCGCGGTTTCCTTGTTGAGCCCAAGAAGCCCATCGTTTACTATATCGACCCCGCCACTCCCAAACAATGGATTCCCTACCTCATTAAGGGGGTGAACGACTGGCAAGTAGCCTTTGAGAAGGCGGGTTTCAAGAACGCCATTATCGGTAAAGAATGGCCCAACGACTCTACCATGTCGCTCGAGGATGCGCGTTTTAGTGTCATCCGCTACCTTGCGTCAAACATTGAGAATGCCTACGGACCTAATGTCCACGACCCTCGTTCGGGAGAGATTATTGAGAGCCACGTGTGCTGGTACCATAACGTGATGACCTTGCTCCACGACTGGTATATGATTCAGGCGGGAACCCTTGACGAAGCAGCGCGCAAAATGAAGTTTGATACCGAACTCATGGGCGAACTCATCCGCTTCGTTTCCAGTCATGAAGTGGGACACTCCATGGGTTTGCGCCACAATTTCGGAGCATCAAGCCTCTCTCCCGTAGATAGCCTTCGCAATAAGGAGTGGGTGGAAAAGCACGGTCACACGGCTTCTATCATGGACTATGCCCGCTTCAACTATGTGGCTCAGCCCGAAGACAGCATCTCACGCAAGGGACTCTTCCCCCGCGTCAATGATTACGACATCTGGGCCATCCAATGGGGTTACACACCCATGTTCGATGCTTACGATGCCGAGAGCGACCACTGGGAACTTGAGAAACTCGTTCAGGCAAACCTTCCCCACAATCCCCGTCTCTGGTTTGGCGATGGCGAAACCAATAAGACGAATGATCCTCGTTGTCAAACGGAAGACCTTGGCGACGATGCCATGAAGGCAAGCCATTATGGCATTCTCAACCTCAAGCGCATCATCAAGCAACTCCCTGAGTGGACGTACGAAAGCAATGATATTTATCACACCAACTTGATGCGCGGATTGGGAAATGTCATCAGTCAATACCGCCGTTATATGGGACATGTGGCACGCAACATCGGAGGTGTGGAATACAATTACCGCACCGTGGACGAACCTGGAGCCGTTTACACGCCTACGTCACGCGAAAAGCAACTCCGCGCCCTCGATTTCATTGACGAGCACGTCTTCACCTGCCCCACGTGGCTCATTGAAGAACCCTTCGTAGCGCGCCTCTATCCCCGTCCTGCCGACCTCACAGATAGGTATTGCGAAAGTGTGTTGAATAACTACATTTTCGATATCAGTGGTTGGATTGTGGGAGATGCTTTCAACGAAGAACTTCCCTTTGAGGATTACCTCGAAGAAGTTGACAAGCGCCTCTTCCGCGGCTTAGACAAGGGCACAACCCTTGACGCCCACCGCCGACTTATGCAAACTACGGCGGTTGTTCAGCTCAACGATGCCTACCGTCGCTTCTCGGAATACGCTACGGATAGTTCCTATCGCCCATACTTTATGGATTATTACGAACGCCTTCACCGCCGCCTCCTCAATGCGCGCGCAACGGATAAGGCAACGCGACTCCACTACGCCAACCTTGCAGACCTTATCACTAAGGCGAAAGACGCGTTGAAGTAAACTTTCATACAACTATAACTTGGGTGTGCCAATAATTGGCACACCCAAGTTTGTTTTATAGAGCAGCCAAAGCCTATTTACTGGTAGTATTGTCCAGTAAATACTTCTAACTCTCATTACATTAAACAGTTTGAATTGTGTATCCCCCTCAGTTAGCAGGTTTCCCCTGAAAGGGGATAAAGCCATTAGCCCAGGGCAACGCCCTGGGTGGTGTCGCCGTAGAAACCTGCGCCCTGAACCTAAGGTCGTTGCTTCTCAAAAAGTTTACCGGACACCAATAATCATAGAAGCAATAAGCCACAGACGAAAGATGGTGCACCCAAGGGCGCACCATCTTTATTATTATGTAACTTACCGAATATCAAATTTTATTCCCACTCGTGTCTCCAAAGATTTTCATCTCTCTCTTTAGTCGCGGGAGTACCAGGGACAGTCGGTTTCATTGGAACCTCACTCGCTGAAGCTGCTAACATCGACTGCAAGTTAAGGGTAACATGTTTAACACTTGGAACTATATACTCTTTCTTCATAATGTGCATTTAATTAGAGAACTAAACTTTCGCAAGCTTAAGTTTCGTTAGGTTATAAGGTCACTTAACTTTCAGGTTTTAAGGTTTATGCAGTCCGAATGGTTCCTCATAACCTTAGACCTCATAACCTTATAACCTAACAAGTTGAGCTTTGCGAAACTTGAATTAAAGAATAATTTTCTTACCGTTCACGATATAGACACCACCCTTCACAGGTTGCTTCACGCGACGTCCGCTGAGGTCAAAGATTACGTCCTTGCCTTGCTGAGCAGGAGTGACGTCTTCAATACCCGTAGTTTCCCCACGCTCAATAATTCGCATGCGTGACATAGCCGCAGGTTCAACCTTGAGCGGTGAGTTGTCGCGGTTTTCAATAGAGAGGTACAAGCGGAAAGGATTCAGTGCAGTGCCTTCTGCCAATGGTTGCCAAGCGCCCGATGTAGAAATAGCCAACTTACCAGCCAATTCCTCTGCCGTCTTCTTCGTGTACGTACCCTTAACTACGTAGTTTTGATAAACTGAAGAGCAATCCACTGAATTTTCTTCTGCCGCATAGAGCGTAGTATTCTCAACCGTGATGTTCACGTCCTTATCCACCTCCGTCTTGGCCTTAATCAAATAAGGATGGTTAGCCTTAAGCGTGCAGCCCTTAATTCTAATAATCTCCATAGCCAAGTCGTCAATCTCGCCATCGTCATCCGTGTCATAACCATTCACGTCATTGATATATGCCACGTCATAGCGGTCAGAAATCACGTCGTAAGGCAATTCAAAGGGCACATAAAGCGCATTCCAATAGAGGTTGGGCAGGGTGCGGGTGTAGGTTATGTTGTCACAGAACTTATTTGAAGTCTCGTCATACTCATCTCCATCTTTTAACTCATAGTAAGACTGGTCAAGTTCCTCAATATTCGTGAAATTCTTCCAATATTCGGCTGTACTATAAGCGGACTTTGCACCATAAGGAACATACAATGTCGCATTATAGTTATCAAAAGCATCATAATTTTGGGGAGGTATTTGATTTAAACAAGTGATATTGTTCAATTCATCACACCAATGAAAAGCACCATACCCAATGCTAGTCACACTATTGGGAATAACCACAGAATTCAAAGAACGGCAGTAAAAGAAAGCATTTTCCCCGATACTAGTCACGCTATTAGGAATTTCTACGGAACGTAAAAAACATTCGCTGAAAGCGTAGTCACCTATACTAGTCACACTTTCAGGAATCTTTGTTGATTCACACCCTACAATTAGCGTATTACTTTCACTTTCTATAATGGCATTACAATCCTCTCTTGAATCATATACCGAATTACCCGCATCTACAACAATGGAAGTAAAATCACGGCATTTTGCAAAAGCTTCTTTACCAATGTAGCTAACACTACTGGGAATCTTTATAGAATGAAAATTTTGAGACCCATAAAAAGCACGTTCCCCGATGGTAGTCACACTATTAGGAATCTCTATGGTGGGAATATGTCCAAAATTGTATTCAAAAGCCCTGTTCCCGATGCTGGTCACACTATTAGGAATTGTTGTTGATTGGCACCCTATAACTAGCGTATTACTCTCACTTTCTATAATGGCATTGCAATTTTCTCTTGAATCATATACCATATTACCTTCATCTACAACAATGGAAGTTAAAGAAAAATTCCATCCACAGAATGCAGCTTCTCCAATACTAGTCACACTTTCAGGTATCTCAACGGAAGTCAAATCATAGCAGTAATAAAAAGCTTCATTCCCAATACTTTTCACACCATTAGGGATAACTAGTGAAGTTAACCCACAAGATTCAAAGGCATATGCACCAATGCTGGTCACACTTTCTGGAATCTCAACGGAAGTTAAATCGTGGCAAGAATTAAAAGCTCCATCCCCAATACTTTTCACACCATTAGGGATAACTAGTGAAGTTAATCCACAACCCGAGAATGCATATTCTCCAATACTGGTCACACTATTAGGAATTTCTACAGAGGTTAAACCTGAACAATTATAAAATGCATGGGCACCAATGCTGGTCACACTATAAGTGACACCATTATACGTCACACATTGAGGGATTACTAAGTCGCCACTATATTTCTTCGGAGATGAGATAACCTTTACGGTTTTATCTTCCGAGTTTACAACTGAATAAAATATCTCAGTTGTTGAAGAGTAGGAAGAAAACTCCTGTGCATAGACTTCTACTCCTCTTGTACAAAGCAATAAAATTGCAATAAAAAAATATTTCATTTTAGTCATATTTGTATTCTTATTAAGAATTAAATCTGTTTGCAATGATCAATTAAAGCGTGCATCGCACTTGGATAAGTGTATATACCTTGAAGAATGGCAACCGACGGCATTAAGTGACATAGTTTTTTAACTTCTTTGTCAAAAAGTTCGCTATCCATTTGTCTTCCAGTAAGTGATAAATTTTGAATAAAGATTTTGTACTGACTCTTTGAAAACAACAAAGATAGATTTCCCTTTTTGACTTTCCCAACTCTCCAAAGATACGCATCTAATGCATCAAATTGTTGCATGCCATGAAGTCGGTTGGTGTTACTTCCAAATAAACCAACTCGCAGCAGTTCTAAATCTTTAATATAGTCTTCAATACAATATTTATTGACTGTTTGTTTCGATACAATTTTTCCCAATGCCTGCCTTAAAATTTTAGGATAATTATCTTTCACCAAACTATCATAAATAGGAAATCCTAAGTCATTTTGGTTGCAATTAAGCAATAAATAATAGGCATATTTCGACAATAATGACATTGCAGTAGCTCCAGGCAAGGCGTTTTTACGAATCCCGTATTTTCCACTAAATATGCCTAATTTATCAACCGCCCCTTTAGCTATGCCTTCAAAATAATTAATTGCATATTGCTCAGAAGGACCTATGTTAAATATGGCTTCAGCCATATCCTCAAACGAAAAATAGCTGTATGAGGCATTCGTTGCATACAACGAATCTATAACTATTAATCGTTGAACAATACTAGAAACAGAGTAACTCCCACTATTTTTGAAAGTTGCTAAAATGACATCTCTTTGCTGTATGTAAGGACAACTTGAAGATGTACCAGATAAGTTTTGAATGTGCTGAGCTATATCACTCATCGTGTTATACACATCCTTAATCGTAACTGACATATGGTTATAATTTATAGGTTATATAGCTAGTATCGAACAGACGTATGAACACAAAAAAGCGTGGAACCAACTGTTGTCCGTTCCACTCTCTGAGGCTCTAGCAATTGCCCATCATTGTTGAACAGACAACGCTAGAGTCCACGCCGAATATGATTTATTTGAATACCACCCAATACACTCCATGCTTGCATCCCGAGGGATACACTTATGGCAGTTACTGAATGGTTGATAAAACCACACCCAATGGACATCTACCGTTGCAAAGTTCAAGACAATGATACTGTAAATTTGCTAGATTTCAGAGAGTCTTAAAACTATGCGTAAGTAAACGCCTTTTATATGTTCATCTTCCCTTCCCACCCATTCTCCGCCAGCGCCTTAACCTTTCCTAAAGGTCTTGACGCAGACTTCGGCGTGGACGATCTGCACACGCTTGTGCATATATACAGGAAGACACTGCAAATATAAGTATAAAATATGAACTACTTGCAGTGTACGTTAATATTTATTACGCAACTGTATCAGGAGGTCGCTTCCAATTTTATTTCCAACCCTGGTAATTTTATTTCCAACCCTGGTAATTTTATTTCCAACCCTGGTAATTTTATTTCCAAGGCATGGAAATAAAAATACCAAGGCATGGTATTTTACGTTCTCGGCATGGATTTTATTTTCTCGGCTTGACTGAATGACCTGTACTGAATTTAGTTGACAGTTTAGTTTGTTAAAACTGTTTGGGTTTACATTCTTAGATGTTATTTCTAATTAGGTTAACACTTTCTAAATTTATTCCCATTAAGGTTGACACATACCAGGAACGGTGAGATAGGTTAAGCAAGAGCATCCTTTCGCTTCTTGGGCAAGAAATGGTGGGGGCTCGAAGCCCCTCCATTTCTTAATTG
>JBGVPF010000021.1:0-8027 GCA_045126825.1 Alloprevotella sp.
CTGCTGCGTTGCTCCTCAATTTCGGACTTGGTCATGTACTTCAGTACACTCCCGTCATCCTCAATTTCAGCGCCTTGCATTTTACTCACTCTTACACAACTCAAGAGGGTGTGCCGAAATTTTGCATTTCGACACACCCTCATATAAATCAGTCAAACACCAACGCGATTGCTCCGCATGGCATTCCCATTTTCCTATATTCAAGCAGCTACCTTACTTACCTTGATTGTAACGCTCGTTCAAACCCTTTACGATATCTGCAGTGATATCAAGCTGAGGGTTGTTATTGAGCACCACGGCACGTGTAAGGATAAGCGTAAACTGGTGTTCCTTGTTATAGTCTGCCAAGAAACTCTGAATGCTATCTTCAAGAGCCTTGTTAAACTCCTGTTCCTTCTCAGCAAATTGCTGTGCATACTTCGCCTGAAGTTGTTCTACATCAGCCTGTTGCTTTGCAAAAGCAGCCTGCGCGTTATTAAATTCTGTTTCGCTCACAAACTTACCTTCCTGGAGCTTGCGCTGAATTTCCGCAGCTTTATTCTGGAGGGCAGCAGCCTTCTTACCGATAGTTGCCTGGAAACCATTGTAAGTCGTTTCAAGTTCCTGACGGCAGTCGAGGTAATACTGATACTGCGCCTGGAGCGTATCCATATCTACATACGCCACAGTAATCGCAGGAGCCACAGCCGTAGAATCATTACAATCCTGACAAGCAGTCTGATTGTTACCGTTACATGCTACAAAAAGTACGCACACAGCAAGAGAAATAAATTTAGAAATTGCGTTCATAGGTTTTATAATAGTTTTTTTAGTAAACAAGTAAACGAGGTACGAGTTGAGATGAGAGTTGAGAGTACAGAGATGAGAGTTTAGAGGTTAGAGGACTGCGTACAACTTCAACCCGCATGGTACTACTCACTACTACTTACTACTTTCTCTCCTTCACCCTATTAGGATTATCCCTACGCATCTTGCGGTCCATCGACTGCACGCAGTGTATCCCTTTCTTATTCAGGTGGCGATTGCCATCGATATGGGTGTGCACAAACTTCTTACCCACTAAAACCTTAATGGCAAGCAACAAGAAGGCTACGGCACAAATTGCGAGGATGATAAGAAATAATTGAAACATTCTTTGTATATTTGCGACTCAAATCGTCCGCAAAGGTATAACGAAATATTTATATAACCATATTTTTAAAACATTTTAACGAACACAAAATTATGAATACCACTCCCATATTGCAACCCAAGGCGGTATTTGACTGTTTTGAAGCCATTTGCCAAGTGCCCCACCCCTCCAAGCGTGAGGAAAAGATGATTGCCTTTCTTGAAAAGTTTGGTAAGGCTCTCGGTCTCGAAACAACGGTGGATAAGACGGGTAACGTCTTGATTAAGAAACCTGCTACAGCAGGTATGGAAGGCCGCAAGACGGTCGTACTTCAGAGCCACTTCGACATGGTGTGCGAGAAGAACAACGACACTGTTTTCGACTTCGACAATGACGCCATCCAAACGTATATCGACGGTGAATGGTTGAAGGCAAAGGGCACTACCCTCGGCGCCGACGACGGCATCGGTGTGGCGATGCAGATGGCGATTCTGCAGGCTACTGACATTGCTCACGGTCCCCTCGAATGCCTCTTCACGCGCGATGAAGAAACGGGACTTACGGGTGCTATGGGACTTGAACCCGGTTTTGTTACAGGCGATTACCTCATCAACCTCGACTCTGAAGATGAAGGTCAGATTTTTGTAAGTTGCGCAGGTGGTGCACGCACAGAAGCTACTTTTGCTTACACCGAAGAAGAACTCCCCGCTGGTTATTTCTGCTTCAAGGTGGGCGTGAAGAACCTTACGGGTGGCCACTCTGGCGATGATATTAACAAGAACCGTGCGAATGCCAACAAACTCCTCGTGCGCTACCTCTGCAACGAAATGGAGAAGATGGCCCTCCGCCTTATTGACATCCAGAGCGGTGGTCTTCACAACGCCATCCCCCGCGAGGGTTGGGCGCTCTGTGCTGTTCCCATGAAGATGAAGGAACAGGTGCGCATCGACCTCAATGTGTATAGCGCAGCGTTGGAGGAGGAGTTCCCCCAAACCGAGCCCGCCATGCTTTGGGAACTCTCCAGCGAACCCGCTGCAACTACCTGCATCTCGCCTGCCGTAGTGCGCCCCATGTTACTCTCGCTCCACGCCCTTCACAACGGGGTGTATGCCATGAGTCAAGATATGGAAGGTCTTGTTGAAACTTCTACCAACCTCGCCAGCATCCGCAAGCAGGAAGGCAAGATTGTGGTGACTACAAGCCAGCGCAGTTCCGTAGCAAGCGGTCGTGAAAACATGTCATCCGTCGTTCGTGCGTGCCTCGAGCTCGGTGGTGCACAGTGCGAAACGGGTGAAGGTTACCCCGGTTGGAAGATGAACCCCAAGAGCGAAATCCTCCGCATCGCGACTGAAAGTTACCGTGCCCTTTACAATAAGGAACCCAAGATTCTTGCCATCCATGCCGGTCTTGAATGCGGTCTCTTCAGCGAAAAGTACCCCCAACTTGACATGATTAGCGTTGGCCCCACCCTCCGCGGCGTACACTCTCCCGAAGAACGTCTCCACATCCCCTCTGTCAAGATTGTTTGGGATCACCTTTTGGATATTTTGAAGCGCGCATAAAACAACAAGTTGTTAAAGGAGAAAGGAGAAATGAGAAATGAGAAAGACCATGCGGACTGTAATACCGCCCCGCATGGCGCTTTCTCCTTTCTCCTTTCTCATTTCTCATTTAGCAAATCTTTCTCCTTTCTCATTTCCAAATCTATGGACATCATCCACCTGCTCCCCGACTCCGTAGCCAATCAGATTGCCGCCGGCGAGGTTATTCAGCGCCCCGCCAGTGTGGTAAAGGAATTGGTAGAGAATGCTATTGATGCGGGGGCTACTGCTATACAAATACATATTGTCGATGCCGGAAAGACGATGATTCAGGTGATTGACAACGGTAAGGGCATGAGCGAAACAGATGCGCGCATGGCCTTTGAGCGTCATGCCACGTCGAAGATTCGCACCGCCGAGGACCTCTTCACGCTCCAGACGATGGGATTCCGTGGCGAGGCGCTTCCCTCTATTGCCGCCGTAGCACAGGTGGAACTCCGCACGCGCCTCGCGGGCAATGACTGTGGCACCTGCATCCATATCGAAGGGTCGAAGGTCATCAGCAGTGACGTAGTGATGTGCCCACAGGGGGCAAACTTCATGGTGAAAAACCTCTTTTTCAATATCCCTGCTCGTCGCAAGTTCTTGAAGTCCAACCAAACGGAACTCAACAACATCCTCCAGGAATTTGAGCGCATCACCCTCGCCCACCCCGACATTGCCTTTTCCCTCCACCACGCCGACAGTCTGCTCTATAACCTGCAACCGCAAAACTTCCACCGCCGCATCATCGACCTCTTTGGCAAGCGCTACGAAAAGCTCCTCATCCCCGTTTCCGTGGAGACTTCCCTGGTCACCATCAACGGTTTTGTGGGACTTCCCTCCAGCGCAAAGAAGAAAGGGAGTGCACAGTTCTTCCTCACCAACGGTCGCTACATGCGCCATCCCTATTTCGCCAAGGGCATCATGTCGGCTTTCGACCGCTTGATTGCCGAGGGCGACCAAGTGCCCTTCTTCATCAACCTCACCGTGGACCCCGCGAAACTGGACGTCAATGTCCACCCGCAGAAGACGGAGATTAAGTTTGAAGACGACGCTGCCATCTTCCAAATCCTTCAGGCAGCCGTGCGCGAAACCCTTGGGCGCCACAATGCCGTGCCCAGCATCGATTTCGACACCGAAAACCGCCCCGACATCCCCAGTTTGGGGAGTTTTGAGACTGAAGGGTCCTCCCCCTTCTTCACCGCTCCCACGATAGAGGTGGACGATACGTTCAACCCCTTTAACACTACCAAGGAGCGCCCCGAGCGTACATGGAGTGCACCCACCTCTGCCCCCAAGGAGTGGAAGAGTCTTTACGACACCCTCATCCCCACGCAGGATGCAGAAGAGGCGCCTGTGGAAGAACAGAGTTCATTACTCTCCGCTCTCGGACTGGATAGCGAGAGTCTCTGGACAAAGGGAAGTACCGACGTCATGCAGGTGCGAGGCCGCTACATCATTACGCAAACCCACAACGGACTGCTCATCGTCGACCAACACCGCGCCCACATCCGCATCCTCTACGAGCAATACATGAAGCAGTTTGCCACAGAGCGCAGCATCTCTCAAATGCTCCTCCTTCCCCTGCTCGTGCAACTCTCCCCCAAGGAAGTAGCCACCCTCTCGCTCGTACAGGAAGAGTTGGAGAATGCAGGATTCGAAATCAGTCCCCTTGGCGGAGGCGACTACTCCATCCTTGCCGTACCCGCAGGCACAGAGAATGCCCACCCCGAGCAAATGCTGGTAGAACTCCTCAACGCAGACATCACTACGGAGAACCTGCACGAGCGCATCACGCACACCATCGCCAACGTGCTCTCACAGCGCTCCTCCATCGCCTACGGGCAATACCTCACGCAGGCAGAGTGCACCGACCTCCTCGACCGCCTCTTCGACCTCCCCACCTCCACCTTCACCCCCACAGGGCAACGCATTTATGCCGTAATGACAGATGGAGAACTCGCCCATACGTTTGGGTAGGGAGGAGGAAGTAGTAGGTAGTAAGTAGTAGGTAGTAGTGAGTAGTGAGTAATGCAATGCGGAGGAATCACTTGGCAGGTACGGACTTAGAGTGCGTCCTCATCAATGGGAAAATTTCGCGAGCACCCAATCGCAATTTCGTATGCATTACGGACGCATGCGTCCGTACAGGTCAAGTGCTTTCCCCGCATGACATCTTTACTCTTTTAAGTTGACAAGTTAACAAGGTACGAGTAGACAAGAAGGATACCGAGATAAACGAGTATAATTCCGCATGGTATTACTCACTACTACTTACTACCTACTACCTACTACCTACTACTTACTCCTCCCTCTCCTCCCAGAGTCAAAACGTAAAATTCAACCTTCAGATAGCAAAAAGCGCACTATACATTTTGCCAAATTACTACAAATAACTATTTTTGCGCCTTATTGGGTGTGCCTCACATACCTACACATTAAAACCAGACGAAATTATTAATCACTTAAACTCCATTTTATGAAGAAAATTTTACTCATGTTGGCGATGCTTCTTCCTTGTGTAGGAGCATGGGCTGAAGTAGAGCCTCTCAAGGTTTCTACTGATGCGCAGAAGTATTACTATGTAATTAAGAATGCTCGCAGCAACAAGTATGCAACATTCGCAGGAGAAAACCGACAGCTTACACAAATTGCAGAACCAACAACAGAATCGTATTGGTATGTAACAGCAGAAGGAGAAAATTACAAGTTGCGCAATGCTGCTACAAACAAGGTCTATGCAGCATACAACTCTTTCACACAAGCAGGCGCAACTGTATACATTAAGGAAAATCCCCACAGAGCTGGTTATTATTGCGTTTCATTGAATCAAAATCTCAGTGCAAATTGCTGGGATGACCAAGGAGGTCATGCATCAATTGGTTATTTTGCACCCACCGCAACTGACAACCAAGGAACAAGTTGGAGTTTTATTGAAGCCGACGCGGATTCAAAAGTATGCAACTACCAAATTACAGACGACGCAGGAACCGTTTATGCAGGTGATTTGGAATATATCGAATACAACGGAAATATTCCCTTACCTATGTTCGCTTTTGCCCCTGCGGTTAAGAATGTAAACAACATCGCATGGAATGGTAACACCGTTACTGGTAACATAAGCTTTCCTTTCCCCGTTTCAAACGCCGAAGTAGCCAATCCAACACTTATTGTCAATGGTGCTTCATGGGGCTCTCCTAACAGCAGAAAGTGGAGAGCTGTTGAAGTTGAAGGTGTGAACTATGTTAAGATTCAAACTAGCACTGTAAGCTCAACAAACACAGATGCATTGTGGGCTATTATTCCTGTGCTCGATAATAATTCATTCAAGTTTGAAATCAAGAGTTTGAAGACAAATACTTTTGTCAAAGCAAGCACAGAAGTAGCAGGTAATTCCAACGATGTTCAAGGCATCTCTAAGCCCGTAACACTTGAAGCCGAAGGTACTGCATTTGAATACAAGGTTCGCACTGGTTCAAATTACCACTTTGCATACACAAACACAGCAGGAACAGAACTTCACCCTTCTATGAATAGCAGTGGCAATACAGATGTATTCTTGGGGGTTTATAGTGGCGGCCATAGTGGTAATGACATTGCTTTCCCCGACTATGTAACAGAGTTCGATTTCCCCTTCACTGTTTCAAGCACGCGCTCTGTCAACCCCATCATGATTGCTTCTTTCAGTGATAAAGCTTATACATGGCACGCTGAAGGTAGCAATATCAAAGTTACTAAAAATGTTGCGGCTACCAATGAGAATATAACAACACACCTTTGGACTATTTACCCTGTATTTAGCAACGAAGGATGCAAGTACCAAATCAAGAATTTGGGAACTGGTTCTTATGTATACAGCACATCTTCTGCTAACTCACACAATGAAGGAGCTGTAACCTTATCTGAGACAGGAACGCTCTTCAGTTTTGAAAGCAATAGATTTAAACTCTCAACAGGCAAGTATTTGTCTTTGAATTCAACAAGCGGCACCGACGGTTCAACACAAACGGTTGGAACATGGGGTGGGCATGGCGGATGTAACATTGCGTTCCCCACGGCAACCTATACCCTCACTGTAGGTGATACTCGTTATGCATCACTTTACACCCTCTTTGCAGGTACATTCGCAGGCGAAGTTAAGACTTATGCTATCGAAAGTGCATCTAGCAACTCTGCAACTTTGGAAGAAAAAACAGGTGTAGCAGCAAACCAAGGCGCTATTATTGAAGCAAATCCTGGTACATACACATTCACTGCTGGCGCAGTCATTTCTGATTGGTCAAACAATCAACTTAAGGGTTCTGCTGTAAACTCATATGTAGAAGGGGACGCTTACGTACTAGCACTTGAAGGAAGCAAGGCTGTACTCACACTCGCCGAGTTAAACAAGCAAGGGAATGGTAGCGAGGGCAACACTCACTTCCTCAACAACGCAGGTAAGGCATACCTCCCGGCTTCTGCAGTAGTAGCAGGTGCTCGCACGCTCTTCTTCGGTGGCAGCACAACAGACATTGAAGACTCAACTCTTGCCCCCGTATTCAACGCTAACGCTCCCATCTATGACCTCTCTGGTCGTCGTGTAATGAACGCAGTGAAGGGTGGTATCTACATCCAGAACGGTAAGAAGTTCATCGTAAAGTAAGTTCTAACACATAAAATATAAAACTATACTGATATGAAAAAGACATATATTGCTCCCGCAGTAAGCACAAAGGACTTACAACTCGAAGGTCTTATCGCTGCTTCTCTCCAGCTCAAGGGTGACAAGACAGTTGACACATCTGCAGATGGCGTACAGCTCGGTAACCAAATCAGCAGTCCCTGGAGCTCTTCAAACTGGGAAAACAACTAATCAATTAGTTACCTCTTTTAATCGGGTGAACCGCTAAGGTTCGCCCGATTTTTGTTTCACACAGTACACACTGAATTTTACTCCGCAGTATTCTTTTGACAGAAGTATTGAATTGGCTGCCCCAAAATGAGAGTAAAAATAACAATTCTTCAAACGTTTGTATTTCAGTTGTTTAAAAGTTTGTTATATAGAAGAACATAAGAGCATATTTTGTTTCTCACAGAACTCACGGAATGACACAGAATAGGCTCCACGTATCTTCACGTATCTGCGCGTATGTTTTTTAGCCACGAATGGACACTAATTTACACTAATACCATGCGGGACATATAGCGAACGTAGAGACGTCATATTATGGCGTCTCATTAGCATGCGGGAAATCACTTGACCTGTAGGGACGCACGGCTCGTGCGTCCAAAAACATACGAGGTTGCGATTGGATACTCACGGAAATTCTCCATTGCTACGGACGCACGAACTT
>JBGVPF010000022.1:0-20267 GCA_045126825.1 Alloprevotella sp.
GTGCGTCCTTGATATATACGAGGTTACGATTGGATACTCGCGAAAATTCTCCATTGCTATGGACGCACGAACTTACAATTGGGTGCTCGCGAAAAATCCCCATTGATGCGGACGCACGAGCCGTGCGTCCCTACAGGTCAAACGAATTTCCCGCATGGTTCACTACTACTTACTACTTACCACCTACTCCCTAGTTCCCATCCCGCATGGCATTACTCACTACTACCTACTCACTACTACTTACGGCCTCCCCTCCCCCCTCCCCTTGTAGTTTTTTAACAGAAACAACAAAAATCCAACAGTTTTTTTCTACTTTTGCGTATTGCACTGTAAAAGAAAAGAGAAAAAGGACTCCGTTGTCGCTTACACCCCATGAATAATACCATCTCCCCTTTCGCCCGCCCGCTGTATGTCATGCTCAAACCCATTGGGGCGCATTGCAACTTGGCGTGTGACTATTGCTATTACCTTGAGAAGGCCAAACTCTATGACGATGTGCCCAAGCATGTGATGAGTGAAGAACTTCTTGAGGAGTTTGTGCGCCAATATATCGGTGCGCAAACCATGTCAGAGGTGTTATTCACATGGCATGGTGGCGAAACCCTTATGCGCCCGCTCTCGTTCTACAAAAAGGCGATGGAACTCCAGCGCAAGTACGCTGGGGGGCGCAGAATTGACAACTGCATTCAGACAAACGGCACGATGCTCACCGATGAGTGGTGCAGGTTTTTCCGCGAGAACAATTGGCTCGTGGGTGTCTCCATCGATGGTCCGCAGGAGTTTCATGATGAATACCGCAAGAACCGCGCAGGTGCTCCCTCCTTTCACAAAGTGATGAAGGGCATAGAGTTGCTCAACAAACACGGTGTCGAATGGAATGCTATGGCTGTGGTGAACGACTTCAACGCCGACTATCCCCTTGACTTCTACCATTTCTTCAAGGAAATCGGTTGTCGCTACATCCAGTTTACTCCCATCGTAGAGCGTATCCGCAAGCACAACGACGGTCGCCACCTTGCCCATATCAGCGACGGCGAGGACTGTCCTTTGGCGGACTTCAGTGTAACGCCCGAGCAGTGGGGGAACTTCCTCTGTACCATCTTTGACGAATGGGTACGCCACGATGTAGGAGAAGTGTTCGTTCAGATATTCGACGCCACCCTCTGCAACTGGGTTGGTCATGCCCCAGGTGTTTGCACGATGGCACGCTCCTGTGGACATGCCGCGGTAATGGAATTTAACGGCGATGTCTATTCCTGCGACCACTTTGTGTTTCCCGAATACCGTTTGGGGAATATCCGCACGCAGACCCTCACGCAGATGCTTTACTCGCCGCGTCAGGATGAGTTTGGCGCTATGAAAATGAATACCCTCCCACGCCAATGTCGTGAGTGTAAATACCTTTTTGCCTGCAATGGCGAATGTCCCAAAAATCGCTTTGCAAAGACGGCGGATGGCGAACCCGGCCTCAACTACCTCTGCTCTGGCTACCGCAAGTACTTCGAGCACGTAGCGCCCTATATGGACTTCATGAAGGAGGAATTACGCAATGAGCGCCCGCCTGCTAATGTGATGAAGGTAAGCCCCCTCCAACCTAAAGCTTGACTCGCGATTTAGTGGACAAGTTGACGAGGTACGAGTAGACAAGATGGTTACCGAGATAAACGAACGGAATGCCACTTGAAAGGTACGTACGCACGGCATTACTCACTACTCACCGATACTGCCCCGCACGGCGTTACTCACTACTACCTCCTCACTACTCACTAGTTAGCGTCCCGCATGTCACACCTCAAAACATCAAGCCTTCATAACCTCAAAACCTCAAAATATAACCTCACTCCTCAATATATGAAATCATTCTACCGTTTCTGCAGTCCCGTACTCTCTAAAGACTGGTGGCTGACTTGGATTGGCATTATTGTTGGTTGCACCATCATGGCCGCAGGGTTTGTGTTTTTCATCAACCCTTACAACATCGTTCCAGGTGGTGTTTACGGCACATGCATTGTGCTTCACTCCCTCTTTCCCTCCATCTTGGTGGGTACCTTTGGTTACATGCTCGACATTCCCTTGATGCTCCTCTCGCTGTTACTCTTGGGGGCAAAGTTGGGCACGCGCACCATCTTTGCCGTACTGATCACGCCAACCATCATGAACTTGCTGACCACCATTGCCTACCCCACGCGTGAGGCCATGATGAGTCTTGACCCAGCGCTGATGCTTAACGGAGCGTTGGACCTCTCCAACGACTTAATGCTCACCTGTATCATTGGTGCGGTAATGATTGGTATCGGTTGCGGTATCGTCGTACGTTGCCAAGCCACTACGGGAGGTTCGGACATTGTAGCGATGATTCTGCAGAAATACTGTAACATTAAGTTCAGCAGCGGCATTCTGTTGGTAGATGCCATCGTAGTGTTGTTTGGTCTCATCGTGTTCGGTTTCGGCATTGGCGCCCCCGAGGATAGTCAACCCTCCGTGCTCCTCTCCTTCTATTCGCTCATTGCCATCTTCGTTTCTGCCCGCGTGCTTTCCTTTGTCATCAACGGTAAGAAAGATGACAAACTTATCTTTGTCATCTGCAGCAAACCCGTAGAGGACCTTCACCACTTCATCCTCCACGAACTGGAACGCTCTGCAACAGTCATCAAGAGCCACGGACTCTATACCAAGGAGGATAAGGAAATGATTTTCCTCGTAGTGAGTTACAAGGAGGTAAACGATGTAAAACTCAAGATTAAGGAATGCGACCCCCTATCCTTCGTCGTTGTTACCGACGCTTATGACACCTACGGCGAAGGTTGGAAGACATTACCAGAGAAACACGAGTTGCAACCGGAATAGGGAGGAGAGAAAAGAGAAAAGAGTAAAGAGTAAAGAGTAAAGATAAAAGATAAAAGAGGAAAGATAAAAGCGTCTGGCGGACGCACTGACAAAATGAAGTGCCCATCGTGGCTCACCCGCTACCGAGACGCCATAATATGACGTCTCTACGTTCATAATACGTCCCGCATGGCATTACTCACTACTCACTCCTCACTACTACCTACCACTTCCTCCCATCTCCTCGTCCACTAATAATCAATGCAAACAGCCATTATTGGCGGTGGTGCTGCAGGATTCTTCGCAGCCATTGCCCTTAAAGAGAAATGTCCTTCGACACGGGTCGTTATCTACGAGCGGGCGAAGAAATGTCTTGCCAAAGTTGAAATCAGCGGTGGCGGACGCTGTAATTGTACCAATTCGTTTGCAGAGGTGGGTGATTTAAAAGGTGTTTACCCGCGTGGACATAAGTTGATGAAGCGACTGTTTAACGTGTTCAACCACGAAGATGCCTATGCCTGGTTCGAGCGCCATGGAGTGGCACTTACGACGCAGGAGGACCAGTGTGTTTTTCCCGTTTCGCAAGATAGTCACAGCATTACGCTTTGCTTGCAAAACGAAGCCCGAAGGTTAGGCGTGGAGGTGAAGACTCTGCACGAACTCACGACACTCACTCCCCCGTCAGAGGACCATCCGCACTACACCTTGACCTTTCGCGACCGCCCCTCGGCAACGGCTGATGCTGTCATCCTCACGGCAGGGGGACAACCTCGAAGCGAAGGACTACTCCAGCAACTTTCCGACCTCGGCATCCCTATTCAGTCGCCCCACCCTTCCCTATTCACATTTACTATTGCTCATAAGCCCCTCACCGAACTCATGGGCGTGGTCGTAGAAGGGGCCTCCGTAGCATTGGCGGGCACAAAATTCCGCGCCCAAGGACCGCTACTCATCACGCACTGGGGATTGAGTGGACCAGCCGTCTTAAAACTCTCCTCACATGCTGCCCTTCACCTTGCAGAGATGGATTATCGTAGCGACATCCTCATCAACTGGACAGGAGACAGCACCCCCGACACCGTACTTGCCGACCTGCAAACCCTTGCAGGCACTTATCCGCAACGCCAAGTGACGAGTGTGCGCCTCCAAGGGTTACAAAGTCGCCTGTGGGACTACCTCGTGGAGCGCAGTGGCATTGCCCCCGAACGCCGTTGGGCAGAGGTGGGAAAGAAGGGGTTAAACAAACTCGTCAATACCCTTACGGCAGACGTTTATCCCATTGCTGGGCGCTACCCTCACCGCGAGGAATTTGTAACAGCTGGAGGCGTAGCCCTCCCTGCCGTTCATCCCAATACGCTGGAATGCAAAACCCTTCCTGGACTTTTCTTTGCTGGTGAACTGCTCGACATCGACGCCGTAACTGGCGGATTCAACCTACAGGCAGCATGGACCACGGGATATGTGACAGGACAAGCGGTTGCAGCAAGTTGTAATACGTGAGTAACGAGGTTTTTAGAAGAAAAAGAGTAGCGAGTAAACACCCTTTGCAGGCATTTACTCGCTACTCTTTTTTAGATAATGGTATAGCAGTTCTCCATTTTTAATAGCTGCGCAACTCGTTTTTGTTAAAACGGAAGGGACCAACAATGAACACGTCGTCATCCTCATCAAAGAAAAACCAAGGATTTTCTACGGGATTTAAATTACGCACAATATGCTGATCGCGAGCCGGAGTGTTTCCTTCGGCGCACATGATTGCCACTTCACCCAATGGATTTCTCGCCACATCTACAACCATTACGGCATGCCCATACTTACGTCCGGGGCGGGCGGGATAAACTAAAACGTCTCCGGGTTGAACATCCTTAATAGAGCGTTCCTTTGTTTCGTGGAATAGTGAGAATGTGCTGCACATACCATAAACTTTACGCATGTATTGTTCAAAATCCTTTCGCGAAGCACCTCCGCTGTAGCGCATCTTCTTACCATTAACATCTCGGAAACAAATATCCTTATAACGCCCTTCCTTCCAAAGATACTCGGCACGCATACGCATGGTAACGTCAGCGCATTGTTCATAATTACTCAACAACGTGTTATCAATCACAGCCGTTCCCAACCATTGGTAGTTCGCCGTTCCTCCCGTAAAAAGCATAATTTTCGCACCCGTACCTTTAAGGGGCAGGTTGCGTAGATACTCCGCATAACTACCTTTATCCGCCTCAACTCTTGAATATCCCAATGGTGCTGGGATATCCCCTATTGTTTTAGCATTCCATGGGTTGGTTCGCGTAAAGGAATAATACAACCAACCACCACCTAAAAGGACTACTCCAAGAAGTACGAGCAACGTAATACCTACTGTCTTTTTAATTGTCATATATTTTCTCTATAAGTGAGTTAAGTTTCTGATGCAAAGGTATACAACTTGTAACATTCTCGAAAATCCCAGACTTGGTGTTGTATAAATCCCCCTGATTAGTGTATGAATTAAGTAGGTAATAGTATTAGGTGGTATCTTTTCATAAAAACAAATTAAAGCGGGTATGCCACAAGTCGTCTGGCGCACCCGCTTTAATTGTAAGAGGAAGAAGGATTTACTTCAATGAAATCACCTGTACCTTAAAGATCAGGGTAGAATAAGGAGGGATGTTGCGATTGCCGCGTTCACCATAAGCAAGGTGGTAGGGGATGTAAAGTTCCCATGTAGAACCTACGGGCATCAACTGAAGCGCTTCCGTCCAACCCTTAATCACCTGTGTGGGCTTAAATGAAGCCGTCTGTCCGCGCTTGTAACTGCTGTCAAACACAGTACCGTCGAGGAGCGTACCTTCATAGTGCACTTCCACCATTGTATCTTCTGTGGCCTTTTCGCCTTCACCCTGTACCAATACCTTGTACTGGAGTCCGCTGGCTGTAGTTACCACACTGTCCTTCTGTGCATTTTCGTCCAACCACTTTTCGCCCGCCAATCTCAATTCTTCAGCCACGTACTTTTCCTGGCGTTCCATGAGCGCCATTGCCTGGTCTGCAGTAAGCATGCCCACCTTGCCTGTACCCGCATCTGTGAGTGCCTTGTTCATGAGGTTGAGGTCTACGTAAGTCGTGTCGGTCTTACCAGTAAGTTGACGATTGAGGTCAGTCGCCATGGTTTCGTTCATCTTAACGATTTTGAGTCCTGCAGCAAAGGCAATAATACGGTCTACCTGTTCTGCTGTGAGGTTTGCAGAAAGTGCCGAAAGCGCTTCTCCCACATAGGCAGAGTCAACACCTTCGCGCTGCTGGAGGTACTGAATGAGTGAAGGAGCCTGAAGCACCCCCATCGCATAACTTGCACTGTCGGCGGGAACGGGTGTTACGGGGTTGATATAAGTCTTTGCCTTCTTGGGCGGGTTCTTCTTCTTTGTCTTTTGTGCATCCACACCCATGCAAAGGCAGAGGGCGAGGAGCAAGAATAATGTCTTTTTCATACGTATAGAATGTGCGTGTATTGAAAATGAAAACAAGCAGATAAGCGGAGGCAATGCTACCGGCTTATCTGCTTGCCGTTAGGGATTTTTCAAGGAATTACTTCTTTGCAGGAGCAACAACATTGAAGAGTTCTACTTCAAATACGAGAGCAGAGAAGGGCTTGATGTTGGGCATAGAACCGCGTTCGCCGTAAGCGAGTTCCTGGGGAATGTAGATTTCCCACTTGCTGCCTTCAGTCATTTCGGGGATAGCAATCTTCCAACCTTCAATCATAGCAGAGAGGGGGAATTCTACACCTTCGCTGCTGTCGAATTCTTCGCCATCGATAGTCATACCCTTGTATGCCACCTTAATCTTGTCAGTGAGCGCAGGCTTCTTACCGTTCTTCTTACCTTCCTTGATTACCTTGTAGAGCACACCGTTTGACAAAGCCACTACGCCTTCTTCCTTTGCCTTTGCAACGAGGAATTCTTCACCAGCCTTGAGGTTGGGTTCAAACTCAATGCGTGCGCGTTCGTTCATCTTGTCCTGTACACGCTTCTGGAGTTCCATCTGCGCCATCTGCTGTGTAACCTGGAGAGAGTCAACGTAGAGTTTTGTTTCGCCATTGATGACATCCATGAAACCTGCGAGGAAGAGGTCTACATTCAACGTTTCTTCAGATTCTTCACCGAAGATCTGTTCCGATACGTTAGCAATCATCTGGTCCTTTGTCTGCATACCATGCTGCTTACCCAATTCGTAAGCCTTCTGCTTGGGATCGCTTTCATTCTTAAGACCATCTACAAAACCCTTGAGGTACTGGTCTACAGCTGCAGAGTCGCAACCCATACGCACGAGGTAGCCAGAAAGCATATCGGCAGGAGAAGCAGCCATACCGAGTTCGTAAGCAATAGTGTCAACGTCAGTCTTAATTTCTACGTTGCCCTTTTTGTCACACGCTGTGAAGAGCGCACCAGCTGCAACAGCAGCCATAAGGAGAATCTTTTTCATATCTGTTGAGGTTATGAGGTTTAGAGGTTTGAGGTTTAGAGGTTTGAGGTTGTAAGGTTGTAAGGTTGTGAGGTTTTAAGGAACCATCCGGTCCGCAAGGTTAGGATGTAGCCTTAAATAACTGAAGTGTTGAGATTGCTCCCACTCCGCAAGGTTCTTATAACCTAAAAGCGAAGCGACCTCATAACCTTATAACCTTATCAATTAAAGTACTTCGATAAGTTCTACGTCAAAAATGAGTGCTGCGTAGGGAGGAATGCTCTGACCCGCACCACGTTCGCCATAAGCGAGGTTATAGGGAATGAAGAAACGGAACTTTGCGCCTTCGCCCATGAGCTGAACACCTTCTGTCCAACCCGCGATAACGCCGTTGAGGGGGAACACAGCGGGTTCGCCACGGCGATAGCTGCTGTCAAAAACTTCACCAGAGATGAGGCGACCTTCGTAGTGGCACTTCACCTGATCGGTAGCAGAAGGCTTCTTACCAGCACCTTCTGTGAGCACGGTGTACTGCAAACCGCTGGGGAGCACAACCACATCGTCCTTCTTTGCATTTTCAGACAAGAATGCTTCGCCTTCAGCACGCGCAGCCTTGCTTGCTTCAGCTTCCTTTTCCTGCATGTACTTCTGAACGAGTGTCTGCGCCTCGATATCAGTGAGTGTAGTCTTTTCGCCAGCGAGCACAGCGGCTACACCTGCAGAAAATTCTTGAGTGTTAAGTCCTTCAATGTTCATTCCTTTGAGGTTATGACCGATAATCATACCCAAAGCGTAACTTAATTTTTCCATTATGTGTTTATTTAAATATATGTGTTCAAAAAATAGTCGGGGGCAAAAGTACAACTTTATTTTGAAGTAGGCGCTATTTTAAGATTTTTTACCACAATCACATGTGATTATTAGGGAAATGCGTATATTTGTCAGAGTACAACTGACAGAGTACAGAGTACAGAGTACAGAGTACAACTGCCATGCGGATCGACTTGAGAGACCATAGAATCCTCATAACCTCACAACCTCACAACCTCATAACCTCAAACCTTATAACCTTACAAACCCTCTCAACCCCTATGTCTACACAAATTAGAATCATCACTACCGAAGGCACTATTACTGTGCGCCTTTACGACGAAACACCCCTTCATCGCGATAACTTTATAAAATTGGTAAAGGAAGGCACGCTTAACGGCACGCTCTTCCACCGCGTTATCAAAGACTTTATGATTCAGGGCGGCGACCCCGACAGCATTGGTGCGCCCGCCGGAAAAATGTTGGGTACAGGCGGACCGGGTTATACCATCCCTGCCGAAATTCAGTTCCCCACCCTTTTCCACAAACGCGGAGCATTGAGCGCAGCTCGCTTGGGCGACGACATGAATCCCCAGCGCGAGAGTAGCGGCAGTCAGTTCTACATCGTATGGGGCAAGGTGTACAAGGAACAGGAATTGAAGCAACTTGAAAAGCAGATGGCCATGCAGCAACAGCAGGCGGCGTTTAACGCCATCACGGCAGAACATCGTGACGCCATTATGACCCTCCGCCGCAATCGCGACCGCGACGGACTCCTCGCCCTGCAGGAAGAACTCATTGCGTTGAGCAAGCAGCGCTGCAAGGAACTGGGAGAACCTAAATTCACGCCCCAACAATGTGAGGCTTACACCACACTCGGCGGCACACCCTTCCTTGACGGGCAATATACCGTGTTCGGCGAAGTAACCGAGGGACTCGACGTCGTAGAACGCATACAGGCCTGCGAAACGCTTCGCGGCGACCGCCCGAAGCAGGACGTGAGCATGACCTTTGAACTGGTGGAGGCGTAACTACTTCACCCCCATACCTTGAGTATTTACCCTTAACTATACACCCCCATGAAAAAACTATTTCCCAACATCAGCGAGACGACAGCACACCTGCTCAAGTGTAGCATCCTGCTGGGCGTCGCACTACTATTGGTGCTTGCCCCCATTCCGTTTGTCAAGAATGATTTGCCCGACGCTCCTGCCACTTATGTTGTAGAAAAGGACTTCACCATCTATTCTGAATTTGACACCGATACTGTTACAACGCGCGTAAGGGCTGGCGAAACGCTGAAGGTGTATGGTTACAGTCCCTCCACCTCAACGCGCGTGCACCCCTCCCTTTGGGTGGAAACCGCTACGGGGGTACGTGGCTTCTTGCGTGTGATTGATACCAACTACCCCATTGTGGCAGACAATAAGGAAACTGGTACGCTTGACACCGTGGTGGTGAAAGGTGTGACGGACGATGTTCATTTTCCCAAATATGCCTGCGCCTTTCCCGATGGTAAGGTGGAAGAATTGGAGTTTGATGAAATCCGTCCTCTGCTTCCCGAGGCTTTCCTTGAGAACGTAATGACCAATAATTCGAATGTCTATCTGTCGCTCCAGAAGTTTGAGAAGCGCTACCTCGGCAACACGTTTGAGGAAAACGACAGCAAGTTTCGCCCTGCTGTCTCTGTGGCGGTGAAAGACGGACTAATGTGCGCCGTATATCCCATTAGAGTTACAGACTTTAAGACGGGCAAGCGCTACAAACCCATTGTGACTTACGATATTACCGGTAAGGCTATTTCATACACACTTGACCGCGTCTCCTCTAACTCTTCTTGGTTAGTCAGGAGTTACCCAGGTCTGCGCTTCATTATGGACAATCCCTTTGTGGGGATGGTTATAGAAGGCTCGATGTTCCACGAATTTTCGTGGATGTACACCGACGAAGTGGGCAAGTCTTGGAAAGATAAATCAGTGATATTCCTTCTAGGAATACTCATACTGCTCCCCTGCTTGCTCTGGTTGTATCTGCCCTCGGTGATTCCCACCCTGCTCATCGGAGCGCTCCTCCACAAGCGCGAGGTGTTCCGAGGAATTGGCAACACAAAGATGATGCTCATCCTGCTGCTCGTCACCCTCATTTCTACCTACCTTTGGGTGGGCATGATGATTGCATGGGGAATGATGGACTTCTTCGTGCTCATCTTGCTGTACGTTGCCTACAAGACCTACTTCATGGTGTTTAAGATATTCGAACATCGTTGCTACGTGTGCGGTAGTTTAGATACCTACGACTATAAAGGCAAGGAAATTGTGCGTCAATATAAGGACTGGCGTAAGTATGCCACGGTTCGGGATACGCTGGCGAAGTCGGAAAAGAAGTGGAAGACTTGGACCACGACGAAGTACACCTACAATGATGGTAGCACCCGCATCTTTGACCATGACCATAAATTGCACGTCGAAACCACGACCACAAAATTGTACGACGACTACGAAATTTATTACTTGATTACGGAAGAAAAGCACACCCACAAATGCAACATCTGTGGTGAAGAAAAGTATTTCGATTACACTGACTTTAAGGAGTTGGACCGTAGAGACACTGGACAGCACACCGAAACGCATACCACTCAAACCGAGCGGCCGTGTTAAAACTCATCCAACCGAAACGCATACGATCAAAATGTAACTAGAGCGCCCTGAAGGAGGGTGTTCAAAATTGTAAAAATAAATGAGACCGTTTTGAGGTGTCTTTGGTATTGAAAATCTACTAAATCCGGATGGGAAAGACGCCGAAGGTGTCTCCGTTCAGTAACCGGGGCGTGCGAGCGAGGCGAGTACCCCCGGTGAGGAGCACACAAGTATCGCACCCTGGAGGGGTGCCCGAGCAACAAGATATGTAGGTGCTGGGGCACTCTTCCAGAGTGCGATTTAAACACCCTACCCTACAGGTCAAGAGAATATCCCCGTATGGTTTTTCTCCTTATAACCTTAAACCTTAATTGTGAGGTTTCATCCTTGCGCTTTTAAAGCCCGCACCATTCTGTCGTTGCCGTAAAAATCCTGACGGAGTTCCACGTCCACAAATCCCAACTCTCGGAGCATGTTGCAGGTTTCTGCTCCATATGCGCGGTTGATTTCAAAATAAAGTGCCCCTCCAGGTGAAAGACTGCTTAAGGCAAGTTGAGCGATGGCGCGGTAGAAGCGCAGGGGGTCGTTGTTAGGCACGAAGAGTGCCGTGTGAGGTTCGTGAAGCAGTACGGAATCGGTCATCTCCGCCTTTTCCGCCTCGCAGATATAGGGCGGATTGCTCACGATGCAATCATAAGTCTCCGCTTCCTTCACCGCAAGCACATCCACCTGCTTAAAGTCCACCTTCACCCCGTTGCGCTGGGCATTCCGCTCTGCTACAGTCAGCGCCTCAACCGAAATGTCCCACGCCGAAACATTCGCTTGGGGAAGCATCGTAGCAATGGATATGGCAATACAACCCGTTCCGGTTCCAATATCTAAAAGGCGTAAAGAGGTGCGATGTTTTTCCTCCGCAGCAATCCACTCCACGAGTTCCAGCGTTTCGGGACGCGGAATAAGCGTGGCGGGCGTCACCTCAAAGCGCAAATTCCCGAAAGGCGCTTCGCCTACTACGTATTGCAGGGGTTCTCCCTTGCTCAAGCGTGTAGCACATGCTGTGAATCGCGCTTTCTCTTCCACTGAAAGTCCCTCAAACCTGCCCAAGAGCACGTCCGTCTTGCTCAACCCGAAGACATCCTCGAGCAGGGCATAAACAATAGCACGCGCCTCTGAAGCACCGTGCAAAGGGGTGAGCGTTTGAATGAGATTTTGGAACATGTTTTTTTAGAGAACAGAGTACAGAGGACAACTGCCGTGCGGAACATTCGCTTGAGTGGTATGGACGCACGGTGCGTGCGTCCTAAATACATACGAGGTCACGATTGGATACTCGAAAAATTCTATTGATGAGGACGCACGAGCCGAGCATCCGTACCTTTCAAATGGCATTCCGCTCGTTTATCTCGGTGACCTTCTTGTCTACTCGTCAACTAAACCCCGAGACAAGCCTCACCCTTTAGGGGGAGGTTGGAGGGGACTTTAGGTTGGAGGGGCTTACTTCTCACAACTGCCCACTTTCAATTTGCAATACAATACGTTCCACTTCCTTATCCTCGCCTTCGGGATCGTAATGTTTATTGAGGCTGTTGCCGAAGAGCAAGGCGATGCCTTGATAGAGATTCGCACGGGCGTGTCCCAGAAACGCCTTGGTGATGGCATAACCGGTATTGTTACATTCGCGGTCGACGAGTTTGACGAGCAAGCGACCTTGTGTGCGACTCAACTTCTTGAATTGCTTGCCGTATTGTTCGATAAGTCCTTTCTCCACACGCTTCAGATGTGCCTCGCGCTCGCTTTCGGGGAAATATTGCAACACCTCGTAGGTCTCAAGAATGGTTTGGCGCACCATCTTCGCCAAGGGATAAACGCGCTTCACGTTGCGCACCAAGCGGTCATATTGTTGCTTGGCACGATTATTCTTGTGCTGTTTAGGCGGAAACTTATGCAGTGTGGGGAAGGTGACATGAGGAATTGTATCGCCATTATACTCCACAGAATCTACGCGCACAGTAACCTGGGCTGCGGCAAGAACGATACCGCAACACCACATAATGGCCACTATTATGCACTTCTGAATCCTCATACAGCGCAAATTTAGGAAGAAAAAGTGGTTTATTTCGTCATAAAATAAGTAAACCCGCCATGACTTGGAAAAAATATCTTTACTTTTGCTTGTATAAACCGTTTGAGAGTACAGAGTACAACTGAAAGAGTACAGAGTACAACTACCGTACGGAATGTATAATCGTTGATCTCGGTAACTTTCTCGTCCACTCGTACCTCATCTACTCGTTTACTAAAAACCTCACTTACCATGGCAAAGAACAAGAATAAAGAAAAGGCACCGCGCCTTTCAAAGACGGAGATTCATGGTGGTCTTCTTACACTGTTTGAAATGAATCCTGCCAAGGATTTAGATATAAAGCACATCTTCCGCCACCTGCAAGCCAAGACGCACGGTGCCAAGATGCTGGTGATGGACGTGATTGACGACCTCGTGTTAGACGATTACCTTGCGCGTGCCGCAGAAGGGGTGTACCGCCGTGTACACCGCAGCAACGATATGGTAGGAACCTTCCGCCGTAAGCGCAATGGGCACAATATTTTCGTGCCCGACGATGGTGGAAAGGACATCCTCGTGTGCGAGCGAAATGCCATGCATGCCCTTGATGGCGACAGGGTAAGAGTGACCATGCTTGCCCGCCGACATGGGCATACTCGTGAGGCGCAAGTAACGGAGATTGTGGAACGCGTGAAGGATACCTTTGTCGGTCAACTTCAGGTGGAAAAGAATTACGCCTTCCTCATTACCGAAAGCCGCTCTTTGGCGACCGATATTTTTATTCCCAAGACGGCGCTCAAGGGCGGTAAGACAGGGGACAAGGCTTTGGTGCAGATTGTGGAGTGGCCCGAGGATTCGAAGAGTCCCGTAGGGAAGGTGATTGACATCCTTGGTAAGCAGGGCGAAAACAATGCCGAAATGCACGCCATCCTTGCCGAATACGGGTTGCCCTACAAGTATCCCGCCAACGTAGAACGCGCTGCCGAGAAAATAGAACCCGGAATCACGCCCGAAGAAGTGGCACGCCGCCTCGATATGCGCGATGTCTTGACCGTAACCATCGACCCGAAGGACGCCAAAGACTTTGACGACGCCATTTCTATCCGTCCGCTCGAAAAGGGTGAGTGGGAAGTGGGCGTACATATCGCCGACGTGTCGCATTATGTGAAGGAGGGCGACATTATCGACCGTGAGGCAGAAAAGCGTGCGACAAGTGTGTATCTCGTTGACCGCACCATCCCCATGCTGCCTGAAAGGCTCTGTAATTTCATCTGCTCGCTCCGCCCCGACGAGGACAAATTGACGTATTCAGCCATCTTCCGCATGAATGAAAAGGGCGACGTGCTGAAATGGCGCCTTGCCCACACCGTGATTCGTTCCGACCGACGCTTTGCCTACGAGGAAGTGCAACAGATCTTTGAACAAAACGGCGAGGCTTCTGAACAAGATTACAACCTTCCTGGTGAACATCCCGAAATTACGGGTTCGTTTGAAAATCCTGTGGGTGAATATGCCCGCGAACTCCTTGTGCTCAACCGCCTTGCCAAGCAACTGCGCGCCAAGCGCTTTAAGAATGGTGCGATAGGCTTTGACCGTCCCGAAGTGCGCTTTGAAATTGACGAAAAGGGCACGCCCATCAGTACGTACATCAAGATTGCGAAGGACGCCAACAAACTCGTGGAAGAATTCATGCTGCTTGCAAACCGCTCGGTGGCTGAAAGCATCGCTCTTGTGCCAAAGGG
Organism: Alloprevotella sp.; assembly: GCA_045126825.1. GTDB lineage: Bacteria > Bacteroidota > Bacteroidia > Bacteroidales > Bacteroidaceae > Alloprevotella. Next base: position 14,520 of record JBGVPF010000022.1, read on the forward strand.
CAAGACGCCCAAGGTGCTCCCCTACCGCATTCACGACGTTCCTGACCCCGAAAAGTTAGAAAAACTCCAGAGTTTCATTGCGAAATTCGGCTATCGCCTTCGTACGGAGGGCTCAAAGAAGGATGTTTCGATGAGCATCAACAAGTTGCTCGACGATGTCAAGGGTAAGAAGGAAGAAGGCGTTGTTGAACTCGTGGCACTCCGCGCAATGATGAAGGCAAAGTACTCTACGCACAACATTGGGCACTACGGCCTCATGTTCCAGCACTACACGCACTTCACTTCGCCCATCCGTCGCTACCCCGACACACTTGTTCACCGCCTCCTCACGCGCTATGAAGAGGGAGGTAGAAGCGTGAGCCAGACGAAGTATGAAAACCTTTGCGAACACTGCTCGCAAATGGAACAACTGGCTGCTGCTGCCGAACGTTCCTCTATTAAGTACAAGCAGGTGGAATTTATGAGCGCCCGCCTCGGACAGGAATTTGACGGTAAGATTTCGGGTGTAACGGAGTTCGGTATCTACGTAGAATTGGACGAAAATAATTGCGAAGGCATGGTGCCCTTGCGCGACTTGACGGGCGACTATTACGAATTTGACGAACGTAATTACTGCCTGGTCGGACGCCGCACCCGCCGCGTCTATGCCCTTGGCGACAAGGTGCGCATCCGCGTAGAGCGTGCCAACCTTGAGCGCAAGATTCTCGACTTCTCCCTCGTGGGCGAGGATGTTGACGTCTTCTCTACCCCTGCGCCCAACGTGTTTGCGCCGAAGGGCAAGAAGAATAAGAGTAAGAAAAGCAAAAGGAAATGATATAGGTGCTGCCCATGAAAACTCGTTTGTTTTATTTCGAGCCACTAATGAACACGAACCGAAGGTCGCGCTAGTCAATTTTCACTAACCGAAGGTCGCGTAAGTCAATATCCATCCGGTCTTAAATGCTCCGCAAGGCATTAGTGAAAATTAGTGCCCATTAGTGGCTACAATAATAAGAGCATAACATCTTTGGTGTAAGGATTATTTGTGGACATCTGCTATATTATTACCTTTGAATTTAGAAAAGAAGATCAAGAATACGGTTTAGTAAAATTGATCCGCACATCAGAATTACCAACTATTAAATTCCCGTTATCCCTCCTTCAGGAGGGAATGGGAGACGTTTTTCCCTATGAAAGTTTACGTTATGTCGGGATGTCCCGACTGCACCCAAATCAAAGAAATAGCAAAGACCGATGCGCGCTTCACGCTCATAGACATCGGCGAGAGTCCACTCAACCTGAAGGAATTTCTGCGCCTTCGCGACACGCACCCCGCCTTTGACCGCGTGAAAGAGCGTGGCACGATTGGCATCCCCTGCTTTGTGCAGGAGGATGGTGACATAGTATTTTCTTTAAACCGCTTGAAGAATCCCCCCGTACTTGATGCTACAACCGATGATGTTCCCACAGGAGCAGCATGTAGTTTGGACGGAAAGGGGTGTTAAACGTATTCGTGTAAAATCCGAGTTGAACAATAAATCTTTGCTCAACTCGGATTTTTCTTTTACATTTTTGGAGTATTACCAGCTAAATAAAACTATTGCTTCTATATAACAAAAGAACATATTTTATTCTCACACAGAACCCACGGAATACACAGAATTGGCTCCACGGATTTACACGTATCTACACGGAAAAATTCTCACGCAAAGGCGCAAAGGGACGCAGAGCTATTTGTACTTTTGTTCTTATGTCAAAATAAAATTTTCACACGGAAAGCACAGAAATACACAGAAACTTTGCTTCGCATGTTGTTCTGCGAAAGTCTGCGCCGTGAAACAATTCCACGCCGTATGGTTCACTACTACCTACTACCTTCTACTTGCTTTCAGTCCCGCATGGCATTACTCACTACTAACTACTCACTGATACAGCTCCGCACGGCATTAGTGAAAATTGACTAGCGCGACCTTCGGTTCGTGCCCATTCGTGGCTCAAAAAAAATACGAGTAGATACGCGCAAATACGTGGAGATTTTCTGTGTCTTCCGTGGATTGCTTTCCCCTCACAAGTTCGGACAGCGACTTTCAGTTCTGTGTGAAAATTATTGCACGCAGACAACGCAGAACAACGCAGACGCTTTGCGAAACTTTGCGCCTTTGCGTGAGAGATGTTCCGTGTAGATACGTGTAAATACGTGGAGCATATTATTCTGTGAAATTCCGTGTGCAAATAAATTTCCGCGCCCTTTGCGCAGTCTGCGTGAGACAAATTATCAATCAATAGAGTTTTCTCCCCTGAAACAAGCGTTTGTTATATAGAAGCAATATTATGTTATGTTCTCCTTCATTTTTTTACGACCAAAAAAATCACGCCCCACAATGAGGGCGTGACTTTTTTATGCTTGTGCCAATTTACCATAATAGCGGCGTGATGCTTCCTTTTGGCGGTCGAGTGAGAAGTTGCTTACGCGCTTGAGGTAACCGATGATGCGTGTGAGGTAGTCCACATTCTTAGAACCGCAGTGGGGACATTCCTTGAGGTAGCGCTTGTCGATTTTGCCACAGTCCTTACAGAGCGTGTTGGGGATGTTGAACGTGAAGTAGTTACATCCTTCCTTTGACGCAATGCGGAGGAGCTGGCGGTATTGCGCTTCGGTAAGATGCTCGTCGAGGTTGAGGTGAAGGGCAGAACCACCTGTGAGGTGCTCAATGTACTTGCGTCCGTGGAGGCGGAACTTTTCAATAACGTCCGTGTTGGGGTCTTCCACCACGTAGAAGTAAGAGTTGTAACATTCACGGGGTACATAGTAACCGTCTTCGCGGTCCCAGCGCGCATGCTTAACACCCACGTTTTCAGCAGGAATCATTTCGCAGTTGAAGAGTACGTCCTTTGAGCGGTACTGCTTGTTGTACTTCTCAATGAGCGAAAGGATATTTTCAACAAATGTTGCGTATTCATCGTTGTCAGAGATGGTAAGACCAAGACTTTCTGCTGCTTCCACCATACCGTTTACACCGATGGTGAGGTACTGGCGCTTGATGTTAATATAACCAGCATCGAAGAGGGGAAGCATACCCTTGTTAAGGAGGTGCTTGAGGTTTTCATTGTACGCCATCTGCACCTTGTGCACGAGGTCTACGACTTCGTTGAGGAACTCCACATAGGGACGACCTTCGCGTGTAGCCTGCTGCACACAACGGTTGAGGTTGATGGTAAGTACAGACTTTGAACCCGTGCTCACACCGCCCGCACCGAGGGTGTAAGAGAAACCGTTGTCCTGAATTTCATTGCGCAAGCGGCAGCATGAAGCGAGTGAGTCGGCATTGTCGCTCATGTAAGTAAAGAATGAGTGACCCTTGGCATACATGCGTGCCGTGATTTCAGCATATTCTGTGTCCTTCACATCACCATTTTCAGTGAGGAGCGCCATCGTTTCAACGGGGAAGGTGAGCACCGTCTTTGTGCGTTCCTGATTGAACCATTCCATAAAGCGCTGCTGCAACCAACTCACACCATCCCAGTTAGGCTGTGAACCATCGGGGAAGTAGAAGTTACCGAAGATGCTTTCGAAGTAGTACTTATCGTAGTAAGAGATGTTCCAGAAGACGCTCTGGAAGTTGCGTGCACCCGTAGGCTGGTTGATAGAGTATACGATTTGTTCGAAGCAGTCGGTAATCACCTTATCAATCGTGCGCTTACGCAAAGAATTGTCTGCCTGTTCTTGTGCACGGCGGAAGTAATCCTCACCATATTCCTTTTCAAGGAAGTAGTTCATGTACATGATGAACTCGGGCGTAGCACAAGCACCAGAAAGCATACTTGACACGATGAACACCATGTTTACAAAACCGCCACAGAAACTCTTGAGGTTGCTGGGAGCCGTAGAGTTACCGCCCACGGTCTTTGTACCGTTGAGCAACCAGGGGTACATGGTGATAGACGCGCAGTAGTTGGCGAGACTCGTCTCGTCGTTCTTATAGATATAGTGATTCTTCAGAAGATAGATGTAGCGGTCTGCCACTTCCTTACCATACATTTCCTTGATGCGGTCGCAAAGCAAACGGCGGTTGAGGCGAATGAAACCCTGCTTGGGGAGTTCGCTGATGAGCGTAGCGATGTTTTTGTTTTCAACATTCGCATTGGCATCGTACTTCGAACCTGTTGCGGCATTTGCAGAGTCGCAATAGTCCATAAGGAAGCGAAGTTTATCGGCCGTTTCGCGGTCTTCCATGTGGCGCTGACGGTAAAGCATAAATGCCTTGGCAGCCTTGAAGTGACGCTCTGCCATAAGGGCTACTTCCACCTGATTCTGGATGTCTTCAACGCTCATACCGTTGCAGAACATGAGGTGATCTACAATTTTGCCAAGTTGCTCAGCTGAAATGTGCTCGCTCACATTTGAGAACGCCTTAAGAATGGCGCTCTTAATCTTTTCGAGCGAGAAGGACTCCTGCGATCCATCGCGCTTCGTAATGATAAAGTTTTCCGTAGACATAAGTTTAGGGAGGCAAGGAGGAAAAACTTTTTTGGAAAATTCTATTACAAATTTCCAAATTAAAATTTTACCTTTTGTGTAACTATTATTATTTATTAATGAGCTATTTGAGACATCCTATCCAAGCAAAAAGTGAACAAGTTGCAAGGAGGACGAGCAAGGGAAGAATGTAGGGGATTCAAGAGATCACCTTCTGCCAACAACGGACTGCTTACACTTAACTAACAAGTTGTGAAATAGCAACTTAATGGATTTGCGAAAATTTTCAGCAACGGTAAAAAAGTTGCTTCCTATTATACAGCATCCCTGTTAACGGATGCAAAAATACAGGAATGTTTTAGAAGAAAAAAAGAATTTCGGAATAATATTTTGGCAGAAAATAACATTTTAATTTACCAAATTTTTCTACTATTATTTTCTCTATTTTGGAAAAGTTTTTACAAAATGAACCTTTCACGTTTTTCATGACGGAGCAAATGATAAGTGTGTGCTAAATGATGTTATTATCTACATTTATTATTGGTGTCCGGTAAAGTTTTTGAGAAGTAACGGCCTGAAAGACCAATAAGCGGAGGTGATACTCCGGACGGCGCTCTCCCCCTGTTTATAGGGGGAGGGGACCGCTTTGCGGTGAGGGGGTGCAGAAACAGTGAGTAGTTAGAAGTGAGTAGTGAGTAGTTGCCATGCGGTGCATTTTTCGCACCCCCTCACCAGCAGAGCTGGTCCCCTCCCCCTATAAACAGGGGGAGAGCGCCGTCCGGACTATTATTCCGCATGGACTCCTCACTATTTTTTTCTGTCCGGTAAACGCCTCTAACTCTATGAATATAATATTGTTCGAGTAGTATAAGCCCCACAGGTTGCATGATTCCCCTAAACCAACGGTCGCTGACCGAAGGGTAAAGCAATTAGTCCACCATTGTCAGGTGGAAATTCACTCCGCCATACTCGTAATGCCCTCCTACGGGGGCATTACGGATGGTTAAATCCTCTGACGTAAGTTTTTTTTAACTATATTTGGGTCAACCAAAGGTCACGCAAGTAACTGCTATATTATTACCTAAAAAAATGAACTCGGGGCGTCAATTATATTATTGCCAAAATTATGACGTTGTGTCATAATGAGCAAACTGCTGCGTTGCTCCTCAATTTCGGACTTGGTCATGTACTTCAGTACACTCCCGTCATCCTCAATTTCAGCGCCTTGCATTTTACTCACTCTTACACAACTCAAGAGGGTGTGCCGAAATTTTGCATTTCGACACACCCTC
>JBGVPF010000023.1:0-3336 GCA_045126825.1 Alloprevotella sp.
GGGGGAGGGGACCACGAAGTGGTGAGGGGGTGCAAAAATGCACCGCATGGCATACTCCTCACTCCTCACTTATAATCGCACCCCCTCACCAGCAGAGCTGGTCCCCTCCCCCTATAAACAGGGGGAGAGCGCCGTCCGGACGGGACTTTACTCCGCATGGCACTTTCTCATTTCTCCTTTCTCATTTCTCATTTCTCCTTTCTCATTTCTCCTTTCTCCTTTCCCCCTTTCTCCTTTCCCCCCATGCTTTCCCTTTTTCAAAATATCTTTCACAACCGCAGTCTTGGACGTCTGCGACAAATGTTGGAGTCGCTTCGGTCGAAGGATTTCAGTTTGCAATATTCGCTGAAATCACTTCGGGGCGAGGAGCGTCGCCTTGCTGAAGAAATCAATGCTCTAGTGAACCTGCTTCGTGAGGAAGAACATCAGCATGAAAGGCAAGTGCAATTCTTTGAAGCACTGCTCAGCACGGTACCTTCTATGCTTATTGCTACGGATGAAACGGGTGCTGTGAAATGGATGAATGCTACAGCGGTGAATGGCCTTTGCGGTTTTCGCATTCCGCATTTGAATCAGTTGGCAGCCTTGCATCCTGACTTCCCCGCCCGACTCAAGGCGCTGCGTAAGGGCACTGCGCAACTCCTTGCGTTTACCAATGAGCGCGGGGAGGCACAGAAGTATTCCGCCGTGCGTACCCTCTTTTTCAGTAAGGGATTTGCTTACCACCTTTACGCCCTTGACCACATCGAAACCGTAGTGCAGCAGAGCGAAATTGAGGCACAGCAACACTTGGTGCGCGTGATGAATCATGAAATCATGAACTCGCTGTCGCCCATCATTTCGTTGTCGCAAACGCTCTCGGAAAGTCTCACCACGGATGCCGACCTCACGACGAGCGAAACCCGAATGGCGCTCGAAGCCATCCACCGCCGCGCGGAGGGGTTGCTGACGTTCGTGAATAACTACCGCAAACTGTCGGGCGTGCCGCTTCCCGTGCTCACGGAGGTAGATTTGGAACACCTGCTGACCGACCTGCGCCAGCTCGTACAGCGTATGGATTTCGCTCCTCAACCTCTGTTTGAGATTACAAATAATTGTGGCGACGTGCGCATCACGATCGACCGCACACAGATGGAGCAGGTGCTCATCAACTTGCTGAAGAATGCCGCAGAGTCGGGCGCTACGAAGGTCTCCCTCACCGCAGAGTTCACCCCCAATGGGCGACATATACAATTCCGCGTGACGGACAACGGCGCAGGTTTTGCCCCCGAAGCCTTGCAACACCTGTTCACGCCCTTCTTCACCACCAAACAGGGCGGACAAGGCATTGGACTCGCCCTGTGTAAGCAAATGGTGAACAACCATGGCGGCACGATTACGGCGCAGTCGGTAACGGGGGCAGACACCTGCTTCACGGTGAAGCTTCCGAGGTAATCTGGCGCCCACAATGGAGTTTGTTTTATGTTACTCACGCAGACTCCGCAGACTTTCGCAGATCCTCGGTAAAGCATTACGTAAATAAGCGAGAAATACGCAGATGCGCACGCTACGCTTGCACTACCATCCGGATGGCAAGCACAAACAAAGTGTGTGCGCTTCTGTGAAAGTCTGCGCAGTCCTTTAGATTTGCAAATGAAAAAAATAAGCGATTAAGTGCTTATCTTTGTAAAAAAAGTTAACCAAAGGAGAGAGGTGAACTAGTGCGCAGTCTAGTTATAGAACTATACGCAGAAACAGTCCTCTCTTCCTTTCCGTTGAACGGAAGAGCCAACTATATTTGTAGATTCTAAGATCTAATAAAGGATGTAGTTAGTTCAACTCCTGGTTAACCAATCAATTAAACATTTGCAAAGTTATGCAAAAAGATTTTTACATTGGTGTTGACATCTCGAAAAAGACGATTGATGTTGCAATTTACAAAAAGGAGAAAGCTAGCAAGGCTTCAGTTTGTGAAAAATTCTCTAATTCGCCTGACGGATTCAAGGAGATGAAACGGTGGTTACGTAAATGCGGAGTTTCACTCACAAACGCTCTTTTCTGCATGGAGGCCACAGGACATTACACCTATGATTTATGCCTATTCCTAGAGCAGCAAGAGGTTTCGTATTCCGTTCAAAGTCCACTTCATCTTAAGCGTTCGTTTGGACTTACTCATGGTAAGAACGATAAGGTTGACGCTTACAGAATTGCTAGTTACGCATACCTGCATCGTGAGGATATTAAACTCTCCCAATTAGCAACTAACAACATACGCAAGTTGAAAGCATTAATGGCTGAAAGAAAGAGTCTTGTTGTCGAGATTGCCCGTTGTAAGGCACAACTTAAGGAGGTTGGAAGTCATTCATCAAGTCCTGGGACTATCAAACGAACGAAAGAACTATTAGAGTTTCTTGAAACCCAAGTGCAGGACATTGAAAAAGAAATGGCGCAAACCATAGGTTCTGATGCAGAACTCAAGAATAACTACCAACTATTACTAACCATCAGTGGTATAGGTATTGTAAATGCAGTCAACACAATCGTAGCTACGCATAATTTTAAGATGTTTGACAATGCTAGGCAATATGCCAGTTATATTGGAGTAGCGCCGTTCGAACACACATCAGGGACAAGCGTTAGGGGAAAAACTCATGTTGAACCTGGTGCTAAAATGTTAAAAGCAGATTTAACCGGAGCTGTGAGAACTTGCATAAACCACGATAAGGAAATCCAAAAATATTACGAACGAAAAATCGCTGAAGGAAAATCTTATGGAGTTGTTGCCAATGCTATAAAATTCAAACTTCTATTAAGGATGTTTGCTGTTATTAAACGAGGAACACCTTTCGTTAAAAAGGCAGACCACTTGATTTAACTTTTAAAGTACTATAACGATATTTCGATGCGCAGCCTTCCATATTGTTTTTGCGCTCGAGATTGAAGGTTGTCTTTTGGGGATGGGGTTTCACAAAAACACAACCCCTCACCAAAAGACAAAATTCAATCGCGCCTACAGATTTTTCAAAATAAGCAAAAAAACTTGCAGATTTATTTGGTCAGATCCTATATTTCTGCGTGAGACAAATTATTAATCAATAGAGTTTTCTCTCCTGAAATAAGCGTTTGTTATATAGAAGTAATAAAAGTTTTTAGTAGACGAGTTTGCGGAGGGGAACGAAGTAGTAGGTAGTAAGTAGTAGGTAGTAGTGAACCATGCGGGAAATTCACTTGACCTGTAGGGACGCACGGCTCGTGCGTCCTTAATATATACGAGGTTACGATTGGGCACTCGCGGAAAATCCCCATTAATGCGGACGCACGAACCGTGCGTCCCTACATGCCAAACGAATATCCCAC
>JBGVPF010000024.1:0-59776 GCA_045126825.1 Alloprevotella sp.
CCGAAAAAAACGAGAATTTCTATGTTTAAGAGAACACGAATTTCACGAATAACACGAATCTCCATGCGGGATGAATATTTCTTAATCAGAGGCGAATAACACTAATGCCATCCGGATGGTATTCGTGCAATTCGTATGCGATAAGCAAAGATAACACCCCGCAAGGATTCGTGTTATTCGTGAAATTCGTGTTCTCTAAAATAAAGAGACAAATTTTACCGGATAGCAATAATAGGAGATGGATGCCCCGTAATAACTATCATAGGGCAATAGGTAAACTGTATTCATCTGTCTTCAGATGTGTAGTTACCCATTGCCCTATGTGTTATGCTGATGAGGTTTATTCTTCAATAAGTCCGAGTTCTTTCCATTGGAGGATAAGCTGATTGACATCGTTGAGTGCTTGGTTGTATTCAACTTCGTACTCCTCACACAAAAGATTTGCCAGCATTTCGGCGGTGAATTCTTTAGACGCTATTTGTTCCCAAATGTATGCTGCTGATGCGTTGAGATTTACCATTTTCGAGAAATTGATATTTTCAATGCCTTCTGCGATAAGCACTTTTTCTCCGCATACTTCGTGGAGTGAAAATCCTGATTTAAGTTTCATAATTTTAATGTGTTTCGTAAAGTGTGGACTTGATTTTGTATATAGTTTCAGCCCCTATTACTTGATTCTTCTATAAATCGCTAAAATGTATCTTCTTATAGGCGACAGTGCCAACCAAATAAATGAATAGGTGCGCCATTTCCAACCCGTGACTGCATCGGGAGTGTTGCGTCCCTTGCGGTGAAAATGAGTGACAATTCCAATTACATTGCTAACGGTGCATTTTTCTATGCCATAGACATTTCCGTCTCCCTTGAGGATGAGATTGTCTCCTTCTCGTTTGATGATTCTGTGTAATACATAATGGCGTGGTTTATCTTCTGCTAATACGACATCTCCAGGTTTGAGTAAGGAGCAAACAGGTTTTTTTAGTGTGACGAGGTCTCGCTCATTTTCAAGAAACAATCTCATAGAGTATCCCTTCACTCGTAGCGTTGCTGTTGCTCCACGGTCAAGCACCTCCTTGATTTTGGGGATGAGAATGTCATTGGGAATTTGAATCGTCTTCATAACGAGGTACTATTGGGGGAAAATGTGAAAGCAAAGGATACCTTATTTTCTTAAAGTATTTTTTGTGTTTAGTTCACTACTCTATTGATTGGTTTTCTTAATTACCGCATAATGCATGATGACTCATGTGTGCAGCTTCTGCGTTGGGGAGATTTTTGAGGAACCACACGGGAGTACGTTCTATCACTTTGCTTACAGTGTTGCATATATGGTGATAAGAAGGTTTGTCCCAAACCATGGTAGAACATGAGGAGAGTACTTCTGCAAATGCCATGACGGGGTGGAGGCGAGAAATTTCATTTTTGGGTGCTTGTTCCAATCGAAGGAATCCTCCTATTAGTCGTCTGAGGGGACGGTAGCAGGGAGTTTTGCCACTCCATGGTGTTCCGTAAACATATATATTCCCGTCGGGGTGAATGCGTATGGCGGGGTTGTCATCATTGAGGAGTTCGGCGCCCTTAAAGTTGTTAAGCCAAAGCTTGCAGTGTGTGCTTTTTCCTGTTCCGCTTTTTCCTAAAAAGAGGTATGCTTTATCTTCAATCATGGGGACTGAGGCATGTATAAGCAGGATATTATGGTAGGCACCGCTGAAAGCGAAGCAAATCATTATGGCATTGTTGATACCAAACTTTTTTGTGTTTTCACTTCCGAAGAGGCGTGCTGAGCATTGGGAGAAATTCTCGTTTGTTTGCAGAATGCATGAGAGAATACCTTCTGGGGAAGAAATGTGGATTTCGTAACCTCCGTTTGTACGCTTATAAATGCCGTGATTTGCCCCTCCACAATCAAATTGTCCTAATTCTTCTCCCTCAGGTATGGATGAACACAATGAATTGCCAACGGTGAGTGTAAATAGGAGTGGGGGTTCTGGATTTTCCTTGACGTAAAATTCAGGAAAAGAGGGCAACAAATGTCTGTCGTCCTCTTCATCTAAAAAATCAATGCAGAAGAAAGCGTCTGCTACGCGAAAGTTGAGTTTGTCCATACTCGTTAAGTTGGGGGTACGTGAGGAGGTAAAGTGGGGACTTTAGTTTTGTGTACTATTAAACCTATGGTTACTCATTCAAATCTTCTTGAGCAACTACAATAGTTTCCTTCAAATCAGATTTATTGTATCTGTTCAAATCTAAAGTCGCTATAGGGAATTTCTGCGGTTTGCTTTTGCTGATCATACTTTACCCTACGTTTTGCTTTAAGATAGCGTTTCTCCAATTTAGAGCGGTTGGTGTCAAAGTAAATGACAGTAGTGACATATGGCAATGCGAAATATTGCTGAATGTATTTGCTAAACTGATTGCCGTAGTCGGCTCTATAGTTTAAGAAACCATGTTTGCCAATTTGTGCCTCGGGAAGTGTTTGGATGGCAGAGAGGTACACCACGCTATCTTTCAAACTTGTGGCGTATGCAAATCCGTACACATTCTTTTGTGCTAATGCACATATTGTAGCGAGGGAAAATAAAACAATTAGGAGTGACGTTCTTATTACAGACATTATGGTTAGGATTTTTTGTGTGAATCTTTTGATTTGCAAAGTTACGTTTTTTATCTCAAACCTTGATTTTGTAGTTACAAAAAAGAGGGTAAAGAATGAAGATATCCTTAATAAAGTGGTGAACATCTATTCTTTACTCTCCTTTACACGTAGTTAAATGTAACTTCTTAATAAATTCTTTGACTGTGGAAGTTGAAGTGTTTTAATTGCTTTTTCCTTGAGTTGTCTCACACGTTCTTTAGACAATCCGATGTAATGCGAAATTTCATCAAGCGACCTTTCTGGTTGATTTATTCCGAATGACATTTTTAGGATTTGTTTTTCTCGATCAGGGAGCACAGAGAGCGCAATGTCTAACTGAGTGCTTAGTGATTCAACCTCTAATCCGCGGTCAGTTGTCGTGTCGTTGTTTGTGATGAGGTCAATGATTGCCGTGTCATCGTTTTCGCTTACGGGCGCATCCATGCTTACTGGTCGGAAGGAGGTGTCAAGTGCTACTGCTACTTTTTCTTCCTCAATATTCAATGCAGCAGAAATCTCATTGGCATCAGGTTCTCGCTGATATGTCTGCATGAAGGTGTTGCGATATTTTTTGATTTTGCTAATCAGTCCTTCCTGATTGCTGGGGAGGCGCACAAGGCGACTTTTTTCCGAGATTGCTTGCAAGATACTTTGGCGAATCCACCAAACAGCATAGGAAATAAATTTGAACCCTCGTGTGGGGTCAAAACGTTGCGCTGCTTTGATGAGTCCGACATTCCCCTCGTTGATGATGTCAATGAGTCCGAGTCCTTTGCTCTGATATTGTTTGGCAACGCTCACGACAAAACGCAAGTTAGCGTTTACCAAACGTGAGAGTGCAAGGCGGTCGCCTCGTTGTATCCGTATTGAAAGTTCTACTTCTTCTTCGGGCGAAATCATTTCTGCTCTCCCAATGTCCTGAAGATACCTTTCAAGCGCCTCACCTTCGCGATTGGTGATGGTTGGCGCAATTTTGAGTTGATACATCTTTTGGTATTAGATTGTTAGGTGTCGCCAAAGATAGACAATATTATGGAACAGACAAAATTTTTTTTCGTTTTTATATTTTTTTAGAACTCCGAAATTATTGAAGTGTTCTATTCCCTATATAATTATCTTGTTAAAGGGGAAATACTGTAGAAGTTTCTTGTGCTGAACGATTATACAAAAAAAGTGGATGCATCATTGCGATGTACCCACTTTTAGAAATCCTATGATAAGTTTACAATTTACATAAGGTATTGAGAACTGATGCTCTTATTTCCAAGTACGCAACGGATTGCTTCTGCGATGAGTGCAGAGCAAGAAATTTGCTTCACCTTAGGACAATTGCCACGGTAGGGGATGGTGTCTGTGAATACCATTTCTACAAGGTCGCTATCCATGACACGTTGGTCTGCAGGACCAGACATGATGCAGTGACTTGCAATTGCACGCACACTTGTAGCACCATTTTCAATCATGATATTTGCAGCCTTGGTGATAGTGCCTGCTGTGTCAACGATGTCGTCAATCAATACAACGTCCATGCCCTGAACGTCACCAATAATCTGCATGGTGTCTACTTCGTTAGCCTTTTTGCGTGTCTTGTTGCAAAGTACGAGAGGGCAATTGAAATATTTAGCGTATGCTGCAGCACGCTTAGAACCACCGATGTCGGGAGTTGCAATACACAAGTTGGGGAGGTTCAAACTCTGGAGGTATGGAGCGATGATAGATGAACCATAGAGGTGATCTACGGGTACATCAAAGAATCCCTGTTCTTGGTCGGCATGAAGGTCCATAGTGATGAGGCGGTCGATACCAGCAACGCTGAGGATGTCTGCAACCAACTTTGCACCGATGCTTACGCGAGGTTTGCTCTTGCGGTCTTGGCGTGCCCAACCGAAATAAGGAACTACAGCGCAGATGGTCTTTGCAGATGCGCGCTTTGCTGCGTCAATCATGAGCAACAATTCCATGAGGTTGTCGCTATTGGGGAATGTAGACTGTACGAGGAATACATCGCGACCGCGGATAGACTCTTCGTAGCATACTTCAAACTCTCCATCAGCAAAATAAGTGATGTCGAGATTGCCAAGAGGACAACCGAGCTCCTTACAGATTTTTTCAGCAAGGTAGCGTGACTTTGTGCCAGAGAATACCAAAAAGTTATTCATAATCTGAAATGTATGTTGTTGAGGTTTAATACTTGTTAAGATATATAAGTTATAAGGTATGTAACTTAAAATCTGTTTGATGTTGCACTAATCAACAATGCGCTTGATTTTTCTGAAATGATTGATGATTTCCTTGAAATCCTGTGTGTTGTGGATGTCAAAACGGTCCCATATCGCATTTTGAAGAACGATGCCTCCAAAACCGCAATCTGCGATTTGTTCAATGTCGTCAAGATCAAAACCACCAGTGGCAAACACTTTCTTGTTGATGACTTTTCGCTTTGAACTATCTTTAAGAATTGCTGTGACGTCTATCGTTGAGCAGTCAAAAAGTACGTGATCCATTTCCTTCTTCACCTGTGCAACGTCATCAAGTGTGGCGCATGAGCAACTTACACTTCCTTTGTAGTGTTCAGGAGTGTTAGGATTCCTTTCTGAAAGGTGGATTCCTTTTAACTCATATTCGTTTTGCAAGTAAAAATGATCATGAGTGACGATTAACTTGCGGTAGTTGTTAGGTAAAAGCGAAAGCAAACGCTCGCAAAATACGGGTTCTGAATCGGGTTTATTGAGATGAACCATTTCCAAACCTTCGTCGAATAAAGCAGTCAATATGTGGTGCTCCTCAACGAAGAAATGGGGAGTGGACATTAGTGCCAGTTTCATGTTGTAAAACTTTATTTGTTCTGCAAAGATAGTATATATTTTTGTGGTAGGTTAAAATATCTGAAAAAAAACGGATGCCGTGTTCGTTTTTCCTAAATGTGAGGTTTTAACTAATGAGTTTTTCAAACCTCTCTTCTCAAATTAGTACCTAGAAAGATTGTTGTTCGCGCTAGCAAGCATAATTAAAATGGGTAAGCGCGTGATATTTTTTATTTTTTTAAGATTGAAGATGGTTTGAATATTGTAATTTTGCAAATCAGTGGTATTGGAGGTTATTGTTTATTATAAATGCTTTATGGGATATGATTCTTCCTATTCGCATTTCAATGTCAAATACCTTCCTTATTCTTGAAACTAGGGCGGATAAGTTTTAGTGTGCTTCCTCGTTCTTATTTCAAATGCGTAGATTCTCCAAAATTATAAAATATACTTTACCATGTCTCAACAAATTGATATTCGCGAATTAAATGCGTTAATAGAGAGTCGCACTGGTTTCATTACCGACCTTATGGAAGGTATGAATCGTACGATCGTAGGTCAGAAGCATCTTATCAACTCCCTGTTGATTGGTCTTTTGAGTGATGGCCACATCTTGTTGGAAGGGGTTCCTGGACTTGCAAAAACGCTTGCGATTAAGACCCTTTCAAGTTTGATTGATGCGAAGTTTAGCCGCATTCAGTTTACGCCCGACTTATTGCCCGCCGACGTGATTGGTACGCAGGTGTACAGTCAAAAGTCTGAATCATTTACCGTAAAGCATGGTCCGGTGTTTGCTAATTTTGTATTGGCAGACGAAATTAACCGTGCGCCAGCGAAGGTACAAAGTGCTCTTTTGGAAGCGATGCAAGAACATCAAGTAACGATTGGGGAACAGACGATGGCATTGCCTTCTCCCTTCCTCGTGATGGCTACTCAAAACCCCATTGAGCAGGAAGGTACGTATGCGCTTCCTGAAGCTCAGGTAGACCGTTTCATGTTAAAGGTGCTTATTGATTTCCCCACTTTGGAAGAAGAAAAGAAAATCATTCGCGCTCATTTGAATGATAGTTTCTCACAAGTTGCGCCTGTGGTAGATTTACGCAAGATTGTAGAAGCACGTGAACTCGTAAAGCAGGTTTATTTGGATGAACGCATCGAGCAATACATTGCTGACATTGTATTCGCAACGCGTTATCCCGAACAATACAGATTGAGCAACTTGAAGAATTACATCTCATTTGGTGGTTCTCCTCGTGCGTCAATCAATTTGGCTTTAGCAGCGCGTGCATGTGCCTTCATTAAGCGTCGTGGTTATGTTGTTCCTGAGGATGTGAGAGATGTGGCTCATGACGTGTTGCGTCATCGTATTGGATTAACCTATGAGGCGGAAGCTGAGAATGTTACTTCAGATGCGATTATTGATGAAATCTTAAATAAGATTGAGGTGCCCTAAACCTACAACGGTTGACGCAAAAGCTGTTCCTTAATGGTAAAAACTAATTGGGAGATAAATAAAACTAATTGGGAGGTAATTTGAAATAACTGCCTTTTAGTTTTACCCATCTCCCTTGTGCCATTCATTTTTATATTGATTGTATAATCAGTAGGTAATTTTATCGTGGAGGTTTCCGAAATTATCAAGCGCGTTAGGCGCATAGAAATAAAGACTCGCAATCTGTCGAACAATGTGTTTGCGGGAGAATATCACTCTGCCTTCAAGGGTAGGGGAATGTCGTTTGCTGAGGTTCGCGAATACCAAGTCGGTGATGATGTGCGCGACATTGATTGGAATGTAACCGCTCGTACCAGTCGTCCTCACATTAAGGTTTATGAGGAGGAACGTGAACTTACGGTGATGATGCTTGTTGACGTTTCTGGAAGTCTAAATTTTGGTTCTGAAGTGCGCACCCAGCGTGAACTGGTTACAGAAATTATTGCTACGGTTGCCTTTTCTGCGCTTCAAAACAATGACAAAGTAGGGATGATTCTCTTTTCCGAAAAGGTAGAGAAATATATACCCCCTAAGAAAGGAAGGAAGCACATCCTATACCTCATTCGCGAATTGTTGAACTTTGAACCCACCTGCCACAAAACGGATCTTCGTGTAGGACTTGAGTTCCTCATGCAAGTTCAACGTCGCCATTGCATTGGATTTTTGCTTTCTGACTTTATTGATGCTCCTGACTTTGAACAGCAGTTGTCTATTGCCTCACATAAGCACGATGTTGTGGCGGTGAAGGTCTATGACCAACGCATGAAAGATTTGCCCAATGTGGGATTGATGAAGGTACAAGATGCAGAAACTGGTAGCACATCCTATGTGGATACTTCCTCGAAAACGATGCGCACAGTTTATGCAAAATGGTGGAACGATTCGGTTGAAACATTGGATAAATTGTTCCGAAAGACCAAAGTGGATTATGTATCAGTAGGCACTGCCGAAGACTATGTAAAACCGCTCCAATTCTTGTTTAAGAGTAGGCATCGATAAACCTATTTTTTGAAACTTTAGATGTTAACTATGAATAGAATATGTGTGTGTTTGCTGCTGATGCTGAGCAGTATAACATTATATTCTCAAGTGATGGTGGAACAAGAGGTTTCACGTGTGGATTTGCTCATTGGAGAACAAGCGGAATTGAAAACTTCTGTTCTCGTTGATGCAAATCAGCAGGTGAATTATCCCATTTTTCACCAACAGAATTATATGGATGGCGTAGAGGTGGTTCGTGAAGGAAAGGTAGATACGACGCTCTTGAATTCGGGTAAGCGTATGCAACTCACTCGTACCTACGTCCTCACTTCGTTTGACTCTGCCTTTTACTCTTTGCCTCCCTTTTATGTCGTTGTGGAGGGAGATACCTTTAAGGCGGCGTCTACTATTGGACTAAAGGTAACCTCGGTACCTGTTGATACTACAAATGCTAACGAATTTGCTGGTCCGTACACAGTTACAAGTATACCCTTTCAATGGAGTTACGGCTTTTGGTTGCTGTTACTAATCATTCCTCTTTTGGTGTATTTGATTATTTGTTTGTATCAGTGGGTCAAGAAGAATCCCCCCATTACAAAGCGTATTGTAATAAATCCTCCCACGCCAGCCCATCAGCAGGCTTTGGCGCAGTTTGCTACAATTAAGGCGGAGCAACCTGAGACGGACGAAGATTTCAAGCAGTATTATGATCAACTCACAGAAGTTTTGCGTCAATATATTGAAGACCGTTTCTCGCTAAATGCCAAAGAATTAACGTCTGATGAGATTATTCGTAAACTCACCGACACGAATAATGCCTCAGCGCTTCGCGAACTCAAGGAAATTCTCACCACCGCTGACCTCGTGAAGTTCGCCAAGTATCAAGCGTCCCTTTCCGAAGCTAACCGAAGTGTGGCTATGGCGTTGGATTATGTGAACACGACACGCCTTTCTGACGAGCAACTCCCTCAACCTGAAGTTAAGATTGTTACGATCGGAGAAACAAAGCAGCGCAATATCCGAATCTCACTCATTGTCTTAATGGTTATTTTGGGATTGTCCGCTTTGTGTTTGCTGGGTTATGTCTTGGCGGAAATTTATGAATGCTTTATAGCGTAAGTTTGTGGACATGTAGCACGTCAGATGAGGAAAATCTTCCTCATTGAGAGGTGACTGGTGGTAGTTGTGGGCAATCGTCATTAGTGTTTCCACCGACCCTACCTCCCCAATATGTCTATTTATTATCTTCATTTATGGTTTTTGCAAATCCCATATATCTCTATTTAATCTTGTTGATTATTCCGCTGATTCTCTGGTATGTGATGAAGCAGAAGCATCAACCGACTTTAACCGTCGCTACCACCAGTGTGTTTCAAAAAATGAAGGTTCGTACGCCTCTCACATTCTTGATTCATGCTCCCTTTGTGTTGCGTATGCTCACACTTGTGTTTGTGATACTCGTGCTTGCGCGTCCTCAAACGCATGAGTCGCTTACTGAGAGTGAGCGTGAGGGTATTGACATCATGATGGCAATGGATATTTCTACCAGTATGCTTGCCGAGGACTTGGAACCTAATCGCATTGAGGCGGCGAAGCAAGTAGCTACGGAGTTTGTCTCCAATCGTCCGAATGACAATATCGGGCTGACCCTCTTTGGTGGTGAGGCGTTTACCTATTGTCCGCTCACGATGAATCATGCCCAGTTGCTCTCCATGTTTTCGGGTGTGAGTTGTGACCTTCAGACATACGGCATCATTAGTCCTGGCACGGCTATCGGCATGGGGCTCTCCAGCGCTCTTGCCCACCTGGAGCATAGCAAGTCACGGAGTAGGGTGGTGATTCTGCTCACCGACGGTGAAAACAATGTCGGAGACATTTCTCCCCTTATGGCTGCAGAAATGGCAAAGAAGCAGGGAATACGTGTTTACACCATTGCCCTTGGTAGTGCTGGAAAGTCAAAGCAGGTGGTGGCTCAACTCTCTAATGGCGAAACTTATGAGGAAGAAGTAGACAACCAAATGGATACGAAGACCTTACAAACCATTGCTGCAGCTACGGGAGGAATCTTCTATCATGCTGCTTCAAAAACGCGATTGGCTGAAATTTATAACGATATTGACAAACTTGAGCGTACGAAGATGAAGGTTTCAAACTACGATAAATATTATGAGGCCTATCAACCCTTTGCTTTGGTGGCACTCTTGTGCTTCGTTCTTGAAATCCTTTTGCGCTTGACCCTGCTTAGAAGGTTGCCTTGATTTTTTTAGTTAACAAGTTCACGAGGTACGAGTAGACAAGCAGGCCCCGAGATAAACGAGTGGCGTCCCGCATGGCATCTTTTATCTTTACTCTTTTATCTTTACTCTTTTATCTTTACTCTTTTAGTTGACGAGTAAACAAGGTACGAGTAGACAAGATAGTTTCCGAGATAAACTATAGCCGTCCCGCATGGACTACTAACTACTCACTACTCTCTACTCACTCCCACTACTCACTCCCACTACTCACTCCTCACTCCTCACTCCTACTTACTACCTACTACTTACTACTTCCTACTTCCTATTAGCATCATGCGTTTCGCTTCCCCCGAATACCTCTATTTGTTAGTATTGCCCCTTGTGGTAGTCCTTCTCTATGTATATTCAGAATGGAAGGCACGCCGCAGGGTGAAGCAATATGGTAATCCGAAATTATTTTGGACTTTGGTGTCCCATCACTCTTCGTTGCGTTTACACTTCAAGTTCCTTTTGGTGGTGCTTGCTTTAGTGTTATTTGTGCTCACCCTTGCGCGCCCCCAATTTGGGATGATAAAGGAAGTGGGGAAGAAGCAAGGCATTGAGGCCATCATATCGCTGGATGTCTCCAACTCTATGCTTGCTACAGATGTGAAACCCAATCGACTGGAGCGTAGTAAGACACTCGTAAGCAACCTCTCCAATTACATGCGCGACGACAAAGTAGGGTTAAACGTATTTGCTGGCGAGGCTTATCCGCAAATGCCAATTACAGGAGACATGGTCTCTGTAAAAATGTTTCTTGACAACATCTCTACGGGGATGGTCACCCTCCAGGGTACAAGTGTTGCTGCCGCCATCAAATTGTCGATGCATAGTTTTACCAATGCTGAAAAGGTGGCAAAAGTAATCCTGATCATTACCGATGGTGAAAACCATGAGGAAGGCGCCATTGAAGCTGCAGAGGAGGCACAAAAGGCGGGCATGAAGGTTTATGTGCTGGGCGTAGGGACTACTAATGGTGCAACCATTCCAACACCTTATGGTCCTATGACAGACAACAGTGGGCAAGTGGTGAGAACATGCCTAAACGAAACTGCAGCGCGAGAAATTGCACAGGCCGGTGGAGGAAAATACTTCCATATAGACAACACCAATAGTGCCCTCCAACAATTGCAAGCGGAATTCTCACAACTCCAACATGCCGAGACCGAGACCTCGTACTCCGTATACAATGAGCAATTTATTGCTGTCGGCATTCTCCTCTTGATACTCTTGGTTGTTGAGTACCTCTTGCTCGACTCCGTACTTCCCATATACAAGCGGTTCCATTTCTTTGAATAACACTTGTAATTTCACCCATTCCGTAATTCAAAAATGATTCGATATACCATTAGCCTTATAGCATTTCTGTTGGCAACATGCTCCATTGCTCAAACCTCTGAGTGGAAAAATATGCAAAAGGGAAACCGCGCTTTTGAAAATAAAGATTACTCAAAAGCCGAACTCAATTACCTTAATGTGTTGAAGGCGCACCCCTCTTCAGCAGAAGCGCTATTTAATCTCGGCAATACGCAACTGGGTAAAAACAACGCTCAGGCGGCACTTGACTATTTTGAGAAGGCCAAACAAAGTTCAGCTGATACCACGCTAACCGCTATGGCACTCCACAATCAAGGATATGTTTACCAAGCCTCTGCCATGTCGTCCACAAAGGAAGATGAGCGTCAACAACATCTGCGTACCGCCATTGACCATTATAAGCAAGCGTTGCGCCTTAACCCAACCGACAATAATACGCGCTACAACCTCGCCCTGTGTCAAAAACTATTAAAGGATAGTCAGCAACAAAGTCAGCAACAAGACGAGCAGCAGCAAGATGCGTCACAGAACCAGCAGCAGAACGAAGCCAGTCAACAGACAACAGACAACAGACAACAGACGACAGACGACAAGCAAACTCAGCAATTACTCAATCTTGCAAAGCAAGCTGAGAAGCGTGCTAAGGAAAAGGTTGACAAGGCTATGAAAAATCGACGTCCTAAAAACCTTGAGAAAAATTGGTAACTACCCCGCTGATGTCGCTTTGTGACAATTTTAGATTTCCTATTCTATATGCTTTTATTGTTGCTGGGTAAAAACTTTTAAACGGCACATTTTATATACATTAAATCCACATCTCCGATAAATGGGGATGTGGATATTTTTTTGAAAAATTAGAGTTGCCTTATGTTTTATAATGCCGAAATACGCTTCGGGCAACTGCTATATTCACAAATTAGAAGTGAGTTAGTAGAAACTAAGTTGGAGGTAATTTTGGGGTTAACTCGCAATTAGTTTTTACTAACTCACTATTTGTTTCTGCTTAAAATGGGGTGATGGAAGATAATCTTATTAGGCGTGTGTGAACCTTGTGTGTGTGATTACTTCTTATTTCACCGTTGTTTAAGCGGGGGGGGCGTAGTGTTTATTCCTCTTCCTTCATGTGGCGAACGATACCGAGTTTTGAGTTTTCGATAAAGTTGACAATTTGGTCAATATGTTCGCTTTGGGGAATCTGTTCACGAATCTTGATGATAGTGTCTTCCATGCTGAAGTTTCCAGCATAGATGAGTCGGTAGGTATTGGCGATGTGGCGTAGGATGCGTTCGTTTACGTCTACGTGTTTCAAGACGAATGTGTTGATGCCGTGATATTTCGCGGGGTTTCCACCGATAATGATGAAGGGGGGCACGTCCTTCTGTACGCGGCAACCGCTTTGGATGAGTGAGTAGCGACCGATGCGCACGTGTTGTTGCACCTGCACGTAGGAACTCTGAATAGAGTAGTCGTGGATTTCACATTCGCCAGCGATGTTTACACCAATACCGAGTACACAGTGGTTGTGAATCTTGGTGTCGTGACAGATGTGTACCTTATCCATCAAGAAGTTTCCGTTGCCGATTTCTGTAGCACGATCGTCGTATGAAGAACCTGCGATAACGACGTTTTCGCGGATACGGTTGTCATCGCCGATGATGACACGATGGGGGTGACCTTCTTGATAGTGGAAGTCCTGAGGTGTAGCACCGATTACGGCATTCTGGTAAATGATGTTGTTCTTACCCATAATTGTGCCTTCAAGGATTGAGGCATGGGGCATGATTACACAATTATCACCAATTTCTACACCCGCTTCAATGTATGCAAAGGGTTTAACCTCTACATTATTGCCCAACTTCGCTGTTGGGTCAACGTATGCTAATGGACTAATCATGATGTGTTAGGTTTTGAGGTTGTTAGGTTTTAAGGTTTTGAGAAGTGAGGTTGTTAGGTTTTGTTTCGAGGAGCATTCGATCCGCAAGGTTCCTTATAACCTCAAGACCTTAAAACCTTATGACCTTATTTGTTGTTTTTACTCTCTTCCTCCTCCGAGCGCCTTGTAGAGGTTGATGCCGGCATTGAGTTTGTTGTACTTATCCGTGATGAGT
Organism: Alloprevotella sp.; assembly: GCA_045126825.1. Classification (GTDB taxonomy): domain Bacteria; phylum Bacteroidota; class Bacteroidia; order Bacteroidales; family Bacteroidaceae; genus Alloprevotella. The sequence continues at coordinate 13,617 of JBGVPF010000024.1, forward strand.
GACATCTTTGCCGAAAGGAGACCTTGTTGTGCGGTGAGGGTTTCGAGGTAAGTGGTTGTGTTAGAATGTTGGAAGAGTAGGAGGGTTTCTTCAGTTGCCGTTTCAAGGGCTTGAACTTGCTTCTCGCGCTCCTGTTGTTGGAGGTGTGCTGTTTGGAAGTCAGAAAGCGCATTGCTTACTTCCGCTCCCGCCTTGAGCACAGCATCGTGGAAGTCAAGAGCTGCAGCTTCGTAGTCGAGCTTTGACACCTTGAGGTTAGCTACGAGTTGACCGTTCATGAAGAGCGGTTGAGCAAGACTTGCTGCGGCATTAAGCAACAATTTACCAGGATTCACTACGGCGCCAACATTGTTTGTCCATCCTGCCACACCTGAGATGGTGATTGAGGGGTAGAACTTAGAGCGAGCGATGTTGACATTATAGAATGCAGCGGCGAGTTGCGCTTCAGCGATGCGCACGTCGGGGCGGTTACTGAGCAACTGAACGGGGATGCCCACTTGCATGCTTTCAGGGAAATCGTAAGTGCCAAACGCGTTGCGGTCAATAGCATGAGGTGCTTCAGCAAGAAGTACGCAAAGAGCGTTTTCCGTCTGACGGATGCTATTCTGAAGGGTAGGGAGCGTAGCGCAGAGCGTGTGGTAGTTGGCACTTGCCTGAGCCACAGCTGCGTTGTTTACCATACCCGCTTCCTTCATGGCCTTCATGGCTTCTACGTTCTTTTTCCAAAGTTTAGAAGTTTCGAAAGCCGTAGCATATTGCTCGTCGAGCATCTGAAGAGTGTAGTACATCTGTGCTACAGCAGCGATGAGCGCCGTCTGAGTTGCCTGCTTGGCAGCTTTCGCCATGAAGAGATTTGTCTTCGCATACTTCTTGTCATTCTGAAGCGAACCAAACGAACCGATGTTCCATGATGCTGAAATGGGCAAAGTGTAAGTCTGTACCGCCTTAGAATTGTCGATAGAGGTAAGTTCGCCCGAAGGTGCAAAAACGAGTGAGGGAATGTATGCCAACTTTGAGATGGTGAGGTATGCCTTCGCCTTCTCAATGTTCATATCTGCCTTTTGCATGTCGTTGCTTACCATCACCTTTTCAATAAGTGCTTGAAGTTTGGGGTCGGTAAAGACTTCGCGCCAGGGCGTATTCCCGAAATTAGCTGTATCAGCAGTTTCGAGCACGGCTGTCATAGAGGTGGTGTCGCGATAGATGTTTTCTGTGACGTTAGCGAATGCTTCGGGACGCTTGTAGTTCTTGAAGAGTCCGCAACTGGTAAGAAGAGCGACACTTATAAGGGGAAAAATAATCTTTTTCATTGTTCCTTAAGGTACGAGTTTTTTAGGTATGCATAAACGAGAACCTTTCGGTCTGTTACTAGCTTGTTTCCTTCCGGTGGGCAACTTGTTTACGAGTACCTAAAAAACTCGTTAGCTATATTTACTTTGAGTACTGTTGTAAGTCGGCTTCAGCCTCAGTCGTATCCATATCTTCCCATCTCATAGGCTTGATGCGTTCCTGAAGTGCCTGGAAGATTACGAAGAGGGCGGGTACGATAAAGATTTGGAACATCATACCGATGAGCATACCGCCGATAGCAGAAGTACCCAACGCACGGTTACCATTAGCACCTACACCGAAGGCAAACATCAAGGGAAGCAAACCTACGATCATGGCAATTGAGGTCATGAGAATCGGACGCAAACGAGCGGCAGCACCGAGTACGGAGGCATTCGTGATGCTCATACCCATCTTACGACGGTCAAGGGCGAACTCTACAATCAAAATCGCATTCTTAGCCAAGAGACCAATCAACATGATCATGGCAATCTGCACATAGATGTTGTTTTCTGCGGCTGAGAAAACGGGGGCACCTAATCCCATCAAATGGAGGAAGATGAAACATCCTACCAAACCGAAGGGCACAGAGAGCAATACGGCAAAGGGAAGCATGTAACTTTCATATTGAGCGGCGAGCAAGAGGTAAATGAACACGAAGCAGAGTACGAATACGATGGCGGTTGTGCTACCACTTGTTTCAGCTTCTTCACGTGTCTGACCAGAGAATTCAAATGAGTATCCATCAGGGAGTACTTCCTCTGCCACTTCTTTAATAGCATTAATAGCCTGACCAGATGTATAACCTTCTGCGGGTGAACCGTTCACAGTGATAGAGGTGTACATGTTGAAACGGTTGATGATGTCAGGACCCATGCTGGGAGTCATTGTTACGAATTCAGAGATGGGAGCCATTTCACCCTTGGCATTGCGCACCTTAATCTTATTAAGCGACTCAAGATTTGAGCGGTCAACTTGTTCACCCTGAACCATGACACGGTAGAGTTTACCAAAGCGGTTGAAGTTACTTGAGTAAAGACCACCGTAATAACCCTGGAGGGTGTAAAGGATGTCGGATTGTGAAAGTCCTGCACGCTTACACTTTGCAGCGTCAATGTCAATGATATATTCGGGGAACTTTGTGTTAAAGTTTGTCTGTGCCGAACCAATTTCGGGACGCTTCAAGAGGGCTGCGAGATAGTCTTCAGTTACCTGCTGGAAGCGGAGCAATTCACCACCCGTACGGTCCTGCATGTTGATAACGAAACCGTTTGTAGCACCGTAACCAGGAATCATAGGAGGCTGGAAGAAGAGCACCTGAGCGTTCTTAAACACCTTCTGACTTTCGAGGTAGAGGTTTGCAAATACTACCGTCGCACTTTCTGTCAAAGGATTACGTTCTTCCCATGGCTTTAACTTTACGATGAACGAACCGTAAGAAGATCCCTGACCACCTACGAATGAGTAACCCGAAATCATCGTAGAACTCTGAACGAGGGGAGAACTCTGTACCAAGTTGTTTACCTGCGTCAAAACTTCTTCTGTTTTGTCTTGGGAAGTACCAGGAGGCATTGCTACGGCACCCATGATAGAACCAGTGTCTTCTGAGGGCACCATACCAGAAGGTGTAAGTTGCATTGCTGCAACAAGTCCTACCAAACTCATTACCACAAACACGATAGACAAGATGGGGCGCTTCACGAAGAAGACTACACCATTCTTATAGCGCTGAATCATGTTGTCGAAACTATGGTTGAAGTTTTCGTGGAAACCCTTATCCGTGAGGCGCTTCATACCCCAAATAGCAATAGCTACGAAGGGAATAGCTAATACCCAACCAGAAGTGAAACCTCCGAAAATCATGCCCAATACGGCAACAATAACCAAAGTGTAGGTCAGGAAAGAATTATGGCGGTTCATCACGCGGTCGTAACGACCTGCCATTTCATCTTTAGCGGCATTGAATGCGATGCCCAATTTTTCAGATGTTGAACGTTCGTGACCTTCTTCATTGTGGCTCTTGAGCATGATAGCACAAAGGGCAGGAGAGAGGGTCAAGGCGTTGAGCGCAGAGAAACCAATGGCAATAGCCATCGTGATACCAAACTGGCGGTAGAAGACACCTGCCGTACCACCCATGAAACTTACGGGGATAAACACGGCCATCATCACCAAGGTGATAGAAACGATAGCACCGCCCAATTCGCTCATCGCGTCGATAGATGCCTTGCGAGAAGAACTATAACCAAGGTCCAACTTCGCGTGCACCCCTTCCACCACCACGATGGCGTCGTCGACTACAATGGCGATGGCCAGCACGAGTGCCGAAAGCGTCAGCAAGTTGAGCGAGAAACCAATCACGTTGATGGCAAAGAAGGTACCAATGAGCGCAACGGGAATTGCAATGGCAGGGATAATCGTAGAGCGGAAGTCCTGAAGGAAGATGTACACCACGAGGAACACCAATACAAAGGCTTCAATCAATGTCTTTACCACTTCGTGAATAGAAGCGAAAAGGAATTCGTTGGCATTCTGAGAGATGATGAATTCAAGACCAGGAGGCAACGATGTGCTGGTTTCTTCAATCAAGGCTTCAATGTCCTTAATAATCTGCGTAGCGTTAGAACCTGCAGCCTGGAAGATAATTGAAGTTACGGCGTTGTGACCGTTCACCTTACCCATGAACCCGTAAGTCATACGTCCGAGTTCAATGCGAGCAACATCGCCAAGGCGGATTACACCACCGTCTTCGTTTGAGCGAAGTACGATATTTTCAAACTGCTCGGGTGAAGTCAAGCGACCACGGTAACGCATGGTGTATTGGTACGTATTATTATTACGTTCACCAATAGTACCAGGAGCTGCTTCAATATTCTGATCGGCGAGTACACCAGAGATGTCTGTGGGTACAAAACCATATTCAGCCATCTTTTCGGGGTCGAGCCAAATACGCATAGAGTAGTCGGCGCCCATTACCATGGCGTCACCTACACCTTGTACACGCTGAATCTGAGGCAATACGTTAATCTTTGCGTAGTTTTCGAGGAAGGCAAAGTCATAGCGGTCTTCTACGTCAACGAGTGAGAATACAATAAGCATTGAACTCTGACTCTTCTGTGTAATGACACCTACGCGCGTTACTTCTGCAGGAAGCAAACCGAGTGCCTTTGATACGCGGTTTTGCACGTTCACCGCCGCCATGTCGGGGTCGGTACCTTGCTTAAAGGTAATGGTGATGGTTGCGTTACCTGTATTTGTTGCACTTGACGACATGTAATCCATGTTTTCCACACCATTGATTTGTTCTTCAAGGGGGATAATTACGGAGTTCAACACCGTCTGCGCATTCGCACCCTGATAAGAGGTCGTTACGCGAATGGTGGGAGGAGCAATTTCGGGATACTGTGTAATCGGCAGAGAAACCAAACCGATTGCCCCAAGGATGACAATCACGATAGAGATAACCGTAGAAAGCACCGGGCGATTGATAAATGTATCGAGTCTCATTTGTAGTTTAGATTTTTAGTAGACGAGTAAACTTTTCAGTTGATGAGTTTGTGAAGTAAAGGTGGATGAGATGGTAACTCTCGTTTAGTCAACAAGGTACGAGTAGACGAGAAGGTTACCGAGATAAACGAGTGTAAGTCCCGTCAGATGGCAACTTTACTCTTTTATCTTTACTCTTTTATCTTTACTCTTTTATCTTTATCCTTTTATCTTTACCCTTTTATCTTTCATCTTTACTCTGCTCCAGGAAGTTTCTTTTCAGCCATGTGCTGTTGTGACTTCTCTTCAATAGCCTTGCGTTCTTCGGCGGTGATAGGAGTGATTTCCATGCCGTCCTTAAGGCGTGTAACACCTTCTACAACGATGCGGTCGCCAATCTTAACACCTTCAGTGACGATGTATGACTGACCATTGTTTTGAGAGAGCACCTTAATTTCTGTGTACTTCACCTTGTTGTCTTCACCGAGTGTGTAGACGAACTTCTTTTCCTGAACGTCAACTACAGCAATCTGGGGCACCATAACGGCAGCAGTGTCGCGAGTAGGTACTTCAATCGTACCAGTACCGCCGCTACGCAAAATGCGTTCACGGTTGCTAAAGTTTGCACGAACCTGCAATGAACCCGTATTGGCATCAATCACACCGCTGATGGCAGAAACCTTACCCGTTGTGTTATACAACTGACCATTAGCCATGCGAAGTTCTACGGCGGGGAAAGATTCCAATGCTGCCTTCTGACCTCCGAGGTTGATTACCTGCTTTTCAGCCATTGAGAAGTAAACATACATCTCGCGCAAGTCTGAAACAACAGTAAGGGGCTTGGGTAATGAGGGAGAGGCAAGGGTACCCTGACGGTAATTGATTTGACCCACTACACCGTCTGTGGGACTTGTGATTGTACAGAACGCCAACTGGTCCTTAGCATTTGCCAACTGTGCTTTTGCTGAAGACAATTGTGCTTCAAGTGTTGCCAACTGATTCTTGGCAGCGCGTAAGTCAAAGTCAGAAATGATTCCCTTGGCGTGGAGCATCTCCTTGTTTTCAACGTTGAGGCGCTGAGTTTCAACGCTTGCTTCTGCCATCTTAACACCAGCCTCTGCGGCATTCGCAGCTGCTTGATAAACGGTGGGGTCGATAAGGAAAAGCGCCTGACCAGCACGTACTTCCTGACCTTCGTTGACGTAAACCTTTAAGATGTGACCACTTACCTTGGCAACGATATTTACGTCCTGACACGAACGGATGGTTGCGGGATAAGAAGTTGTGGTTTCTGCTTGTTGAGGAACTAACGTTTCAACAACATGCTTGTTGTCTGCGGCGGGCATCTCTTGCTTACCGCAAGAAGCGAGCACTAAGCAACCGATTCCAAAGAGAGCGATTTTGCTTTTCATTTTGATTAAGTAACTATTAAGTTATTGTTAATTGATTTCTTGAGTCTTATGGGGTATATCGAGTTGTTAAAAATTAACTCGGACTTGGTTTTAATTAACTCGGAGATGGTTTTTCCTATGTCGGATTTAGTTTTAGTTTCCTTGGGCAGGGCTTTGAGGCCGTCATTGTTCACTAACAAACAAACGCTTTTCTTTGTGCTTAAATCATTGAGAAACTGTTTGTAAAAAGAACTATATGTATTCCTCCCAATTTACCTCTGCAAAGGTACGAAACAAAAACTTAAACACCTATATAACGTTTTGGTTAAAACTGCGGTAAACGTTGCATTTTTAACATTTTATAAGTTAGTTCACAATGCTTCTATCAAAAATGCCTACCTAAGTTTGCAAAAAGACAAAAAGTTGAGTTACATAATTTGTCTTATGCTGTTAAGCACAGATTGTGGGGAGAAACTACTTTTAACAATGAGGAGTTTAGGAGGATTAATTGTATTTTTGCTCCATTGAATGAGGGATTTTATTGGCATGTGAAAATATTTGTTTATCTTTGTCAAACAAACGCAATGGTGGGGCAGGATTGTCTACTCATTTGTATATCTAATCTACGGATTTTATTTCATTCTATAACCTTATAAGTACTTAGAATTAAGTTATTATGAAGAAAAACTTAAAACAGGTTGGAAAGTGGCTTCTCTGTGCTTGCATGATGTTTGCTTCTGCAAATCTTTATGCGGAAGTCAATCCTAAACCCTTTGTAGTGCCCGAACTTCAGACATGGGTGGGTGCTGAAGGTGAAGTTGCACTTTCAGGTGTTGTTCGCGTTAGTGGTAGCGACAAGGAGTTGATGCGTGTGGCAAAGGCTTTTGCTGCTGATTATGAAACGATGTTTGGTAAGGCACTTACCGTGAAGAAGGGTAGTCCCAAGGCTGGTGATATTCTCTTTACGTTGAAGAAGAAAGATGCTGAACTGGGCAAGGAAGGTTACCGTCTTAATATTGGTAAGCACGTTACCGTAACCGCTGCAACAACTCAGGGTGCTTATTGGGCAACTCGTACTTTGCTCCAACTTTCTGAGCAAAACACAGCGCTTCCCAAGGGTGAAACCGTTGACGTGCCCGTATATGAATTGCGTGGCTTCATGGTTGACGTAGCGCGTAAGTTTATGCCTATTGATTACCTCAATGACTTGGTGAAGGTAATGGCATATTACAAGATGAATGCCCTTCAGGTGCACCTCAACGACAATGGTTTCCGCCAATTCTTCGGTAACGATTGGGATAAGACTCCTTCGGCTTTCCGCCTTGAGAGCACTCAACACCCTGGACTTACCGCGAAGGATGGTCACTACACAAAGCAGGAATTCATCGACCTTCAGATTTTGGGTGAAAACAACTATGTCGAAGTTATCCCCGAAATCGACGTGCCCGCTCACTGCTTGGCATTCGTACACTACAAACCCGAACTCGGTAGTAAGGATTACGGCATGGACCACCTCGACATGTTCCACCCCGAAACCTATCCCTTCATCGATAGCGTCTTCCGCGAATATCTCGAAGGTGAAAATCCCGTGTTCCGCGGTAAGAAGGTAAACATCGGTACTGACGAATATAGCAACCGCGATAAGAAGGTGGTAGAAAAGTTCCGCGAATTTACTGACCACTACATCAAGTTCGTTGAAAGCTACGGCAAGCAAGCCATGCTTTGGGGTGCGTTGACACACGCGAAGGGTGAAACTCCCGTGAAGAGCGAAAATGTCATCATGAACATTTGGCACAACCCCTTCGCTCAGCCTAAGGATATGAAGGAGCAGGGTTACAAACTCGTTTCTATCCCCGACGGACTTGTTTATATCGTGCCAGCTGCTGGTTATTATTACGACTACCTCAACTGCCACTACCTCTACGACCATTGGACACCCGCAAACATCGGCGGAGTGCAGTTTGAAGAAGGTGACCCCGCCATCCTTGGCGGTATGTTTGCCGTTTGGAACGACCATCACGGTAATGGTATTTCTACTTACGACGTGCATCATCGCACCTTCCCCGCGCTTCAGACACTCGCCGTGAAGTGTTGGGCGGCAAGCAAGACTTCTCTTCCCTATGCTGAATGGTCAGCTAAGAGCGCAGATTTGAGCGAAGCTCCTGGTGTAAACTGGTTGGGACGTTTGGGTGACGCTAAGAATTCACTCGTTGCAGAAATTGCTGAAGTAAAGGCTGGCGAAACGCTTCCTTATGAAGAAATCGGTTATGACTATACCGTATCTTTCAAGGTGACGGGTGCTAAGGAGCAGAAGGGCACCAAGCTCTTCTCATCTGCCCACACGAACTTCTACCTTTCTGATCCCAAGGAAGGCAAACTCGGTTTCGAACGCGATGGATACCTCAACACATTCAATTATCGCATTCCCGAAGGTCAAACCGTAGAACTCACCATTCAGGGTAACAACAAGATGACACGCCTCCTCGTGAACGGTCAAGTGAAGGAAGAACTCGGTGTGAAGCCCCTCTACGTGATGGACGACCGCCGCAAGGCGAACTACATCTCATGCCCCAACATGAAGAATGTAGAGCTCTACAATACGGATGGCGATAAGATTTACTACCAGCGCACGCTCGTATTCCCCCTCCGCAAGGCTGGCGATTTCAAGAGCGCTGTGAAGGAACTTAAGATTTGGAATTACGTGAAATAATTAGTTTATATGCTACAATCTCAACATTGTACATACAACGTGGCAACTTTCTTCCTAACGAGTTTGGGAAGAAAGTTGTTGTGTTTTTTGATTGCCTCCTGTGCCACATTTTCAGTCTTTGGGCAGTCGGCATACCACAACTATATCAACACTTACGCCCCCCTTGCTGTTGAGCAAATGCGACGTTACAAGATCCCTGCAAGCATCACCCTTGCTCAAGGACTTTTGGAAAGTGCTGCAGGGCAAAGTCGCCTGGCAAAGAAGGCTAACAATCACTTTGGCATCAAAAAGGGGACAGGGTGGGACGGACCCACTATCCGCCACAACGACGACTTAAGAGGGGAGCGCTTTCGAAAATACAATTCACCACTTGAATCCTATGAAGACCACTCTAAGTTCCTGGTCAACGGAAAACGCTACGCTTCGCTTTTCTGCTTAAAAATGGATGATTATAAGGGGTGGGCAAAAGGACTTAAAAAGGCAGGGTACGCCACCAATCCTCGATACGCTACCGAACTCATTAATATTATCGAGCGTTACAAACTCTATGAGTATGACAAAATGGTGAAGGCAACGAATAATAGTGTGCCTACGATGACAACCGTCATCCAACCAACGATTACACCTGTTACAACACCTCAAAATGCGCTCCCTGCACGCTCAGGCGATGAATTAAACTTGAGATCATGCAATAATAATTATTATATCATTGCCCGACAGGGCGACACCTACCGCAGTCTTGGGCGCATCTTCGGCATCAGCGCACGCAAATTGCGAAAGTATAATGAAGCGCCTAAGAAATACGAGCTTCGAGCGGGTGATATCGTCTATATCAAGAAGAAAGAGAAAAAAGCTCACAAGTCACTCAAGGGCAAGCGCCACGTCATTCAACCCGGAGAATCCCTTTATGACATAGCCCAAAAATACGCTATGAGAGTCGAAACACTATACAAAATCAATAAACTATCCGAGGATTATGCTCCACAGGTTGGTCACGAACTCTTGATTCGTAAATAAAACAATCCATGTTTAAATGTTAACTTCATAATAATCAGCGTACAACTTGCAGGTTGTACGCTGATTTTATATTACTTCCTATACTCCGCACAGAAAATTTTACTCCTACAACTTATAAAAAAAGAGACACCACAACATGTGATGTCTCTACAATGTAATGGGTATAGGTCTATTCCTTAATGATGTTCAGCTTGATGGCTTCCTGTCTTAGGAATTCCTTTTCTGCTTCGTACGTGGGTTCTATTGTCTCGTTCCAGCGTGCTTCTTTGAGGGCGGATTTTAAGAAACCAACTTCGCGGCATGGGGTAAGGTTGAAGAGTGACATAATTTCTTCGCCACGGATGATGGGTTGGAAGGCGCTCTTCTCATCCTTCTTGCGAATCTCCTCCAACTTCTGCCTTACGAGTTGGAAATTGCTCAAGAAATTCTGCTTTTTCTGCTCATTCTTACTGGTAATATCGGCTTCGCAGAGTAGCATGAGGTCTTCGATGTCGGGGCGCGCTTCAAATCCGAGTCGACGTACGGCTGAGTCTGTCACAATCTCGTCTGCTATGGCGATGGGTCGCATGTGGAGTTCTACAAGTTTTTCAACATACTTCAGACGGTCGTCGAGGGGGAGTTTCATGCGGTGGAAGAGTGGTTTCACCATCTTCATACCGATGTAGTTGTGGTTGTGGAATGTCCACCCGATGCCTTGCTCCCAGCGCTTGCTCTTGGGTTTTCCAATGTCGTGAAGCAGGGCAGCCCAACGTAGGTAGAGGTTGTCGGTCTTCTTCGAGATATTGTCAAGCACCTCTAAGGTGTGGTAAAAGTTGTTCTTGTGAGCGCGATTATTTCTTACTTCTACGATGTCGAGAGCTGCCACTTCGGGAAGGATTAACTCAAGAAGTCCACAGCGCTGGAGGTCGACAAATCCGCGTGAGGGAGTGGGGGAGAGCATGATCTTATTGAGTTCTGTAATAATGCGCTCCTGCGAAATAATCTTGATGCGCTCCTTGTTTCTTTCCAACGCCTCAAAGGTTTCGTCCTCGATGTGAAATGCGAGTTGTGTGGCAAATCGCACGCAGCGCATCATGCGTAACGGGTCATCCGAAAAGGTGATGTCGGGGTCAAGGGGGGTGCGGATGATGCGGTCTTCAATATCGTAAAGTCCGTCGAAGGGGTCAACGAGTTCGCCAAATCTATCTGCATTGAGGCAAATCGCCATGGCGTTGATGGTGAAATCACGGCGGTTCTGGTCGTCCTCCAATGTGCCGTCTTCTACAATGGGCTTTCGACTGTTACGATTATAACTTTCACGGCGTGCGCCAACAAATTCAACTTCCTCTCCCTTCCACTTCACTTGGGCGGTGCCAAAATTTCGGAATACGTTGAGGTGGCATTTATTATTGAGTTTTTTAGCAAATGCCTCAGCCATTGCTATGCCGCTACCAACAACGACAACATCAATGTCTTTTGAGGGGCGCTCCATGATCAAGTCTCTGACATAACCGCCTACAACATAGCATTCCAACTGGAGTTCGTCAGCAACGGTAGAGAGTATTTTGAATATGGGATTTGTGAGTGTGTAAACCATGTTTGCAAAATCAAGAGTGATGTTTGTGCAATATGAAAAAAGTTCGAACAACATAGGTGTTGCTCGAACTCTTCCTGGTTGTGACTCCGACAGGATTCAAACCTGTAACCTTCTGATCCGTAGTCAGATGCTCTATTCAGTTGAGCTACGGAGCCGTACCGTATTTATGTGCGTAAGAAACGAAGCTGAGTGACTCCGACAGGATTCAAACCTGTAACCTTCTGATCCGTAGTCAGATGCTCTATTCAGTTGAGCTACGGAGCCGTGAGCTTTGTTATTTCTCATTTGCGAGTGCAAAGTTATATCTTTTTATCAAACGAGCAAAATTCTTTCTTTGTTTTTTAGCAAAAAACTTAAAAAAAGATGAGAAAGAAAGGTTTTGTGTTCGGTTTTGCTAATCGCAGACTACAATTTAACGGCAAACTTTTTAAGTCGAGCATCAATCATTTCATCGGGTATCACTTGCTTTACTGCATCAACCAGTGAATTAATCATGCGTTGTCTTACATAGTCACGTCGGATGATGAGTGAGATTTCTCTTACTGGAGCTGGATGAGAGAACTCTCTTATATTTGTTTTCTGTTCATGATGGAGTAAGTTTTTGTGAAGTTCTGGAATCACTGTGTATCCACCATTGGCGTCTACTATATTGACAAGTGTGGTGATGCTTCCTGCTTCATAGAATCCATTGTAGTCCGAACTTCCATCGCAGAAATTGAAAATCTGATTGCGCATGCAGTGTCCTTCTTTTAGTACCCAAAGATGTTGAGTGGGCATTTGCGCAGCAGAAATTTCCTGTTCCTGATATATAGATTCTTGGGGTGAAATATATGCCAAGAATTTTTCATAGTATAGAGGAATTTCAAGGATATCTTCAAGTCCGAGTGGAGTGGCAAGAATAGCCATATCTAATTCCGCTTTTCTTAATTGGTCAACAATAATGTGAGTTTGTAGCTCACTTACTTGTAATTCAATTTGAGGTTGCGACGTTCTCATCTCCTGGAAGAGACCGGGCAAGATATATGGAGCTACTGTAGGAATCACTCCTAATCTTAATAGACCAGTGTTTTGTTCTCGTTCTGACAGTGCAATTTCTTTTAGTTGTGAAATATTATAGAGCACTACCTTTGCTTGATTTATAATTTGTTCGCCAATAGCAGTGGGGCGGATGGGGTGGCAGTTACGGTCGAAGATAACGGTATCTAATTCTTCTTCCAACTTATTTATAAGTGTGCTTAAGGTCGGTTGGCTGACTCCGCAGGATTGAGCAGCTTTCACAAAGTGGCGGTGTGTGTCGAGTGCCACGATGTATTCCATTTGTTGTAGATTCATAACTATATGGTGCGTAATTTGTTCTTAATGATGTGGACAAAATTACTCTATTTCTTAAAACTACGTTCAGTTAGGGATAATAAAAATGTTGTTTCCACTATTGATTTTTCAAGATACGGCTCTTTTATAACAAAATATTGGTTTTATATAAAAAACGTAATAAACTTTTTTAATAGAAAGAAATTTAGGTGCTACTTGCCTTAACTTATGTTGTCCACGAAAAAATATTGATGATTGTTACTTGTATAGACCGTTATGAAGAATACCCTTCGCTTTGAGTTCATGAGGTTAACGCAATTCGCAAATTCTTTATAACCTAATGACCTAATAAAATGCACAAATTCTTTGTGTATGCATGTTATTCGTTCAGGTTGTGCGGGACTCCTAGTCACTCAATTTTTTTTTCGTGCCGAGAAAAAATATTTTCATCCCGAGAAAATTTGTTTCCATGCCTTGGAAATAAAATTACCAGGGTTGGTATCTTTAAAGAAAAAGGCATTCATATCGTTGTTGCCTCAAATTATGGGCGACAACTATATGAATGCCTTAATATTTTATTCAAAAAGTATGTTGTTTATTCCCAACCTAATGCGCTTGCACCGAGAACAGCCGCTTCACTACCATTGAGTGTTGACACGAGGAGTTTTGCTTTGTCTTTGTATACAAAGAGTACATTTTCGTCATAAGCACGCTTGATGGGATCCATAATGTAGTCGCCCGCTTTTGTTAATCCTCCGAAGAAGATGAATGCCTCTGGAGAACTGAATGCTGCGAAGTCGGCACATGCTGCACCAAGACGTCGACCTGTTTCTTCAAAGATTTCAAGTGCTAACTTGTCACCAGCTTCAGCTGCTTGGAATACGTCAAATGACGTGATTTCGTCAACATTGAGTTTGCGTAACAGACTTGCTTCTGTGCTTGACTCTAACAAGTGTCGAGCTGTGCGTGCAACCCCTGTTGCAGAACAATAGGTCTCAAGACATCCCTTACGACCGCATCCGCAAGGACGCGCTTGTTCACTGTGGTCAACAATTACATGACCTAATTCACCCGCAAAACCGTCAGAACCATAAATTACGCGTCCGTCGCATACGATACCAGAACCAACACCAGTTCCAAGGGTAATCATGATAAAGTTTTTCATCCCACGCGCAGCACCATAGGTCATTTCGCCCATAGCAGCAGCATTAGCATCATTGGTGACACGAACAGGAACACCAAGAGCATCGCTAAATAATTTAGCAATAGGTACAATACCCTTCCATTCCAAGTTTGCGGCATTATCAATTGTGCCGGTATAATAATTGGCATTGGGCGCACCAATGCCCATACCCTTGATCATTTCAATACCTCCAACAACTTCGAGGGCGGGTTGGAGTGCTTCTACTGCAGTCTTAACATATTCTTCAACGTTCTTATAACCGCGAGTTTTGATAACAGTTTGTGCTTTGATATTACCACGAGCATCAACAATTCCGAATACGGAGTTTGTGCCGCCCATATCAAGACCAATTACATAGGGCTTTTCTAAAGTTTGATCCATATATTATAGTTTAAGGGTTAACGAAAGAAAGTCGGTATTTAAAGTAGAATGTATCTTGCTTTTCCAATCTAAAAAAGGGGAAATACTGTATGAACTCCTCGTTTTTTATAATGTGTGAAGATAAATTATGGGTAATTCTACCTTATGTGATATGCAAATATACACATATTTCTAATTATGTGACAATTGGTTCGTGTTTTTTTGGACTTTCTTGCGGATTCACCGTAAGATATTATTATCGTGCTTGAGTCATTTTCTTTAATTTCGCAAAACTTAAAAGTAGTGTTTTCTGCCCAACCCCTTCAAAATCAACAACAGCTTTAGCGCTATTCCCTGTACCTTCGACGGCTATCACTGTGCCTAATCCAAAACGGTCATGTTCCACGATATCAGAGATGTTCAACTCATTCTGGAGCATACTCTGATTATGTGCGACTGAGGGATTAACCGTTTGCTTTGTGAGACGTACTAATGACGTAGGGGTAGGAGTGAATGTACTACGATTTTCAGCATGTTTACCTGTATGTGTGTGTTGTGTAGGGGAGGTTGGTGGCGTTTGAGTATAGAAGTCTGTTGTAGCGTGGAAATATTGCTTAGGAATTTCTTTCAAAAAACTACTTTTTGAGCAGTACTGCATTTGCCCCCACTTGAAACGTGTTTTTGCATAGGAGATGAGACATTGACTCTTGGCGCGCGTAACGGCCACATAGAACAGTCTGCGTTCTTCTTCTATTTCTTTATTTGAAAAATGCGATGACTCTGCTGGGAATAGTCCTTCTTCCATCCCAGTAATAAAGACCACTTCAAACTCAAGTCCTTTAGCCGCGTGAACAGTCATAAGGGTTACTCGTGGTTCGTCGCTATCATTTTGGTCCGCATCTGTAAGAAGAGAAACTTTTGCGAGATAATCAGAAAGTGTGAGTTGTTCAATACCTTGCTCCTCTCGCTGTTCTGTTTCCATCTCCGCCATTGCTCCAATTAATTCTTCAATATTTTGCAATTTCGGTTTCCCCTCAATCCCTTCGCTCTCTATTTCTTTGTGAATATTTTCATTAAAAACAATTTGCTTTGCAAGTTCGTGAACAGAAACGCCTTGAGCAGCAAGAGCGGCGTAAGTGTAGATACTTTGTGCAAAATCATTTAACCGCTTTAGTGTTGCGCTTGATAGGGAAAGATTGCATGATTGAGGATTTGCTGCCGCTTGAAGTAGTGGTGTGTCATGTTCTATCGCTGCAGCTTTTAGTTTTGAAACCGTAGTGTCTCCAATCCCGCGCTTGGGATAATTAATAATCCTCTTGAAAGCCTCTTCGTCATTAGGGTTTGCAATTAGGCGAAGGTATGCTAAAATGTCCTTTATTTCTTTACGCTGATAAAAGGAAAGTCCACCATAAATGCGGTAGGGGATATTATGGATACGGAACGCATCTTCAAATGAGCGACTTTGCGCATTTGTGCGATAAAGAATCGCTATATCGGAGAATTGAATATCGCTTTGTCTTCGTAGTCGTTTAATTTCACTCGCAACTTTATAGCTTTCATCCTTATCACTGGAGGTCTCGAAAAGTGAAAGGGTATGTCCTTGTCCTTTTTGACTATAAACCTTTTTAGGAATTTGTCGTTGATTGTGTGAAATTATTGAGTTAGCTGCTTCAACAATGTTGCCTGTACTACGATAATTACATTCAAGTTTTACAACTTTAGCTGTAGGGAATTGGCGTGTAAAATTAAGTATGTTCTCAATTCGTGCTCCACGAAATCCATATATACTTTGCGCATCATCGCCAACAACGCTGATGCACGAAGTTGGAGTCGTGAGTTGTAGAATTATCTGTAACTGTAGATAGTTTGTATCTTGATACTCATCCACCAGGATATGAGTAAATCGCTCTTGATAGCGTCGCCTGATATCGTCATGTTCTCGAAAAAGACGATAGGTTTCAAGTAGTAAGTCATCAAAATCCATGGCATTCGCCTGTCGACACCTATTTTTGTATCTTTCATAAATCTCAGCAATTGCAGGCATGCCTGATAGATTGTCTGCTTTTTTCAAGTCAGCATCTACTCGATAATGTTCGGGCATGATGAGGTGATTTTTAGCTGATGAAATTCGGGAAAGAACCGCAGAGGGTTTATAGGTTTTAGTGTCTAAATTCATTTCCTTAACAATTGAATTTAGTAAGGATTGTGCGTCCGACTGGTCGTATATGGTGAAATTTGAGTTGTAGCCGATGTGCTCCGCTTCATAGCGTAATATGCGCCCGAAAAGACTATGAAAAGTTCCTGACCATAAGAATTTTGTAGCTTCGCCTTCAATCAGTTGAGCGATGCGATTGTTCATTTCTTTTGCAGCCTTGTTGGTAAAAGTAAGCGACAAAATTTGCCAAGGTTTTATGCCTTGGTGTAATAGGTATGCAATTTTATAGGTCAGTACTCGGGTCTTCCCAGAACCAGCGCCTGCTAATATGAGTGTGGGACCGTCATTATATGTAACGGCTTCAAACTGAGCTTTATCTAGGTGTTTTTGTAAATCTTGCATGCGACAAAATGTGAACAATGAAAAGTAAGCAGTAATCAAAGAGTAGATTAGTGTGTGCGTCGGTGTTCTTTGTCATGCTCCAACTTTCGGAGGTAAAATTTAATTTTGTTTTGTAATTCTTCTAATTGGCTATCGGAGCCGTCTTGTTCTACTAGTTTTTTTAATTCTTCACGGGCTTGTTCAAGATAAACTGAATCTTTTAGTAAGATGCCTTGCTCTCTGGCTTCCATTGCCAAAGGGTATGCATTTCGAATGGAGTCTATCAATTCAATAGCTTTCTCAAACTCACCGTGGGTATATGCACTACGGGCTTGATTAATTAAATCTCTACCATTTATTTCTGCTTTCTCACGCTTGGATTCAGGGCTTTCTGTACATGCTACAACAGTAAAAAATAAGACTGCAAGTAACAAATTAATTTTATTCATGGTTGTGATAATTTTTTAGGATTCTTTGTGCTCAACAAAATTATAAAAAAGTTGATAAATCTAACCATATAAAAAAGATAATTTTGGGCGTGAACATCATGTCTCTCAGTCTTTCCTTTCATGCAAGTTTGGAGGGCGATAGTCTATTCGTCAACTAAAATGAAAAAGTCCCACTGTATTGCTACAGTGAGACAATTTATAGTTTTTTGTAGGAAGAACTTCTAAAGTTTGAACTGCTTTTTGAGCGCTTCAATCTTCGTTTCAGCATCAGCCTTCTTCTTGCGTTCGAGTTCTACGACCGCAGCAGGTGCGCTACTTACGAAGCGTTCGTTTTCGAGCTTCTTGTTTACGCCCATGAGGAAGCCTTCAAGTCGCTTGATTTCAGCGATAGCTTTTTCCTTTTCCGCTTCGTTGTCAACGAGGTCGCCAAGGAGGAGTGCGTAGCGTGTGGTTTCTACCATGAAGGCTACGGCGCCATCAGCGGTTTCAGTAGCGGCATCTTCAATTTCTGCTGCAGCCAACTTCTCGATAAGGGGTTTGAGCGATGAAACGGGACATGTGGGCGTAGCAAGCACCTTCACTTCCTGACGGGGTGAGATATTCTTGCTATTGCGTACGGCACGGATGTTGGCGATTATGTTCTTCGCATGGTTCATTGCCGCAAGGAGCGCTTCGTCGCCTTCTTGAGGTGCGGGAATTGTCATGGGACTTACCATGATGCTTTCGCCTTCCTTACGCTCAGCAAGGTGCTGCCAAAGTTCTTCGGTAATGAAGGGCATGAAGGGGTGAAGAAGGTGGAGAAGATGGTCGAAGAAACCAAGTGCCGTAGTGTAAGTAGCCGAGTCAATAGGACTGCCATAAGCGGGCTTGATCATTTCAAGGTATGACGCAGAGAAGTCGTCCCAGAAGAGACTATACACTTCATGGAGGGCTTCAGAGAGGCGGTATTTCTTGAAGAGATCCGTGATTTCAGCAGCGCTTTGACGAAGGCGTGCGGCAAACCAAAGGTTGGCTTCGTGTGACGTTTGAGGCAACTCAATAGTGCTGTCTACGTTCCAACTCTTGATGAGACGGAAGGCGTTCCAAATCTTGTTGCAGAAGTTACGTCCTTGTTCGCAGAGGGTGTCGTCGAAGAGGATGTCATTACCCGCAGGGGCGGAGAACATCATGCCCATGCGCACACCGTCTGCACCATAAGTGTCGATAAGGTCGAGGGGGTCGGGAGAGTTGCCGAGCGACTTTGACATCTTGCGACCGAGCTTATCGCGCACGATACCTGTGAAGTATACGTTACGGAAAGGCATATCACCTGTGTATTCATAACCCGCCATAATCATGCGTGCCACCCAGAAGAAGATGATGTCCGGACCTGTCACGAGGTCGGCTGTGGGGTAGTAGTATTGGAGTTCCTCATTGCCGGGATTGTTGATGCCCTTGAAGAGGCTGATGGGCCAGAGCCATGAAGAGAACCACGTGTCGAGTGCATCCTCATCCTGCTTAAGGTCAGCGAGTTGAAGGTCTGCATTGCCACTTTGTGTGCGTGCCAATTCAAGCGCCTTTTCAGCCGTTTCGGCTACAACTAAACCGCCCGTGGGGAGGTAATAGGCAGGAATGCGGTGGCCCCACCAAAGCTGGCGAGAGATACACCAGTCCTTGATGTTTTCCAACCAGTGGCGGTAAGTGTTCTTATACTTGGCGGGATAGAACTTGAGTTCGTCGTTCATGACGGGGGGCAAAGCGAGGTCTGCAAAGTGTTGCATCTTGAGGAACCACTGCATGGAGAGTTTGGGTTCGATAGCAACACCTGTGCGTTCGGAGCAACCTACCTTATTAGTGTAGGGTTCCACCTTTTCCATAAGGCCTGCTTCCTGGAGATCCTTCTCAATCTGTCGGCGCACATCAAAACGATCCATGCCAACGTACATGCCAGCAGCTTCGGAGAGGGTGCCGTTGTCGTTGAAAATGTCGATAGAAGGAAGGTTGTACTTCTCACCGAGCATGTAGTCATTAACGTCGTGAGCGGGAGTCACCTTGAGGCAACCAGTACCAAACTCTACGTCAACATATTCGTCCTCAATCACGGGGATGCTACGGCCTACGATGGGCACGATAACGCGCTTTCCCTTGAGCCATTCGTTCTTGGGGTCGTTGGGGTTAATACACATGGCTGTGTCGCCCATGATAGTTTCGGGGCGTGTTGTTGCCACAACGGCATAACGACCTTCAGCATCGCCCTCAACCATGTAGCGGAGGTAGTAGAGTTTGGAGTTTTCTTCCTTATACACAACTTCCTCGTCAGAGAGTGCGGTTTGTGCCGCGGGGTCCCAGTTTACCATGCGTACGCCACGGTAAATCAACCCCTTATTGTAGAGGTCAACAAACACCTTGATAACGCTTTCAGAGCGTTCATCGTCCATAGTGAAGGCGGTGCGATCCCAATCGCAAGACGCACCTACACGGCGCAACTGCTTGAGGATGATACCACCGTGTTCTTCGGTCCATTCCCAAGCGTGCTTCAAGAATTCTTCACGGGTAAGGTCGGTCTTCTTAATGCCGCGTTCTGCAAGGCGGTTTACTACCTTTGCTTCGGTTGCAATAGAAGCATGGTCGGTACCCGGCACCCAACATGCATTCTTACCCTCCATACGTGCACGACGTACGAGGATGTCCTGAATGGTGTTATTAAGCATGTGCCCCATGTGAAGCACCCCCGTAACATTAGGGGGAGGAATCACTACGGTGTAGGCCTCACGACCGTCGGGTTTAGAACTGAAAAGTTTATGGTCTAACCAGTATTGATACCATTTGCCTTCTACGGCATCGGGACTATATTTAGTTGCTAATTCCATGAATTATTATTGTTTATTAAGTAGTTGCTCTGTTGTGAATGTTAATGGGAGTGTGCGACAGTTATAGGTAGAAGCCATTACTTCGCCATAAGCACCTGCAGAGCGGAAGACGATGATATCGCCGCGCTGGGACGTGGGAAGGGGATAATCTTTAGCAAATACGTCGCTGCTTTCGCAAATGGGACCTACGATGTCATAGTGTGCCGTAGGAGCACCTTCGGCGGTAATGTTTTCGGTGAAGTGCAAACTTCCGTACATTGCGGGGCGAATGAGTTCAGTAAATCCTGCGTCGACAATAAGGAAATTCTTGGTGTGTCCCTGCTTCACATATAATACAGACGACACCAATGCGCCACATTGAGCGATGATGCTTCTGCCCAGTTCAAAGTGCACTTGTTGGCCGTTTCGGATTTCAAGATTGTCTTTGAACACCTTAAAGTAGGCGTTGAAATCAGGAATTGGATTGTGATCAGGATGGTCATAATCAATTCCCAGACCGCCTCCTACGTTGATGCTTTGCGTATGAATACCTTCGGCTTCGAGTTGCAACTGAATTTCGTTGATGCGGTTGCAAAGTGCTTCGTAGACGGAGAGGTCCAGGATTTGCGAACCGATGTGGAAGTGGAGCCCCACGTATTCCACCGCTTCAAGTTCGTTGCAAAGGCGGATGGCGGGTATAAGGTCTTCCATGGCAAGTCCGAACTTATTCTCATGAAGTCCTGTTGTGATCTTCTCATGTGTGTGAGCATCTACATTGGGATTCACGCGGAAGGCCAAGCGTGCTTTAACATTGAGTTGCTTGGCAAGTTCGTTGATGACTTCCATCTCGGGCAGACTTTCTACATTAAAGCAACTGATGCCCGCTTGGAGTGCCGTACGAATTTCTCGGTCACTTTTACCTACACCTGCAAAAACAATGCCTTTAGGGGCAAAACCAACTTCTAACGCCCGTTGCACTTCACCACCACTGACGCAATCCACCCCCAATCCAGCCTTTCGGACTAATGTGAGTAGTTCGGGGTTGGCATTCGCCTTGATGGCATAGTGAACGTGGAAATGTGGCGTTGAAGACAACTCCTTATTGATCGTTTCAAGCGTTTGGCAAAGCAATGACGTATTGTAGTAATAGAAAGGACCTACTTCGCGTTCAATTTTCTGAAGCTGTTGAAGCGTTACCCCTTCGTAAAAATTAAATGCCATATACTTTTAGTTAAAAAGCGTCTTACTCAATGCCTTAAGCGCAGCATTCTTGTCTTCGCCCTTAATGAGGAACGAGATGTTGTGTTCCGAACCACCATAAGAAATCATGCGAACGGGGATGTCAGCAAGAGCATTTGTTACCTTTGCTTCAAAGCCAACATTATTCCATTGCAAGTCGCCTACTACGCAAATGATGCACATGTCTTCATCTACTTCTACCGTTCCGTACTTCTTGAGTTCTTCTACGATGGGGTAGATACGACTATTGTTGTCTATAGAGAGGCTAACACCAACTTCAGAGGTAGTCACCATGTCGATGCTTGTCTTGTACGTTTCAAAGATTTCAAACACCTTGCGGAGGAAACCCGTAGCGAGGAGCATACGGCTGCTGACAATCTTAATTGCCGTAATATTGTCCTTTGCCGCAATGGCCTTAATCTTGCCAAACTCCATTTCATTATTAATGAGGGTGCCGGGAGCTTGGGGATCCATGGTGTTGAGTAATCGTACGGGAACACCCGCGAAACGAGCGGGTTGCACACAAGTGGGGTGAAGAATCTTTGCACCAAAGTATGCCAACTCTGCGGCTTCGTCGAAGTGAAGCTGGCGCACGGGTTGAGTGCCATCAACAATACGGGGATCGTTGTTGTGCATGCCGTCAATGTCCGTCCATATTTGAATTTCGTCGGCGCCGAGCACCGCACCTATCAAACTGGCGGTATAGTCAGAACCACCGCGTTGGAGATTGTCAACCTTGCCTTCGAAATCACGGCAGATAAAACCCTGTGTGATATAGAGGTCATAATCCGAATTTTCAGCAAGAATAGCCTTGAGGTTTTCCTCAATATACTTCATGTCGGGTTCACCGTTCTTGTCGGTCTTCATATAGTCAAGAGCGGGGAGTAACTTTACCTTCACACCAATCTCCTTGAGGTAGTTTGTCACCATATTCGTTGACATCATTTCGCCCTGTGCAAGGATGGTCTTCTCTGTGGTGTCGGTAAAGTCAGAACCAGAGAAAGAGTGGAGATACATAAACTCATCTTCAAGGAAATCAGAAGTCTTTGCCAACCATTCCTGGTTTGCATAGAGTTCCTTGATGTGCTCCATGTACTTTGCGCGTAACTTATTGATGACGTTGTTTGCCGCTTCCTTATTACCTTTCTTAAGGTAGTCAGCAATTTCAACGAGGGTATTTGTTGTGCCAGACATTGCAGAAAGGACAACAATCTTTTGCTGCTTGTCTTCAGTAATGAGCTTTGAAACTTCCTTCATACGCGAAGGAGTGCCCACTGATGTACCACCAAATTTCAGTACTTTCATATCTGTGTTAGTGTATTTAGTAATTGAAGTTTTCGCGAGTGCTTAACTTCTTCGGTTATGAGTTTGAGTTATGTGACTTTAAAGTCTAAAGTCTTTAAGGTTAAAGGATACCTTTCTTTGACAATTTATCTCCTTAGCAATCTACGGTCAATTCCTCGTTATCTGCTTCTTGTTCGTTAGTAGCAATAAGTTGTCCGTTAGTGGGGATAATATTGCCATTTTCACACTTGTAAACGGCTGTGCCTGGGTATTCGTTAATCAAGTGAAGATTGTGAGTAATCATGACGACAGCTGTACCTTGTTGGCGAATACCGTGGAGGATGGTCATGATATTGTCACTCGTTTCTTTGTCAAGGTTTCCTGTAGGTTCGTCGGCAAGGATTACCTTGGGGGAGTTGAGTAGTGCACGTGCGATGGCTACGCGTTGTTGTTCCCCCCCAGAGAGTTCGTGGGGATAGTTGTTCGCCTTTTCAGAAATGCCTACTTGCTTTAAGACTTCGGCAATGCGTGGTGCACGATCTTCTTTTTCCCAGTCAGTCACTCGAAGTACGAAATCAAGGTTTTCTTGCACAGTGTAATCCGACAAGAGCTGAAAATCCTGGAATATGATGCCCAATTCCCTGCGAAGTTCGGGGAGTTGGTGTTGCTTCATTTTTGAAAGATCGTAGTATAATATCTCGGTAGTATCGCCCTTAATGGGTAATTCGCCGTAGAGCGATTTTAAGAGCGAACTTTTACCCGATCCAACCTTTCCGACAATGTATATAAAGTCATTTTCAGAAACAGAGAAATTTACGTTTTTCAAAATTTCGCGTTCCTCAATGTTTATTGTGGCATTGATGAGGTTAATGAGCATTGTTGATGATTCGTTAGATAAGAATGGGAAAATAATTTATTTCTGGTATGCTACGGCAAAGATGGCATCACGATAGTGTTCAAAATGGATACTTAAACCGTGGTTAATTTCTTCAATTTTTCCGTCAACATTTCGTAGTGTGATACCTCCGATCAACGGAGTTTCAGGGACGGAGAGAAATTTATAGACGGCCTCTTTAGCACACCATAATTTTACGGCAGATAACGTGTCTAAATTGTCTCCGAACAGCTTTCCTTCGGTTTCATCAAGGAAGTGAGACTTGATGCGCAGGGGCTTGTCGCTAATCATTTGGAGATCCAAACCGATGCGTTCATCGCTAAATACCAGTGCTACAAGCGAACCGCTATGGCTTATGCTAATGTGGGTGTCACTATTTATGAGCATAGGTGCACCTGTAGGAGTATATCCGATTTGCGCTTGCTCTCCGCAGACGGACTTCAGTAGCAATCTAATCCCCAACCATTCCTTTTGTCTTTTTGTGCTTTTGAATGATTCACGGGCGTATTGTAGGGTAGAGGTTGGAAGTTCTGCATTAAAAAGTTCCTGACTACAGGTGTCCGTGTCTAAAACATAGACTTGAGACTTTCCAACTTGAATGATTGACGATTGAATGGTGTGTTGCATCAAAAGGGGCATTTTTCAGGTGCCGCAGGTGTGGTTTGCTCCTGTTGCTGAGTTTGGGGCTTTGATGAAAGCATCTCCATGTTGTTTGCCCAAATCTCTGTGATATTATGTGTGCGCCCCTGCTTGTCGGTATATGAGCGTGAGCGAATTTCGCCCTCAATATATAGTTTGTCGCCCGTGTGCACATATTTTTCTACCACTTCAGCCAATTTTCTCCACAAAAGTACGCGGTGCCACTCCGTGCGGTCGGGTACAACAGTACCATTGGGGAGGGTGTATCCTCGTGTGCTGGTTGCCAAACTGAGTACGGCAGTAGCCACACCTTCTTCAACATATCTTACTTCGGGTTCTTTACCGACATTCCCGATAAGCATTACTTTATTTAATGACATAGTCTTTTTAGATGAAAGGTTAAGATTATAACTAAATGTGTAATCTCCCCAATTCTTAGCGCAATCTGTTGGAAGAACGTACCAATTCATCGTCTTTACGGATGGCACGCTTGGCCAAGATGCTGAAAGAGATGGTGGCGATGGGGAAGATAAGGTTGGCGTAATAGAACTTTGGCATGTTAGGTTGGTCACCAACGAAAATCCATACGCTTACGATCGTAGTGATGAGTGCTATGATGATAATGAAGGCGAGAAACCCACAGAGTTGCATCTGCTTCTTACGGTTTTTAAACATTGCTATCGCCCAACTTGCAATCAGGGTGATAAGCACTGAAAAAACAATGCTTTCGGTTGTTGCGATGTCACCTAAAAGGTAGAGACCTTTCTCCATGTCGTCGCCATCACTATAGCTACCTATGGGGAGAGATAAACTGCCCCACTGAATGAGAATGATGAGGAGCAGGTAAAGGGTTTGAATGCGTTGCCACATAGGGTGGGGGATAAATAATGAAAATGAGAAAGAGCATGCGTACTATCATTGTTTACCGTACACATCTTCTTGTCTATTCAAACTTGTTTACTAATACTTTTTAGAAAACCAAAACGAGCAACAAGTAGCGACCGAACACGGACCACTTGTCACTCGCTATAGTAGGATTAATGTTTAGTCATCAAGGTTTTCCTTATCCTTCGCAGGATTACGATAGTAAATACGCTTATTAAGGAATTCATCTGCTGCCATGAGAGTGGGTTTAGGCAACTTTTCGTAGTAACGACTGATTTCAATCTGTTCAAGGTTTTCAAATGTTTCTTCGAGTCCGTCATTGCCAGAAGAGAATTCTTTGAGTTTCTTATTCAAATCTTCCTTCATCTTTACAGCAATTTGGTTTGAGCGTTTTGCCATGATGGCAATGCTTTCATACACATTGTCTGTACCTTGACAGAAGTCCATGAGATTGTGCGTTACAGTGTTTGTAGGCGCTTTTGATTTCTTGTAGTCCATATATGTTGCTCTTTCGAGTTTAGTTTTTTTATGTAAATAAGTGAAGATGGTGTTGTAAAGCATTTTAGGAACACAGAGGTCCTTCCTTGGGTTTATGCCTTACTCCTTACTGGTTTGAAGTAGTGTATTTAGCCGCTTTCTTGAAGAGTTGCTCCGCCTCTTTCATGAACTTGGATTCGGGGTATTCGTTAGTGAATCCGTAGTATTCATCAATGGCATTGTGGAAGCGTTCTTCCTTTTTAGCTTCAACACTCTTTTCGGCGAGTTCAAATTTAGCTTTCAGTATGAGTATCGCAAAGTCCTCGCGCAACTTGGTGTAAGGATAATCTCTGATGGCATTTTCAGCGGTAATGATACATGCCTGGTAATTACTACCTCCGTCATTGCTACAATTGCCGAAATAATCTCCCAGGTCATAATACAATTTTGCCGAAAGGTATTCCTTTTCAACGAGCAAATCCTGCAAGGTGAAAATATGCTGCATGGCTATTTCACGACGCTCACTATAGGGGTAGCGCTCAATGAAATTCTGAAACTCGGTTACCGCTTCATAAGTGGGTGTTTGGTCTAATCTTGCTTCGGGCGCTTCCTTCATGAGAGATAGTCCTGAATGAAAATAAGCGTCTTCGGCATAAATACCCTTGGGGTAGGTTTGGTAATACTTACGAAAGATGGAAGTTGCCATTTCGTAATTTCCCGAGTAGTAATTGCAAAGTCCAAACAGATAGAGTGCCTCTTGTCCCTTTTCAGACCCCTTCATTGTTGTAACCATTGTTTGAAGGAGTTGGGAAGCTCTATTGTATTGCCCATCAGCAAAATACTCTTTTGCTGCTTCGTATTTATACCCCAAGTCAGAGGTCTTAAGCAACTGATTGTAATTGTTACATCCGTATAGACTTAACATGACTACAATCAATGTTATGAGGTGTGTTGTTTTACTCATAGTCTAATTTTGGGCAAAATTACTAAAAGCAGTTGGATTGACCAAGCGCATATATTTACAATTGAACTTTTTTTCGTGAAAATCAGTACAAATCCTTATGCCCAATTATTGTTTTGAGGTGTTGTTGGTTGTTGGGTGAGGGTTGCGATTTGATTTTTTATCGCCGCTCTTCTTTCTTTTGTCAGTAGCGGTTGATGTGCTCGATTGGTTGGCTGGTGACTTTTTACCCCTTTGTTTGGCGGGGTGTTTGCTGTGTTGCTTGCGTTTGAAGTTTTTACCCCCAGTTGACGCCGATTTTGATAAATCCGGAGCTGTTAATCCCTCTGGAAGCGTTTCGCGTGGGATTTCCTTCTCTAATAACTTTTCGATTGATTTGAGGCGCAAGTAATCCTCTTTACTTACGAGCGTTACAGCCTTTCCTGCCTTTCCTGCTCTTCCAGCTCTTCCAATGCGGTGGATGTATTCTTCGGCATCCCTTGGAGTGTCAAAATTGATGACCATAGTGATGTCGTCGATGTCAATACCTCGTGCAACGATGTCGGTAGCTATGAGCATGTCTATTTGGCGCGCTTTGAATTGTTGCATCGTTTTGTCTCGCTCTGCCTGGGTCAAATCCGAGTGCATTTGAGCGACATTTAACTTCAGGCGCACCAATGTGTGGTAGAGTTCTTTAACTTTTTGCTTTGATGAGGCAAAGGCGATGACGCGCTCCGGTTTGCTCTCTGCAAATAGCGACTCAAAAATTTTGAGTTTGTCGTCTTCGTGGCAGATGTATACCGATTGTTGAATCGTGTCGGCAGGTTTGCTTATGGCGATATTCACCTCAACGGGGTTGCGTGTGATATTTTTCACCAATTGACGAATCTTGTCGGGCATTGTTGCCGAGAAGAGTATGGTTTGTCGTTCTTTAGGAAGATGTTTGATGATGGTTTCAATGTCTTCAGCAAACCCCATGTCAAGCATTCTGTCTGCTTCATCAAGAATGAAGTGTGTGGTTCGACTTAAGTCAAGTGTGCCCAGTTGGATGTGAGAAATGAGTCGACCAGGTGTTGCGATAATGATGTCTGCTCCCTGTTGTAGACTTTTTCGCTCTTGTTCATAGCGTATACCGTCGTTCCCCCCATAGATGGCTGCATATGATACATTCATGTAGAAGGCAAACCCTTGAAGCGCCTGATCTATTTGGCGTGCCAATTCTCGTGTTGGCGCCATGATTAAGCAATTTACAGCATCTTTGGGGTGCTCCTCCTGTTGTAAAAGGGTTAAAATCGGCAATAGGTAAGCTGCGGTTTTTCCCGTCCCTGTTTGTGCTATGCCCACGAGGTCTTTATTTTCCAACAAGTGGGGGATGCACTTTTCCTGAATAGGACTGCATGTTTCAAAATGCATGTCGTAAAGTGCATCTAAAATATCTTCGGAAAGTGGTAGGTCTTCGAAATACATAGGGTGACTTTATGAAGTGGTGTGGTTATGAGGTGTGAAGATGCTTCAGTAGCACGAAGTGGTTTTAGCGCAAAGCGACCTAACCCCTATAACCTTATTGTCATCTACTGCGGTGCTCGCTTGTAAAGCCAAAAAGCAATACCTGCAAAAATGATGTTAGGAATCCAACAAGAAATCATGGGTGACCATCCGGCGTTGATGGCAAAAGTTGCAAAGATGGTTTGGAACATGATGTAGGTAAAACTCAAGGCGATGCCTGTGCCGATAGAGAATCCCATGCCTCCCTTGCGCTTTTCCGATGAGAGTGATACGCCTATCAGCGTGAGAATAAATGCCGCAAAAGGTGAGGCGAATCGTTTGTGGTATTCCACTTCAAACGTACTAATGCCGGCTGCACCTCTTAATTTTTGTTTGTCTATAAATGCGTCCAGTTCGGGTAGCGTGAGCGTTTCTTGTTGCCCTTTGACATAGAAGAAGTCCTTGGGCTCCATGAGTATGACGGTATCAATAATGGCGCCCTTTCTGATTTCCTCTCTTCCGTTTACTAATGTGCGAATTTGATAGTTGCGCAATGTCCACGAGAAGGGGCGTTCGGCGAGCGTGTCGTATTGTAAAGTTTGAGCGGTTAAGTGGCTGATTAACTTTTTGTTCTCAAATTTATCTAAAGAAAAACCATAACCACTTTTTCGTACGTTGTCAAAACGCGTAATGTAGGCAACAACGCCTGTGTCTACCTGCATTTGTATGTTTTCGGCAACTGTAATATTACGCTTTTTAATGTGTAGGTTGTAGAAGTCATTCTTTGCGATATTACCTTTCGGGATGATGAATGCTCCCAGAAAAAAGGTTGATACGGCAATGAGGCCCGCAGATATCATGTATGGGCGTAGAAGGCGTTTAAAACTCATCCCCGAACTTTTCATGGCGATGATCTCTGAATTATCTGCCAACTTTGTTGTAAAGAAGATAACAGAGATGAATACAAAAAGCGGACTAAAGAGATTGGAAAAGTATGGAATAAAGTTTAAGTAGTAGTCGAATATAATCTGCTTAGTCGTTGCATTACTTTGAGTTAACCTATCAATATTAGTATTGAAATCAAAGATGATTCCAATAGTAATAATGATTGCAATAAGGAAGAAGTAGGTGGTTAAAAACTTCTTTATTATGTAAAGGTCAATCTTGTATATTCCAATCTTTTTGAGATCAAGCATTTGGTAATATCGTGAAATGATGAAAGAGAAATAACTTGTTGATAAAAGGTGAAGAGTAAAGGTGAAAGAGTAAAGATAAAAGATGCCATGCGGACTACAAGTCGTTTGTCTCGCTTACTTTCTTGTCTACTCGTACCTTGTCTACTCGTACCTTGTCTACTCGTACCTTGTCTACTCGTACCTTGTCTACTCGTACCTTGTCTACTTGTTTACTAAGCAACCCTACAATCTTCTGCCTAATTTTTCAACCATTTCTTTCTTCCAGTAGGTAAACGTGCCGTTAAGGATGTGTTTTCGTGCTTCTTTTACCAACCAGAGGTAGAATGAAAGGTTGTGGATGGATCCAATTTGAAGTGCAAGGAGTTCCTTGGCTTTGTAGAGGTGGTGCAGATATGCCTTTGTGTAGTGTGTATCTACGAAGCAATGCCCCATAGGGTCAATGGGGGAGAAATCATCTGCCCATTTAGCATTTCTCATGTTTATGATACCTTCAGAAGTGAAGAGGCATGCATTGCGCCCATTACGGGTAGGCATTACGCAGTCAAACATATCCACTCCGCGTTCGATGGCTTCAAGAATATTGATGGGTGTGCCAACGCCCATAAGGTAGCGGGGGCGATCAGTGGGGAGTTCTTCGTTGACCACCTCAATCATGTCATACATCTGTTCCGCGGGTTCACCTACGGCAAGTCCTCCGATAGCATACCCCTCGGCGTCGAAGTCTCGCATGAAGCGTGCGCTTTCACGGCGTAAGTCAGGGTATACACACCCTTGCACGATGGGGAAAAGCGATTGGTGGTACCCATACTTCGGTTGTGTCTCATTAAATCTCTTGATGCATCGCTTCAGCCAATCATGAGTGAGGTCCAAACTCTTGCGTGCATAAGCGTAGTCGGCCGTTCCAGGAGGGCATTCGTCAAATGCCATCATAATGTCGGCACCGATTGTGCGTTCAATGTCCATTACCTTTTCAGGGGTGAAGAAATGTTTGCTGCCATCGATGTGAGAACGGAATTCGCAACCTTCAGAAGAGAGTTTGCGGATACCCGTTAATGAGAATACCTGAAAACCGCCAGAGTCGGTGAGCATGGGGCGGTCAAATCCGTTGAATTTGTGGAGACCTCCTGCTTTCTCAAGTATTTCCAACCCTGGTCGCAAGTAGAGGTGATAGGTGTTGCCCAAAATAATTTGCGCCTGGATGTCATCCTTTATTTCGTGAAGATGAACGCCTTTAACACTCCCTACGGTTCCTACGGGCATAAATATGGGCGTTTCTATTTGTCCATGATCGGTAGTTATGATACCTGCACGTGCCTGACTATTGGGGTCTGTATGTAAAAGATTAAATGTAAGTGGCATTTCCTGTTTTTGTTAATTGATGATTTAACCCATTAACGGTAATTTCTGCAAAGTTACAAAAAAATGAGTATTTAATCCTCTTTTTTTGAAATTAATGGTCAACGGATAATGGTCAATGGACAACAGACAATGGACAACAGACAACCGACGCCAAACCGAGCGCAATCAAGTTTACTTGAATTGCCGAGGTGCGAAGGAGGAAAAGACCACGAAGTGGGATTAACGGACAACAGACAACGGACAACGGATAATAGACAACAGACAACGGACAATGACAATGATGTCGTGTTTCCTATGCCAACTCGGGTTTATGCTGTTCCCTGTACTCTTAACCCATTTCTACGCTATGCGTTAAGGTTCTACTCTGTATGCTTTTTCTCTGTCACGTGTCATATGTCACGCTCTCTCACATGTCATACCCTGTCACGTGTCACGCTTTGTCACATGTCATGTTACAAGTAACGAATTTCTTTTTTTTCTTCTTCTGTCAAAATACCTGGGTTCAGAGTTATCGTAAAAAGGGGAACCTCTGCTTTAAAAAAACAAAATTCGGCCAAATGCTTTTGTGTATTAAATAGTTTGAAGTAACTTCGCAAGTTAATGGTATAACCTAATTTTACGACGCATATATGTTACGATATTTTTTAATCTGCTTGTTCTTGCTTCCCTTTTCTCTATTGGCTCAAGAAGTGAAGGTGGTGGCACCCGAAGAGGTGGGGATTGACGACTATTTTCAGGTGAGGTACATTGTTGAGAATGCTGATGCGGATGGTATTGAGTTGCCAGAGTTGCATGATTTCATCCTCTTGAGCGGTCCGAATTTGTCCACCAGTTCGAGCATGATGTATAGCGGTGGAAAGATGACGCAAAGCAAGTCTACGACCTATACTTATGTGATTGAACCTAAGGCGAAGGGTGAGTTTACCCTCCCTGCGGCTCAACTTAAAATCGATGGTAAGAAGGTCTTGGCAAAGAAGGTGCGTATCAAAGTGACGGGTGAGCGCAAGCAGCAAAATGCGTCATCCAGTCGCTCAAATGCGCAATCCGTAACGAGCATTAAGAACATTACGGAGAAGGATTTATACGTGCGCCCCATTCTCTCAAAAACAAAGGTTATGGAGCAAGAGGCGCTGATTCTGACCTACCGTGTGTATTGGCGAATGGGGGTAGGGCTCAGCAATATCTATTTGCAAAAGGCACCCGACTTTCAGGGATTTGTAACGCACGAAATTCCCATCACCACGCTCAATGTTAGCACTGAAACCGTTGGTGGCGAACTGTATAAAGTGGCAGATCGTTTGAAGTATGTCTTGTTTCCCCAGCAATCGGGTGATTTCGAACTTGCTCCGCTTTCCTTGGATTGTGAGGTGGTAGAGAGCGACCCTACGATGGATGCCTTCGATGCCTTCTTCAACGGTCGCATGCGAAGTAGGGTGATAAAATGTGTGGCGCCAAAAGCAAATATTGCGGTGACCTCGTTGCCTGAGCCTAAACCCGACGATTTCATTGGGGTGGTGGGAAACCTCACCATGCAGGGCGCATGGACAACGCCGACGCTCGTAAGTGGTGCACCTGCTACCTATCGCCTTACCGTTAAGGGTGAGGGCAACTTAAAGTTGATGCTTACGCCCGCTTTGACGTCAAATGCTGACATGGATGTTTATGACGTGTCCACTACGGAGACGCTTGAAATCACCCCCTCGGGGCATGAAGGCAAGGTGGGGTATGATTACACCATTGTCCCTAAAAGTGCGGGAAAATTCACCCTTCCTGCCCTTACGGGTTCGTTTTATAATCCCTCCACCCAGCGCTATGAGCAACTCAAGGTGGTGCCTAATGAAGTGACGGTATTGCCCCCCGTAGGTGGAAATGCGGATACACGCTCTGATTATCAGACGGACATACATACGATTCATGAGGGAACTCATGAGGTTGTTTCTGCTGATGACTACATAGAGTGGGGTGGGTTGAGCGACGTCCTTCGTTATGTTATCGTCTTGGGGTGTGGCATTGCGATTTACTTTGGGGTGAATGCTTATAGAAAACGCGACTTGACCGAGCATGCACAACGTGAGGCACATCGAAAGGCTTTGCAACAGTTGAAACCTGCTGAAGCACTCATTGCAACGAAGGAAAATGCTAAATTCTATGCCTTGGTGAGTGATGCGATTGCCGATTTCCTTATGGCTAAATATCAGTTACAACGCTCTGAATTGAGCAAGCAGCAGATTGAAAATCGTTTGAAACTCAAGCAGGTTGATGCCGCTACCATTCAGCGATTGCTAAAGGTGATTGACGAATGTGAGTTTGCTAAATTCGCACCCGCATCTGATGAGGGAGGACTGAAGAACCTGCTCAACGAAGTTAAAGATATTGTGAGAAGTCTTTAGTCGACGCTTGTAAGTTTTCTCGTGATTTACGTATCGTGATGAAATACAGCCCCTTTCCCTTCTCAATTCAATCCATCAATTCTCAACTGAATCAACAATGAAATACATACTAACTTCTGCGCTCTACCTCCTGATGTCACTACCCCTCTTTGCCGTGCAAACAACGGCGGATAGTTTGTATGTGGTGCAGGATTATAAGCGTGCCGCCGCCGAATATCAAGCACAACTTTCTGAAGGGGGCATTAGTGATGAACTGTTTTACAACATCGGGAATTGTTATTTCCGAATGAATCAATACCCCCAGGCGATTCTCAATTATCAGAAGGCATTGAAGATGAATCCCCAGCATGCCGATGCCCAGGACAACCTGTTGCTCTGTTATCAGAAAGTCGGTGTTCAGGAATTTACGGGCGACGAACTCTTTTACACCACTTGGTTCAAGCAATTAGTGGGCAGCCGTAATGCCAATGCCTGGGGCAGGCTTGCGCTGGTGTTTTTCGCCCTGTTCATCGCCCTTGGGGTGGGGTATTTGCTTGCCCGCAAACCGCTGATAAAGAAAATTGCCTTCTTCTCCGCCCTCGTGCCCCTCGCGCTCACCATCCTTATGAATGTCTTTGCCCATTTGAGCAACGAGAATTTCAGCGTTGTCACCCACTTGGTGGCGATGAAGGAAACCATGCTCTATGAGAGCGCCACAAATGCCTCAAAGCAAATCACGGCAGTACCCGCAGGAGTCGTACTCAAACTAAATGAATCCTTCGGAGACGAATGGTTCAACGTCTCCCTCCCCGACGGCAGAAGCGCCTGGTGCGAAAAGGCTACGGTGGAGAAGGTGGAACTCAATAGATAAAAGAGAAAAGAGTAAAGATAGAAGAGTAAAGATAGAAGAGTAAAGGTAAAAGATAAAAGAGTAAAGATGCCCATGCGGATTACACGTACCGCAAGGACAATTACTCACTCCTCACTCCTCACTCCTCACTACTACCTACTACTTACTACCTACTACCTACTACTTACTACTTACTACCTACTACTTACTACCTACAACATAAACACCATGTTCGAACAAATCCTATCGCTTGATACGCAACTGACCTTATGGTTTAATGGAAGTGACAGCCTGTTTGTTGACACTTTAGCTGCCATCGCTACGAAAACGCGTACATGGGTGCCCTTGGGTGCCCTCTTGATGTATGTCCTGGTGAAGATGAAGAATTGGAAGCACCTCCTCCTGGTGGTTCTTGGTATTGCTTTGGCCATCACCTTGGCAGACCAAGTGGCAAGTGGGCTCTTCAAACCCATGGTGGGACGATTGCGCCCTTCGCATAATCCCGATCTCGTGGGACTCATCGACCTCGTAGATGGTTACACCGGTGGACGGTACGGTTTCTTCAGTAGCCATGCCGCCAACACGTGTGCCGTAGCCGTATTCCTATCGCTCATTTTCCGTCAAAAACTTTTTGTGGTGCTCATCGCTTCATGGTGCTTGCTAAATTGTTGGACACGCCTCTATCTGGGTGTCCACTACGTAGGCGACATTCTAACAGGCCTCCTTTGGGGATGCATCGTAGGGTGGGGCGTATTCCGCCTCTACAAATACCTACTCGCGAAGTTTAAGGTGGCGGACATGCAACCCGAATTCCAACTCAAACACTCCCTCTTACTTTCCGAAGGCATCATGCTGACTTACGCCGCCCTCATTGTCTACGCCGCTTGCTACACAATAATCTAACCTCACTTTACGTTTAGATTAACGGTGAAAGGTGAACGGTGAAAGGTGAAAGGAGAAAGGTTAACGGTTAGCGCCCCCATTTTCGTCCCCTTCGTTGCGATACCATCGCAACGCCTCCGCGTTCCTCCGTTCCTCTCGTTCCTCCATGCCTCCGCCTCCCCTTTTGTCCTCCATCGCAACGCCCCCTCCGCGCCCCTTCCTCACTCACCTCCCTTCCCAACATGCAAAATCCCCACAAAATCCCCTCCCTCCTCCTCACGCTTCTCGCTTTCCTCCTCTGTGCACAGGGGACAGAAGCCCAATCGCGGTGCCGCATCTTCGGTACCGTAAAGGATACTGGTGGAAATCCCATTGAGTTAGCCAACGTTCGCGTGCCCTCTCAAAACACCGGAACCATCACGAGTTTGCAGGGAGAATTTAGTTTCTATTGCATGTCTACCGACACCGTTGAAGTCGTCTTTTCGATGATTGGCTACGAAAGTCGCAAGCGAATCTTGACCTCACCCAAAGACTCCGTGCGCCTCGACGTCGTATTGCCCACATTCGATGATTTCTTCGGCACCGCCATCGTTACGGGTCAGCGCAAGCAACTCGGCACCATGGGGCGCATCAACCCCGTTGAGGGGAAATTCCTGCCCTCAACAACGGGTAATGCCGTAGAAGAACTCATCGCCACACAAGCCGGTGTAAGCACCCACAACGAACTCTCGTCGCAATATAACGTCCGTGGCGGTTCGTTCGACGAAAATGTCGTCTACCTCAACGGCATCGAGGTCTACCGTCCCATGCTCATCCGCTCTGGTCAGCAAGAAGGGCTCTCCATTATCAACAATGATATGGTGGAGAAAATATCCTTCTCAAGCGGTGGATTTGAAGCCCGTTATGGCGACAAGATGTCGTCCGTATTGGACATTACCTACCGCACCCCCGAAAAGTTTGAAGCCAAAGCCAACGCCTCCCTCCTTGGTGGCGGCGCCTACGTAGGGTGGGGGAATAAGCGCTTGAGCGTGATGACCTCCGTGCGCTATAAGATCACGCGCTACCTCCTTGCGTCAACAGATACCGATGGGGAGTATCGCCCACGCTTCATCGATTATCAGGCGTATGTCAGTTGGCGACCCTCACAGAAGTGGACCTTCGACGTGTTGGGAAACATCTCTGACAACACGTATCAGTTCGAACCCGAAGACCGTGAAACCAATTTCGGCACCATGGAGGCCGCCAAGCAGTTTAAGGTCTATTTCGATGGACAGGAGAAGGACTATTTCCGCACCTATTTCGGTGCCGCCAGTCTTACCCACCATTTCACCCCCGAAACCTACCTTGCCGCAAACTATTCGCGCTTCCTAACGAAGGAGCAAGAGACCTACGACATCCAGGGCGAGTATTGGTTGAACGAAGCCACCTCCCAGGAGCAGTTGGGAGTGGGCACCTATATGGAACATGCCCGAAACTTCCTTCAAGCGGAGGTGAATAACGTGGGACTCGCCTTCCGCACGAAAATCACGGGACACACCCTCCAAGCGGGAGTGAATTGGCAAAACATGCGCATCCGCGAAAACGCCAAAGAGTGGGAAATGCGCGATTCCATGGGCTATTCCTTGCCTTATACCCCCGATCAGTTACAACTGATTTATAGCCTGAAATCCAAGAACTCATTGACATCAAACAAGATTGAAGGCTACCTGCAAGACACCTGGCGCTTTAAGTCTCGCCTCGGCCTCTTCAACCTCACTTACGGCGTGCGCCTCACCCATTGGGATTGGAACGGCGAAACGCTCATCTCCCCACGAATGTCAATCGGTTTGTTGCCCCAAAACGATAAACTCACCTTCAGATTTGCCACTGGCGTCTATTATCAAGCACCCTTCTACAAGGAATTGCGCGACACAATCCTCATTGGAGGCACCGCCACGGCACAACTCAACAAGGACATCAAGGCGCAAAAAAGCATCCACTTTGTCCTCGGAGGCGACTACACCTTCCGAATGTTTGACCGCCCCTTTAAGTTCACCGCAGAAGCCTACTATAAGGCGCTCTCCAACCTCATCCCTTACTCCGTAGACAACGTCAGAGTAGTTTATTACGGTCGCAACATGTCAAAGGGCTATGTCGCAGGGATCGACCTCAAACTCTTCGGTGAATTCGTGCCTGGAACCGATTCCTGGGTAACCTTCTCCCTCATGAAGACCGAGGAAAAACTAAACGGCATGTGGATCCCGCGCCCCACCGACCAGCGCTACAACTTCTCGCTCTATTTCACCGACTACTTCCCAGGTTCAGAACGCTGGCGCCTGATTCTCAAAGCCGCCGTGGCAGACGGATTGCCCTTCGGACCCTCACATGCTCAACGCGAGAAACACGTCTTCAGAGCACCTGCCTATAAGCGCGTCGATATGGGGCTTTCCTATTGCCTCTTTAATAACGAGGACTACCTCATGAGTTACCCGCGCCTCAAATGGATTAAGAACGCATGGATAGGACTTGACGCCCTCAACCTCTTGGGAATCAACAACGTCAACTCCTACTATTGGATTACCGACATCACCAACACACGTTATGCCGTGCCCAACTACCTCACAGGGCGACAGATAAGCGTCAGATTGGCGATTGAACTTTAAGGCCGCAACCCACACATAACAAGAATAACAGAAGAGGATGCAGATTTTTTCAACCTGCACCCTCTTTTTTGTTACCCCAGTGCTGTTAGGCATTCGTGTCAATTCGCTTTCATTCGTGGTTAAAACCATTATCAGCCACTAAATGTTTTTCTCTTTTAAACCACTAATGCCACGAATTGCACGAATCCATTCGGACTGAAATTACCCTGCAAGGCATTCGTGCTTACGCCCCGCCAGGTGAGGGTGATTGAGGAGTTTCTGGGGGAGGCGGGGTAGGGGGATATAAAAATGCCATGTGGATAAAAATTCCACATGGCACTTAATTCTCTAACGCACCACAGCACGCACCGAATACCCGAAGTAACGGTAGCCGTATTTGTTCCAACCGTAACCGTCCGAGTCGAAGGCGAGGTAGTACACACTGCTCGAACTGCCCTCGTTCAACGAACTCGACCTATAGTCGCCGCGAGAGTAGTCGTCGAGAGAACCGTCGCTGTAGAGACTGCTATTGTAGCGATAACCCGCAGCGGGGAGGAAAATGCTGTTACCGTTATTGCCTGTTACTTTATAGCCTTTGACACCGTTTTGAGTTGTCCAAGTCCAAGTGCAATTGTTGAGTAATTCGTCTTGCTCTGATCTGGTTGGCATGCGCCACTCAGCGCCCATATTTACATAAGCTGCGTCGTCTTCCAAATCGAGAACGGTTTTGCCGTCAACGGTGCCGTAAGAACTATTGGTGCAATACTTGGTCATTGAAGAGGATGAGCCGTTGCACCATTTGTAAGTACTCCAATTGTATTCTGTTTTGGGAGTTACTTCGCCCCAAGCGAAGTAATCACCATATGCTTCGGGCGCATCAGCACCAACATTGCGATCTGCCCACAAAGTGCCGCTGGGCAAGCCGAGGTCTACGGCTTTATATTCCAAACCAACAGCAAAAGTAATACTGTCGACATCCTCCACAGGGCAAACCGTGTAACTACCATTCTTCCAAACATACATCTTCACCACCTGCGCATTCATACAAACTGAACATGCGACAAGCATCAAAAGAGAAAAAATCTTTTTCATATCTGTGTAATTTGATTTATTTACTTGTTTACCAACTTATAACTCACACCTGTGCTGGTGCGGATGATGAGCACCCCTGTTTCTGTGAGAGGAAGTTGCAAAGGGAGGGCGTTTGTAGATTGCTTGACTTGATGGAGTATCTTGCCACTCACATCGTAGACACTGACACTTTCACCCACCTTCAACCCCTCAACGCTCAATTTGCCATCAAGCAGGCGGAATACGACTTTGCTTGAAGCGTCCTTAACATCTGAAATATCGGTTAGATTGATTTCACCAAAACTTATGTTACTGACTTCTGCATAATCGTAACTCACAGACGTTCCGTCAGCAGTCTTAATTACGAGTTCGGATCCCGTGAAAATTTTAGGCTGAGAGGCAAACACCAATCCCACCTCGGTGCCACTCTTTAATTTCAGGAGAACGCCCTCTTCCGCCTTTACTGATACACTTATCAGTAGGGCAACAGCAAGAAGGAGATAGCGCCTCACAATAAATCGCAAGTTTAATTTGTTCATAAATAAAAGCACTTATCCGTGTCGTGCACAACTTTTAATCTTTAGTCAAAGACTTATTACATTAATTTTAACGGTGCAAATATAGTTAATTATTCTATGGCGAAAATGAAAGGGGGGATATTTTATTGGGGGCAAAACGAAAGTTTATTTTTAAGTAAGACTTGTGCTTTTGCTTTGGGATTGTCAGTGGTGCTTTCCCTCATTTTTCCGCCAAACTTTTCTTTGTTTTAGTAGGAATTTCTAATTTTGCTGAATGCAGTTACTTCTTGTGGTGGTTGGTGCGGTGGTTTTTCTAATCGTGCGGACTTCATGAGGTGGGGCGACTGCTGAAAATTTCATCCCTATTATAAAATGAGTGTGACTTTAGAACTTAACAAGCGTCCGCGTATGGAGTGGTTGGACGCCATGCGAGGGTTTACGATGATTCTTGTGGTGGCGTATCATGTGTCGACCGATGGTTTTGCGCAAAATATTAAGCATTCGTCTGCGCTTTCGTTTTTTGTGCTTTTCCGTATGCCGCTCTTCTTCTTTGTCTCGGGCTTCTTGGCGTATAGTAGCAAGGTGGAATGGAACTTGCGCACATTGGGCAAGAATTTGCTGAAGAAATGCAGGGTGCAACTGATTCCTACGGTGGTGTTTCTCGCCGTGTTTCTCTCGCTGATGCGTCCGAACTTCATGAAGGGGCTTGAGGCGGCGCTGCTTTCGCCCACGAAGTCGGGGTATTGGTTTACTTGGGCGCTGCTCTTGATGTTTGTGGTGTATTATGTGTTTGCGTACCTTGAAAGCAAACTGCCTCGGAAGACGATTGTGCCGATTCTCCTGTTGTGGATGGGGGCAACGGCGGTGTATGCTACGCTGTATATGCCTTCGTGGTTTTCGTATCACAAGGATGCTTTCTTCCAATACACGAGCCTTATTCAGGTGATGACTTATTTCCACTTCTTCCTGTTTGGCACGCTGGTTAGGAGGTATTGGAGTAGGGTGGAGCGCTTGTTTGACACGAAATGGTTTTTTGCCGTCGTGGTGGTGGTGGCCTTCTTGTGTGCGGTGGACTACTTGAAATGGCATACGCTTCGCCTGCAGTGGGCGAACCTTCCGCGCACGCTTGCGATGTATAGTTTGCTGCTCATCGTGGTGATGTTTTTCAGGCATTACAAGGAGTGGTTTACGAAGCAGACGGTGGTGGGACGGTGCTTGCAGTATATCGGTACGCGCACTTTAGACATTTACTTGCTTCACTTCCTCTTCATGCCGAATGTGAAGATGGTGGGTAGTTTCTTCTCGGAGCACCGCAAGAACTTTGTGCTTGACACGACCCTGTCGGTGGTGGTGGGGCTGTTGGTCATTGGCTTCTGCCTCATTGCTTCAAACATATTGCGTGTGAGTCCGATATTTAGAAAATACCTGTTTGGCAGGCCTTAACATAAAAAGAGATTGAAAAAACAGATGAAACATATAGCGATTGTCCTTGCTGGCGGTTCGGGTCGCCGCATGGGAAATGCCCTTCCCAAGCAATTTTTGAAGGTGAATGAGCGTATGATTATTGAGCATACCATCGATGCGTTTGAGCGCTCGGTGCGCATTGACGAGATTGCCGTGGTGACACACCCCGATTATGTGGAGGAGATGAAGGGCATCATTGCCGCGAATGCCTGGAAGAAGGTGGGGCGCGTGTTGTTGGGGGGCAAGGAGCGAACCGACTCCACGCTTTCTGCCCTGCGTGCATATACGGAGGGTGACGACCGATTGCTCATTCACGACGGGGTGCGCCCATTGGTGTCGCAAGAGATTATTGAAAATGTGTGTGACGCCCT
Organism: Alloprevotella sp.; assembly: GCA_045126825.1. Lineage (GTDB taxonomy): Bacteria > Bacteroidota > Bacteroidia > Bacteroidales > Bacteroidaceae > Alloprevotella. The sequence goes on from JBGVPF010000024.1 coordinate 54,338, forward strand.
GATGACTTGTGATGCCGTGAATGTGGTTATCCCCGCGGTAGACACCATCATTGAGGTGAAGGATGGGGCAATGGTTGCCGCTCCCAAGCGTGAGAACCTTCGACAGGTGCAAACGCCACAGGGATTTAAGCGTGCGGTGTTGGCACAGGCGTTTGACAGGGCGTTGGAAGACCCTGCCTTCGTGGCTACGGATGATTGTGGGGTGGTGTTTAAGTATGCGCCCGAAACGACCATCAAGATTGTAGATGGCGACACTACGAATATTAAGATTACTTATAAGGAAGACCTTGAATTTGCGAAGAAGATTTTAGACAATCGTGGGTAGCATTGTGGGTTGACTTTTTTAGCACCTTTCATACCTTATGAAAATAGTTACAGACCTCACTCAACTGATTGGCAATACGCCCCTTTTACACCCGTTGCACTTCTGCAAGCAGCACCATATAACATCGCAACTCTTGTTGAAATTAGAATGTTTCAACCCCGGTGGAAGCGTGAAAGACAGGGTGGCGCTGGCGATGATAGAAGATGCGGAGCGAGGGGGCAGATTGTTGCCCGGTGGCACCATCATTGAACCCACGAGTGGCAACACGGGGATTGGGTTGGCGTGGATAGCGAAGCAGAAGGGGTATCGCCTGTTGCTGACGATGCCTGAAACGATGAGCGTTGAGCGTCAGAACCTGTTGCGCGTGATGGGTGCCGAGGTGGTGCTGACTCCTGGAAAGGAGGGGATGAACGGCGCTATTGCTCGCGCGCAAGAGTTGCAACGCGACATCCCTGGAGCCATCATTCTACAACAATTTAACAACCCCGCGTGTGTGGCGGCGCACGAAGAGCATACGGGCGTGGAAATCCTAAATGATACGGACGGACGCGTGGATGTATTTGTGGCGTGTGTGGGTACGGGCGGTACGATTACGGGCACTGCACGCGCCTTGAAACGCGCAAATCCCAACATCCGCATAGTTGCCGTAGAGCCACAGGCTTCGCCAGTATTGTCGGGTGGGGCTCCGGGTGCGCATAAGATTCAAGGGATAGGCGCAGGTTTTATCCCCAAGATTTACGATTCTGGATTGGTGGATGAGGTGGTGCAGATTGCCGATGACGAAGCCTTCGCGTGTATGCGTCAATTGATGGATGCAGAAGGGCTCTTTGTGGGCATCTCCTCGGGTGCGGCGGTAGCGGCGGCCGTAAAGTTGGCACAGCGCTCGGAGCATTCCAACGCAAGCATCGTTGCGCTACTCCCCGATACGGGCAATCGGTATGTTTCATTACTGACAGACAATTGACATTGCACGGCAAGTGCGCCATATAGTATATAGTATATTGTGTGGAGCAGTTGTTTGTAGAAACACGTTCAAACATGGAAACTTCAAACATTATAAAGACTACGACGGAACAACTTTCTGACCTTTCACAACATCCGAATCTGTTTTTGCGACACACCTCGTCGGGGCAACTTCCCTCGGGGGAATCACTTAAGGAGATTATCGGGTTGGTGCGTGCGGTGGTCTTTCCGGGATATTACGGCAGGTCTGTGCTCAATCAAGAGACGCTGCCTTATCACATGGGTACGGCGTTGGAACGCCTGTTTTTCTTACTTACAGAGCAAATCCAAGCGGGTTTGTGCTTTGATTGCGTTGCTGAAAAGTGTGTGAGCCTCCATTGCCGCAGGCGTGCGGAGGATTGTGCTACACAGGTGATTGGCCGACTCCCCGAGTTGCGTCAGTTGCTTTCGACAGATGTTGAAGCGGCATACATGGGCGACCCTGCGGCGCATAGTAGGGCAGAGGTGATATCCTGTTATCCCGCCATCAAAGCCCTCACTTGTTACCGATTGGCGCATGAGTTGCACAAGTTAAAAGTTCCCCTCATTCCGCGCATTATTACCGAGATGGCGCATAGTGAAACGGGGATAGATATTCACCCTGCGGCGCAGATTGGTACGCACTTCACCATTGACCACGGCACGGGGGTAGTAATCGGTGCTACGTGCATCATTGGTAATCATGTGAAACTCTATCAGGGGGTGACGCTCGGCGCCAAGAGTTTCCCCCTCGATGAAAATGGAAATCCGATTAAGCACATTCCCCGACACCCCATTCTCGAAGACGGCGTCATCGTGTATTCAAACGCCACGATACTTGGGCGCATTACCATTGGCGCGAATGCCGTGATTGGTGCCAATGTGTGGATTACGCAAGATGTTGCGGCGGACACAAAGGTGAGTTTTGTTAAATCATAACGGTTTTTCAGTAGGAAAAAGTTGATTTTTAATAAATATTACCTGAAAAAGATGGTAAACTATTTGCCATATTACAAGAAATTTGTACTTTTGCACGCCGATTATTATCAAGCAGCGGTATTTCGCTGTACACTGCGTGTTAATAGCTTGCCTGACGGCCAAGGGTAAGTGGTTAGGGAATCGCAGTAATGATAAACCAATTAGTAGTTATAAAAACATTTAAATTTAATGAACACTTTAAGTTACAAGACCATTTCTGCTAACGCAGCAACAGTAAACAAAGAGTGGGTCATCGTTGACGCAAAGGATCAGGTGCTCGGTCGCCTCGGTTCAAAGGTGGCTAAGTTGCTCCGTGGTAAGTACAAGCCCAACTTCACTCCTCACGTGGATTGTGGTGACAATGTAATCATCATCAACGCTGATAAGATCGTTCTTACAGGTAAGAAGATGACTGATCGTATCTATTACACTTACACTGGTTACCCCGGTGGTCAGCGTGAACACACACCCGCAAGCATTCTTGCTAAGAAGGATGGTGCAGATCGTCTCCTCCGTCGTGTAGTTAAGGGCATGCTTCCCAAGAACAAGCTCGGTGCAAAGCTTCTTACAAACCTCTATGTGTATGAAGGCGCTGAACACAAGCACGAAGCACAGAGCCCCAAGGCAATTGATATTAACTCACTCAAATAAGATTAGCAGCAATGGAAATGATTAACGCACTTGGTCGCCGTAAGAGCGCCGTTGCTCGTATCTTCGTAACAGAAGGTACTGGTAAGATCACAATCAACAAGCGTGACCTTACTGAATATTTCCCTTCATCAATTCTTCAGTTCGTTGTTAAGCAGCCCCTTACTTTGCTCGGCGCTACTGAAAAATATGATATCAAGGTAAACCTTAACGGTGGTGGCTTTACAGGTCAGAGTCAGGCACTCCGTCTTGCTATTGCTCGCGCACTCGTAAAAATCAATGCAGATGACAAGAAGGCACTTCGTGCTGAAGGCTTCATGACTCGCGATGCTCGCGAAGTTGAACGTAAGAAGCCCGGTCAGCCCAAGGCTCGTCGTCGCTTCCAGTTCAGCAAACGTTAATTTTTATCGGCTCGCAGCGTGATGCTGCATAACTTTGCTGAAAAAATTCGTTTAGCATCTAAGCCTCTGAGATTCTCCATTCTTGAAGACTACCCCGAGGCTGGTTGAACAAACAAACTCAACTAAAAAGAACGTAAACAAATTCATTCAAAATGGCTAGAACTAATTTTGAAACTCTTCTCGAGGCTGGCTGTCACTTTGGTCACCTCACACGTAAGTGGAACCCCGCTATGGCTCCCTACATCTTCATGGAGCGCAATGGTATCCACATCCTCGACTTGCACAAGACTGTTGCTAAGGTTGACGAAGCAGCAGAAGCGCTCAAGCAGATCGCTAAGAGCGGCAAGCGCATCCTTTTTGTAGCTACTAAGAAGCAAGCTAAGCAGGTTGTTGCTGACAAGGCAGCATCTGTAAATATGCCCTACGTAACTGAGCGTTGGCCGGGTGGTATGCTTACTAACTTCACTACAATCCGCAAGGCTGTGAAGAAGATGGCAACTATCGATAAGCTCACTAACGATGGTACATATTCTAACCTCTCAAAGCGTGAAGTTCTTCAGATTAGCCGTCAGCGTGCTAAGCTCGAAAAGAACCTCGGCTCAATCGCTGACCTCACTCGTCTTCCCGCAGCACTCTTCGTTGTAGACGTATGCAAGGAACACATCGCAGTGAAGGAAGCACAGCGCCTCGGTATCCCCGTATTCGGTATCGTTGATACTAACAGCGATCCCAACCAGTGCGACTACGTAATTCCCGCTAACGACGATGCAACAAAGAGCGTAGAAACTATCCTCGACGCTATCTGTGGCGCTATCGTTGAAGGTGTTGAAGAACGTAAGGCTGAAAAGGTTGATACAGAAGCAGCTGGCGAAGGCAAGAAGGCTAAGGCTGCTCGCGCAGAAAAGGAAACTCCTGCTGAAGCTTAATCAGGCATAGACAAAGCTAATGCAGCTTCAAACAAATGGAGCCTGCGTTAGCTTTTTTCTTCTTAAAATTACAACAATTATTCATACATTAGGTCGCAAAGTGACATTCTGTTGAAACACAGTGACTTAATACTAAAAGATTTTTACTACTATGGCAGTATCAATGGAAGATATCAAGAAGTTGCGCACAATGACTGGCGCAGGTCTTGGCGACTGTAAGAAGGCTCTTGCAGAATCTAACGGTAACCTCGAAGAAGCTATCGAAATCATCCGTAAGAAGGGTCAGGCTGTAGCAGCTAAGCGTTCTGACCGCGAAGCAGCTGAAGGTTGCGTACTCTGTAAGGTTGAAAACGGTTTCGGTGCTATCATCGCTCTTAAGTGTGAAACTGACTTCGTTGCTAAGAACGAAGATTTCATCGCTCTCGCACAGTCAATCATGGACCTCGCAGTAGCTAACAAGTGTGCTACTCTTGACGAAGTTAAGGCTCTCCAGCTCGGTAACACTACTGTTGCAGAAGCAGTTGTTGACCGTTCAGGTATCACTGGTGAAAAGATGGAACTCGATGGTTACCTCACAATCGAAGGTGAAAACATCTCTATCTACGACCACCAGGGTAAGCACCAGCTCTGCACAATGGTAGCTCTCAACAAGAACGTTGACGCTGCTTACGGTAAGGCAGTAGCAATGCAGGTTGCAGCAATGAACCCCGTTTCTCTCTGCGAAGCTGACGTACCTGAAGATATCAAGGCTACAGAATTCAAGGTTGCTGCTGATAAGGCTCGCGAAGAAGGTAAGCCCGAAAACATGGTTGAAAAGATCGCTATGGGTCGTATGAACAAGTTCTACAAGGAAGCTTGTCTCCTCAACCAGGAATTCATTCAGGACAGCAAGATTTCTGTTGCTCAGTACCTCCAGCAGGCTGACAAGGAATGCACAGTTACTGCATTTAAGCGTTTCACTCTCCGCGCTGAATAATTCTAAAAATCAATTATAAATAAGGGTTCCTCATTAAGAGGGACCCTTATTTTTTATTGCTGTCGGTAAAATTTATCTCTTTATTTTAGAGAACACGAATTGCACGAATAACACGAATCCTTCTGGGGGGCCTTGCTTATCGCATACGAACCAAAGGTCGAGAAAGCAATTGTACGAATACCATCCGGATGGTAAAATTCGTGG
>JBGVPF010000025.1:0-4470 GCA_045126825.1 Alloprevotella sp.
AGCGATGTTAGCGATGCTTTCGTTCTTAGGACAAACGGCTTCACAAGCACGAGTGTTTGTACAGTTACCGAAACCGAGTTCGTCCATCTTAGCAACCATTGCCTTAGCACGCTTTGCAGCTTCGGGACGACCCTGGGGAAGGAGAGCGAACTGAGAAACCTTAGAAGCAACGTAAAGCATAGCTGAACCGTTCTTACATGCTGCTACGCACGCACCGCAACCGATACAAGTTGCGCAGTCCATAGCTTCGTCAGCATCCTGCTTGGGGATGAGGATAGCGTTAGCATCCTGGGGCTGACCTGTGCGAACTGTTACATAACCACCAGCAGCCTGAATCTTATCAAATGCTGAACGGTCAACCATACAGTCCTTGATCACGGGGAACGCTGCTGAACGCCAGGGTTCTACAGTGATAACGTCGCCGTCGTTGAACTTACGCATGTAAAGCTGACAAGTTGTAGCACCTGTAGCTGTCTTACCGTGGGGTGTGCCGTTGATGTAGAGCGAGCACATACCGCAGATACCTTCGCGGCAGTCGTGGTCGAATACGAAAGGTTCCTTACCGTCGTTGATAAGTTCTTCGTTGAGGATGTCAAGCATTTCGAGGAATGAAGTATCATCGGGGATATTCTTCATTTCACGCTGTTCGAAGTGACCCGCATCCTTAGGACCATTCTGCTTCCAGTATTTAATTGTAAAAGAAATATTTTTAGCCATAATATTGGAGGTTGGAGGTTGTGAGGTTATGAGGTTTTAAGGGGCTCCGCAGTGGAACCTGACCGCTTATAAATGAGAGATTTCAGCATCTTATTTATCTCTTCATTGAGGTTTGACGCCTCTTGATAATGTATATCTAAAAGAAAACCCAACTGAAAGGATAAAATCAACTGCGTATCTAATTCATTTGACGAACCTAAGGCAGTCCGCAAGAAGCGTACCAAATCTTTGTCCGATTCGCGACCGTAACCTTCGGCTATATTCGACGGAATAGAAACCACGCATCTTCTCATCTGAGTCACCAATCCAAAAGCTTCAGAAGGTGGGTAAGTAGAAGTTATAGAATAGACCATCTTGGCCAATTCCATACTTTTCTTCCAAACGATTAGATTCTTGTGCGGTCCCATCCAGTTTCTTATAACCTTAAAACCTAAAAACCTTAAAACCTAAAAGATTAGTTTTTATAGTTACGAGTCTGAACCTTGATAGCTTCGTAAACGAGGGGTTCCTTGTGGAGAACGGGTTCCTTAGTATCGTCGCCCTGGTATTCCCAGCAACCAACGTAGAAGAAGTTTTCGTCGTCGCGCTTAGCTTCGCCTTCTTCAGTCTGGTATTCTTCACGGAAATGACCACCGCAAGATTCGTTACGAGTGAGAGCGTCGTGTGCGATAAGTTCGCCCATGATGATGAAGTCTTCGAGACGAATAGCCTTTTCGAGTTCAACATTCACGCCTTCAGCAGAACCGGGAACGAAGAGGTTTGCATAGAATTCCTTGCGGAGTTCCTTCATCTTAGCAAGACCGGTCTTCAAACCTTCCGCTGTACGACCCATACCTACATAGTCCCACATGATGCGACCAAGTTCCTTGTGGAGAGAGTCAACCGAACGCTTACCCTTGATAGCGAAGAGCTTCTGGATGCGTGCCTTAACAGCATCTTCTGCAGCCTTGAATTCGGGGAGGTCTGTTGAGAAGCGGGGAACTGTAATCTGGTCAGAGAGGTAGTTCTGAATAGTGTAAGGAAGCACGAAGTAACCGTCAGCAAGACCCTGCATCAACGCAGAAGCACCGAGGCGGTTTGCACCGTGGTCTGAGAAGTTACATTCACCGATAGCGAAGAGACCCTTAACTGAAGTCTGGAGTTCGTAGTCTACCCAAATACCACCCATTGTGTAGTGAACGGCGGGGTAAATCATCATCGGAGTTTCGTAGGGGCTTTCGTCAGTGATTTCTTCGTACATGTCGAAGAGGTTACCATAACGAGCTTCGATTTCCTTGCGACCGAAGTCCTTAATAGCCTGTGAGAAGTCAAGGAATACTGCGAGACCTGTGTTGTTTACGCCGAAGCCCTTGTCGCAACGTTCTTTCGCAGCACGTGAAGCAACGTCACGGGGAACGAGGTTACCGAATGCGGGATAGCGACGTTCGAGGTAGTAGTCGCGGTCTTCTTCGGGAATATCCTTACCCTGAATCTTACCTTCCTGGAGCTTCTTAGCATCTTCCAACTTCTTGGGCACCCAGATGCGACCGTCGTTACGGAGTGATTCAGACATAAGCGTGAGCTTAGACTGCTTGTCGCCGTGAACGGGGATACAAGTGGGGTGAATCTGTACGTAAGAGGGGTTAGCGAAGTAAGCACCCTTACGGTAGCAAGCCATAGCTGCAGAACAGTTACAACCCATTGCGTTAGTAGAAAGGAAGTAAGCGTTACCATAACCACCAGTACCGATAACTACTGCGTGAGCAGCGAAGCGTTCGATAGCACCAGTTACGAGGTTACGAGCGATGATACCGCGAGCACGACCGTCGATGATAACAACGTCGAGCATTTCGTAACGTGTGTAGAGTTCTACAGTACCAGCATTTACCTGACACATCAATGCTGAATAAGCACCGAGGAGGAGCTGCTGACCAGTCTGACCCTTAGCATAGAAAGTACGGCTTACCTGAGCACCACCGAATGAACGGTTCGCCAACATACCGCCGTATTCACGAGCGAAGGGAACACCCTGAGCTACGCACTGGTCGATGATGCTTGCACTTACTTCAGCCAAACGGTAAACGTTTGCTTCGCGAGCACGGTAGTCACCACCCTTTACTGTGTCGTAGAACAAACGGTAAACAGAGTCACCATCGTTCTGGTAGTTCTTCGCAGCGTTGATACCACCCTGTGCAGCGATTGAGTGTGCACGACGGGGAGAGTCCTGAATGCAGAAGTTCTTTACTTTAAAGCCCATTTCACCGAGTGAAGCAGCAGCACTTGCACCAGCAAGACCTGTACCTACTACGATAACGTCGAGCTTACGCTTGTTCTTGGGGTTCACCAACTTCTGATGAGCCTTATAATTGGTCCATTTCTCAGAAACGAGACCTTCGGGAATTTTTGAATCAATTGTAGCCATTGTAAGGAATTGTTTAGTGTAAACCCTCATTTATATAATGAGTGTCCATAAACTAATTAAGAATTGATTTAGGCAGGAGAACCGCCAAGATTAGCAACATGCACCAGCGCAGAGGCTGCGACCGTAGAAACACAATGCCACTGCTACGTACATCAAGATGATGATTGTAGAGTAGATGTAAGAAATGTTCTTCCAACGAGCGAACCAAATCTTACCGTTCCAACCCATTGTCTGCATTGCACTCCAGAAACCGTGAGTCAAGTGGAACCACAAAGCTGCGAGCCACACGAGGTAAACTACTACGTAGATGGGGCAAGAGAATGTCTGCTCAATCCAGTAAACACCATTGGTGGCGAGTTCGTGATTGCCAGCAGGAAGCAATTCCTGAAGCATCATGTTGTACCAGAAGTTGTAGAGGTGAAGACCCATACCGAGCACAACGATTACGCCGAGCACAAACATATTCTGTGAAGCCCATTCTACCTTTGCGGGACGGTCTGTCACAGCATAAGCACTGTTACCACGCGCCTTCTTGTTCTGGAGCGTGAGCTTAATTGCGTAGAGGAAGTGAAGCACTACGAGTGCACCAAGGCCAGCAGTAGCTACCAAAGCGTACCAGTTAGCTCCCAACATCTCGCAAATCATGTTGTAACCTTCTGCAGAGAAGATTGCGACTACGTTCATGCATGCATGGAACGTAAGGAACAAAATAAGTGCTACGCCAGTAACTGACATAATCACCTTTCGTCCAATGGATGAATTACATAACCACATAGATGAAGTTAATTGAGTTAAAAAAGTTAGTGAATAAATTGTTATAAAATTTCCAAACTAACACTCACTACCCTAACACCTTACGTAAATAAAGGCAAGGCAGCGAGCAGACATACGGGCACAATACACCAATATTATCTTTCTGCAAAGGTAATGCACAACCCGCAAAGCACAAAATTAAAGGAAGATTTTTTAACTTCTTTCCGTAAAATACACAGAGGAGGAGCAAAAATTAGAAGCAAACCTTTGCCAATCAAAAGGAAAGTCGTAATTTTGCACTCGCTTTCGAGCACAAACAATTTATTCATTCCCAAATTTATTTACACTATGTACTTGGATTCTGTAAAGAAGCAAGAAATCTTTGGACAGTACGGCGCGTCTAACACGGATACTGGTTCTGCTGAAAGCCAGATCGCCTTGTTTTCTTACCGTATTTCCCATTTGACGGAGCACATGCGCGCTAACCGTAAAGATAATACGACTAAACGCGCGCTTGTGAAGTTGGTAGGTAAGCGTCGTGCGCTCCTCAACTACTTGAAGGACCGCGACATCAACCGCTACCGCGCTATCGTGAAGGC
>JBGVPF010000026.1:0-4669 GCA_045126825.1 Alloprevotella sp.
GTCTAAACTTATTTCCGGTGGTTATAGCGTCGGGGTTCCACCTCTTCCCATTCCGAACAGAGAAGTTAAGCCCGTCCGCGCCGATGGTACTGCGTATAGCGGGAGAGTAGGTCGCCGCCACTTTTCAGAGAGGTTCTTCAAGATTTTGAAGGACCTCTTTTTTTTGTTTGTGGTTTGGGGAAGGCCATAACAAGCCATAACAAGCCATAACAAGCCATGACGGGCCTTAACAGTCAATAGACTTGGGTGTTGTTTATCGCTTGCACTCTTCTGGTAATTGGGGTCCCCAGCGGTGTTGACCAGCAACACCTACGGTGAGGATACTGATGCGGATTCCGGGAATGGAGAGGAGTGCTTGGCTGCACGAGAGAAGGGTAGCGCCAGTAGTAAAAATATCGTCAACAAGTAAAACGTGCTTTCCAGTAAGGGGATGTGTATTGTGAGCAGGGGATAATGTGGGATGTTGCTGTGGTTCTCGTAGTACCTTCTGTTGTGCGGTATGAGATTCCGTATCACGAAGATGTGCACCGAGCATTTCTAATGGTTTTGATGTTTCTGAATTTCCAGATGGAATTGATAGTGTGAAAATGTCTTTTACGTTTTCGTGGCGCAAGAGTTTGTGGGTCTGCGTTTGCTTCTTGTTTGCCTTTCGGCGGCGTATGCTTTTCGTGTCTATGGGGATGTGGGTAATCTCGCTGATACCTTTAGCGATACGTTCGCTTTGGTTGAATCCACGTTTGAGTTGGCGCGACCATGCAAGGGGTAGGGGGATGATGCAGTCTATCTCTTGAAAGAAGTTCGTGTGAATTAGGTCTTCTGCTATGAGTCTTCCCAAGTATATCCCGATTTCTGGGCGGTTGTTGTATTTTAATTGGGTTATGATGCGTGCATATGCGGTATGTGGATTGTAATGCATATAACTGCTGGCACGCACGATAGGAATCTTTCCCCAAAAGTAGCGCTCTATGGGATTTCCCTCCTGCCCCTTGTAGTGCGTAAGCGGCATGTTGACGCAACACCCTGTACAACACACGTCTTCCGTAGGTACAAGAGGACGCCCACACACGATGCACGTGCGTGGGAGTAGGACACCAAGGAAATCTTGAAAAAGGTTGCGAAGCATTTTTGAAAAGGAGAAATGAGAAAGGAGAACCGCTGAACGAAGCAAGAGCAGAGGACAAACTTCTTTGTACTATGCCTTGCCAGTAGGAGGAAAAGACCGCAAAGCGGGATTAAATGAGAAAGACCAGGCGGAGGAGGGGAACACGTTTATATCTGTTTGTTTACTTGTACCTCGTCAGCTTCTATAATGCGAACTTATGCTTTGGCAATAATATAGGTATTACTTGCGTGACCTTTGGTTGTCCACGAAAACTCGTTTGTTTTATTTCGAACCACTAATGAACACTAATTTTCACTAATAGCCATCCGGTCTTAAATGCTGCGCAAGGCATTGGTGTAAATTAGTGCCCATTAGTGGTTAAACTAATAATCATAGGAAATGATATAGGTATTGTCCACAAAAACTCGTTTGTTTTATTTCGAGCCACTAATGAACACTAATTTTCACTAACCGAAGGTCGCGCAAGTCAATAGCCATCTGGTCTTAAATGCCCCGCAAGGCATTAGTGAAAATTAGTGTCCATTAGTGGCTACAATAATAAGAGCACAACATCTTTGGTGTAAGGATTATTTGTGGACATCTGCTATATTATTACTTATGCTTTTTACTTCTGTAACCGCTTGTCTACTTGTACCTCGTCTACTTGTCTACTATGAGTACAAACTAAAAACAACATCGGACTGTACCAAGAGAAAATCATGATACAGTCCGATGCATTTTGTTTTTAGAAGGGGAGGTCATCCTCGGGTGCTGCAGGCGCTGCAGGTGCTGCAGGTGCCGCAACGGGAGCGGGGATTGCTGCTTCAGGTGCTGCGAAAGGTGCTGCGGGGGCAGGTGCTGCTTGTGCAGGAACTACGCGCCATGCACGCACATCGTTATACCAGCGACCATTGTATTCGCGAGCGTTGATGTCAAATGAAACGGTTACTTCTGAACCGATTTGCAAGTTGTATTCGTTGATCTTGTCTTCACCAAACACGTTGAATAAGCAACGACGGGGGTATTGTTCCTGTGTTTCGAGAACGTAATCCTGTGATGCCCATGTGTTGCCTGAACGCTGTGACTGTCCGCTGCGCTTTTCCATGACAGCGATAATTCTTCCTGTAATCTCCATAGTATATAATATAAATTGTTTAAATCTTGGGGGGGGATCTTCTTGTCAGAAGGCAACTGCAAAAGTAACCAAATTCTGTGACAAGGCAAAGTAAGAACGCAAATTTTAGGGTGTCATTAGTGAGAAACTTTTGATAAGAATAGTTTGCAAAAATATTGTCTATCCACACCTCATTTCTCATATCTTTATTGTACCTTTGTGGAGAAATCTAAAACGAAAAAGAATATGAAATTTGTAGTTTCCAGCGCTCTTCTTTCGCAGCGCCTCCAGACAATTGGTCGCGTTATCGTGCCTAAAAATACACTCGCAGTTCTCGAAAATATAATGTTCTCCGTAGTGGGTAACGAGTTGACACTTGTTGCTGCCGATAATGAAACAACACTTACTTCAACCCTTGAGCTTGTGGATTCAGAAGGTGAAGTGAAGTTCATGATCAATGCAAAGGTGATTCAGGATGCTATCCGTGAAATTCCCGAGCAACCCGTAGATATCTATGTGAACGAGGAAAACTATGCCGTCACTGTAGAATACCAGAATGGTAAGTTTAATTTCGTAGCCCAGTCTGCTGATGAGTATCCCGTTCCTCCCGTGATGTCGGAAGAACGTGTGACCTTCATGATGGATTCGCAACTCTTGTATAACGGTGTGAACCGTTCACTTTTTGCTGCCAGCAATGATGCACTCCGTCCACAGATTGGAGGTCTTTATTTTGATGTGAAGGAAAACGAAACAGCAATCGTTGCAACCGATGCGCAGAAGATGGCTTGTTCGCAGTATCCTGCAGTTGGTGCTGGTCAGGTTGGTTCGTTTATTCTTCCTAAAAAACCTGCGAATATGCTCAAGGGTTTCCTTGTAAAGGAAGAAGGAGAAACGAAGATTGAATTCAGTTTGCGTAATGCCGTATTCACTACGGATAGTTATACGATGAACTGCCGTCTTGTGGAAGGTCGCTATCCTAACTATGCAGCAGTTATTCCTACAGCAAATGATATTATCGTGACGGTTAACCGATTGGCATTCATTAGTGCGTTGCGTCGCGTATTGCTCTTCTCAAATGTAGCCAGTGGTTGTGTAAAACTCCGTTTGGACAACAACAATATGAGTATTTCAAGTCACGAATTGGATTTCTCAAAGTCTGCAGATGAGTCACTGATTTGTGATTATACCCAGATGCCTATGAGTATTGGTTTCCGTGGTAGTTTCCTTTTGGAAGTACTTAATAACATTGAGTCGGAAGAAGTTGTCCTGAAACTTGCAGGTCCTAATCGTGCGGGTTTGATTCTCCCCGTAGAGCAGAAGGAGGCAGAGACCGTATTGATGATGCTCATGCCCATGATGATTAACGATTAAACTTACGGTATGAAACTTAACCTTACGCGCCCCCTCATCTTTTTCGACATCGAGTCGACTGGATTGAGCATCTCTTCTGACCGCATTGTGGAACTCTGCTTCATTAAGGTGTACCCCAATGGAAATGAAGAAGCGCAAACCCTTCGTTTCAATCCCCTCATTCCCATTTCTCCCGACGCTTCAGCCGTTACGGGAATCACAAATGAGGACGTGAAAGACTGTCCCACCTTCAAGGAAAAGGCTGCCGAGTTAGCACAAATCTTCTCGGGCTGTGATATTGCAGGGTATAATTCCAACTCGTTTGATGTGCCCTTGTTGGTTGAAGAATTCTTGCGTGCGGGAGTAGATTTTGATATAAACAAAGCCAAGTTGGTGGATGTGCAAAGCATCTTCTTTAAGCGCGAACCTCGTAATTTGACGGCGGCATATAAGTTCTATTGCGACAAGGATTTGGAAAATGCCCACAGTGCTTTTGCCGACACGCGAGCTACGTACGAAGTGTTGCTCTCGCAGTTGGAGCGCTATCCCGACTTATTGGGTGATGTCAACTTCCTCTCTGAATATACGCGCCGTAATGATAATGTGGACCTCGCTGGTCGTATTGTTTATAACGCACAGCGCCAGGAGGTTTTCAACTTTGGCAAGTACAGAGGCAGACCTGTGCTTGAGGTGTTGCGTCAGGATCCCGGTTTCTATGCTTGGATGATGCAGGGAGACTTTACGCAGAATACGAAACAGGTACTTACCAAGTTGCGTCTGAAGTTGATGTAACTTTTGCGCAAGTATAGATACTAAAAAGAGGATTCAGTGGTATTTCTGAATCCTCTTTTTTTTTGTTGATAAGCTCTTTCAAGTCTATAACGCCTTTAAGGGGTCTAAAGTAGTTTATGATTAATTGCTGTCCAGTAAATACAGATAATTCTTTGTCTGATAGATTGTTGACTCATACAAGCCCCTTATAGAGATTCAACCGAAAGAATACAGAATTTCTATGTTTAAGAGAACACGAATCTCACGAATTTCACGAACCAAAGGTCGCGTTAGTCAAACCATGCGGGATGAATATTTCTTAATCAGAGGCG
>JBGVPF010000027.1:0-131243 GCA_045126825.1 Alloprevotella sp.
ATACATATTAAAAAACTTTCGTCAGAGGATTTAACCATCTGAAATGCCCCCGTAGGAGGGCACACTTGCATAACCGCGGGTGAGCAGGGCGAACCTGCGGTGGTACTATACGAACGAATAAATCTATCGGTCCCCGTAGGAGGACCCACAGCACCTGGATATGCTACAAACTGCTTTAACTTATCCGGTCGTTGTGGGTCCTCCTACGGGGACCGATAGAGAAACTCAACTTTTATCCCTAATCCGCAGGTTCACTGCGTTCACCAGCGGTTAGGCAAGTGTGCCCTCCTACGGGGGCATTACGAAAGTGATCTGCTGAAGTGTCTACATTGCCTAAATACAAACAAAACAGTGCCGTAACGTGCTTGTTGGGGGTTTTGTTATATAGAAGCAATACTATTATTACCTAAAATTAACTTGAGAATAAACAACACCCCGTTCCAGTTGAGCATTCACTTAACCAGTACAGACGCACGGACTCCTCACTACTCCCAAGGCGCCGCTCCTAAAGTCGCTTGCCATTGGGCTATGTGCTTTATCCCCTTCAGGGAATATCCAACCCAATGTCTATTTCACCCCGCAAGGCATTACTCACTACTCACTACTAACTAAAGAATACTCCCTCCCAATAACTTGCCCAACAACTCAAACACATTCTTCACCGTTTGCTTATCCGCAACAGGTATTTTAATATGTGTCTGCCCTGTCTCGGAATCTGTTTCCACCAGCGAATCCACCAATTTCTCGGTAGCTTCAGGCGATTTCAGGGTTTCAATGAGTCCACTAAAGAAGTTGGCACCTTGAGCGATCAGGTCTTGCGGTGCAGGAGGTGTAGAAGTTTTACTTTCATCTATTGTTGATGGTAAATCCACATGTTCTTCTTCCCCACCCTTCAATTGCAGGTGATGGAAAACCTCATCATCAGTCCCCTCGCGCTGCGGTTCTTCATGATGAACGGCGTCATCCCCTTCAGAAGTCACACCGTTTGTTGTCTCCTCGTTGGTAGTTTCAGCACTTGGCATGGCGTTGACCACTTCTTCTAACGAGGTCATCAAACCTTCAAACTTAGAACTATCATCCAGGAAGATCGAATCCTCACCGTTATCCAGCACCCCTTCAAACATAGCAGATTTAAAGCGCAGTTTGTCAAGCATCTGTTCCTCGATTGTGTTGGCCGCAACGAGGTTGATGATTTGAACATTGCGTTCTTGCCCTAAGCGATAGATTCTGGCAATGCGCTGTTCTAAAAGTGCGGGATTCCAAGGGAGGTCGACATTGATAAGCGTTGAAGCAGACTGAAGATTAAGTCCTGTTGCCCCCGCATCTGTAGAGAGTAACACGCGACTATCGGGGTTTTCGCAGAAATTCGTAATCAATTCACCACGTTTCTGGGAAGGGACGCCCCCATGAAGGTACTCATAACCGATGGTCTGGTTATCAAGTTCTTGCGCTATGAGTCGCGTCATGCGCTCCCACTGACTAAACACCACCACCTTTTCACCCTCGCTCTCCATAAGGCTATTGATGATATTCATCACCTCACCCACCTTCGTGTCATAACGAGTCTGCTGATCAAGGACATAAGTGCTGTCGCAGAGCATGCGCATCTTTGAAAGACTGAGCAACAAGCGGTTGCGATCTTTTTCAGAAAGGAAATGCAGGCGCTTCCACTTCGCAATAAGTTGGGCAATAACATATTTTAGTTCGTCATGGTCCGCTTGCTGCTCCTTCGTCATCGGCACAAAAAGCACCTTATCCTGCCGCTTAGGCATCTGCAGTTCTACTTGCTTCTTCGTGCGTCGGATAAGTCGTTGGCGAATGGTTTCACCCACCTTATTCAGATGCTTATATCCAATCACCTTACCCAGTTCGTCGCAAACGATACAGTCATCCTTAAATTTCCAGAAGGGGCCAAGGCAGAACTTGTCCACAAACTCCATGATGGTGTAAAGTTCCTCCAACTTATTTTCCAGAGGCGTTCCCGATAGTACCACTGCGTACTGCGAATCTACACGGCGCATCGCCATAGAGATTTGCGTTTTCCAATTCTTCAGGCGTTGCACCTCGTCCATAATCAACAAGTCGGTGTTGAGTGAACCCAATTCCTTTATATCATTACAAGCAGAGTTGTAGGAAATGATTTTATAGGGAACATCCAATGCATACTGCTCCTTGCGTTGCAGATGCAACCCCTCAATGACGTGCACAGATTGAGCGGTAAAGCGCTCCAGTTCTCGCTTCCATTGATATTTCAAGGAGGTAGGACAGACAATCAAAACGGAGGAAATCATCTTTTCCTTGCGCATGAGTTCTGCCGTAGCTATTGCCTGAATCGTTTTCCCCAGACCCATTTCATCAGCAATGATACTCTTACCTTTCTCAAAGGCAAAACGCACGCCCTCACGTTGGTAAGGATGGAGAGGAACTTTCAACAAATGGTCGAGTGCCTCATCATTATATTTAGTTATCAGCGCCCTACGCTTTTTAGCATCACGATGCTCCGCTATAAAATCGAGGGCATCCTGGTAAAACCTGAACGTGGTGCTGATGGTAAGTGCTTGCGTGATAAACTCCTCAATATGCCCATAGGCATCAGGGCGTAACACGCCCTTCGCGTCAAAATACTGTTCCGCCAAACGTTCGTAGGCCTCCTTATGGTCAGAACCGATACGTATGCACACCTGGCGCGCACCAACATAAGAAAGATAAACAGAAGAATATGCAGGCACTTCACGATGCAGACGACGTTTCGCACTTCTACTTATCCAATCCTTAACAGCCTCTAAATGCTTACAAGTACCCAAATGGGAAGTCTTAAAGTCGGGACAAGAACAATAGTTCCACCTACTGTTCTTACCACGATAGACCACTTTATAAGTATAATGCGTCTTCGGACTTTTTACGTAATATTCTCCAGGGTTATGTACTTCGTCAATGCATGATATTGCGAAATTCTCTTCTAAAGCCACCTGTTGACGCAAGACAATCTGCCATTCTTCAAGCGACAATCCTTCAGGTTTGCATATCCATGAAACCTTCTTAGGCTTTGCAGCACTACGCTTTGCCTTACCCTTACTCTGTTTTTCTTTTACCATATAATTATTAGATTTAAGGTAGGTCTATTCATTCGCTTTGTCAAAAAAATGGAATTTAATCGAGTTATTTTTGTCAGAAGAAGATAGAGTGTAGCGACTACAGACTGATACGAGCGACAAAAAGAACTGGATAAAAACAATTTTACGACTCAAAGATATTAGGTACTCACCATTATAAAAATCAGTGGGAATGTATATGCCCCACCTTAAGTGTTGCAAACGGGGTTAACGCTTTTGGGAAACTCCAGTGCGGAATATATTAACAAGTAGCATAGAAATACTCCCAACGGCAACGAAAAGCAAAACTATAGAAAATCCCCGACACCACCAAAGGTGCCGGGGATTTGTTACCTTCAAAGACAATCTGTACCCTTTACAGTTTCAAAAACTTACGCGAAGATACGTGTAAATTCGTGGAGCAACTCCTCATTCCTCACTACTAACTACTAACTACTCACTACTCCTCACCCCCATTCTCCAAATATACAACCACACGCGGAAGGGCAAATCGAAAAGTATTTCCTGTGGATAGTGAGTAAGGTATCTCACCTTGCGCTTCATGGATTCCCACAAACGAGAGGCCAACTTGTTATAATTAGTGCGATCAAAGCGCTTATCGTGATGCCCGAAGTTGCCACCTTCCCAAATTTCGTTTAAAATAAAAGTCCCCTCCTTCGCATTGGGTTCACAAAGCAGATATTCAGATTCGAGTCCAAACACCTCCTGCATGATCCACATCGTAGCGCCCACAAACTTCAGCATTCCAAACTGCTGAAACAGTTGCATCGTGCGTTGCTTGCTCTCCTCACTTCCGCCTTGCTTCAACACGTAATAGTAGTCCATAAACTGGCGGAAACCTACGCCCTCACCCAGCAAGTGACCGTAGATATGAAGGAGGATATAAAATCTGTTGAATTCAAGCGTCAGCGCAGGGATCTCCCCTACGCCATCAGGCAACTGGATGTTATGAGCAAATTGTGTAGCAGCATCGGTTTCAAAGAAGCGTTGCAAACGACGATTGTGCCAGAAGTTATAAAAACTTGAAGGAGTAATGTGCACCTCCACACTGGTACCTTTAAAGAACTTGCAATGCACATGCTGATAATTTATTCCCTCCAAGTCACCCTTACTGCGCATAAAGTCATAAATGCGCAAGCGATTCTCGTTCAACCACGCCCCCTCTTTCTGAGAAAGTCCACGTGGAGCAATCCAAAGGTCTATATCCCCACTAATTCTTGCATAGGGATTAGGGTAATAAGGAGCCACCGCCTGACCCTTCATCACCACACAGTCAAATCCCTCTTGCTGGAAGAACTCACACACCTTCACCGCCTCAACATTCATGCGCTTATTCTCGGCAGCAATCTCCCCCACGCGCTTGTACCACTTAAAAAGCACCTTCTTCGGAGGTTTCTGCACATCGGGCAACCGCTTGACGCCCTCAAACAGCACCCCTACGAGCGTCTGTTCGCGCGCCATCTTATACAGCGCCTCCCATTCCTCCGGCGTGGGTAAACAAGAAAGCATCTCCCTATGGTTCAAGGAGATGCTTATAAGTTCTTTGAAATATATTTTCAACATAATATCAAATGGACTACGGACAACCGACAACAGTCAACGGACAACGGTAAAGCTACGCCTGACAACGGACAACGGTCAACGGACAACCGACGCCAAACCGAGCGCAATCAACTGACGCAGGAGTCAATTCTCCACGAATCACAAGAATCGCAAGTATCAAAGGAACAATACGTGTAGACACCCGAGATACGCCGGATAAAAACACTCCGCAAGGCACTACTCACTCCTCATTCCTAACTACTCATAAAGATAGTACTCCTCCCTCCTCACTAAAGAAAGTCTTTACTTATCATCATAATGACCGTAAGCAGAAAGGACATCTACACGAACTTCACGATTTACGATTTCATAAATCAAACGATGCTTCTTTGTTACCGCACGAGACCACTGCCCCGACCTATTACCTTTTAACTGTTCGGGATGTCCAGTTCCTGTAGTCGGATGAATCCTGAGTTCTTCTATTAATTTTCCAACCTTCTTGTATGCTGCAGGTTCAGACTTTCGCAATTGCAAAATATCTTGTATCGCTTTTTCTGAGAAGACTATTTCATACATAACCATTGCGTACTAAGAAGTCATCCAAACTTTCATCCTGAAGCATTTTCTTACTATTCCCAACACGAATTTGTTCACGTGCTTTATCAACCTTCTCAAAAAACTCCTCCTCACTCATCAACGTCGCTTCCTTTTTCATGGAGGCAAGGCGCTTCAAGGAGCGAGCGGCTTTTTTCAACAACGATTCATCTTGAGCAATAACACTCAACGCCTCATATATTTCTGCATTCAACTGAAGTGTAGTCATAGTTTTAATATATTAAATGTGTTTACCCTAGCAAAATTACAGATTTTTGCGGACACCCACCAATATTCTTATCAAATTGCTCGCCACCATCACCTTGATAATTAAAAGTCAACAGACAACCGACAACGGTAAAGCTGCGCTGACAACAGACAATAGACAACGGACAACAGACTTGCCGTGCGGGGTGGTAACTTGGGAGTAAGGAGGAAAGGCTACTTACTACCTACTACTTACTACTAGTTCCTAACTACTCACTAAAGTTAACTCCTCCCTACTACCTAATTTAGTCTTCTCACCAATTTAAATTCCATCTTTCTGCAGTCTAAATATCATCTTTTGGCGTTCAATTTCATTGGCCAGTTCTTCCTTAGTAGGCAAGAAGGTAAGATACTTTGCTTGAAATAGTCGGTCATTACCTTTCAACATTGAATATCTCGCCATGTCTTCACTTGTACGTGAGCAGAGTATCAGTCCGATGGTTGGATTATCCCCTTCTGTGCGCTTCAGTTCATCATACATCCTTATATACATATCCATTTGCCCAACATCTTGATGACTAATCTGTTCCGTTTTCAAATCAATGAGCATAAAACACTTGAGGATGTAGTTGTAGAAAACTAAGTCTATATAAAAATCCCCCATATCAGTACGGATATGTTGTTGACGCGCAACAAAAGCATACCCTTTTCCCAGTTCCAATATAAATTTCTGAAGGTGGTTAATTATAGCCTCCTCTAATTCAGATTCCGTGAATTTTGAGTTTGGAGCGATGCCCAGAAATTCTGCAACAACAGGATTTTTAATAAATTCAAGTTTATCTCCTTGTGAAACAGCTGTAATCTGCTTCATCTCATTTATCACTTGTTCCTTTGCTTGTGACTGCAGCAACCGGTTATAATATTGTGATGAAATGTTGCGGTGTAACGTCCTCACGCTCCACATCTCCTTAGACGCCTCCTCCATATACCATAGTCGTGCATCTTTATCGCTCACGGCTAAGAGTTCACGATAATGTGTCCAAGTAAGATTTGGCACTCGCGAGTGCCAAATCTCTATATCCCTGAAATACAGATAAAACTGACGATAATCCTGTAAACGACGAACGGAGTATGCGTTACCATATATAGGCACCAATTCTTCTGCAAGATTCTTCAATAAGGACTTACCATATTCAGCTCGTGCGACTCCACCTTGCTCTTCCTCCACAATTCGTTTTCCGATCATCCAATTTGACTGAATCATCAATGTATTAACAGACGAATAGGTTTTTTCCCTAACCAATTCAATAATCTGTTTAACATCGGCAATAACATTCGTGCTATTATGAGTCATCATCTGTTCCATAACACCCTAATCCTCTTTTCTTTAAGATCAACAATATTCTGTAATCCGTTCAATTGACTTACGCACCCTTTGGTTCGTGCCTCCCCAAGGCATTACTCACCACTCATTCCTAACAACTCACTAAAGAACCCCTCTCAACTTTCATTTTCCCCGGATGGCCGTCCGTTGACCATTGTCTGTTGTCCGTTGTCAATTACTTACAATCGCCTCCTTAATGCAGTCAACAATGTAGCGCACATCGTCATCCGTCACGTAAGGACCAGCGGGGAGGCAGAAGCCCACCTTGAAGATTTCCTCTGAAACCCCATTGATATACGCAACACTCTTAGCAGAAGTCTGACGAATTACACCATTCTCTAAACTCTCCACTTTCAACTCTCCACTAACTCCCGTATACACCGGCTGCTTGTGCATAGGTTTCCAAACGGGACGGCATTCCACCTTCTTCGCAAGCATAAACACACGGAGCGCCTCAACATTGTCATTGGGTTGGCAGTCTGTCGTAGCCGAATCTACCGCCTTGATCACACCAGCCGCACCACCCACGGCACTCTTAATCACCTCCTTATACGCATTTTCCTGTCCTACAATCTTCACCGAAGGATCCAAAGTCGCCGCACAAAGCCAGAAGTTACTATCGTAGCGCGCATCCGCAGGATGATCATGGAGCGTCACGCCCTTCACATCCTTCAGCAACTCACGATACAACTGCTGCACATGCTTGTGGTGAGCAATGTGCGCATCAAGCACCGTCATCTGTCCGCGCCCGATACCCGCACACACATTACTCATGCGATAGTTGTAACCAATCGCCGTATGTTCGTAATAAGGATATGCATCACGCGCCTGAGTAGCATACCACATGATCTCATTGGCATCCTCAGCAGGAGTGCGAGACGGTTGTCCGTTGACTGTTGACTGTTGTCCGCCACATATCAACGCACCACCACCTGAAGTGGTAATCATCTTATTGCCGTTGAAGCTCAACACGCCAAAGCGTCCGAAAGTTCCGAGCACCTGACCGTTGAAGCGCGAACCCATACCTTCGGCAGCATCCTCAATCACGGGAATACCATACTTTTCAGAGATTGCCATCAACTTTTCACAGTCGTAAGGCATACCGTAAAGAGCCACAGGGACAATTGCCTTCGGATACTTACCCGTCACCTGCTTGCGCTCAATAATCGCTTTCTCAAGCAACTCAGGGTCCATATTCCAAGTATCACGTTCAGAGTCAATAAACACAGGCTTAGCCCCAAGGTAAGTAATGGGGTGTGAAGACGCGCAGAACGTGAACGACT
This sequence comes from Alloprevotella sp., assembly GCA_045126825.1. Taxonomy (GTDB): domain Bacteria; phylum Bacteroidota; class Bacteroidia; order Bacteroidales; family Bacteroidaceae; genus Alloprevotella. The sequence goes on from JBGVPF010000027.1 coordinate 8,124, forward strand.
GCACCAGCACCTCATCGCCAGGACCAACGCCACAAGCAATCAACGCCAAATGCACCGCAGCAGTACCCGCGGACAAGCAAACCACTTCATTATTCAATGCCGTAGTCGGTTGACCATTGACTGTTGTCTTAGCATTTACAAATGCTTCCAAATCCTTTTCAAAGGCATTCACATTGGGTCCCATAGGCACCACCCAATTCGTATCAAAAGCTTCCTTCACAAACTTTTGCTCCGCTCCGTCCTCACTCATATGCGCAAGGCAGAGGTAAATCATTTTACGTTCAGACATAATTATATTGTATTTTTAGTAGATTAAGCATAAAAATAAGTTCGGAAAGTTTGATAACGGTTGTTACTTCATTACGCTAGAATGGCAACTTACACTCATAATTAGTCGTTTATACTAGTATATCAAAAAGCAACTAATAAAACCACAGAAATAATGAATCAGAAAGCCGTATGCTACCATTACATCTTATCTACTGAAGATTAGTCGATTAATTGTCGTTCCCTTGCAATATCCTCATTAATAACCTTCAGATTACTATCAGGTATTCCCCAACATTTTAAGATGGGTTTCATTCCTTTTTTAAGGGCATCGCTCACAGGAAAAAGCCATTCCTTACGATGATTTTTTATAACAAGATAAAGTTTATATTGTGCCTTAGCCCATTGAAATTCTTGCATTGCCATTGGCAATATATCATAAATGTCTCTCCGACGCTTTATCGCGGCGACATTCATTAGAGCTATAGAATTTTGAAATTTTTCTATGATATCCTTTATATAAAGGGGAAACTTTGTAGGTTCAAAACCTTCGGGATTCGGAGCCGATGTCTTCGCCTCAACAAAACTTACCGTAGTATCTCCCGACAATGAAACAAACTCAACTATTTTGACCCCTTGCATTCGATTTATACAGTCAGCCTTTTCTATTTCAAAAGTAGCATCCTCATCCACTACAAAGGTCATGTGCGATTCAGAAATCCTCTTTACTTTCATAGCAACACCTCTTCTTGGTATAACCTCACCGATTCCTCAATGATTGGGTTGTCGGGCATTTCCTCCTTTAGATCATATTGTTTCCATTCGCTGTTATCCTCCATTGAGAACATGGGGATGGAGACATTATGCTGATGGGCTAACAAGTACATTTTTTTTATAACGAAATACGAATGTGTAGCTATAAAGAATTGGATGCCAATTTCAGACAAAGAATAGATAATATCCATAAACTTTGATATCAGTTCTGGATGCAGATTAGCTTCAGGTTCATCAATAAATACTATAGAGTCCTTGGATAAATAATGATTCCCAAGCAATGCATCCAAAACTGCTACTTTCTTGATACCCTCAGCAGTCATTCCTATGGCATAACTTCTATTTGCATTATCCTTGAATATCCACTCCTGTTTATCCTTGTCGTATTCTATCCTCCCATGAATTGTCTTATTTAATTCCTCTCTTGCCGATGCAAAAACTTTGTAGTTTTTCCCCTTGGTTGGTGGGGTCAATGCCATAGCGAGGTCATAGTAAGTATCATCAAAACCAAAAGCATTATAGCGCTCGCTTCGAGATTCTTTGATGATTTCCTGCAATGAAACAATTTCCTTTGCAGGAAGGAATATAGAGTTTACATCTGTAACCTCTACCGTATTTATTGGTGCTAAGATAGTTTTAGACGTACTAGGTCCAAAACCGAAACTTACATTTCCTTGCCTTTTACCTACCAACATATCTATCCCCACATCCAAGCGGTTTTCTCCTCTTCTAACAAGATCCCCAATCTTTTCAGGTTGAAAGGTCCAATACAATTTATCTTGTAGCAGTTCTGCTAATGTCCTTTGCTCTTTACCTCTTTTATATTGTTCCGTTACTTTGGTCACTACATACAATGCCTTCAGCAAGAAAGTCTTTCCATTCCCATTTCGTCCGATAACCAGATTCAAGTTCTTAAAGCCCTTTGCTTCTAACAACGCGATAGGGCCAAAATTTGACATTTTAATACTGTGAATCATATTCTAAACACATTTACGACGTTACAAAGATAGCAAAAAAGAATAAGACTCCATTTTTTAAGATACTTTTTCTTCGCAGGAACAGTTACAAGTATCCTACCTTACTTTCTCTACTCTCTTTACCTCTCTCAAATCACTTCTCCTGCATACTTCATCTTCTTACCCAATACAGTGCAAAGAATCATTTGAATATCTTTAATGAAGCTATAATTGCGATAGTAGTAGCAATTGAGACGGACTTTATCGGGATAAATAATATTATCGTTATACCAAACAGCCAATTCCTGGTCAGAAAGCCCTTCGGGAATTTGCAAGTTCCCAATCACCTTTAACCCTTCATCTTTCACCTTTGCTACAATGTCAGCAATCATCTCGTCCTCCACGCGATATTTCAGCGTAGCAGGTCCAGTAATGCCAGGGCGCAATTTCAGCACATCTCTGTCTGGTCCCTCCAATTTATCCGCATAGCCAGGTACATCAGGACGAGGTCCCACAAACGACATATTACCAATCAACACATCCCAAAGTCCAGGCAATTCGTCAATCTTATAATGGCGCAACTTAGCCCCAAAAGGCGTAATGCGGCTATCGCCCGCCACAGAGACCGTAGAACCATTGTGCGCCACCGTCATTGAGCGGAACTTATGGCAGTTAAACAACTTACCACCCTTGCCCACACGCTTCTGCACGAAGAACGCAGGACCACCAGGCATCTTCACCTTCACCAAAATTGCCGTAACCAAAATCACAGGCCACAAAAAACACAGGCCAATGAAAGCCACCAATCGGTCAAAAATCCATTTTAATATCATAGTTTTATTTTTTCTTAAAATTCTGACAATGACTACTATAATAACTTTTAAATTCATCAAAACTAATATTTTCCTCTTGGCAGAACGAACGCATCTTTAAACCTTTATTATTTTTCTTTTGACACTCAAACTTTTGCACATAATAAGAATAATCTTTAACTTGTATTCTATTACGACTTCTCCTGCGAAATAAATTTCTAACAGAGCTTGTAGCACTATTTAACTTATATAACACCCAAGATTTAAAAAGGTCTCTAGTTTTGACATTATTACCTATCGTTCGAATTTCATTATATAGAAGTCCCTGATATTCAGTTAGAGAATCATCTAATGCTTGTTTAGCTGTTATTTCTGGATTCTTTTGACTATTCTTTAAATAAATTTCATGATATTCCCTTGGGATCTTTTCGTAATTTCCGTTCTGAATATCTTCGATAATATGTAAATACGCATCTCTAGCGACCCCAATTTTATCTTTGATAAATCCATAAAAAACACTTTTATATATCCAGGTGATAAATATTTGCCCGATTATAGGAATACTTATGATGGCGCAAACAAATAGTCCGATGTTTTCAACAACCCATCGTTCAATAAGTGTATGTCCATAAACTAAATTTGCATGATAAAGGATAAAAGGAATGAACAATATGGCAATAATAAATGAAGCAGTATGTTTCCATTTTTCGAAAATAACACCTCTAAAGATGTATAATAAAATTATAAATGCTACCAGAGTATAGGCCAATGAAAGATGCCATTGAGATAGTTTATAAGTATGTTCTGGAAGAGTTGGTTCAAATGAAGCTTCATATCCACAAAATAAAAGTAAAAAAGCAACTAAGAATAAACCTGTGATAGATTTCTTACTCAATTCTGCTTGTAATTTACTCCCTTTCGCTTGATTTGCATCCACGACAGCTTTTGTAAAGTTCTTATCCTTAGAGTCCACCAAAGAGGATAAAACTCTACTTTGCTTTTTTGCATCTTGTGGGTTCCAAACTTTCTTCTTTAATATTTCGTCAAGACTCATGGAGAAATAAACAGCCCCAATAAATTCTAAATATGAGCTATAATATCCAACCATATTATTCTTGAATATTATAAAAGTTCTTTAGTTCTTGTTGGATAGAGTCGTTTACAACTTTACCAACACTTGTTTCAATATTTGTAGCCTCTTTATCATCTGCTATTAAACTTGCTGTATAGTAAGGATAATTACATCCTTTTGATACATTGTTTTTCCAATTAAGAGGACGTAAATTGATTATGTTATCAATTTGCTCTTCTGTATAGACTCCCTTCTCTTTTAATTCTGTTGCTGGGTAAATATGATCTATTTCCCATCCAAAAATACTATCTCTATCACCAAACTGATCATACATTATAAAAGCCCCACAAGCATCTTTTCGGACAACATCTGATGGATATTGGTCTACAATTATGCCTTTAGCCCAAACTTGGCGTTTTAAATTTTCTGTTATAATCATAATATTTTCAATAATATCATATTTAATGTCACCATTGTAAAAAAAGAAAGTGTGTATATATACGTCGTATCATAAAAATTCTGAACAAGAACAAACAACGGTAGTCATATCTGCATATTATCAGCCTCCTTATCATTATAAAACTTTTGTAAATTATCGAGCATGCAGATACGACTTTGAATTGTTTTTATGGAGATGAACTATTATACTTTTTAATCCCGATACTCCGTCCTTAAAAATAAATCCTACAACATTTGTCCACAACTGCGAGACAATGCTCTTTTGGGATATGTCGCGATATTTCCGACGGTATTTAATCATGTTGTTAACAATGTGAAGTTGCTTTTGCGAATTCCATTCTACCTCTACACCCAAATTCTCTGTATAATCTTAGATATCGGACTCCATATCAGCTCTGAGGAGTAAGAACATAAGAAAGTTCGCCCTGTAAAGCAAAACAGCATAATCTCTGAATCTTGTTGACAATTAACAAGATTGAACAGAATCTCCAGGCTTAACAACCTCCAGTTCTTCTAAACTTTTCTTCACCACCGCTGGCACACCAGCAACCATTACATTTTCTGGTACATCTTTAGTAACAACCGAACCAGCTGCTATCACAACATTATTCCCAATTTTCACACCTGGAAGAATCACGCTACGAACTCCAACCCACACATTGTCTCCAATGTGTACTTCAGCATACTGGGGGGGGTAAATCTTACACAAGTCATTATAAGGCGCATTTGGATTTGCTGATGTCAATACAGTAACGCCATATGCTAACGTCGAATTTTTACCTATGTGAATATCTCTTGATGATAGAAGCAGACAATACGCATTAACTTGTGCATGTTCCGCCATGAACACTTTGGCGCTACCTATTTTTGCAAGTCCCTTACGAGACACATAGGCGTCATTAGAAAGAACAAAACCTTGTCGCTTTAACAGAAATATTGAAAAACATGCGAAAGAGTATATACAAAAACTGCCTCATGGATTTAATTTTCTATTCTTTACCAGTTTCTCGAAATAATAACTCATCTCACCCCAAATTGCTTTCTTATCATCGCTAAAATAGTCATCAAAACCATCAAATCCACGGAAGGTAAACACTTGTTTCATCTCCGTCCAAGACCATTTAAACGAGAGTAATCTTCCCATCAAAGTAATCACGTCACCCAATATCCACTTTGTCTTCGTACCCACCTTCACATCAATAGGTTCATTATATACTCCTTCAGTTGCCAATTTATATACCACCCAAGGAATATCAAATCCTGCGACAATGGGTGTTGCCAGTCCTCCTGTAAATCGAGCATTTACCTCAATAAAAGCTGCTCTTCCCGTTGAAGGATCATAACGAAAATCCAACCCACATACACCATGAAAATCTACAGCATCCAGCAATAGTTTGGCATAGTGTTCCAACTCTGGAACGTCAACGATTTCTCGCTGCGTGGTCGTCCCGCCACCATCTGTTTTTGTTACCAAAGCATGATAGACCGACGACTTATAGAAACCATCCCAACGCACACAGTCCACGCTATAATCCGTTCCGCCAACCCACTCTTCCAACAACATCTCGTCATTTTCGTGCTCTGCCATCAACTGACTTAATTCTTCCTTATTCTTGGGGAAATACACACCTTTTGCAGAGTTACCAATCACAGTCTTAAACACAATGGGATAGGCCTTCACATCATCTATTGATGCATATACATGAGGAACTGGAACTCCGGTCTTACAAGCCATCTCCGTAGCCTTCGCTTTATTTGCCAAATCCAATAACAATTGTTCCCTTTCATAAGGAATAATGAGGTCCTTAGGGAAACGTTCACGATGGCGCATAATCACCACACTTTCATCATGCGTTGGCAATAACACTTGAGGCTTCAATTCCTCCACCTTTGCCAACAAGCACTCAACAAAAGCGTTTTCCTCTGTAAAAGGGTCGGGATAAACAAAACTTCCTGCACAGAATTTTGACAAACTACAAATATTTTTCTTCGAAGTATCAGCCGCCCAAACCTTCAGTCCATGTAAGGACAGACTTCTCAATATATTATAACCCACTCGATTCCAGCAGTAGGTTACCAACACATCACACTTACGCTGCATAATAATATTTCAATGTCTTTTATTTTTATAACATTAATTAGTTTTGTTGAAATAGATTTTCTTAAATCCCCATGCAAGAGTTCTACTTTAGAAATACATTTGAGGGACAGTTGCCAAGCGAAGTCTCCCCCTAGTCAAAAAAAATGACAAATACAACCACACACTAACTTGAGAAATACGTATGATACCGTGCGTCCCCAATATCAAGGGCACAAACACCCCGCACGGCGTTACTCACTACTCATTCCTAACTACTCACTTATTAAAACCCTCACTCCCCCAACATCTCCTTATAGAAATCAAGCCAGGCAGCTGAAACGAGGTCATTACTAAAGTCTTCCTCTACACGTTTTCTACCATTCTTTCCATGCTCCTTACGCATCTCGGGATGGTCATAGTACTGTTTCATGCAACGATATAACCCCTCAGGGTCATTCACTCCACATCTCAAACCTGTAACTTCAGGAATAGACGCATCCACCACTCCATAAGCATCACTCGTAATTACGGGCAACCCTAATGCTTGCGCTTCAATTACACTTGAACCAAACCCCTCACGCCATGTTGGTAATACAAATACATCACCTGCTTGCAACGCATCATAAGGTTGATTCGTACGTCCAGGATAGAAAAAGTTCACATCACGTTTGATGTTAGAATACGCCAGGACTTTCTCCTCGTACCCCTCCTCATCCGAACCATAGAAAAGAAGTTTTGCCTTTGGACACTCAACAACCAATCTATCAAAGGCCTCATACAATTCACCAATACCCTTATCGTGATTCAAGCGACCTAGGAAGATGTAAACAACATCATCAGGTTTAATCCCCAACTTTTCTCTTTCTGCACTGCGTACTTCTGATGAAATCTTGAAATTGTCAAGTTTCACTCCACATATAGAACCTTTAGCCAGTACAGCACTATTGTTTTCTTTTAGCACCCCTTCGTTGATAAGAAACCTACGTTGCGAATGCCCATCAACTAACAACTTTGTATTAAACGCTGCAGGTATTTTATCCATAAATTTCAGCACAGTGCGCATGATGCCAGTACGTGTCGCCCATACCTGTCCTGTATAAATATGTACTCGATGTGGAACTTTCGCGATTTTTCCCGCTAATGCAGTGAGTAACCCCGCTTTAGGAGTTACCGAATGTACACTCGCAAATTTCTCTTGCTTAAAGATTCTACATAGTGCATTTAGTGCCTTCAAATCTTTGATAACGCTTATTTTGCGCTCAATAGGGAATGTATGACACTTCACACCAATATCAGTAAACATCTTCTTAGCATCCTCATTAGGAAAGTTCGCCATCAAATGCACTTCATAGTTAGAAGTCAACTGTAAAAAATGGTTATATAGGAACGCACTTGCAGTGCCAGGTATTGCAACTACAAAACCAATCTTAGTCATCATATATATATATTCATTAATAGTTAAGTTAACCTACAGTTCGTTTCATGCCCTCTTCAAAAGGAACCACGACATAATCATACCCTGGAATAGCACTACGTTCTTTTGAATAAGAAATGCCTCCATATGCTTTATTCACAAGTGGAACAAAACTCAACATCTGCAAGCAAAGTCCCAAGACACGAGACGCTCTATACTTTTTCCCAACACCACTACAAATAACTTCAAATAATCGGTTCGAACTCGGGATTTCATCATCCTGAGGGCAGAATGTACCAGACAAATGGTTCTCTATGATGATACGCACGCATTCAGACAAATTGTCTATATAGATAAAACTCTGTTTTGCATCTTCGTACGCACGGGGAATCAAAGGAAGGAACTGAGCAATTTTCTTAAAACCATTTATATACCCCCCCTTACAGTCTTTACCATAAACACTTGGAGGACGCACAATTGCGACATCAAAATTATCATCTTGAAGCAAATTCAACGCCTCTTCTGCCATCAACTTACTTCTTCCATACATGGAGTTACCCTCACCAAGCACAGGAGTTCTATCATCAACAACACATCCTTTAAGAGATTTATTGGCATCATAGACTCCCATTGTGCTAAAATAGACATAGGCCTTGACTCCTTGGATCTTAGCCATTGTTGCTATAGATACAGGCATATCGCAATTGACAGACTTATATAAATCCCAATCCGTACATTGTGGACGATGTACAATACCTGCAACATGCACTATTGCATCATAACGTGAGTAGTCAAATGACCTCCAAGCTTCTGTCAACACATCCAGTTGTGTTACAATGTGACCATATTGCTCCAACCATTCATCAACATGATTGCCAATATAACTATCTTTACCTATAATTAGAACATTCATTATTATTGCTTTAATCCATTAGGACTGGGATTCCCTTTTCTTATTATATAATCTCAAAACCAGTTCTGTAATTCTCAATCCAAGGAACTTATACACATAACTAACTTTTCTTACCTTGGGGTTCAAGGTATAATGCAGCAACCACTTATAAGTATAAAGTTCTTGACGGTGCTCTTTCGATTCTGGGAGTGAACTTAACATACTTAATAGAATGCAGTATTCGTATGCGAGGAAGGAGTATAAGGACAACTTCGATTCTGGACTGAAACTACGAGATTCTATTTTTCCCAACTCTGACTTAAGAATCTCAAATAAATTCTTAAAACTATATTCTCCTCCACTATGCGTAATGCTTCCACTTACATTTTGGCGATAAGCATATATATAGTGATTCACGAACATACATTTTTTGCAACCCTCCAGCAAATCAATAAACCAAGGAATATCTTCCGCAAGGATACCTTTCTGGAATACAAGTCCCATGTCTAAAAGTGATTTTCGAGAAATCACTTTTAGACATGCGCTCATGGGCATCGTACCCGATGCCACTAATAAACGTATGGCTATATCCTTATCTGTTGGAGTAGTCAAAATCTCATCATATGCCACCCATTTCTTGTAGGTCTTAGTATTCTGATAATAATAAGAACAATTAAAACTAATGAAATCACACTCAGAATGAACATTTACCACATCCATAAGTTGTTGTAGCGAATTCTGACCTATCCAAAAATCATCACTATCCACAAATATAACATAATCTCCCGTAGAAACTTCTAATCCAGTATTGCGAGCATCCGAAAGACCACCATTGGATTTATGTATAACCTTGACACGACTATCTCTCTCTGCATAACAATCACAAATAAAAGAACTCATGTCTGTCGAACCATCATCAACTAAAACAATTTCAAAATCAGAAAATGTTTGATTGAGAATAGAGTCAACACATTGTTCCAAATAACACTCTACATTATATACAGGAATAACAAAACTAACCTTCATAGTTCATTACTATTATTATCTATCTGTTTTATAATTGGTATATAAATATAACAAAAATCCTAACGGAACTGCTAAAATTGTTAACGTCTTTTGAGGTGAGTATTTTAACCATTCACGATTACGACATCTGATTTCAGAAGAAACATAATGAATCGCTTGTCTAAATTTAAATAGAAGTGAAACGTCCTTACGCGACATCAACAAACGCCTTAACTCAGAAAAACTCCTCGGACTATTTACATATTGTTTGTAAATATTAAAAGTCATACCCTCCGTTTGATATTCAACAAAACAAAGATTTTCATTCAATAACAATAAAGGATACTTCATATCTACCTTATGAAATAAGTATATTGGGTTGAAATTTTTTTCTCCTTCAAATGAAGGTTGTGGTGCCACTTCTTTGAGCAATTCAGTCCTATGAACCATCTTCACATCACCATAATGTTTATATTTAGGGCTCATCTCCACAATCCGCAGATTATCAATACCATCAGGAAAATATCCTCCAATTGGTTCGCCATTTATATAAAAGTCTAAACCAAGGATACCAGCAACATTGGGATTTCCTCTTTCCTTCCAACATTTCAAAATCTTTTCAACAGCATCATCTGGCATATAATCATCAGAATCTATACAGACACAGAGTTCCGTATCCATTAATTCTATAGCCTTATTATATCCAGTGTGTAGTCCTCCGTTTTCTTTGTAACAATATCTTATATGCAACCAAGACGAATCCTTCGAAAATCCCTCAAAGCCATCATCTACAAGTTGAAGTGTTGAAGTGTTTAACCATGACCTAACTAAATTAGAGGTATTATCGGTAGAACCGTCATCTATAATCAACCAACAACAATCCGTTGAAGTCTGTCGACATAAAGCTTCATATCCACGAACAAGCAAAGTTGCCCGGTTATATGTTGGAGTAAAGACTGTAATCGTTTTTTTCATATTCCTATAAGTCGTCGTAAACCGCCATAATATATTAAACTCATAAATAGAGTAAATCCTAAATGCCACAAAATTACTTTTGAAAAAAGTCGTAATTGAAATCTTGACCAATTCAAATTTAGGAAGGGGTATATTAGTACAATGGGATAGAGGAACCAACTTAAGTAGGCAATTCTATTATTAAATTGTACATACATACACAACATCCAAACAGAGTTTGTTGTGATATACAATTTTAACAACAAATTATACATCGTTGACTCTATTTTTTTCTTGTAAATTGCGATATACCCAACAATAATAGGCATTGCAGAATAAAGAATAAAGTCTAATCTAAAACCAGCCTTACCTTCCCACCCGGTAGACGAAGAGGCCAACAAATACTGAGCACCTCTTGAATCTCCAGCCTCAGAAGAAAGGGAAGCAAATAAGGTTTGAAAAAAAGAAACATGCATCGCGGCCATCAACACACACGCGCCCCAACCCCAAAAATAGTGTTTAGGATTCTTATAAAAATGAGATATAACAAATGCATAAACAGGCAATGTCATAGAGTGGTGTATTCCCCATGAAAGAAGCACGAGTAGAATACAAACCACCCAGTTTTTATAGTATGAAACCGCTAATAAAAAGATGGATGCAGCGACCCCTGCTTTGATACCATTACACGAATATGAGAATGTCGAGAATGCAGCTAAATAGCAAAGAAAACTGATATACGTATCTTTGGGAAATAATCTCTTACAAGCAGCAAACATACACCCAAAGTACAAGATATCCATCAAAAGGAAAAAGTTGGAAATCCCTAGTTTGCAACTGCCCCAAAGAGCAAACAAATTATCAAAAATCAAATTCTCCGCATCAGGGTCAAAATTAAAAGTTCTCCCCTCATAAAACACATAATAATATAATCTATAATTTAACGAATCGGAGAAATTACCATCTTCAGCACGCAATCCTATCAGCAATGACAAAGCGATTGCCAAGACCAAAGCCGAAGAATACCCTATATTGGATTTCCTTCTATAATATGTATCAAAATCAGCAATGGTTCTTACCTTATATTGCCCAATAGCAACATATGTCAATATTGCTATGATAATAAGATAAATAAACTCATATATTTGATAATCGGTCATTCTAATCTTTATCTTAAAGTATCAACAATACGCATACATGCCATACCATCTCCATACGGATTCACGGCTTTTGACATTTGCTCATAAGCATGTGAATCTTCAAGCAATATACTAACCTCGCTAACTATTTTAACATAGTCAGTTCCCACAAGATGAACAGTGCCACTCTCTAAAGCTTCAGGTCGCTCTGTCGTATCACGCATAACCAACACAGGTTTACCCAACCCTGGAGCTTCTTCTTGAATGCCACCAGAATCGGTCAACACGATGGTTGATTTAGACATCAAATATACAAATTCTAAATATTGCAAGGGTTCAATAAAGAAGAAATTTTGATAAGTTTCTGAAAAATTATCAGCCGATAAATCTCCGAACACCTCTGCTATAGGTTTACGCACATTGGGATTCAAGTGCATCGGATATACAAAGTCAACGTCTTTATACTTTACCGACAAATCCTTCATAGCACGACACATATTCAAAAAACCATCCCCGAAGTTCTCACGACGATGACCTGTGATGAGTACCAATTTGCGACCTGTATTTAATCTGCTCACATCGTAACCAGCCTGGAGCAATACAGATTCTTGCTCAACTCGTAGCGCATCATCCTCCTCTAAGCGACCAACGACCATCTGAAGCGCATCAATCACCGTATTTCCTGTTACGCATATTGTACCTTGAACATTCTCTTCCTTCAAATTCTTCTCCGACAAGGGTGTGGGTGCAAAATGATAGTTGGCTATACGCCCTGTTATCTGACGATTCATTTCCTCTGGCCAAGGAGAATAAATATTATGAGTTCGCAATCCCGCTTCAACGTGCCCCACAGGAATCTGCTGATAGAATGCCGCCAAGGCCGCAGCTGTAGAAGTGGTAGTATCTCCATGCACTAACACAACATCTGGTTGACATTCCTTAAGCACGTCTCTCATACCCGTAAGAACTCTTGACGTAACATCATAGAGGTCTTGTCCCTGCTGCATAATATTAAGATCATAGTCGGGGTGCACATCGAAGATGGAAAGTACCATATCCAACATCTGACGATGCTGTCCTGTAACACAGACAATGGTTTCAAAATCTTGTGGATATTTCTGAAACTCTTTTACAAGCGGACACATTTTAATGGCCTCTGGACGAGTTCCAAAAACGAGCATTATTTTCTTCATTACAAAATATACTGATTAATTCAGTTTCACAAGTATAAGTACCTTCATGCCCCCACCAAAGTGAGGAGGTAATAGTTACTCTAATTGCAATACTAGAGTTTTTAACCTTATATCTTAAGAAGTTGAGTACTTGCAAAACTTCAATGACTAATACGTTTTTTTACCTCTAAATAATCTTCCTGTTACAATATCTGATAAGAAAGCACTGAACTTTGCTCCCATCATTCTTGTCAATTTATATTTTAAATTATGGCGTGTTCTATCCCACCACGTTTGATCAATCCAACTACCTGCAAAGTGGTGTATACATACCGTATTTTTTGTACAATGAATTAGTCCTGTTCCATGATCTTTCGGGCAGAAATACTCTGAAGGGTACATGGTGCAAAGCCCAGGTAAATCTTGATATGTGTTATTAAGTTTTAATCCCTTACTTTTCATGTAAGCGGTGATGACTTCTGTATTAGTGCGCTGGTCAAAAGAACCGTCCTCCAATACAAATTTACGACCATTATAGCCATCCAACAACTCCTTAGCCCAGACGCTCCCCTTTTCTGCGGCCATCATACCTGTAGGCACAGTCCAATTGGTTTCAAAACCAGAGAACATTTTGTGATGCAAGAAAGGGTCATAAGATTTCAGGACCTCCACATCTGTGTCCATATAAACACCACCTTCGGTATAAAGCGCATAGAGTCGTACAACGTCTGTTACAAAGGCAAACTTACGATTCTCCAATGCCTCTTTAGCATACGGATATAAATTTACATCAAAGTTGTCCTCGTTCCATTCCTTAATTTCATAATCTGGAAGAAACTTTTTCCAACTTTCAATACACTTAAGGGCCAACTCATTCTTAGGTCCTCGTCCGAACCAACAATAATGTATTATTTTAGGTATCATATCACACTATAATTATTTAATAGGACTTCATTATTAACCCACTTATTTTTCCTGATTCCCATCTACCCAACATCCACGGAGCAAACCTATTAATAAGGATTATAAACGGATAACATAACACAAATGAGAACAAAGAAATTATAAAACTTTGTAGCATCCCATCATAGTTAATAAAAATGTCTGACAAATAAATCATAAAGAACTTTGCTATTCGTAGGGTAATTAAATGTACACCGAGAACTATAATTGTATTCGCACCTATATATTGAACAATTTTAATTGGTTTGTTAAACCATCCACATATCAAAAGAACCATATAACTCCCTAACAAACCATTTATATAGAACATTATTAAACTATGCCCAAAAATACCTGAAGTAATATCAACGGTTCCATTGTTTAATGCAACGTTCCACATATAAAATGCGATACAAATTAACAAGATCATTTTGAATAATTTATTATCAAATTGTATCACGATTGAATTTGACCTAATCAACAACCCCATTATATAAAATGGGATGGATAGGAACACTGAATTTAAAGAAAATATGGTAAATTTATATCCTATCAACAAAAAAAACAAAACAAAAACTACTGAGACTATTAACCAATATACAAAATCATATTTCCATGTTTTGACTAACGTACGCAATAAATAAATAATTTCATGAAGAAGAGTGCAACCAAAAACCACAAGGGACCACAAGGAAGAAATGAAGAAGATGTAACTGTATCATCTCCATAAAGAATGCCTATCCAAGGGTATAAAATATATTCATCTAATTCATCTATCCCTGGATAAAATTCTGGATGCAGATAAACGCTTATATAACTAAATGGTATATTAATAACATTAAAACACACATAAGGAAATATCAATGATTTAACATGTGTATATAAAAAAGATTTTAGAGTATATTTATCTGAATTATCAAAGTAACCAGAAATTATGAAAAACAAAGGTAAATGGAATGAATATATGTAACAGCGCAAATCTCCTACTGGAAGATCTGAATGCCCTAGGACTACAAAATATATTGCTATAAACTTAGCATAATCAGCCCATAATATGCGTTTTTTGATAAAGTCCATCTATTTTCAATTACAAGTGGTTTATTTCACATGACGTAAAAACATTTCAGAAAAAAACAATTTTAAGATTGCTCCCATTTACAACCTACAAAACGTATAATTTTAGATATGTTCCTTATCTTTCTACTTTTTATTATTTCCAATAATATAACGTCCAAAAGGCTGGCAATAAAGTATATAACATATACTCCAAGATAGAGCAAATGTCAATATAACAATGACAACCCACTGAATATAATAGTTTGATATATTCTGAATCCATTCTAAATTCCATAAGAAATTGCGCATCACAGCAATATGTATCAGATAAATCCCGAAACTCAAATTAGACGTCAATTGCATATATTTCAAAAGTCCCCCCCCTAATTTCCAATAAATTACCATTTTATCATATATATAGTGGAGAACTTTATATAAGAACACCACCAGTATAGCGACAAATATAGAAAGATACCCAAATAGACTATAAAAGTCAACATCAAAATCTGCTAATTTACAACTTATAGGTGCAAATATAGCAATTAGGACAGGCAACGAGAGGACTTTTATCGACAAGACTTCTGGATATTGTTTCAAGTAAAAACCTAAAATAAAATATCCCACATAACCAGTAAAGTAATAGAGTAACCCTTCAACATGGGTGTTGATCCCTAATCCCAATCCTAAAACAGGATAACACAAGGTGAGCCCCCACAATATCAAGTAAAACTCCACCTCACGTTTACTTGCACGCTCCAACCATCTGCTCAATATAGGCGACGCCAAATATAACCCAATTAAAGTGTACATAAACCAAAGCACACCATGTCCTTGAGCAGAGAAAGGGATGGAACATATCGTTTTTAACCATGACACATCATTCCCCTCTATATATTTGATTCCTAAGTAAAAGAAAGTAAAAAATAAGGTCGGAGCAATAACTTTAGTAACTCTCTTCTTTATAAACTCAATTGTATCCAACTTTGTTGGCAATAACAATGCCCCAGATAATACAAAGAATAAGCACAATCCAGGTTCAGTTAAATAACTCAATGTACTTAAAAACAAAGAATTGGCTCCATCACCAGGCATCGGAGCATGCATCGCAATAATCATCAAACAAGCGACCACCCTCATTAAGTCATAACTATAATTTCGCTCTTTCATTTTATAAATCTATCTATGTTCGAAAAGTCCTTTCCTTCAGGAGAGGATTTAGGAGAGGCCCATTATCTTATAAACCTTCTCAACCTCACCCATATTTCCATAATCATGCGTCTCCAAATACTCCACTATAGAGCACTTCAACTTATCATCCTTTAACGTCTCCACCATCTGCGCAACACAACCAGGAATATCCATCGGAACAATCACGCCATCCACTCCCTGCAGGATCTGCGAAGGCGCCGTAGGATAATTCGTCACAATCACAGGTTTACAAAGCATCTGTGCCTCACGCACCACCACACTCTTACCTTCATAGCGTGAAGGTTGCACATACCAGTCACACGCCTTAATATAAGGATAAGGATTTTCCTTCTTACCCAATAAGAACACACGTTCCTGCATACCTTCTGCTTCTATCTCCTTACGAATGTAGTCATCACTACCGCCATAACCAATAATATACCATTGTACATTTACCCCTGCCTCTACAATACCACGACAAATAGCGGGAATTTCATCTAACTTCTTTGCTTCAGAGAAGCGACCGATAGTCAACAGATTAATGCAATCGCCACGTGCAGGCATCTCTTTTTGAATATCTTCTGAAGAAATCAATAGCGAGCGCTGGCGCACATAGTCGGGAGATAAGACATTCTCAATCTCCACAATTTTATCCTTAAGTGAGGGGAAAACCTGAAGGTAAGTTTTCGTCACATCCTCAGAGATAGAAATGACATGGTCATACGCACTCCACACGGGCAACTCTAAGTCTGCATTCACATCAATGTGAGTGTAGTCGGTGTGAATCCAACAAACCTTTTTCTTCGCTTTCACATGGTCCAGCACGAAGTTATGAGGATTCAAAAAGGAAATTGCTAAATCATAAACTCCAAGATAATGCAAGTTTGGTAGCACTTGACTCACCTCTTCTCCCAAATATCCATGAATCGCAGCACCATCTTTAGGATTATTCTTCTTTAAATATTGACGCATACGCCACTTTGCTCTCATACGAGCAAAGAACATACGTAGATACCCCTTTTTCAAAACCTCTTTCAAGGGTTTCTCAAACATGCTCCAAGTCGGATTCTCAGGCAAGATATTTATATAAGAAGGAATCAACTTCATCATTTCCCCCTCGTGACTATACACAAAAAGGTCGACATCCACCTTTTGAGGGTCAAGCGCTTGAAGTAATCCTATCAGCGAAGTCTCTGCTCCACCGAGATGCATGTAATGGATGGCGATAAATATGCGTGGTTTCATCGAAGGATTGTATTTAGTTCTTCACAGATTTTATTACAAAGAAGAGTCGCTCCCGTCTCATTAAGATGACTACTATCCTTAAATAAGTTCCTTAATTTTATAAAATCTTCATCTTTGAAATGATTAAGCACTGGTACTGAATAGGATCTACAAAGTTTGATCAGAGAATGATATTCAGAATCATCAGTGGCCTTATACCATGGGGAAATAGTAAGCACAATTATAGTGCCATCCTTTTGACATGTTTCTATCAGGTCCTTGAATAATGCAAGTTTAAATTTATCTACATTAATTTTACCAACCATCTGGTTCTCTACATCGTATTGCATCGCACCATATAAAGGTGCATATTCATATTCAGAAGCAGTTCCTGGTGATGATGAAATATATTGAGAGACTATGTCCAAGAATCGAGAATTGTATTTATAACTCCGCATCAAATTCTTATATTTTTCTGTCTCATCTACAGACGATATCAATTCATTAATTTGTGCAGCTTCAGAATAATATCTCAAATTTCCAATATATCTAGTTTTATCATCTTCTAGTATATCAAAACCTGCAACCACATCATATATGACCACTTTGGGAATATAGCGTTTCCGTATCAATTGATATCTACCATACATAGAGACAATCCCCATACCATCATCTCCACAATTATAACATGACAGTCCTGTTCTTTCAGTAATTAGTTGAGGGGAATAATGATGAATTGCTCTTGAGGAACCAAAAATGAGGCAGTCTTTGTCTACTTGGGTGCAGATATAGTTATTACGCCCATAATCTCCTTTTTGTGTGTTCAAATACACATAGTCTAGTATTGTACCAATTACAAGATCTATTGCAAATATAATACTAAAAAACAAGAATAATTTCAGAAGAAACTTACGCATTGTGTTCTAAAAATTTACGTAAATAAATGACCCTGCATCAAAGACACCACACAACATAATTAAAAGGAGTATACCTATGTATCCAATCCATCTAACTATAGTATACCTATTGTTCAAAATAGTATACTGTTGAGGAATATACTCATCCATAAAATCCTTTACACTCACTACCACAATTGCCAATACTATAAATAGGAAAGCAGAAGGAGTTATCTCTGCTATAGAAGAAAAACCACCTGTAAACATTGTACTTATGTAAGAACAAGCATCGCTCAATGTTGGCATTCTAAAAAATATCCAGACAAAAGATACCAACATAAATGTAACAACAATGCGTATTGGTTTAAAGATAACTAAAAGACGTTTGGTGGATAAGAATCCTTTAGGGTCCAATCCAGTACCCTTTTCTACTATCTGTAACACTCCATGCGCCCCTCCCCACACAATGTAAGTCCAATTGGCACCATGCCAAATACCACTCACTAAAAAAGTCACCATAATGTTAAAGTATTGTTTCCACTTTGAGCAGCGATTACCGCCAAGAGGAACATATACATTATATGTTAACCAACGAGTAAGTGATATATGCCAACGCTTCCAAAATTCAGTGACGCTACTTGCAAAATAAGGGCGTTCAAAATTATTAACCAAATCAAAACCCATCAACTTACCAACCCCAAGAGCCATAAAGGAATAACCTGCAAAATCACCATATATTTGGAAGGAGTAAAGCACAGCACCTAATATGCACGAGGTTCCACTCATATGCTGATAGTTGTTAAATATCGTATCTACATAAATACCGATTCTATCGGCAAACACAGTCTTCATAAACATACCCCACAACAACCACTTTAACCCTTCAACCGCTTGACTATACGCAAACTTACGATGCGCCTTTATTTGAGGAAGCAAGTCGCTTGCTTTACTGATTGGCCCCGATAGTATTTGAGGGAAAAAGGATACAAACAACATATAATCCCACCAGTTCCTTTCAACCTCTGTTCGCTTGTAATACACATCAAAGAGATACCCGACAGCTTGAAAAGTAAAAAAAGATATACCAATGGGCGCTATAAGATTTATTTCTATGGAACTCCCTTTGCCTAAAACATCGCTGACACTTGATAGTATAAAATCAGTATATTTAAATACCAATAGTGGTAACAACGCTAAAAAGGCACCTGTGTATATTAAATATTTCTTTCTTCCATATGCGTTATGACGATCTATCAAAAGTGCAGAAAAATAAGTAATAGCAGTGACACCCAATAGGACAAGTGCGTATTGGGGATTCCACTGCATATACAAACCATACGAGATGATTATCAACAAAGCATTTGCAATTTGAGTTTGATTGTATTTATATTTACTTCCCAACACCCAATTTAGAAAATAATACAAAACAAAGATTATTGGGAACAACCAAACAAACTGAAAAGAATTAAATATCATATATACCTACTAAATCGTAATAATAGTAAAAAAGATTCTAAGTCTCATTAAATTAACGTTGACAAAAATGTCATACGATCATATAATTTTTAGAAGTTCTACTTTTCCAACTGATTGTCCAACCACTCTTTCGAATCATCAACAATCTCCTTACGGCGAGCGTTCAACGCATTTAAATCCAAATCTTGGAGCAAGTCATCACTATATTGAGAAACTAGTCGATTTGACAACCCATAATCTTCCAATATACTCTTCATACGCTCATTAATAGCATCTGCCCTATTCACCACACAGAATTTGGTGCCCATAATCAGTGAGAAAGCTGTTGCATGGAAAGAGTTACTGATTACAAACTGTGCATCACGAATGAGGCGCACAAAATCCAATGGACCAGCATTTGTAAATGTTTTATCTGCACAACCCGCCTTTATTGAACCTACGGAACAAATTTTCCACCCCGTCTGCTGCTTAATCTGCTGTGCAATCTGCTCAATTTGTGGCCCCTTGTCCGTAAGATAAACGAGCACATATTTTTCTGGAACGCTTGTTAATCCTTTTTCGCCCTGCAAAGTTTCGTTCCACTCTTCCTTATCCAATAAGAACACAGGGTCACACACCGCCACCCCATCTTTACGACCAAGTTCAGCAAGCAATGGCAATGAGATGCGCTCACGGATGCTTATAGCGTCAATACCTTTCAACTTTTCGCTTACGAAATCCCTATATTCTGGAACAATTGTGGGGGTTGCAAAACTAGCTGCGTAACTAATGCGCTTCACCTCCTTCGGTCCAAAATCCATATAGAATGCGGCGTCGCGACCATTGGGGAAAAGCGTGTTCCAAATCTGATCACTCCCAGCAATATAACAATCCGCTTGAGGAGCATCCGCCTTTAATTCTTCATACGAATTATAGCGTCGTGTCAATTTTAGATATTTCGCAGTAAAAGCATCAAACACTCTTTTGCTGCGCAATGCCAACAATCTACCAGGCAATTTTGCTAAAAGATACAATTGTTTGATAATCGGTTTATCAAACACGGGGTTTGATACAATCCCGAGTTTATGGTGCCGACTTAAATATTCAGGTTTATAATCTATTATTTGCACCTCGTGCCCTTTGCTTTCCAAATAATGCTGGAGCGCATATGCTTGGAGTGAAGCTCCTAAATTATAAACATCGTGACAAGTTATGGTTCTAATCTTCATAATTACCCTTTCTTAATTATTTCTAACAACTTTGAAGGCAATCGCTTAATATAATATTTAAGTTTTCGAGGGATACGTTCTAACAATTCTACTCTGGATGCTGTTTTATGTATTTGACTTAAAGGAGTATCTAACTTTAAATGTTTCATTACATATGAGTATGAAATCGGTTGATGGGCACATTTTTTCATTTGTGATTCACCAACAATTTCTATTGTAGATGGTTCTATATGTAATAGTGATGATATTTTCTTCAACAAAGACTCTCCTTTCTCTGTAAAACAAACAACCCCATTAACTCCATCTTCATTATTTGCAAATACACTTCCCCAAAGGTCACCAATACGAATATCCGCAGCGGATTTATCATATTTATACTTACATTTTTTGTAGCATGCTTTACCCAAACATCTGTCCCCCAAAAACATTTTGTAGAATAAATCTCCTTTAGAAAACCAAGAAGAATATTTTCCCTCAACCTTCATAACCCATGAATCGTGCCAACCAGTTTCCTTGTCGCGCCAAACGATATTATCAAAACCACCAATTCGCTGTTCTAACTCTTTAACATATTTATTCCACATCAACATAGAGGGCACACCATGGCAAAAGAAATCTAGCAAGACGACATCATCCTCCATTTTTCGTCTACGAACATATCTTCTCAATGAGTCTATTTGACAAGGAGTTCCTGTTATCAAATACTTCTGCCCTTTACGAATTTGTGAAAATGCTGGTTGTGTCCTACTTTGTATATATTTAGATCCAACCGTCTCCTTAAGTTGATTCTCATCCTCAACTAGAAAATGTTCGGCATCCTTCTTTTCAGGATTATAACGGCAACCAATTACACTATACCCTTTTGACAATAAATAACGCCCAATCTCAAAGGAAACACCGCCGCTTGTACATTTTTTCTGAACTTCTTCATCAGAACTCCATACCGCATAACAACTTATTGAGTGTTCTTCGTCTTGTACAACTCGCATACTATTAAAAGCACAGACATCTAGACAAGCGCGACAATCTACACATTTTGATTGATCAACAATTGGTGTATAGAATCCATCATCATTTATACACATCGTTATGGCTTTCTTTGAACAAACTGTAGCACACACTGCACAACCATAACAATCAGTAAAAGTTGATATGTTTTGCATTATATAAAGTAGTTTAAACAATCAAGGTCATTAACCCTGATAACCGAATTTTGTAAAAAAACGTAACCATTGAGGTATTATCACCTCCTCTGTATATTGCATAGATTTCTCACGAGCACACTTTGCCTGTTTTAAACGCAATTCAACATTATTTATCTCTCGTTCTATCGCATCTTTTAAACTCATTGTATCATTAAGAGGGACAAGTATTCCATCTTTGTCATCAGTGATTATATCACTTGGACCTGTTGGACAATCGTAAGCAACACAAGGCAAACCACAGCTCATTGCTTCAATTAAGACCATAGGCAATCCCTCTGCAACCGCACCTGAAACATAAAATGCTGATTTTTGTAACTTTTCTGCAATATTGTTTGTTGTACCACAAAGTTTAACTGAATCGTTAACTCCCAAATCATCTATCAACATCCTCAAAGAAGAGGCATATTGACCATCACCCCAAATTTCAAAAGTCCATTCCGGATATTTATTTGAAATAACCGCCCATGCTTTAATTATAGAATCAAACCCTTTTCTACGATCATTCATACTCCCAACCGATATAAATGTTCTATTATTTTTTACATCTGCAAGGGATTCCTCTGAAACAAGAGGAGGGACTATGTTGGGAATAACCACTGTTTCAGTTTTATACCCCCCCTCCATTTGGTCCTTCTCTGTTAATAGCAACATATAGTCGTAGTTGTTAAAAGCACGAAATATTCTTCTGTAATTTAAAAGATACCGCATTCTCGTTAAGGCAGAATCCATTATCTGCGCTCGAGAGAAAACAGCAGCCTTTGCAAAATGAAATTCACGAGCAACCGGAACCTTTAATTTGTGACAGATCGACGGAATGTAAAAGTCATCTGTACCTCGTTCTAAAACAATGACGATATTAGGAGCAATTTCTCTAATCAGTCCTTCATACTCACCATACAAATCCCTTTTAATACAAAAATTTCTAAACAATGGAATTTTTAGATATGATTTATCTTTATAAGCATAGCTTAAATTATGAAATATTATATTAGAAGAAAATTCATAAAATCGACTAGTATCAGTGCTGATTGTGGCGATGTGAACTTCAATGTTATGCTTATCTGCAAAAATAGAAGCTTTGGAAGATAGGACCCGCTCAGTTCCTCCTGGAGTAGAAAGCGAACCTATACAATATAAAATTTTAAAATTCTTCATCTGTATACTTATTTATAAATTCTGAGAACGGTAGTTTAAAATCATCCACCCTACTTTCTATTAGTTCTGTGTCCCAATTCCACCAAGCAATTTCTTGCATCTGTTTTGCTTCTTCTCGGCTGCATTTTTCTTTTATCAGTTTAGCTGGGACACCTCCAACCACTGTATAAGGAGCGACATCTTTAGTTACAACAGATCCTGCAGCAATTGTTGCTCCATCACCAATCTTCACGCCATATAAAATGGTACACCCCAGTCCGATCCACACGTCATTGCCAATTTCTATTCCCCTCTTCACGCTAATTTGATTTGACTTGAAAGGATATGATGTGATTGTATTGTACTGATGTTTACCATCATCCACAACAAATTTCACATCGTAAGATATTGAACAATATTTACCTACTGAAATAGATTCGTTTGTCCACCTATATACAACCGCATCATTATCATAACTTTTAGTACCAACAGAAACGAATTTATCTTCCTTTAAATATACCTTATCTATAACCTTAAGCACATGCGTATAATCCATCCCTAGTAATCGCCATAAATAATGACGCAGTTTAAAAATCCATTTATTCATCTGTTGCTCATCAATAGATCAAATAACCTATAATATTGATTCTTTAATAAAAAAACAACTATCTCTTCTTTCCAAGAAACAACTTGTTTATATTGTTTATAAACAGATAAATCCAACTTAGATATTTTCTCTAATCGTTCTCCACGAGTCTTTAATCTCATGATTGAATTTATCACACGTTCCGTAAAAAGGACCTGCCACATCCTCAAGTTACAGACTGACCTTGCGCCAAGATTAAGCGTATCAATAATCGGATTTACCAATAGAGAGAACTTTTCACTAGTTGTGGATTCATACTCATATGAATTTTCCTTCTTTGTTAAAGAGCCGTCTCTTAATTCGTAACAATAACTACAACTCTTAATTTGTACTAATTTACTTATACCTAATAAATATGACAGGACGAAAATTACATCCTCTCCGAGCGATAGTTCTTGATTAAACCTTAAATTAAGAGTTCTTATTATCTCTAAATTAAACAACTTCCCCCATGGTGCGCATACCCTATGAAAACAATCCTCAGAAAATAATATATCATAGTCATCTCTCATCAAGATTTTTTCAGTATTCCCCTCCA
Source organism: Alloprevotella sp. (assembly GCA_045126825.1). Taxonomy (GTDB): domain Bacteria; phylum Bacteroidota; class Bacteroidia; order Bacteroidales; family Bacteroidaceae; genus Alloprevotella. The sequence continues at coordinate 32,633 of JBGVPF010000027.1, forward strand.
ATATATTTCCATAGTTATTAATCACAACAAACTCTGCATCACACTTTGTAACAATATTTACAAATTCTGCTAGATACTCCTTCCCTACATAATCATCCGAATCAATAAAGGTAATCCATCCGCCTTGAGCCTTATCCAACCCTAAATTACGAGCAGAACTGACACCACCATTAGGTTTGTGGAAAACTCTTACACGACTATCCTTAACGGCATATTCATCACATATTTTTCCACAATTATCAGGACTACCATCATCAATCAATAACAACTCGAAGTCTGTGAAGGTTTGAGATAAGATGCTATCTATACAACGGGGAAGGTATTTTTCCACGTTGTACACGGGGACTATTACGGATATTTTGGGAGTCATAATGGGTTATAAGTTATTTTTAAGGAAGTTGTAAGACTTTTCTTGCCACTCTTTTTTCTTCGCATTTACAACTGACCAATCTATGGGTACAGATATCACTTTTTGCGCTTCAGCACTGCTTGTCACAAGGCGATTTTCAAGCCCGAAGATGCTCAAGAGTGAATGGAAGCGCGCCATGCCTCTGTCCTTATTTCCGTAAACTATAAATGGTTTTTCAAATAGGATTGAGAATACACATGCATGGAAGGAGTCTGTGACAACAAACTTGGCATCGTAAAATCCACGCAACCATGCTTCGACAGGAGGCTGAATGCGTTCTTCTAAAGGTGCTGTACGTACTTCATATTTTGAGTTCACTGAGAATGCCGTGAGATTCAGAGTTTCTTCTACATTAGAAACGACCTTCTGCTTATCCTCCGTTTCATCCAAAATATAACACATCAAGGAACCTGGACTTTGGGGTGTATTTGCCTCCTTGAATAGTTGGATATAATCTGTAGCAGAAAGCAACATCGTTGGATCAAGCACATGCAAGGCATCTACCCCTAAATGCTCCTTGCAGAGTTGCACGGCAGAACTTTCTCGCACTGAAACGGCATTAAACCTCTTTATCCATTCCTTACACTCTAAAGTTTGCTCTTCACTATATTCCCACTCTTCTGTACCAAAAGAGGCGGCGTAGGAGATGCGCTTTACATTCCAATCTTTAGCAAAAGAAAGAAAGGCGTTTGATATAATGTTTTGTCCAAAATACTTGGGGCGCCATACTTGATCACTTCCGACCACAAAAACGTCAAAGTTCCCTTGCTTAATGTTTGAATAATCACGTGATGTAACAAACCTCTTGATGTATTTTTGTATGAATGGAAGAGTATAAGTACTCATAACCTTATACTCTCTATTATGCTTGCGGTCCCAGAATATTGTAGTATTTCTATCCACCAACACTTTATGCGCCAATAGCTTGAAGTAAAGGAAATACCTACTAAAACTTAGAATCGGCAACTTTATTTCGCGCGATTTATCTATAACCATAGCATCATGCCCCATTCTTTTCAATACGATCTGTAGTGCGTAGGCTTGGAGAATACCTCCGTAATTGTTGTGTAGGGGGAGGGTGAGAATACCTATTTTCATATTCCTTGTAATTAATCCCGAAATATTATCTGTGAATTTTAGTCCTAATAAAACTCAATATTTTTCTTCTTGTTTCCTTATCTATACCCCAAAAATAGATACTAAAAGTCGTCACCATCAACGTAACCATTAGTATTGAGGTAGAATATAAAATAGATGGAACAGTACAGTGAAGTGTCATATATAGAGGAATTGGCACAGCTATGATAGTAACCAAGAAACAAGGTTTAAATACCTCCCATATATCATTCCAATTATATTCCACTATTTTAACCAACAAAATTGGTTTAACTACAAGGCCTAATATTGCATAACTTATCAAGGATGCCCAAGACAATACAACAGGAGTACATCCCAGTCTGAAAAGAACATAAATAATTGGAAATGTAACAAATAAAATTGGAGGAGAAATTAGAGCATTTTCTTTCAACTGACCTTTTGCATACAATGCTGTGTAAAACGAAGTATCAAATACCTGGCACAAACTTTGCACCAAAATTAATTGAAGAAAGATAACTGTATATTCGGGTACTATACCTAACCATAATTCAAGTATCTGACGAGCTAGGAAAATTACCGGAAGACAAAGCAGCAACAACAAAAAATAGGAATACTTAGTCGACTCTAAAAGTAATTTTTTACTCCCTATAGTATCTCCCGAAGCATATTTCTTTACGATTTGCGGATTTACGGCTGTTCTGAAATTACTGACAAATTGGTTAATAGTCATACTTACTTGCAGGGATATTGCTCGAGCAGCAACGACTGCTGGCGAGAAAAACATATTAATCAACAACAAAATCCCTTGCCCATTTAGGGCTATCGTTAGATTTGCAAATAAGCTCCAACCAGAAAAACCTGCAACTGACTTTAAGATGGACTTATCAAATACAAATTTATATTTAGTTTCTGGGAAATGTTTCGTACAGTAATATCGATAAAAACACATAAGTCCCACACTAAGCAAGAGAACCAATATTGCAAATAATTTTAATTTGTCAAATCCTATAATTGTGAGTAGATAGACAATAAAAAGTTTTAACAAAGTTTCAAAAATACTCACATAGGCATAAATGGACATTCGTTCATGAGCTATAATACTTGCACTATATGGCACTTGTGTTAATGTAAAAACTGCTGTTATGACTGAAATTTGATAAGCAAAAACTGCAGCACCCATTCTCTCCGCGGGGATAACCATTTTGTTATATAAGAACCACAGTCCTATGGTTTCAGCCAGCAAAACTATCAAGACTGCCAATCCAAAATGAACAGTCAAGACTGTAGAAAATGTCCGCTGAAGTTTTTCAAAATTTTGTTTGCCTAACTCAAATGTCAGGAAACGTGAAGTACCAGTAGCTAACGCACTATTAAGAAAAGACAAAAACCCGACAATTCCACCCACAGCTTGATAAATACCATAATCCTCTACACCTAACACCTGCAGTATTACTCGAGACGTATACAATGACACAACCATTGTAAACATCATACGGAAATATAGGAAAAATGTATTCTTAACTATTGTTTTGTTGTTAGTTTGCTCTTCCATTTGAACTATAAGATAGTAAAATCACAATTATCAGGGTCATATCTAACTCTTGCATTGATGTTAATTCCATCAATAGCACTCATTTCTTCTGGAGTTAGTTGAAAATCAAAAACAGAAATATTCTCCAATTGCCTACATGGATTTAAAGAACGAACCAAAGGTATAACCCCATTCTGAATGTGCCACCTTAATATAACTTGAACTATAGTCTTATTATATTTCTGTGCAATCCTTTTCAATAACGGCAATCTCATCAATCTATCGTCAAACCTTGCTATTGCAGAATATGCCTCAACCTGTATGTTTTTAGATTTACAATATTCAATCAACGTTTTTTGTGTAAACAAGGGATGCACCTCTATTTGATTTATATGAGGCACAAAATCGCTGTTTTCTATAAGTGCGTCTAGATGATGCTGATGACAATTTGCGACACCTATAGAACGGCAATATCCCTCTTGATATAATTTGACTATTTCATTCCAAGTATCAATATAGTGATCAGTCACAGGCCAATGGAATTGGTACAAATCAACATAATCCGTATGAAGAACTTTCAAAGAATTAAAGAATTCAGCTCTAATGTCTCCTTTAAATTGAGCAGAATTACTACAACGCGTTGTTATAAAAAGGTCCTTACGACTTACTCCACTTTTTTGAATTGCTTGATAAATAAACTCTTCGTTTCTATAAGCAGCGGAGTTGTCCAGAAGTGTAAAACCAACCTTAAATGAATTAGACACTGCATCTACATAATTCTTATACAATAGTTTATGTCCTATTAACCTATTATAGACACGATTTACAAATGTATCTTTTACTTGCTTTCGAGAAAACTCCACCATTGCAGGACCATTACCTATACAAGGAATTTCCACCCCATTAGATAAAATAAAATTCGGAATCATTTCAAAAAAAGTTTTTTAATCTATATCTACCTATTTATTTTCCAAGGAAATATCACACATACAAACTATTTTGTATATAAACTATGACAAAATAGTAACTTTATTTTAATCTTTCCATAAAACATCTTCAGCGATAACTTTTGCAGGAATTCCACCCACAACAGAATTCGCAACAACATCTTTTGTTACCACAGCGCCAGCTGCGATAATAGCTCCGTCACCTATTCTGGTTCCTTTAAGTATCGATGCACCTTGCCCAACCCAAACATGCTCTCCTATTTTTATTGAATCGGAGATTTTAAACCCTTCCTTTAAAATAGTATGGCCATCATAGGAACGAATTACGACATCTCTACCAATTGCACACCCTTTACCAATTTCAATTGTTTCTCCACAAGTAATTTGAACATTTTCATTGATAAATCCACCATTTAGAATTAAATGTCCGCCTTTGACTACGCGGATATATGCCCCTGCGTACATCGTAAACGGAGCATTGATGGTTAGTTTAGCTCCTTCTTCCAACCATATTCGCGTTTCTATTTTTGATTCTTTCACTTGAGCAAGACCTATATTAAATTTATCATTTACAATAATTTTAGAACCTTTGTCCAATTGAATGCATACATGCTTAGTTAAAGATATACCTAATCTTAACTTAGATTGTATTTTAGAAGATAAAAAATTGTAATAAATTGTATTCCTCCAGGTTTTCCAAGAAAAACCTAAATGATTTATTAAACGAGCAACTAACCTTAATCTAAATAACGTGCTAAATACTTTATTTTTAACTTTTGTTAAAAACTTGGGATAAGGAAAGAACTTATCTGCAACTTTATCAAAAGAGTATTTATTCAAAGCCTCAAAGAATTCTACTCTATCATTATTAACAGCTTTAAGTGAACTTTCTAATGCTGGATTTCCAAGACGCGCATCTTCTATTGAAAATTCTTTCCACTCTATTTTATTTTTTATTGCATCAAACAGAGTCATTCCCTTGTCTGAATTCACCATAACCAAAGATGTTCCCTTATCTTGATCCATAGATGGATCTAACTTCTCTATTCCCCAAAAATCCGCTAATGTAATGTCTGATTTTTGAGGAAACCCCTTAAACTGGCACTCATAACAAGAAGGACGAGAAAAATTTCCACATTGGAGATATCCTATAAAAAACAAATCATGATAACGATCCTTACAGTATTGCTTTCCATTAGCAAAATTTACTCGCATGGAAAAGTTATGCCATCCCCATTTTTTATTTTTAAATTTAATCTCTGTCGCTTTGGATTTATACTTTTTCTCAAGCATATCCATATATGACAGAAAAACCTTGGGAGAATTTACCCCACGACAAATAAAATCGCAAGTTGTAAGATTTGGATATGACTTCCTTAAAAAATTATACAGAGAATGTACTTGACATGGCGTACCACAATAAAAGACCTCTTTACCTTCACGAAGCAAGTCTCTAATTTCTTTAAATTGGCCTTCCATAGAACTCTGTAAATACTTTGAACTTCGTATCTTGGGAAGCATTTCTCGATTAGAAGAAGAAATATGCGAGACTGTATAATCTTTATTATAAACGGCACCGCAAACATATGCACCTCTGTCATACATCACCTCTGCCAATGCAGAATGAATACCACCTGATGTACTATCAAGTCTAACCTCTTCATCCTTATTATATGCAGCAAACACCCTTGCTGTACTGTAGCGAACTTCTTCTGCTTTATTTATAATGGGACAGACCTTTTCGCACAATCCACAATTCGTACACTTCTCTGTATCTACTTCAGGATACCAAAATCCTTCAATATCTGTTTTAAATGTAATAGCCTTATGCGCGCAGATATCTCCACATGCATTACAACCACAACATTTTACTTTGTCTGTGATATTAATCATATTTTTAATAAATTATAGTTCTTTCTCAAATTTGCAAGAGAGAAAATAAATTACCAAGAAAAAAACTTTGCTTAATACAAGAAAGTATAAACTTCAAAATTAAGATTGAACTGTCTGTTTCATTAAATGCTATTGAAAGGAAGCAGAAGATTCTTACACCTATATAGAACATGCAATTTTCATATATAATGTATGTCATCAAAATTTATAGCATCAAAGTATTCTTGGTTATGCGTTTGTTATTTTCGGAAGTAGACATTTTTATTTTTTTTAAAAGACAATAGTCAACAGACAACGGACAACGGAGGAGGCTATGCCTATCAACGGACTATGGTCAACGGTCAACGGACGGCCATCCGGAGTGATGCTATTGACGATGATAACGGACTACGGTCAACGGACAACGGACGGCCATCCGGAGTGTTGGGGAACTAGTGAGTAGTTTGGAGTGAGGAGTTCCGTGCGGGGAACTAAGTAGGGAGGAATGCCTGATGATTGAATCACCTTGCGATTTTATTCAAAATACTAGGCGTGGTGGTTGAAATACCATGCCTTGGTAGATGAAGTACCAGGTGTGGTAGTTGGAATACCATGCCTTGGTAGACGAAGTACCAGGTGTGGTAGTTGAAATACCATGCCTTGGTAGAAGGGAGGAAGTAACTTTAGTGAGGAGGAGAGGCTATGCCTGTCAACGGACTACGGTCAACGGACAACTGACGACCATCCGGAGTGATGGTTAACTAGTGAGGAGTGAGTAATGCCGTACTTTCTTTAGTGAGGAGTGAGGAGGGGTAAATAAGTAGTAGGGAGTAAGTAGTAGGGAGTAACACCATGCGGAATGATGCTCGTTTATCTCGGCAACCTTCTTGTCTACCCGTACCTCGTCAACTTGTTAACTAAAGTGGTGAGTAATGCCATGCGGAGAGCGTTGACTGTTGACCGTTTTCTGCGCAACTTAACCGTTGTCTGTTAATTCCACTTCGTGGTCTTTTTCTCCTTATTCGCTAACGCTCATCAAGCTTTGCAAGTCGCACCTCGGCAATTCAAGTAAACTCGATTGCACTCGGTTTGGCGTCGGTTGACTGTAGACAGTTGTCTGTTGACCGTTTTCTGCGGACTTGTTTAGTCGAGAAAGTCGTAGTCGGTGAGGTATTCGTCAAAGGTGAGGGAATCGGTGTAGCCGTATTCGCGGAAGAGGTTTAATATCCATTCTTGCTTCTTGGGAGTTAAGGTTCGCTCTCCCCTATTATAACGATAATAGGTGCCGTGCCCTCCAAGGTATTGCTTTATCTTGTTGCGCAAGATTTCGGCGTCTTTTTGCTTTACATGGGCGAAAAGATTGCGAAATCCATATGCTTGATTTATAACTTTACTTTCTCGGTAATAGATACATGAACCATCAGGTTGTAACGCCGACGGATATATTGCTTCTCCTACCTTACGTGTTGACTCTATGTGCTGAGCAGCAGTATAATGTAGGCAGGTCTCTTTACGAGGACAAGCGGTGGTGAAACAGAGGGGGAAGGTGGAGGGGACTTGCATGGTATTTAGGGGAAAGGGGGAGAATGATGAACGACAGTTCGTTCTGAGGTTATGAAAGTTCTGAAGAACCAGAGGTTCGTTAAGAGGTTATGAAAGTTCTGAAGAACCAGAGGTTCGTTAAGAGGTTATGAAAGTTCTGACTGAAACCTGTGGTTTTGTTCTGAGGTAAAGAGAAACAGAGGTTTGTTAAGAAGTTCTGAGAGTTCTGAAGTTATGATGAACGTTGAAAGATTAACGAGGAACGATTAACGAGGAACGATTGTTCGTTCTGAAGTTAAGAGGAACCAGAGGTTCGTTATGAAGTTCTGAAGTTAAGAGGTTCTGAGGGGAACGGAGAACGGTTAACGATTAACGTTTAAAGTTGAACGAAGAATGAAGTCTAGAGTACAGAGTTCAGAGTACAGAGTACAACTGCGAGAGGATGAGGAACGGGGAACGTTGAAAGTTGAGGGAGGGAGGAGGAAATAGTGAGTAATGAGTAGTGAGTAATGCCATGCGGAGAGCGTTGACCGTTGACTACTGTCTGTTGACTAAAACGCTAAATCCGCTTCAATATTTCATCTGGCGTAAAACTGAGAAGAATGATGGTACACAGACTGCGCCCCATATCCTTAACTGATGCCCCGAGAAGCCAGACTTCTTCATCTACAATTAGGTATCGGTCGTGCACTGCTTGCGGAAGTTGCACTCTCTGAACGGGAGCGCATTGTTGATTATGTCTCTGAAAATCGAGTTCTACTTGTTCTCGGTAACGGGTGTGTACGACGCATTCAACTCCTTCTGCTCGTTTATCTAAAACAAGTAATGTACGTTCGTCAACGTATGGGTCTATCAATATCAATCTCTTCGATGCAGAACGAACAAGGTCTGAAATAAATGTGTAGGCATCCCAAACGCAACCTGTAGAGAATAGTTGCTCGGTGGTGGGAGCAGGTGATAGTTCATCCATTCGTGTTAGGACTTGCTCTATTTTTTCGTCCGTATCCCTTTGATGCTTTTCTAGTAATTCAACCCTTTGAAATAACCCTGCATTTTGAGAAATAAATCTTCTCATGGAAATAAAGGCTTCCATAATACGAATGCTCACCTCTACAGCTGTTGCACTCTTCAACACAGCGGACAACATTGCCACCCCTTGTTCGGTAAATGCATATGGAAGCGTTGTTGAATGCTTAAGCGTTGCAAACCGGTCACAATTTGTGACTAGATCACTGAATTCACCCTTCGATAACTGAAAACGAAAGTTGTCTGGAAAACGTGCAATATTTCTTTTTACCGCTTGATTCAAAACTTTTGTTTCTACACCATATAATCTAGCCAAATCTCGATCAAGCATAACTTGCTCATTCCGTATTCTTAAAATAAAAGCGGTTAAGTCTTGATATTGCAAGATTTCTTTCTCACTTTTAACTAATGGGAATATGCTTGCATCTTCTTTATTCATAGTGCAGTATGGGATTAGGGAGAATAGGAAAGGGGAAGGAAGAAAGTTTAACGATTAACGGTGAGAGAGGAACGATGAACGGTGAACAGTTCTGAGGAACCAGAGGTTTGTTAAGAGGTTCTGAAGATCTGAAGTTCTGAAGTTAAGAAGTTCTGAGAGTTCTGAGGTTATGATGAACCTGAGGTTTGTTAAGAGGTTCTGAATATCTGAAGTTAAGAAGTTCTGAGAGTTCTGAGGAACCAGAGGTTTGTTAAGAGGTTCTGAAGTTAAGAAGTTCTGAAGTTAAGAAGTTCTGAGGTTATGATGAACCTGAGGTTTGTTAAGAGGTTCTGAAGTTAAGAAGTTCTGAAGTTAAGAAGTTCTGAGGTTATGAGAAACCTGCGGTTCGTTCTGAAGTTATGAGGTTCTGAAAGTTATGAGGTTAAGAGTGTTTATGCTCCTTGTGGGGTGGAATTGTATCTTGTTCCTTTATAGTCGGATTTTTTTAGGGATTGAATGAATGAATTTATAGATGCACTCAATCTTATACAATCATTGTATAGTTCACTATACGTCTCATCATCAATAAAACCTACATCGTGGGCACGAATAATTTGACTTCTGGCTTCTCCTGCTGAGCCCTTAGCTATAAAAAGAAAATACTTGAATTCCTTATTCCCCTGCCGTTCAAAGCCTTCCGCTATATTATCCATTATAGAACCACTTGAAGAGCGTATCTGTTGAACAAATCGATCGTCATACTTAAACTCACCATTCCTTGTTAACTTATAAATCTTAACGCAAAGTTCACTCGCCATTTGCCAGATTCGCAAATCTTCAAAATTAGTTACTTTCATAAGGGGATGTGTTAAGAGGAGTGTGGGGAACCTGCGGTTCGTTAAGAAGTTCTGAAAGTTCTGAGGTTCGTTAAGAGGTTATGAAGTTCTGAGGAACCAGAGGTTCGTTAAGAAGTTCTGAGAGTTCTGAGGTTATGATGAACGTTGAAAGATTAACGTTGAACGATTAACGAGGAACGTTGAAAGTTGAGGCTGACTAAAGACTACGGACAACAGACTACAGACAACGGAGGACGGGGAGAGAGGAGTTGTCTAGAGTACAGAGTACAGAGTACAACTGCCTTGCGGAATGAGAACCAACGTGTAGTAAACCAGCATTCGAGACGAACCATCTCGCTTACTATTTTAAGATTTACCATTCGGGGTACTCGCCCATTCGTTTATATAAACAGTCTGGATAACCTTCAAAACCTTAAAGCGTAGCGACCTAACAACCTCACAACCTGATTCAACTGAAATTTGCGAAAGTTAAGATCTTAACCCATTCCTATGGAATTAGTTTTTCTACACCCTCTATTAGAATGTTAATTCACACATTTGTTAGTTGTAGACATTTTAGATATAAACTTTGGGAAGGATAGAGGGAAGTTAATTGATTATTAATCTGGATTTTCTAATTTCAACTCTATTTCCCTGATAGAAGGCATTGTTCCTTCAATCTTTTCTGGATAAAGTTTTTCAAGTTCATATTCTGATATGCCAAGGGGTTGGCTACTGGACTCTAAAGCATATTGTGCTAATGTGTTGTTCTTTTGTTTACAAATAAGTAGTCCTATTGTTGGATTGTCACGACCTTCCTTGCGTAAAATATGATTGCAGGCGACAACATAACCGCCCAACTGACCTGCATCAGCAAAGTCAAACTCGCCTATCTTTACTTCCACGACAACGTAACACGACAGTTTGAGATTATAGAACAATAAATCTATAAATCTTTCTTTTTCGGATATTTGCAAACGATACTCCTTACCCACATAAGCAAATCCAGTACCCAGTTCTAAAAGAAAATTGGTGATATTATTTAACAGTGTGTCCTTCAAAAGTCGCTCATTATACTTTCCCCGCAAACCTGTAAAAGAAAAATCGTAAGGATCACGAGTTAACTCTTGAGCTAAATCACTATCAACATCAATTAGTGTTTTGTGAAAATTTGTAAGCGCTTTTCCACTACGTTCATATAGATTTGTACTCAACGCATTAAGCAATATATCTCTACTCCAACCATTTTCCAACGTCTGTCGTACAAAGAATAAAGCTTTGCTTGAATCATTTGAACATTTATCTATAATGTAACGATGATGCCCCCAAGGGATTGAAAATAAATCTGTATATAATTTTTCCTCCAATTGAGATTGATTTGGCGTGGGAGATTCTTCCACAAGTTGTGGAATATTTATAAAACACTGATTGTAAAGCGAATAAAAACGCTTTGCATAGCGTATTGACGTTTCAGACAGCCCCTCAACATCTGGCATTTCATATCGCAAGTCACGACTCAATGTTGCATAGAACTTGCTTCCATACTTATTATCTGCTTGTAATTCTTCAATATCTTTACCTAGTTTGCCAATAATAGTGAAGCAATTCTCTATTTATTTTCACTGCAGCCTTGATTTGACTACGACGATAACGCTTTACGAGTTCCTTTACCCATAAAGTATAGTCATAATCTAATATGTTGATTGATGTATCCATGAGGTTAAGAAGTTTACATATAAAAGGCTGTGGGAGGAGGGGGGCTTTAGTGAGGAGTGAGGAACTAGTAGTTAGGAGTCCGTGCGGGGCGTTAACCAAGTAGTAGGGAGTATGTAGTAGGGAGGAATGCCTGACGAGGGACTCACCTTGGGATTTTATTCAAAAATAGGTCTTTCTCCTTTTTACTTTTAAAATGAGGTTCTCGCGTTTCACTGTGATGTTTTTATTAGACATCAAAAAAATCATCCTTTGACTGGGGCTTTATTTACTGGGAGAGTCCGCATTTTTGGATTTTTGAAAAAATCAAAAAAAGTGAAGCGCCACTTTTAGGTAACGTAACTTTGCATTGTCAAAGGGCGATGGAGGAGGCTACGCCGACAACGGTCAACAGACAACAGTCAACGGACTTGCCATCCGGAGTGATGCTGTTGACGATGACAACAGGCGACGGAGGAGGCTACGCTAGCGACGGACTACGGTAAAGCTGCGCTGACAACGGACAACGGACAACGGTCAACGGACGGTCATCTGGGGAAAGGGGGAAGTTGAGAGATGAGAGGGCGACAACAGACAATGGTCAATGGAGTTTGACACGTGAATCAATAATTATTAACCTTTTAAATCTTTTTATTATGTTGAAGTATTCTTTAATTGAGTGTTTTGATCCTATTACTAATGAAGTAATGTATTTCGAATGTATTACTCCTGTGACTCCTGAAGATATGCAGGATGTTTACTTTGAAACTAAAGAGGAGATATTTTATATTGACTCTCTCTGGGATTTTATCAACAATGCTGAGTAATTCATTCAGAATGAAGACCTTCTTTTTACTCGCAAATGGTCTCGTTATCTTAACCTTGTGTCTATTCTTCTTACTAGACCAATAAACTTTTACTAACCTTTAAATCTTAAAACTATGTTGAAGTATTCTTTAATTGAACGCACTAACCCTTTTACTGAGGGAGTTTGTTATTATGCCTCGCTTAACCCTCCTACTCCTATAACATTAGAGAGTTTTGCAGCTAATATTTGTGGAAATTGTAACATTACCACCCTACAGTTGTATAACGTCATCTATCACCTTGAAAACGAAATTATAAAGGCATTGCAGAATGGGAATAGCGTACGCTTAGGTGATCTGGGATCATTCCATATCACTCTATCATCTACAGGAACGGACACGCCAGACAAATTTTCAAAAGAGAACCTTCGCGGACTTAAAGTGAGATACGTGCCTACTTCTAAAATGAGAAAAGAATTTGACTTGAACAATCCCAAGGTTACTCTCTTGAGGGAGGAAGTTTAAATAAGTAGTAGGGAGTAGTTAGCTTCAGTGAGGAGGGGTAAATAAGTAGTAGGTAGTAAGTAGTAGTGAGTAACACCATGCGGAATGATGCTCGTTTATCTCGGCAACCTTCTTGTCTACCCGTACCTCGTCAACTTGTTAACTAAAGTGGTGAGTAGTGCCATGCGGAGAGCGTTGACTGTTGACTGTTGACCGTTGTCAGCGCAACTTGACCGTTGTCCGTTAATCCCACTTCGTGGTCTTTTCCTCCTTATTCGCTAATGCTCATCAAGCTTCGCAAGTCGCACCTCGGCAATTCAAGTAAACTTAAGCGAGTTTTCTTCCTTGTCGCTCGGCAAAAATTAAGTAAACTTATCTTTACACTCACTCCTGCGTCAGTTGATTGCGCTCGGTTTGGCGTCGGTTGTCTGTTTACTTCTTATCGTACTGCTCGTAGATGGAGTTCTTGGAGATGAATTCGGGGACTACTTGCTTCATGAGTTTCACCATTTCGGGGATTTCCACGATGCGGCTGTAGTTTTCGAGTTTTTCCACTGCGGCACAGGCGTCTTCGTAGTTGTATTCACGCACCTTGGCGATGTGGATGCGCTTGTGGTCGGTGGGGATGGTGTTTTCAGCGTTGGAGAGTACTTCTTCGTAGAGCTTTTCACCTGGACGTAATCCTGTGTACTCAATATTTATATCTTTACCTTCTACCAATCCTGCCAATTTGATCATGCGCTTTGCAAGGTCTGCAATCTTCACGCTTGCTCCCATATCAAAGACAAAGATTTGGTTGCCATCCGTCATTGTCGCTGCTTCCATCACGAGGCGGCAGGCTTCGGGGATGGTCATGAAGAATCGAGTGATTTCTGGATGAGTCACGGTAATCGGTCCGCCCTTGGCAATCTGTTCGCGGAAACGGGGGATTACCGAACCATTAGAACCGAGGACATTACCGAATCGGGTGGTGACAAACTTGGTCTTACCGGGCGTTTTACCTTGCTCCATGCTTAAGCCGAGACTCTGCACGTAGATTTCTGCCAAGCGCTTTGTACATCCCATGATGTTCGTGGGATTCACCGCCTTATCGGTGCTGACCATCACCATCTTCTCTACGTCGTACTTCAAGCAGAAGTCTGCCACATTACGTGAACCGTATACATTTACTAATACTGCCTCACAGGGGTTTTCTTCCATCAAGGGCACGTGCTTATATGCTGCGGCATGGAACACTACTTGTGGGCGGTATTTGCGGAAGGCAAAGTCAAGACGCTGGGGTTGACGCACGTCACCAATGACGGGGACGAACTTGAGATCGGGGAAGCGCTCTTCAAATTCCAAACGCACATTATGCATGGGGGTTTCGGCATTGTCAAACATCACGAGTTGCTTGATGCCGAAGGTGGCCAACTGACGGCAGAGTTCAGAACCAATACTACCAGCTGCACCCGTTACCATCACTACCTTGCCCGCAAAGTTTTCCTTAATCACCTCCATATTGATCTTGATCTCTTCACGACCGAGGAGGTCTTCAATCTTCACCTCACGAATCACAGTGCGCTCTGCATCTCTCGACTTGCCATATTCGTCCATCGGGGGAGTGATGAAGAACTTCATACCCACCTCCATACCGTAAACAATCAGGCGCTCACGTTCACCAGAAGCACTGCGCTGTGTGGGGAAGATGATGGCATCAATGTCATACTTCTCATGAATGGCCTTCACGTCCTCCAGTGTGCTGAAATTATTACCGTGTAACCCATTCATCGTGAATCCCTTACTACCCTTTGCATAATTAATGAAACCCTTAATGCGGTAGGTTGAAGATGCCTTAAAGCGCATGGCCAAAGAGGCAGCCTTTTCGTCATTCCCATAGACCAACACATTGAGGGTGTTCTCATCATAGGGAGTAGTGACCTTCAAGAAGTCGTAAACTATCACCATCAACACACGCACCACTATCAATGCGGCAAAAGTAAACGCCACATCAAAAATGAGCAATGCCAAGGGCAAACGCCAGGAGAGCTTCAACAGCGAGAAGGCGCCACCTACAAGAAGGACGAGCAAGAAGGACTTCAGGACGGACGCTCCCAAGATTCGTGAGAAGTCACGAAGTGTGGAGTGGCGGATAATGGTGCAGTATGTGGTCAACAAACGGAAGCATACCAACGACACTACCGCTGAAGCGCCCACCCACCATGCGGAGAATTCCAACATGGGATACCACTTGCCCATCAGCATGAACACCAACAGTGTGCATGCCGAAGCAATCATTGAGCAGAAGACATCAATCGCCAGGATCAACAACGGACTCAAATAACGTCTCGGAAAGAGTCTCTTTTTCAAGGTCAAAACTTTTGCCATTTTTATTTTGTTTTGAAGTAAGTAACGCTAAAATTCTATAAGGTCTGACAACGGACAACGGTCAACGGACAACAGATTGCCATCCGGGGTGTTGCTGTTGACGATGACAACGGAAAGCTGCGCTGACAACGGACAACGGAGGTGACTACGCCTGTCAACGGTCAACGGTCAACGGACAACGGAAAGCTGCGCTGACAACGGACAACGGACAACAGATTGCCATCCAGGGTGTTGCTGTTGACTGTTAACAATCGACTGTTGTCTGTTGACTATTAACTATAGCCTGCCCGTTTTTTTAAGATATTCTATGAATTTATAGATTCCACTTGAGATACTAAATAATTGGGCGTGGAGTCGTTCACGATCTTTAGTAGAGCAATATTCTAAATCTTCACATAAATACAACATGCTCTTGACTTCAGAACAACTACCCTTTGCTATATTTAGAAAGTTTATAAATTTCGCATCTGAACCTGAATCAAAACCTTCAGCTATGTTATTCATAATGGAAACTGATGCTCTTTGAATTTGATCTTTGAACCCAAAGTCACGATTCTCTCTCATGAGTATGTAAATCTCTTTAACAAAGAGTCGGGCTTCAATCCAAATTCGTAAATCCTCTACTCTTCTTGTTGGCATTTTTATTTTTTTTAAAAGACAATAGTCAACAGACAACGGACAACGGACAACAGACAACGGACAACAGACAACGGACAACAGACAACGGACAACGGACAACAGACAACGGACAACAGACAACGGACAACAGACAACGGGAAGCTGCGCTGACAACGGTCAACAGACAACGGACAACGGACAACAGACAACGGGAAGCTGCGCTGACAACGGACAACAGACAACGGACAATGGACTACATACGATGGCGATGGGCTTACTTTGTAGCCTTCGCCTTTTGTTTACGCTTCTCTATAAGCGAAGAAATCCAGATGTGCATACCCGTCCAAAGGGCTATGTCTAAGCAGAAGAGGATGTTGATATCAAGCACATCCAGCAACAGGAGATTAATCAGCACAAAGAATGCGGCAAGCATCAAGATGACCATCAGCGTGGCTCTTTGTGTCAGTCCCAAATCCATAAAGCGATGATGAATGTGCGTACGGTCGGGTTTAAAGGGATTTTTGTGCGCCCGAATACGGTTGCCAAACACACGGAAGGTGTCTAAAACGGGAACCATAATGATGGAGAAGGCTACCACCAATGGGGTTGACTGCAAGACGTCTTTTAATGCTCCATTTACCAGTTCAGTTCCAACAGCAGGAATTTGAGTCGTGCCCACGGATTTATCTATAGAAAAACTAATAGCGAAGTAGGCGAGCAACAAACCTATCGTCTGTGAACCGCAGTCGCCCATGAAGATTTTACGACGGCGCTCAACGTTACCGTACACGTTGAAGAAGAAGAAGGTGAATACCGTCCCCAAGGAGGTGAAAGCCAACACGGCATTAAGGTATTCCCCTGTGCTGTAAAACAAACATCCAAAGAAGAAGAAACCGATAATACCGAGCCCCGAAGCCAACCCATCAATACCATCAATCAGGTTCATAGCGTTCACCACAAATACAGTGGCAGTCACACTCAAAGGTATACCAAACCATGCGGGGATCTCTGTAAATCCAAACAGTCCGTAGAAGTTATTCATGGAGATACCGGCAACAGCCAGACAGGAGGCACCAAGGAACTGCACAATGAACTTCAACTTGTAACTTGAGTCTAAAATATCATCCGTCACACCGCCAAAATATATCAGCAGAAGGGCTGAAATAAATAGGGCGAGTTCAAAGGAGTTCTCATAAAACTGCCCCGCCAACACATGGTTGGAGGCCATCAAACTAAAACCTAACGCTATTGACACGCCCAGGATGATTGCTGGCGCAAAGGCGATGCCTCCGAGTCGGGAGACAAGCACTTTATGTACCTTACGTTCATCTACCTTGTCAAACAGTCGCTTGCGGTACGAAATCTTTATCAGTTGGGGGATGAGCAAATATGTCACCACCACACTAACTGCAAAGGCAAGAATAATTGCAATCGTTGTCATCAGTTTACAAAATCCACTGCTACACAGTCGTTAAACTACATAGCAAAAAAACACAACAAAGAGCCCACCAGAAAGGTGAGAACAGACTTTCTCCAGTAAAGATAAGAGATTAAATGATACAATTCACCCTCTTGCGAGGGATTGCAAAACGCGCATTATCAAGCAATTACGCCATAAACCGTAAGGGCGAAAATAAAAAGAATAAAAAACCGCCTTCGGCATACGTAAGAAAGTGAAGCAGAGACACCTACGCGTTACTTTGCAAAGATAATACATTATTTAATATAGGACAAATTAAAAGATGGGAATTTTATAACAAAGGCATTTTGGAAGGAGAAGGGAGAAAGACCACGAGGAGGGAGGGGGAGGAAGTAGTAGGTAGTAGTGAGGAGTTCCTTGCGGAGTGAAATAGACATTGGGAGGATATTCCCTGAAAGGGATAAAGTGCATAGCCCAATGACAAGCGACTTTAGGAGCGGCGCCTTGGGAGGAGGGAGGAGTAAGTAGTAGTGAGGAGTGAGCCGTGCGGGTTATTCACTTGATTGATACGGACGCATGGTGTTTCTCCATCGAACGATATATTTCGCGTGCATCAATCGCTAGTCTCATTTGTATTTTGGACGCACCGTGCCGTGCGTCCGTACTGGTCAAGTAATTCCCGCCCGCAGGGTTCTGTGAATTTCGTGAATACCTGGATTCTGTGTGAAAAACATCTCACGCAAAGGCGCAAAGGACGCGATGCATTATGTTCTTTTGTCTTGTGTCAAAAAAAAGTTGCACACAGGAATCACAGAATGACACAGAATTTTGCTCCGCAGATGTTCTTGACAAAAGAACATAAGAACATATTTTTATCACGCAGACGGAGCAGAAGAGCGCAAAATTTTATGTTCTTATGCAAAAAAAATGTTGCACACAGAACCACGAAACACACAGAAATACCTCCACGTATCGGCTCGTATCTTCATGTATCCTTTTTAAACCACTAATGGACACCAATTTACACTAATGCCCTGCGGAGTGGGTAATAATCTCACACTGAATGACACAGAATTTTGCTCCGCAGTGATTCTGTTTATTCCGTATAATCGCGTTGATAAATTATAAACAACAGATTTCACGGATTTCTCGTATTGCAAATCAACCGTGTAATCACGTTGATAAAGAAAAATCAACAGACCAAACAGATACCTTCAGGAGAAAGATACGCGGTTTGTTCTGATTTGACACTTGTGATACGTGGAGTTACACCGACCTATATGAACCGAAAAAGTACGATTTCATCGATGTTTTTAGGGATTTAAGCCCGTCAGAAGAGATAAACAAGTAGTTCAAGGACAGCACGTCAGCAAATCCTAAAAATCCCTAAATAACCTTAACAGCGTGTGATATGCGAAAAAATATGTGTATTTTTGCAAAAAGGAGTGGTGCACACATGCGCAATGGTTCTCCTACCCTTGCCTATCCACCGCACTTCTTCAAATTATTAATTGAAATTTCGCGAACACTCAACTTATTAGGTTTAAGGCGCTTCGTTAGAGTACGGAGTACAACAGCCTTGCGTAATGAAAACCAGCGTTCGAGACGAACCATCTCGTTTACTCGTACCTAACAACTCATTTACTATTATAAGATTTATCCTTCGGTTTACTAACCATTCGTTGATATAAACAATCTGGATAGTCCTCAAAACAATAGAGTTTAGCGACCGAACCACCCGATTCAACTGAAGCATGCAAAAGTTGAGTAATCTGTATAACAAACCTATAATCCTCGCACTATGTATAAGCAATTATTTCTTCTCCTCGCATTCATCGTAGGTAGTGCAATGAATATCGTTGCGCAGGATGACCTCTACTTCGTACCTTCCAAGAAGAAGGCAAAGAAGCAGCAGGTAGAAACGTATGAAACCATGGAATACGACAATTGGGCAGACCACCGCGAAGGTGCTATGGATGTTGACACTTACAACCGCCGCGGGGGGACTACACAAAAGGAATCTTCTTCGTATTACGACCAGAATGAAGGAGAGGAGTCGTTCACGAATCGCATTGTGCGTTTCCATGCTCCAGGCATCACAGTTGTCAGCAGTCCCCACTACACGGAATACATAGACATCTATACCGACCCTTGGTACACCTTTTACCGTCCCTACGGATGGTACAATTATGGGTGGTACGGACACTACGGATGGTATAGTTCATGGTGGTGGAACGATCCATTTTACTGGCATTCCAGTTGGTACGACCCCTGGTGGGGTTGGCACCACCACTACCATCCCGTTTATCACCCGGGTTTCCATCACGGATGGTATCCCCACTACGGCGGACACCACCATCACCACTACTACCCCTCACGCACGGAACACCGTCGTCCTTCAGCAAGCAATCGCGGTTACCGACCCAGCACAGAGCGTGGCACACGACCATCGGTAGGGCAACGTCCCAGCCAGAACCGTGGTAATGCTTCTACCAACCGTGGTAATGCCTCAACCAATCGCAAAAATTCTTCCACCAACCGCAATACCGTTTCTAATGACCGTAGCAGTCGCAAATCCTCTACAACAACCGCCACGCCAAGTCGCACAGAACGCCCCAACCGCTCTTTCGGCAGTGGTGGAGGAGGCAGCAGACCGCAACGTTCTATGGGCGGAGGCAGAAGATAGACAACGGACAACGGTAAGGCTGCGCTGACAACGGACAACAGACAACAGACAACGGACGACCATCCGGAGTGATGCTATTGACGATGACAACGGTAAGGCGAAGCCTGTCAACGGACAACGGTCAACAGACTTGCCATCCGGAGTGATGCTATTGACGATGACAACGGTAAAGCTACGCCTGTCAACGGACAACGGTAAAGCTGCGCTGACAACGGACAACAGACAACAGACAACGGACGACCATCCGGAGTGATGCTATTGACGATGACAACGGACAACGGTCTATGCCTCTCCATTGTTACTACATTTACCGTTCAACTTTCACCGTTTAATTTATACTCCGCAAGATCTCGTTCAACTTTCAACATTCACCGTTAACCATTTAAGAGTGTTCAACTTTAACTTTTAACCGTTTATTTATGAAACGCATATTACTTCCACTATTGATCATAAGCACCCCTCTTATAGCACAAGATATTTACCGCATGGAGTCGTTCACGGCAAACGACCTTAATGGTACGGCACGCTTCGTAGGTATGGGCGGCGCTATGGGTGCCTTGGGTGCAGACATCTCTGTGATGGGTACGAATCCCGCAGGTATCGGTTTGTATCGCAAGAGTGAGATCTCCACCACCGCCAGTCTTACAGCGCAACCTCATGCTGAAAAATTCAACGACATCGATCGCACTCGCGCCTCATTCGACCAACTCGGTTTTGTATATGCCTTAAACGTAGGCGACACCTTCGACGGATTGCGATTTATGAATGTAGGGGTGAATTATCAGAAGAGTCGTAACTTTAAGAATCATATCAACATTCAGAATTTCGCCACAGGAGGCCTTTCGCAATCGTGGCAGATGATGGACCTCGCTTACTCTGGAGGTTGGTTGGATTTGTACTACGACGAAGACCGCGAACTGACCACTCCCTTTACCAATTTAGGTTACGACACGCAACTCATTGCTCCGACTTTCGACAGCGAAGGATATGTGAATGGTTATGAACCCTCCGACGCCGACAGTTACGCCTACCGACGTGTGCAGTGGGGCGGCAATCACGAGTGGGATTTCAATGTTGCCGCTAACATTAACGACCGTCTGTATGTGGGGATTACAGCGAAGTATTTCTTCATGAATCAGAAAACGTATACGGACTATTCCGAAATGCTTATCAACCCCAGCGACAACTCGTTGCATGAGTATTTCTACCTCAACGATGAGCAAACGGAAGGTGAAGGGTATAGCGGTTCGTTGGGCGTCATTTTCCGTCCTATAGAGTCAAGTCCTTTCCGCGTAGGTTTCAGTATACACATGCCTACGTACTACGAGATTGAGACGTCTTCCGACCTCTACATGGAAACACCCTACGCCAGCGGTAGTTATGACTACTCCGCACAAAGCGACAGAGTATACAACAGTTACGAGATGCGTACTCCCTGGCGCTTCAATGTTTCAATGGGTGGAACCGTAAGCAATTTCTTTGCTTATGGCGCTGAATATGAATATTATGATGCGAGTGGCATGCGCGTCACCTATGATCATGGGCTCTATAAGGACCATGCCTTGAAGCGTGAAGCAGATCGTTGCCTTCAAGGAGTGCACACCCTTCGTTTGGGCGCAGAACTCCGCCTTATTGACGGACTTTACGCTCGCGCAGGTTATAACTTTCAGAGTTCACCTTTCAAGAGCGGCGCTTACCTCAATCAATTCTTAGACAGCAGCAACTATTACTACTCCACAAATACCGATTATATAAACCTCGGAGACCTCCAGCGCGTTACGGCAGGGGTTGGTTATCGTTCAGGCAGTTGGTATGCCGACATGTCCTACCAATACCAGACACAAACGGCTGATGTGTATGCCTTCCACCTACCAGAAAGCAACAGCAATACGGCAAATAGATTGCAGGCGGCACAGGTAAACCTTGACAGGCATAATGTGCAGTTCACGGTGGGGTATAAGTTTTAGGGGAAAGGAGAAAGGAGAAAGGAGAAAGGCCATGCGGAGTGGATAAAAGCCTCACGCAAAGGCGCAAAGGGCGCGGAGCGGGAGAAAGGGGAAAGGTGAGAGATGAAAGGCGGCTGCTAATTGGGATTAAATGATGCACTGCGATGGTATCGCAGTGTAGGGGACGGAAGATTACCTTTTTATGAGGGGAACTCACACAAAAAAAGCGAGCGAAAGTTTTTTCGCTCGCTTTTTTGTGCTTCATGTATTAGGGAGGAATTGAGTTTATTGGGCTATGAAAAGGTTGGTGATTTGACGCTATTTCTCCAACATTTTATGGGCGAATTCCTCGATGAAATCGATGGTTTTTGCGACGCCAAGTACGGAAGAATTCACGCAGAGGTCGTAAGTTTTAGCTTGTCCCCAGCGCGAAGAAGCATAGAAATTGTAGTAAGTTTCACGCGTACTATCGCCATTATTTATGAGGCGCTTTGCCTCCTTCTCATCCACATTACATTGGCGCATGACACGCGCTATGCGATCCGCTTCATCTGCAGCAATAAAAATATTCAGGCAGTTGGGATAATCGCGCAAGACATAGTCGGCACAACGACCAATAAACACGCCGCCCTTCAGTCTTGCAGCCGCCTTACGAATCGCCTCCGCTTGAATGCGGAAGAGGGACTCGTCAGAAAGTTGGTTTTGATAAAACCCCGTAGTGTGTCCAATCACGGGAACAACCGATTCAAAGAGCGACTGGAAGAAACCCTTGTGCTCATCACTGCGTTCAAAGACCTCCGTGCAGAATCCACTTTCACGCGCAGCAATATCCAGCAGTTCCTTGTCGTAATAGTCCATGCCAAAGCGGCGGGCAAGTTCCTTGCCTATTTCACGTCCACCACTACCCAATTGACGACCAATATTGATAATCAAGGGAGCGGATTTTAATTCGGAGAATGATAGATTTTCAACGGGCGTACCGTCAATATTAAAGAAGTTGTGCATAAAGGGGAAAGGAGAAAGGGGAAAGGAGAAAGGAGAAAGGCCATGCGGAGTGGGTAAAGGTCTCACGCAAAGGCGCAAAGGGCGCAGAGTGGGATTAAAGGGGAAAGTGGGAAGGGAAGGGAAGGGAGTGGACATCGCGATGGTATCGCGACGAACAGAACGATGAGCAAGACCTCGTATTAGTTATTAACGGTTTGCAGCGCCTTAAAGGTCTTCATCTGCAACCATAGCATCACGACGGAAACAATGGTGGCGAGGGCGTCGGAGAGGGGCATGGCGTACCACACACCATCGACCTTATTATCCATAAACATGGGAAGAATCAAGATAGCGGGGAGCAGGAACAGCATCTGGCGCGTGAGCGATAGGAAGATACTCTTGCCAGCATAACCAATACTCTGGAAGAAGGCGGTAGAAACGATTTGGAACCCGATGAGCGGGAAGCACATCACCTGAATGCGCAAGCCGTGAGCCGCCGCCGCGATGAGTTCGGGAGATTCCTTAGCAAACGGAGTGACACAAAATTCGGAGAAGAAGGTGCCAATCACAAAACCTGTAGTGGTGATACATGTCGCGGCAATGATAGAGAGTTTCAGCACCCTCATAATGCGGTCGAACTTGCGGGCACCGAAGTTATATCCTGCGATGGGTTGCATCCCTTGGTTCAAACCAATCACCACCATGACCACAAAGAGCGCCAAGCGGTTCACCACCCCAAAAGCACCTACCGCAATATCGCCACCGTAAGTGGTCATGGAACGCGTTACAAAGATTGCCACCGTACAGGCACAGAGGTTGATTAAGAAGTTGGGGGCACCGATGGTCAGCGACTCTTTCAAAATCTTCTTTTTCAAACGAATGCGCTTCGACTCCAAGCGGATGGGCGAGTCGGGGGAGGTAAAAAGATGCATCTCCCACACAAGCATAATCACCTGCGCCAAAATCGTAGCAGCACCAGCACCCATAATACCCCACTTGAAGACAAAGATAAACAGAGGCGCCAGGAGGCAGTTGAGAAGAACGGTGCCGAAGGTGGCATACATCGCCTGTTTCGGACGATTGGTTGAGCGCAACAACGAGTTGAGTCCTAAATAAAGGTGGGTCACGATATTCCCCGAGAGAATAACGGTCATGAAGTCGCGAGCAGGACCAATCGTGTAATCACTGGCACCAAAGAAGCGCAAGATGGGGTCGATAAACATCAGCAACACCAGTCCCAGCGAAATCCCCATGATTAAGTTCATAATCACGACGTTACCCAGGATATCACGCGCCGTTTCGTAGTCCTTCTGTCCGAGTTTTACGGACATCAGTGTCGAACCGCCCACACCGACCATCGCCCCAAAGGCGGCGGTCAGCGACATGACGGGACCGGTCAGAGCAAGTCCCATAATAGCCTCCTCACCCACACCCTGACCGATGAAGATGGCGTCAATGATGTGATAAAGCGACGAGGCGGTCATCGCTATAATGGCGGGGATGGCATACTGCATGAGCAGACTGCCAACGGGGCGCTCGCCAAGTTCTAAAAATTTATTTTCGTCTCGCATTACATAGGGGGTGCCCATTTGGATTTATGAGCAACTTTACGGGTCAACCCACTGCAAAGTTAAAAACTATTGTTGCATGACTACCACGTCGTTCACTTATTTTTTATTTTAGTCAAAAAAATATCTTTTTCACCCCACAGCAATTAACCAAAAAGAGTTAATTTTACACACCAAATGAAAGAACCTAAAAAAATAGATTGTTATCACGTTCCCGTGATGCTTTCCGAATGCCTGGACGCGATGGATTTGCGCCCCGATGGCACGTATGTTGACGTCACTTTTGGTGGTGGCGGACACAGCAAGGAAATTCTCAAGCACCTCTCTGACGAGGGGCACCTCTTTGGCTTCGACCAAGATGCCGACGCCGAGCAAAACATCCCTGCCGACGACGAGCGTTTTACCTTTGTCAGGAGCAATTTCCGCTACCTCAAAAACTGGATGCGCTACTATGACGTAGACGGTGTGGACGCACTGCTTGCCGACTTGGGTGTGAGTAGTCACCACTTTGATGCCGAGGAGCGCGGCTTCTCCTTCCGCTTCGATGCCCCTCTGGATATGCGCATGAATGGGCGTGGAGGGATGACAGCAGCCGATGTGGTCAACAAGTATTCCGAGGAGCAGTTGGCAAACATCTTCTTCCTCTTTGGAGAATTGAAGAACGGTCGCAAGTTGGCAAATGTCATCGTCAAAGCACGCAGTCAGCAACCCATTGTGATGATTCAAGACCTGCTGGACATCGTCAAACCCCTCATGGGGCGCGACCGCGAGAAGAAGGACCTGGCAAAAGTATTCCAAGCCCTCCGCATTGAGGTCAATCACGAGATGGACGCATTGCAGGAGATGCTTGAAGGCGCACTAAAAGTGCTAAAACCCGGAGGCAGACTGGTAGTCATGACCTACCATTCCCTTGAAGACCGCATGGTGAAGAACTTCATGCGTAGCGGAAACATTGAGGGCAAAGTGGAACAAGACTTCTTCGGAAATCGCACCGCCCCCATCCGCCCATTGAGCAACAAGGTCATCATTCCCTCGGCTGAAGAGCAGGAACAAAACCCCAGAAGTCGCAGTGCGAAGTTGAGGGTGGCGGAGAAGATTTAAACAATAGACAACGGTAAAGCTGCGCTGACAACGGACAACAGACAACGGACAACGGTAAAGCTGCGCTGACAACGGACAACAGACAACGGACAACGGACGAACCATCCGCCAGGCAGTTGTACTCTGTACTCTGTTAACTGTACTCTAACTATCTCGTCTACTAAAATATGAAAGACAAAATCATAACACCCCCCCAGGAGGTGAACGAAGAAATAGAACAGGCCCAACTGGATGCTGAGGTTGAGGTCAAGAAGCAAGACACGGATAAACTGCTTGATGAGTTTACGGGTAGTGACGACGTTTCGTTGGCTGCCATCCTCGCAGGCGACATTCTGGCGGGAAGTTGGTTCCGTCAGAATTTCCTTTATATACTCTTTGTAACGGTGCTCACCATCATTTATGTCAGCAACCGCTACCTCTGCCAACAGGAACAAATAGAGACGAAGCAACTCAACGAGCAACTGGTAGATATCCGCTATAAACTGCTCACCACTTCAAGCGAACTACGTAAAAACTCTCGCGCCAGCATGATTGAACAACACTTAACAGACTCTACACTGCGAGCGGGTACCACACCTAACTTCAAAATTGTAAAAGATGGAATTTCCGAAAGATAAAATAAAGGGACGCTACACCTTCATCAAGTGGGTATTCGTAGCGTTAGGATTGGCCATTCTCTGTAAGGCCTTATACACCATGACCGTCAAAAGTGCGTATTGGGAAGAGGTAGCGAAACAGCGCGAAAGAGTGAACCTCGAACTCAAGCCCAGGCGTGGAAACCTGTTGGCAAGCAATGGTGAAGTGCTGGCGGCATCTATTCCCGAATACTTAATGTACATGGACTTTGGCACTTGGGAAAAAGACAGTGCTCGTGCCGCAAAGGACCTTAAGAATCGTGACTCACTATTCTTAAAAGACCTCGACAGCATCTGTATCGGCATGGCTGAGATTTTTCCCGACATGGACACTGCCAACATCCGCGCCCACTTATTGAAAGGTCAGCAACGTCGCTCACACAGTTGGCCCCTTTACACGGCAGCTGTGCTGAAACCCGAGGCTGCCAAGAAGCGCAAGAATAAGAAGCGCAACCAGCGCGTCACCTATGTGCAGTATAAGGACATGAAGTCCCTACCCTTCCTCTGCAAACCTACAGGCATCAGCGGTTTCTATGTTGACACGATTCCCGTGCGCAAGAATCCCTACGGTGCCTTGGCACGCCGCACCGTGGGGCGCTTTGACAGTTGTGCACGCTACGGACTCGAACTTACCTGCGACTCTTTCCTCGCTGGTAAGTCAGGGAGTTATCACACACAGAAGTTGATGAAACACCTGGTGCGCGTGGTAGATGTCCCCGCCGAAGATGGTTATGATGTCATGACTACGATTGACGTAGATATTCAGGATATTTGTGAAAGAGTGTTGCGCGAACAGTTGGAGTACCTCGTTGAAACCAGCAATGGGCAGACCCAAGAAGGGGTGGTTGTCGTGTTAGAAACCGCCACGGGCGACATCAAGGCGATGACCAGTCTTTCACGCAACCCCGACAACAGTTTTTCAGAAAATCAACCCCTCGCCGTGGGCAACATGTACGAACCGGGGTCGGTATTCAAACCCATGTCGTTCCTCGTGGCTATGGATGATGGCAAGATGGACTTGAACAGCAGCGTAGACGTAGGGAATGGGGTTCGCACCATGTACCGCCGTTTTATGCGTGACCATAACTGGCGTCGCGGAACGGGATACGGTCTCATCACGGCTCCCGAAATCATTAAGTATTCCTCAAATATTGGGGTGAGTGTGATTATTGATGAGGCGTATAAGGAAGATCCTGCCCAATTTGTGGACGGTCTGTACCGCCTTGGTGTGGCAGAAGACCTGAAAATCCCGCTCGACCACTACCACAAACCCTACATCCGTCGCCCGACCAAGGCCAACTGGTCAAAGACGGCGCTCCCCTGGATGAGTATCGGTTATGAAACGCAGGTACCACCGATTTCTACGGTGAACTTCTACGCAGGCGTTGCAAATAACGGAAAAATGTTCCGTCCCCGTCTGATTAAGGCATTATTGCGCGACGGACAGATTGTTAAGGAATTCCCCAACGAAGTCCTTCGCGAGCAAATGGCGCGCCCCGAGGCCATCAAGATGATTCAACACTGCCTTTACGAGGTGGTACACACGGGACTCGGTCGCCGTGCAGGTTCAAAGATGTTTGATGTTTCGGGAAAAACGGGTACTGCCCAGATATGGACTCGCGCTGGTAAGTCGCAGGAATACCTCATCTCCTTCGCAGGTTATTTTCCCTCACAAAAACCTCGCTATGCCTGCATCGTCTGCATCCGCAAGAGCGGAACGGCTTCGGGAGGAGGCATGTGTGGTCCCGTATTCAGCAAGATAGCAGAAAGTATCATGGCTAAAGCACACCAGTCGGACTTCTCTGGCGCCTGCGATACGGTAAATACGCACCTGCCACAAGTGAAGGCCGGAGATATTGAAGCGGGACGACAAGTGCTGAAGCAATTCGGCATTACCCATCAGGCGCATTTTAACGAATATGCCGCAGAAGCAGTGTGGGGCGCTCCCGACTCTGTCGTACATACCATTTCCCTTTCGCCCGCGGATGAACACCAGGATTCTATTCCCGATGTTACGGGTTACGGACTGCGCGATGCCCTCTACCGTCTGGAAAGTGCAGGACTACATGTCCAAACCAAAGGGGTGGGAGTTGTGGTAAAGCAAAGCAAGAAAGCAGGGACAACACTCCACCCTGGAGATACCATAACCCTCACACTGTCGTCAAAACCGAAAACCAAAAAGTCTAAACAATAGCATGCTGCTCAAAGACATTCTTTCCAAGGTCGTCGTTGAAGAATTCCACGGAGACCTCAACATCCCCATTTTAGGGGTAAATATAGACAGTCGCCGCATTGAAAACGGTCACCTTTTCATCGCAGTTAAAGGCACCCAGGTTGACGGTCACACTTTTATCGATAAAGCTATTGCACAAGGGGCTACAGCCATTCTCGTGTGCGACCCTATCCCTGCAAATACCCCAGAAGGGGTGACTTTCGTGCGCGTGGCCGACACGGAAGATGCAGTGGGAAAGGTGGCTACACAGTTTTATGGCGATCCCACGTCAAAACTTAAACTCGTAGGCGTAACCGGGACGAACGGCAAGACCACCATCGCCACAGTGCTCTATGAGATGTTCCGCAAGTTTGGACACAAGTGTGGACTTTGCTCTACGGTATGCAACTATATTGACGGGACGCCCTACCCCACGGAATGCACTACCCCCGATGCCATCACCCTTAACCAACTCTTGGCAGAGATGGTGGCACAGGGATGTACCTATGCCTTTATGGAATGCTCTTCGCACGCCATTCAGCAGAAACGCATTGGAGGATTGACCTTCGCAGGCGCTCTGTTCACCAATCTTACGCGCGACCACTTGGATTACCATAAGACATTCGATGCTTACCGCGATGCCAAGAAGGCATTCTTCGACAACCTTCCCAAGCAGGCGTTTGCCATCACCAATGCCGATGATAAGAACGGCAGTGTAATGTTCCAAAATTGTAAGGCAACGCTCCGCAGTTACTCTACACGTACCGCTGCCGATTTCAAGGGACGCATCCTTGAAGAAAGCATCGAAGGCATGTTGCTCGACTTCAACGGACAGGAAGTTAGTGTGCGTTTCGTGGGTCATTTTAATGTGAGCAACCTGCTTGCTGTCTATGGCGCAGCCGTCATGTTGGGTAATGAACCCCAGGAGGTGCTCCGCGTGATGTCGGAATTGGCACCTGTCAATGGTCGCTTTGAAACCATCCGTTCGCCCAAGGGGGTAAACGCGATCATCGACTATGCCCACACTCCCGATGCGCTTCAAAACGTGCTGACCTCTATTCGCGACATTGTGAAGAACAAGGTACAGGTGATTACCGTGTGTGGCGCAGGGGGCAACCGCGACAAGGGCAAGCGTCCCCTCATGGCACAAGAGGCAGCAACCCTCTCCGACCGCGTAATCATTACGAGCGACAACCCCCGCTTTGAAGAACCCGAGGCTATTATCAACGATATGCTTGCAGATCTCAATGCCGAACAGCGCACCCGTACCATCGCCATTACCGACCGCCGCGAAGCTATCCGTGCTGCCGTAATGATGGCGCAACCTGGCGATGTTATTCTTGTTGCAGGCAAAGGACACGAACCTTATCAGGACGTCAAAGGGGTGAAGCACCACTTTGATGACCATGAGGAGGTGCGTGCAGCGTTTTTAATTTAGGGTATAAGGTTTTGAGGTGTTAAGGTTTTAAGGCCATCCGGAACGTTAAAGGCCCTAAAGACCTTAAAGTCCCCAAAATCTTAAAGCGAAGCGACCTCACAACCTCACCCCCTCACGACCTTACTCCTCACAACCAGGTTTTGAGGTGTTAAGATTTTAAGGCCATCCGGAACGTTAAAGGCCCTAAAGACCTTAAAGACTCTAAAGACCTTAAAGTCCCAAAAACCTTAAAGCGAAGCGACCTCACAACCTCACCCCCTCACGACCTTACTCCTCACAACCTCACCCTCACAACCAAACACACAAATGCTCTACTATCTTTTTCGTTCTCTCGACCAATTTGGCATTCCAGGTTCTGGAATGTGGTCGTACATATCCTTCCGCTCCCTTTTGGCACTGATGCTTGCGCTGATTATCTCCGCTTGGTTTGGTCAGTACTTCATTCGTTGGATGAAGAAGCACCATTACAGCGAAGCGCAGCGCGATGCCTCCATTGACCCCTTTGGAGTAAAGAAGATTGGCGTACCCACAATGGGGGGCGTCATCATCATCGTAGCCATACTCGTGCCGTGCTTACTCTTGGGGCGACTTGGGAATGTCTATATGCAACTCATGCTGGTCACTACCGTATGGTTGGGTATCGTGGGATTTCTTGACGACTGGATCAAGATGAAGAAGACGAAGGAGGGACTACCCGGAAAATACAAAGTCTTTGCACAGATAAGTTTAGGACTCTACGTTGGACTTACGCTTTACCTCAACCCTGGGGTGGTCATGCACGAAAACGTTACGAAGGAGCATACCCCCGAGAAGGTGGAAGTGGTGCACAAGAGCGAGGCGGTGAAGTCACCCCAAACGACCATCCCCTTTGTAAAAAATAACAACCTCAACTACTCCGACCTCATGGAGTGGTGTGGCGAGTACAAGAACGTAGCGGGCTGGGCACTCTTCGTGTTGATGACCGTCTTTGTCATCACCGCCGTTTCTAATGGTGCCAACCTCAACGATGGCATGGACGGGATGGCGGCAGGCAACTCAGCAATCATCTGCATAGCCCTGGGGATTTTGGCATACGTCTCGAGTCACCTGGAATTTGCAAGTTACCTCAACATCATGTACCTGCCCCGCACGCAGGAACTCGTAATCTTTATCTGTGCCATGGTGGGTGCCCTCATCGGTTTTCTTTGGTACAATGCTTACCCTGCCCAAATATTTATGGGCGACACGGGTTCGCTCACCATTGGCGGCATCATCGCCGTGATTGCTGTGATTATTCACAAGGAATTGTTGCTCCCCATCCTTTGTGGGGTGTTCCTGGTAGAAAATTTGAGTGTTATCCTTCAGGTACAATACTTCAAGTGGGGTAAGCGCAAGGGCAGAATGCAGCGCATCTTCAAGCGCACCCCCATTCACGATGCCTTCCGCACACTTCCCGAGCAATTAGTTCCTGGTTGTAAGTACATGTTCCCCAACTTCCCCAAGGGAACATGGCATGAAGCCAAAATCACCGTTCGCTTCTGGATTATGACCATCCTCCTTGCGGCACTCACTATTATTACGTTGAAGATTCGATAGTTTAGACATAAGAACAAAAGGACATAAGTTTCATAATTTGTTCTTTTGTTCTTCTGTCTAAGGAAAACATCGTGTAACGTGCTTTTACTTTTAGTCACAAATGAAAATCGCTATACTTGGCGCTGCTGAAAGCGGCGTGGGCGCAGCCATCCTTGCGCAACAAAAAGGATATGACGTCTTTGTTTCCGACATGGGAAGCATTAAAGACAACTACAAGGGCATGCTTGATGCCCACAACCTCTGTTGGGAAGAAGGGAAGCACACAGAAACGCAAATCCTTGACGCTACGGAGGTGATTAAGAGTCCCGGAATTCCTGATACCGCCCCTATGGTGAAGAAAATCATGGAGGCGGGCATCCCCATCATCTCTGAAATCGAATTTGCAGCCCGTTACACTACCGCTAAAATGCTTTGCATTACGGGATCGAACGGCAAAACTACCACCACCTCCCTCATCTATCACATCATGAAGCATGCAGGGATGAACGTTGGACTTGCTGGAAACATCGGTCACAGTCTGGCACTTCAGGTGGCACAGGAAGACAAGGAGTGGTATGTCATCGAACTCTCGTCCTTCCAGTTGGACAACATGTATGACTTCCGCGCTAATATCGCCGTGCTCCTCAATATCACACCCGACCACTTGGACCGCTACGACTTCTGCATGCAGAATTACGTAGACTCAAAGATGCGCATTTTGCAGAATCAAACGGGCGATGACACCTTTATCTATTGGACGGGCGACGAATATATTGCCACGGAATTGAAGAAACTTCAACCCGCATGCCGCATCTGCGCCTTTCACGAAAATGTAAGCGGACCTTGTGATGAAGGTACCAAACTTTCAGGGTATATCCAGAACGGCACTTTCACCATCAACGCCCCCCGCCCCTTCACCATGCCTGCAACCGAACTTTCCCTCCAGGGTAAGCACAACATGCGCAACATGATTGCTGCCGCACAGGCATGCCTTGCAGCGGGTGTGACAGACGACACCTTGAGAACAGCTTTATCAACCTTCCCCGGCGTTGAACACCGTCTGCAGAAGGTGGGCATCCATAACGGTGTGACCTATATCAACGACTCGAAGGCGACAAACGTTGATGCTTGCTACTGCGCACTCGACAGTATGGAAACTCCCGTAGTATTGATTATTGGCGGGAAGGACAAGGGCAACGACTACAGCCAACTCACAGAGATTGTGAAGGAGAAATGTCGTGCGCTTGTATTCCTCGGTGCCGACAACACTAAACTACACGATTTCTTCGGTGATTTCGGCATCACCATTCTTGATACGCACTCGATGAAGGATTGCGTTGCAGCGTGCTACAGTGTGGCGCAAACCGGTGACACCGTGCTCCTCAGTCCCTGCTGTGCGAGTTTCGACCTCTTTAAGAACATGGAGGATCGTGGCGAACAGTTTGTGGAGTGTGTTGAAAAACTTTAAGATTAGAGTACAACTGACAGAGTACAGTTACTTGCGGATATACCCCGCATGGCTATTTCTCCTTTCTCATTTAATCCCGCTTCGCGGTCTTTACCTCCTTATTCGCTAACGCTCATCAAGCTTCGCAAGTCGCACCTTGGCAATTCAAGCAAGCTTAAGCGAATTTTCTTCCTTGTCGCTCGGCAAAGATTAAGTAAACTTATCTTTACACTCACTCCTGCGTCAGTTGATTGCACTCGGTTTGGCGTCGGTTCTCCTTTCCTTTCTCATTTCTCCTTTCTCATTTCCCAAAATGGCAATTTCCTCAAAAATATTCAAAGGCGACCCCACCATTTGGGTCGTGTACTTCTTCCTCTGCATCATCTCCATTGTGGAGGTGTTTTCCGCAGGGAGTAGTTTGGCATATAAGTCTGGAAACTTCTTTGCGCCTCTCATCAAGCAGGTGTCATTCCTGGGAGTAGGCACAATCGTTGTGCTTATCGTTTCAAGAATACCCTGCCGATTCTTCAAACTGTTTCCCCTCTTCCTATTGCCCATATCGCTCATATTATTGTTCATTACCCTCTTCTTTGCCGAGGCCACTAACGACGGTTCTCGATGGTTGGAACTGGGTCCCATATCGTTCCAACCCTCTGAGGTGGCGAAATGCGCAATGATTCTCTACACCGCCCTCATCCTCTCCTCCATGCAGCGCGAAGATGAAGCGCAACCGAAGGCTTTTAAGTATATCATGATACCCACCGCCATCGTTTGCGGACTTATATTTTCAGAAAACTTCTCTACGGCGTGCCTGCTGTTTGGAGTTATCATGATGATGATGTTTGTCGGACGCATTCCGCTTAAAAAGTTCGGACAGATTATCGGCTTCTTCGTCGCTGTGGCATTCACTATTGTGCTGGCTACTAAAGCGCTCCCCAAGGACTTCGTAGATGATATTTCCTTCCTCCACCGCGCCGACACGTGGGTATCCCGTATTGACAACTTTACAGAAAGTAGTGATGACGACCCCAAGAACTATGACTTGAAGGAGAATGCCCAAGTAGGGACGGCAAATATTGCGATTGCTACATGTAACATCGTAGGATTGATGCCGGGTAACTCTGTGCAGCGCGACTATTTAAGTCAGGCCTACTCCGACTTCATCTTTGCCATCATCATCGAAGAATTGGGCATTTGGGGCGCCACCCTCGTCGTGTTCTTCTACATCGTACTGATTTTCCGAGCCTGGCGCATAGCCACGCGGTGTGGCACACTATTCCCAGCCTTCCTCATAATTGGGTTGGCATTTATGCTCACCTCACAGGCTATTATCAACATGATGGTGGCTGTAGGACTCTTCCCCGTTACAGGGCAACCCCTTCCGCTAATCAGCCGCGGGGGTACGGCAATGATCATCTTCTGCTTCTACTTCGGCATGATGCTCAGCGTAAGTATTTCTGCTAAAAAAACGGAAGAACTTCCTGCACAATCCTAATAAACGACTATGCAAAAGCAACTCTCTCTCACCCTCCTCTTTCTACTTACCTGCCTTCCCGTAACAAGTTGGGCAGGTAGTTTTGTGGTTGCCCCTGAAGCGACCGACAGTGTTGCGACAACCGAGTCCGTTGAGACGCGCACCCTTGTACGCTTCGAGACCACCAGTGGAAATTTCACCATTGCCCTGTTTAATGACACCCCCATACACCGCGACAATTTCATCAAGTTGGTCAACGAACAGTTCTACGACAGTCTGCTCTTCCACCGCACGATTTGGGAATTTATGATTCAGACGGGGGACCCAACCTCGAAGACGGCTAAACCTGGAGAGAAACTGGGTGAAGGTTCTGTGGGATATACCCTTCCCGCCGAGATTCATTACCCCAAATACTTCCATCGCCGTGGCATGGTCGCCGCAGCTCGTGAGGGAGATGAGAAGAACCCTGAATGGCGAAGCGATGGTTCGCAATTCTATATCGTGTGGGGCAAAACCTACGGCGGGGGGATGATGGAACGCATCCGCCAGCGCGTGCGCAACAATACCAACCCACCCATTGAACTCGCCCTTGAGCACGAAGACACTTATTGGGAAGTGGGCGGAGCACCCCACCTCGACGGACAATACACCATCTTCGGAGAAGTCATCGACGGACTGCAGACCATTGACGAGATTCAGTTGGCTGAAACTGACGAAAACGACCGCCCGTTTTACGACTTCCGCATCATCAAGGCATATATATTAAAAGAGTAAACAAGTTGACAAGGTACGAGTAGACGAGAAAGTTACACTTTTTAGTAGACAAGTAAATGAGGTACGAGTGGACGAGCGGTTAGTGAGTTAAACGATGCCTGTTCACGGTTGAAGGTCCTAAAGACCTTAATGTCCCTAAAGACCTTCCCCTCAAAACCTCAAAACCCAAACCCCTCCCAAAAATGATTCAATTCCAATGCGACTATAACGAAGGTGCCCACCCCAAGGTGATGCAGCGCCTGCTGGAAACCAACATGGAGCAAACAGTTGGTTACGGTGAAGACCATTATTGCGAATCGGCGCGCCGACGGATTCAAGAAGCCTGCGGAAATCCTAATTTGCAGGTGCATTTCCTCGTGGGTGGCACTCAAACAAACACCACCGTCATTGCCCACCTGCTTCGTCCGCACCAAGGTGTCGTTGCCGCTGAATCGGGACACATCTCCGTACACGAAACGGGAGCGATAGAACACACGGGGCACAAGGTGCTTGCCCTCCCTGCTCACGAAGGTAAGATTACGGCAGCGCAAGTGGAACACCTCGTGCTCGAACACCGCGCCGACAGCAGTTTTGAGCACACCGTGCAGCCAGGAATGGTCTATATTTCCTATCCCACAGAATTTGGAACGCTTTATACAAAGACTGAATTAGAAGCACTCCACGAGGTGTGCCGAAAGTACGAACTTCCCCTCTTTATTGACGGTGCCCGCATGGGCTACGGACTCGCCAGTCCTGCCTGCGACGTTACGCTGTCCGACATTGCCCGCCTTGCCGACGTCTTTTACATCGGTGGCACCAAGGTAGGAGCGCTTTTCGGAGAAGCCGTGGTGAGTCAGTCTCCAGCATTGATGCGCGACTTCCGCTACAGCATCAAGCAACACGGTGGGATGCTCGCCAAGGGACGCTTACTCGGACTGCAGTTTGAAGCGCTCTTCACCGACAACCTCTATTTTGAGATTGCTCGTCATGCCGTAAGCGAAGCGCTCCGCATCAAGAAGGCATTGCTGGATTTAGGCGTACCTTTCCTGATGGAAAGTCACACCAACCAGCAGTTCCCCATCCTACCCAACGACGTAGTGGAACGCCTCAACAAGAACTTCCTCTTTACCCCTTGGCAGCGCATGAGCGACACGCATACCGCCATCCGCATCTGTACAAGTTGGGGCACAACAACGGAAAATGTTGATACCCTCATTACCGCTCTCACAAAAGAACTTTCATAAAGCATCTCCCAAAGTTTAGAAGCAATACCCTAAATCACAAGAATCGGCACTCTATTTTCTCTAATCTTCCCGATTATCTGAAATAGAGTGCCGATTCGTTTTTGAAAGATATAACGACGATTTGATTACGCCCCCTCACTGCATCGCTATATGCAAAACATAATGTCACAATATGACACATTTGTATTACAATTTGCAACCATACACACCGCTCTTATGTCAAATATTGTAAAAACAAGAAAAATTTACTGGCAAAATGTTTTCACAATTCGCAAAAGGCGTACATTCGCACCGTTCACTTATCTTTTATGAAAAAGGTATTTTTACTCATGACTCTAGTACCGGGCACAGAACGAAGTGTATAATGTATGGTAGAGCCTTTTGAGGGTTAATTGCTTTGATGTTCAGTGAGTTAGGTTTGTTTGGTGTGTTGAGCGCCACAAAACGAAGCGTTTACATTGGTTTAATTTCGGTTTAATTTTGAAGGCATAAACGGAGGCGCAGGTTTGCGTCTGGTTTACATCTGTGAGGCTGTGGGTTTGCACCTGCGGCCTTTTTTGTGTGCAGACGGTAAAACCCTTGTATGGAGCGGTTTGAGCGCGTATTTGGGGCTTTTATGGGCTTTGTGTGGGTTCTGCCGGTACAGGCTTCGAATATGGTTTGAACGGTGTCTGTGATGGGGTGGGGGAGAAGGGTGAAAAATGCCTGTTTTTGGCTGTGGGGTTACAGGTGGGGTTACAAAGTGGGGTTACATTTTACAAAAAGTGGGGTTACACATTCAGGGTTTTGGAGGGGGGGGATAGAGGGGAGGGAACTTGCCGTTTTGAAGGGGTAGAGTGGGGGAAACTGCCCATTTGCGATATAGGTTTTTGCGTTCAAATAATGTAAAAACCCCGTTAGAATGCGGTTTCTACGGGGTTTTATGGTTATTAGAGGGGGGTACCCTACCCTAATATGGGGTATTTAGGGGGTACGGGGTACATACGCTTCGTTACAAGGAGTCCTTGCGACCGCCCCAGATGATCCGCAGATGCGTCACCCTACATTTGCAACGTTCGAAGTCTGGGCATCCGAAGCATTTTTTCCCTTTTCACGTTCAAGTTGAGCAATACGTTCTTTCAATCTGCCAATCTCCTCGGCTTGTTCTCTAAATCGCATATCCTTATCACGCAATATCTCTATAAACATTTCGCATACCCCATCTGATGTTAAGGGGAAGTCTGGAAGTTTAGGGACTGCTATGCTGGGTTTTGAGCGACCTTTTATTTCACCAGGTTGTAGTATAGGACCTTGCCCATTTATAATCCAGGCTGCTGAATAACTGTATTTTTCGCACAACAGTGCAATTAGATCAACACCTGCATTCATCCTATTATTCAGAATTTCTGAAAACTTTGCAGGCTTCACCCCGAGACTCTCTGCAATCTTGCTCTTTGTGAGCCCCTTATCTTGTAAAAGTAGCTCAATGGCGTGTATGAAACGCTTGTTGATTTCGCTTTTATCCATAATTATTCCACTTCAAAATTCAGAAAATCTGAAAATATTTAATTAAAATGTTTGGCATATTACAGAAATTCTGTATCTTTGCACCGTGTTCAATCAAGAACGGCGGCCAAAGATACGAAAATTTGCCGAGTTGAACGAATTTTAGAACCAATAAATAAGAGAGACAATGACACAGAAGGAATTTACAGAGAGAACGGGAATCACCCCTACCCCTGAGCAGTTTGACTACATCCACGCGGTTTATATGAACACCTCAATGGATAAGGATCAGTTTTGTGAAGAGTTCAAGAAGTATGGTGAAAGCGAAATCTTGAGAGATGTACATGTGCGTGCCGTGAATTTTGAACTCCAGTGTAAGCAGAAGCAGGAAGTCATCGAGAACATTGCCGACTATCTTATCACGAAGGCTTGTGATTATGACAGCAGCGAGTTCTACTTTAAGGCTGTGTCGTTGATTGGGCAGCGTAATGTGGTGCTCCGAAAAATGGAGTTGGGCTTACCTTTCAACAATGAGGACAATGTGTATATCGCCAACAACCTAAAGTAGTGGGATATGGAGAAGACCTTTGTAACCAGGAGTACCCTCAACAAGGTTTGCTTCTATCTGATAGTCCGAGGCAAGGAGTTTACTCACACCCCAGACGTTGGGGTAACCTTCAAGGCAACCGATGAATTTGTGAAAGAGATGCAGTACAAGCTGGTAACTTGCTATGGTTGCAGTCTAAAACCGATTATTAACGAAATAAAATAAGTGAGATATGAAACAGTACATTCATGTAACCAAGGAAACGCGTCAGAAGCTGATGAAGATTTTCGGCTGTACTGAGCGAATGGTGTTTTATGCACTCCAGTTTGACGAAAGGAAGGGCAATTCGGATTTGGCAAAGAAGATCCGCAAGGCTGC
Source organism: Alloprevotella sp. (assembly GCA_045126825.1). Classification (GTDB taxonomy): domain Bacteria; phylum Bacteroidota; class Bacteroidia; order Bacteroidales; family Bacteroidaceae; genus Alloprevotella. The sequence goes on from JBGVPF010000027.1 coordinate 71,171, forward strand.
CTACGAGAATTACGGGATTTTGATGAATGTGATTCCAGCCCTGGAAACACTCCACGACCACGACAACTATATGCGTCAGTATTTACCGAACGGGGCAGTTCTGGAGTTCAACAAGAACAATGGGGACGGCGATGTCTATATCCATGGCAAGTGTGTGAGACATTATGAGAATCTTTTCTGGTCGGATATTGAGGGAATCCAAAACTGGGCGATGACCTTGAGATAAGGAGGAGTTTATGGAATACTACGGTAATACACTTTGCATTTCGGCACGCGAACTTATAGACGGGGGCATTATGTCAACCCCGAACTATAAGCAACTCGCTGCACGTGGCCGTATCGATGTGGTACGCCGTGGTGGTGGCTCAAGTAACAACTATGCGCTGGTTTCCGTAAGCAGTCTCCCTGATACCTACAAGGATAAGGTGAAAGCCTTATATCCAGACCCGTCTCTTGAGGTGCTGCTTGCGTGGCTGGATGCCAACTATGAGATAGACCAGGCTGCCGTTGCCTATTTTGCTGACTGGAGAAACAAGTGCGGACACGACCACGCCACCGATGCCCATGTAGCCGAGTATGTTGCCAACGCCAGTGTGCTGAATGCTTGCATTCGCTTATACAACAACGCCAAGGCGATACATAAGACGATGGGGCTGAAGTATGACTGGTCGATGATGTCCCAGGCGGTGGAGGGTTACAGAATGAAGACCAACCACACCTTGCCCACAAGTATGCTCCGTTTCCGCAAGAAGGTGAACGAGTACCAGGCAGAGGGTTATGCTTGCCTTATCAGTGGCAAGTTCGGCAACCAGAGCCGTCGTAAGGTTGACCACAAGACCGAGCGTCTTATCCTTTCGATTGCGGTACTCCCCAACAAGCCGTTCAACACCAGCGTCTGGGAGATGTACAACTCTTTCGTATGCGGCGAGCTGGAGGTGTGGGACTATGAGACAGGCGAGCTTCTCAACCCTGAAGAGTGGACCGACAAGAACGGCGAGCCAATGTCACTCAGCGAAAGCACCATCACGAACTATCTGAATATGCCGAAGAACCGTGTGCTGATAGACCAGAAACAGATGTCGTACACGACCTTTATGCACGAGCAGATGCCACACGTTCACCGCCACGCTCCTGAGTTCTCATTCTCGAAGGTGTCATTCGATGACCGCGACCTTCCTCGTAAGCTGGCAGACACAAAGATTCGCCCGAAAGCATACTACGCCTACGATGTGGCGAGCCAGTGCGTGGTGGGCTTTGCCTACAACCGCTACAAAAATGTAGACCTGGTGACAGACTGCTTCCGCTCGATGTTCCGATTGATAGAACGCCACGGTTGGGGTTGTCCTGCACAGGTGGAGGTTGAGAACCACCTTATGAGCCAATGGCGTGACAGCTTCCTCAAGGCTGGAGTGTTGTTCCCGTTCGTCCGTTTCTGTGCTCCTATGAACTCGCAGGAGAAGTATGCTGAGCCTTTGAACGGAGCAAAGAAGCGTAGCATTGAGCACAAGAACCACCTCGGTATTGGTCGCTTCTATGCCAAAGGGCGTGCCTACCGTACCGAGTCGAAGAAGGTGTTCGATGCGGCAAACGATACCTACGAGGATAAGCAGTATTACACCTGGGATGAATTGATCGCTGACGATATGCGCGACATTCAGGAGTTCAACCACTCCCTGCACCCTAACCAGAAGAAGTATCCAGGTATGACACGCTGGCAGGTTCTTGAGGCGAATATGAACCCGACCCTCCAGCCAATGGATAAGTCTGTATGGGCACGCTTCATAGGTGAACGGGTACCGACAACCATACGCCGTAACAGCTACTGCAAGGTGGCTTATAAGGACTGGTGGTTGAGCAAGACCGAGGTCATTGAAAAACTGGAACCCAACAACTGGAAGGTGGATGCCTATTATCTGACCAATGATGAGGGTGAGGTGACCGATGTGTATATCTTCCAGAGTGACCGCCTGATTGACAAGCTCGAGGATGTCGGCACTTTCAACACAGCCGATGCCGAACAGACGGATGAGGACAGGGAGATATTCGTTGCCCAGCAGAAGAAGATAGCGGACTTCAACGGCTATGTGAACCGCAATGCCATTGTCCCTGTAGGGGTGGCAAAGGTGGAGCAACCTATCGAGGTGGCGGTTGAAGCTCTGGAACTCCCGACACTGGGCGAACCAGAAGAGGCGGTTACTTACCACGTCCCAAGTGCGTTGGAATCCCTTTAGAACAGCATTAGAATAACATTAAAATAAGTTTGAGACAATGATTACAGCAGACAACAAGAAACGGATATTGGAGGCGATAGCAGCCAACCGTGCAAACTACCCGAGCGATGCGAAGCACGCTGCTTCGTTGGGTATCTCTACCTCGGTTTACAGTGCCATCAAGAACGGTCAGACCGATAAGGCGTTGAGCGATGCCAACTGGATAACCATTGCCCGCCGTTTGGGTGTAAACCTCCGAGGCGGTATGGAGTGGAAAGCTGCCAAGACTGCCACCTTCGACTTTATCACTATACAGTTGGAGGCTTGCCAGCAGAGCGGCTTGAGTGCTATCCTTTGCGATATACCGAATATCGGCAAGACATTCACTGCACGCTACTATGTGCAGGGCCACCGCAATGCAATCTATGTGGACTGCTCACAGGTGAAGACAAAGCTGAAGCTGGTGCGTAAGATAGCCAATGAGTTTGGCGTGAACAGCAACGGCAGATACAGTGATGTTTACGAGGATCTTGTGTACTATCTCCGTTCTATCGAAACTCCCCTTATCATTCTTGATGAAGCTGGCGACCTTCAGTATGAGGCGTTCCTTGAGCTCAAAGCCTTGTGGAACGCTACCGAGAGATGTTGCGCTTGGTATATGATGGGTGCCGATGGTCTGAAGGCGAAGATTGAACGCTCGATCGAGCACCAGAAGGTGGGCTACACCGAGATGTTGAGCCGTTACGGTGACAGATACAGCAAGGTGACACCCGATGATGGCAAGGAGCGTGAGAAGTTCCTGAAGGACCAGGCTTGTGCCGTGGCGAAGGTGAATGCCCCTGCAGGTACCGATATCGCTACCCTTGTGCGTAAGACTAACGGTGGACTCCGTCGTGTATATACGGAGATTGAGAAACTTAAAATGGCGTAGGTATGATGACAAAGATTGAGATGCAAGCGATGGAATCAATCATAGGTATCCACCGTGAACTAAAGGCTGCAAAGGCGATTAACTGGGAGCAGAGACGCTATGAAATAGCAAAAGAGGTTCTGCCAGAAATAATGGGCCAATGCCATGAGTATGATAAGAACATAACGATACAAAAGATGTGTGGTTATGCTGTGGAGGTGGCAGATGCTCTTATTGAAGAATTGGTAAATAGAAAACGATTCGGATGACAAAGAGAGCATACAGCCCCAAGGATGTTGCGAGCATTAACCACAAGGTGCTGCCGTTTACAGGCAAGTGGAAAGAGGTGTTCGGGGAACCAGAACAGGGTGATACCTGGTTTATCTCTGGCCCCAGTGCCAGCGGTAAGAGTTCCTTTGTGATGCAGCTTGCCAAGATGCTTTGTGGTATCGGCCCCGTGCTGTATGTCTCACTTGAGGAAGGTGTTGGACTTTCAATGCAAAAGCGATTGAATGAGTTCAAGATGAACGAGGTTCAAGGTTCATTCCGCATCATAACTGATGGCGATATAGAAGACCTGGGCAAACGACTTGCAAAGCCTAAGAGCGCCAAGTTTATCATCGTGGATAGTTATCAGTTCGCATTTGAAGCTGGCTGGGAATATAGACTAACAGCGGAACTGATAGACCGCTTCCCGAAGAAGACCTTCATCTTCATCAGCCAAGAGGACAAAGGTAAGCCTCTCGGAAAACCTGCAATCCGATTGAAATATAAGGCTGGGGTTAAGGTTCGCACATTGGGCTTTCGAGCATTTTGCGAAGGTAGATATGCTGGTCAAGTAGGTGCGTACTATACCATCTGGGAGGAGAAGGCAGTTGAAGTGTATAATACCACATCAAATGGACAAGAGACTGAAGCGGAGGACCAACCTCCTGTATAGGTTGCGCAAGAAAGGCATACGATGCGACACCAAAGCGAGAGAGATATACTTCGCCTATGACAAAGACCCTTGGAAGGTCATTCAGATAAGGCGACTATGTAAGGAATTCAATTTTAATGTTCAACTAACAATAGAGTGAGATGAAGAAGAAAGTTTACATTAGTGGTGCGATAGCCCACTACGGAATGGATGAGAGACGAGCTACTTTTGAAGCAGCTGCTCTCCGATTGAAAGAACAGGGCTTTGAACCTGTGAACCCCTTTGAAAACGGTGTTCCTGCAGATGCTCATTGGATGGCGCACATGAAGGCGGACATTGCTTTGCTTGTAGGGTGTGATTACATCTATATGCTCAATGGCTGGGAACTCTCAAAGGGTGCGAAACTGGAGTTTGATGTGGCAAGCAGTTGCGGTATCAAGGTGATGTTCGAAGGTCAGACAGCAGGTCGTGAATATGTGTGCTGCATCTGTGGTGAGACCTATTCAGGATATGGGCACAATCCACACCCCATTAAGCATGGTGGGGAATGTTGCCCTGAGTGCAATAAACAAGTGTTAGAGACAAGAGTACAATTATCGAAAGGAGAATAATTATGGCAGACAATCAGAAAGTAAGAGTGGTCTTTGAATTTGACCGTAAGGATTATGACAATGTCCTCTTCCTGCTTGGAACGAGCTCTCACGACAAGGACGAGGTGGAGAAAGCTTGGGAAGTTATGACATCGGAAGATGTGATATTGAAAAGTGACTCGTTTGCTTCGCTGGGAGTAACACCACAAGAGATGCTTGCAATGTTTGTTGCTGGGGCTGTGGTTACAGTAGAGGGTAAAGTAAAAGCATTGTAAAACTATGGCACAGGAAGTAACCAATTTCGCACGCTTTTACGCATCGTTCAATCTGTTGCCATGTAGCGGTGACAGAGATGACATGAAGCGGGACCTCGTGAGGCAGTGGACCTGGAACAGAACCGACAGCCTCCGAGAGATGACCAAGGCAGAGTATGAAGCCTGTTGTGAGGCTATTGAGCGTTTGACGGGTCGCAAAGATGAGCAGAAAAAGAAACGCAGCCTTTGTCTGAAGCTGATGCAGAAGTTGGGAATTGATACCACCGACTGGACGCGTATCAATGCCTTCTGCCAGGATCAGCGAATTTCAGGCAAGGTCTTCGGACGCCTGACCATTGAAGAACTCGATGCGCTTGCGGAGAAGCTCCGCGCCATCCAGCGCAAAGGGGGGCTGAAACAGAAAAAAGAAGTTAAACCATCGGGTGAGGTTACCTACTTGATTTCGTTAGGTGGGAGCACCCTCAAATGTTAAGGCTATGGATAATAAATTGAAAGCCCTGAAACAACAGGCAACCGAAGCGTCCCTCGGTATGGAACGGGACGAAGCTGCACAGTTCTTCAGCGAACTCGCAGACTGGGCATACGCCCAACACGAAGCAATGTCAATCGATGACTATTGTGAAATGCAAAACTATGAGGAGGAGTGAATATGAGTATAGACGACCAAAATAAACTCAAGAAAGCCGGCTTTATGATAATCAGAAAAGATGATTATCCATCGCCAAGAATAAAAGTGAGTACAGGAAGCAATGGTGGTTGGAAAACGCATAATACATACCCATCGAAAGCGGAACGTGACAGAGTGTTCAAGCAAATGCTTCAGGACAATAAAATTATAGAAGGTTAAACATTAAATCAATAAAGCAATGAAAAAGAATTTGAGAACAATCGGCGAATATATCGTCAATTTTACAAGAGTGTGTTTTTTAGCACCAATCCTATTAGCGAAAGTAGTATCGGACACAGTGCTGCAGTTACTCCTTGCATTTTTCCATGCAATGTATAATGAGAAGGAGGAGTTGGCATCAGCAATGAAAGGTGTACTTGATAAAATGGACTAACAATAATATTACTACTATGGACGAGAACAAGACAACCACCGTTGAAATGACGGCTGAAGAGCAAGCGCAATTCGCTGCCTTCAAAAGAGAACAAGAAAAAAAGGCAGCTGAAGCCAAGGCACAGGCAGAGCGCGAGCAGTACCGCGACCTCGTTGATGAGGAGATAGAGCGTTGTATTCCTATCCTGTTGGCGATAAGCGGAGACATCAAGAACAGCAAGGCTCAGGTAATGGATAACTTCAAGACCATACTTGAGATGAAGAGCGAGTTGTTCAAGACGAAGGTCAAGGATGATCAGCGCAGCCACACCTTCACCAACAGCGAAGGCAACAAACGCATCACCATTGGTGTGTATGTGACCGACGGGTACCGTGATACAGTTGAAGATGGTATTGCCATTGTGAAGGAGTACATCTCCAGCCTTGCCAATGATGAGAAGACCGAAGCATTGGTGAACATGGTGTTCCGCCTGTTGGCTCGTGATGCCAAAGGAACACTCAAGGCAAGCCGAATAGTCCAGCTCCGCAAGGTGGCGCAGGACACAGGGGATGAACGCTTCCTTGAAGGTGTACGCATTATCGAGGAGAGTTATCAGCCCGAGGTGAGCAAGCAGTTCATCCGCGCAGAGGTCAAGAACGAGAACGGGATGTGGAAACCCATTCCACTTGGTATGACAGAATCCTAAAAGTTGAAGATATGATCCAGGAAGTAGAAAAACAACCGAAAGTAGCCTTGTGCCGCAAGTGTCGTGGCACAGGCAAACTTCGCGACCCGGAGACACAGGAGGTTCGGGTTTGCGACCAGTGCGAAGGCAGCGGAAGGGTTACGGTGAGTGCAAAGATGATCTTTGACATCCGTCCGTACCGAACCAATCAGTAACAATCACTAATCATCACTAACCAATGGCCAAGAGGCGTGGAGTAAGTTATCAGAAGAGAGTGACAGATATAAATAGGATATACGATGAGCATGCCAAACGCGGGCTTCCTAACCGCGAGATATGGCGCAGATTCGTATATCCTGTTTATGGTATATCCGAACGAACCTTTTACAACATACTTCACGCCTCGTGTGAGCCCAAGAATGAGGTACCTGATGATGTGCAGATGTTTTTAGATTTTGACTATGGCGAACAATGAGATAAATAAACTTATCCGCAATATATTGAATGATATTCGGATAGATTTATCAGATGAATTTGACCGAAATTTTGAACGGCAAGCGTTCTTCTCCGAGGCATGGCAGAGGCGTAAAAGCCCCACACGCCCCGGAGGCTCTATTTTGGTGGATACGGGGCGATTGCGTCAAAGTATATCAAGCCGAACGACGGAAAACAGTATAACGTTCTTTACTAATGAACCGTATGCAGCTATTCACAATGATGGGGGTGAAATCAGAGTGACGGCAAAAATGAAACGCTTCTTTTGGCACAAGTATTACGAAGCAACCGGTTCTTTTGGTCGCAAGAAGAACGGGGAACGCAGGAAGGACAAACGCACCATCCAATTGAGTACCGAAGCCGAGTTCTGGAAGTTTATGGCTTTGATGAAGGTCGGACGGACAATCACCATGCCCAGACGGCGTTTCTTGGGAACATCTCCAGAGGTGGAGCAAACTGTCAGGGAGATAATTGAGGAAAATATAACTGAATACTTTAATGTTGAATTTGAAATCAGACGGAAATGAGAAAAGAATTGTATAACGAACTTTGTAAGCACTTGAGGGAATTATATCGTTTGCCCGATGGTTCAGTATGCCACCATGTGGAGGGAACTGATGTTCCAGAGGGAGCTGAACGAATCATCAAGCACATCGACCTGTGGAACCATAACGTGGAGTATATTGAGCAAGAGGAGAACTGGGCACGCCCAGCAGTATTTGTCGAGTTCAAACCTATAAAGTGGGAAGCCATAGTTGAAGGTGTGGAGTACCGGGCAGAACCGCAAATACACTTGCATATTGTAACAGACTGGGAAGGTGCTGCTTCCGATGGTAGCGACTTCAAAGAAGAGGCGTTGGAGGTGTTCGACTTGCCGGAACTGCTACACGAAACATTAACCGGATTAGGTGGTGAGAAATTTTTGGAACTTGATTTGGTGGAGAGTGATACCAATCATAACCACGAGGAAATAGTGGAGAATATAGAAGTGTATCAGTGTGTTGCAATAAAACGGCTGAAATAGCCCCACAGACAAACTAAAACAGCGTCCTTGGCTAATTGCTTGGGACGCTGTTTTTATGTCGTTAGAAAGGCTTTAGAATGCCATTAGGCGGCTTCTTTATCCTCCCTATGGAAGTGGGTGTAATACATCATATCCGTATAGTGGGCATTGTAGTTCATTGTAGCGTTGAACTCTACCTTGTCGCAGTTTTTGAACGGGTTGCCTACTGTCGGATTCTTGCCGAGCCAGTCGCACAGTTCAATGATGGATGACTTGTTCGAGGTAAAATAGATGAACTGATGCCCGGACAGGATGGTGAGTACATCGAGGTAGTCGGCAAGTTTCCAGTACATATTGTAAGTGCCTACTTCGGTGCTCAAATAAGGCGGGTCCACCAAGAACACCACATTCGGGGTGTCCTTGTATTGTGCGAATACCTCCTTGTAATCACGCGAAACAACGGTGATGCCTTCGAGGTAGTCCGTTACAGGTGGATAGTCCGCTTTGCGAATGTTATTGTAAAGAGCTTCCTTCTTCATTTCGGGAATGCTCAACTTGTACTTCATGCTGAACATCAAAGCTGAAGATATGGTAACGTAGTCAATGTACCCATATTCCCGTTCTTCTTGCTCCAATCGAGCAAATATGCGGTCTCGCTTCTCTCCTTTGATACAACTGTGTTTTGGCATATCCCCAACGATGGCACGCAAATCTGCAAGCAACAGATTAGTTCGGGGTATGTTCTCCAAGCGATAGCGGTAGTTATCAAAGTCGTTATACACGACGGTCGCACCCGGCTTCTGGCACTTTGCTATGTGGGACAGTAAGCCTGACCCCCCGAACAGATCCACGAAAACGGTGTCTTCGGGATATTGCTCAAGAACTTTTATAAACTCTTTTGCGAACATACGTTTTTGCCCCACAAATGGCAATGGGGCGGACAGATAATGTTTCCTCATTTATGTGTTTAATTCAAATTTTACATTTTCGTTGCCTCCAAGCAACAATTCGGTTTTCTCTATATTGTTTTGGTAGATGTGAACATTACCAAGGAACAGTGTAATAGATTTCAAAGGTAGGTCTATCTGTCGTGCCATAAGGTAGAGATGGTAGATGTCTGCCGGCAATCCGAGGTTGGCATCAGAACTGCGCTGGTATGCAGATATGACAAGTTCGCCCTCGTCGATCTGGAATTGTACGAGGCTCAAGCAAGGTGCCTGATTGCTCTCGGCATTGGTGGCACCAAGAAACAGGACATAGTTCTTGCTGTTCCGCTTTTCACGATTGATTTTCTCTAATAGTGGGGGCAGTTTCTCAAAGTAGGTCGGATAAGAGTTGACCAGGATAGAACCGCAGTAGTCCCACCAGTTGATACCGGCATCGCGGTACTTCTCCACATTGCGCTCCCCTTGCATAAATAGCTGAAGCTCGGAACGGAGTTTCTTGCGTGCGATACCGTGCCCTTCGAATATGTCAAGCAGGTCGGCAGGCGTTAGTGACAGTTGTTCGTTGAGCAAGTAGCGGATATTCCCCTTCTTGTTCGTCTGTGTCTTACCGTTGGCAAGCACTTTGTTCAGGATTTGATGATACTTGTTCATAGCCGTACTTTTGAAATGATGGACAAAGGTAGTACGACTTCCTGAAAAGGTATATTGTCAATGTCGGGTTTATACTGCAAGCAGATTGCAGTCGCTTTTGAAGCGGCGTATCAAGTCATATACTTTGCGTTCGCTTACATCGTATTTGGTGGCAAGGATAGCCACTATATAGGACACTTTTTCACCTTGAGTAAGTAGTGCCCGGTACTCATTAAAAAGGTCGATATATTGCACATCGTCCAATCTTATGCCTGCTTTTTGAAAATTTTTCAGCAGTTCTTTGTTCAAGTTTAGTATCTCAATTACTTTCATTAGCCAAAAAATTACTATCTTTGCACCGTCTCACTTATTTATACGCCTTGGCGTACACATAAAAAATTACCATTCTTGGTGACAGAGGGTATACGCCCCCGGTCATGTCAGGAATGGTAGTTGTGTTAATAAGTAAGTGAGACGACTGATTAACAGGCCGGGGGCTTTTTTTTATACCCACCCCCAAAGGGTTGTTCTATTCTCGGTATGGTTCCAAGCTGAAAGCGTCTTTTTGAGCCCAACCGATATCCAGTTTCTCCTGAATATATTTGATTGATTGCACATAGAAGTCCGTCAGTTCCTCTACGGTCTGGAATGTGTGATAGCAAGGCACATCGTCCGTTCCGAACTTGAACTTCACGGGCAGTGTTGCCCCGTTCATTTGTATGGCGAGGTCGTGAGCTGCCTTATAGTTGAACTGGTTTTCGCTTGATAGCCATATAGGCATACCGTTCCATTCGAACCCGGAGAGGATAGCCACGTCGGTTTGGGAGTTTATCCAACCTATGACAGTTTGCTTAATTTCTTCGTCAGTTGGCTTGTGATTGAACTCCTCTTCCATGTAGGTAGCTGATCCGTCCTTCTTTTCTTGCACATCCCAACGGATGCGCCATTTGTTTTTTACAGGGTGTGTACACTCTATCAGTTTGACCCCTGCAGAGCCTTCAATCCTTCTCATACATTGAAATGTTTTGTGCGTCTGTTATGTGAAGACGTACTTTGTTCTACCTTTGCCGAAGGTTTCTGTCTTGATGGTGGTTTCAAACGGGAACCCATCTGGCATTTCACTCACTTGTTGGAGGATGTTCTTCATTTCCTCCGAGTTGGTAAAGAACTTCTTCTGCTCTCCGTTCACCTCGATGGCTACGACACAGCGGTCCTCGCCCTGGCTGGTCTTTACCCCTGTCTCGAAGTCTTTGACCACGATAGGAAGGTTTACCAACTCGCGGATGCTTACCACCGCACCCGCAAATCGCTTCTTGCCGTCTTCGGGCTTGTAAGCGACATTCAGATCCTTAAAAGATTTCATTTCTTTGCCTGTTAATTTATTAAACAACATTATACAGTTGGCGTGTTTTGCCATTCCGTAGAAACTTGCTATCAATACACGCCGCCTTTTTCTACTTTTTACCTCGTGCATTTTTCGGGCAAACTTCTGTTTAATACGCTTGCGCAGTCGCACATGGTCGGGATAGATGACATATCCCAAGAAGTCAATGCCCTCGTCCACTGGGAACACACGCTCGTTGGCTTTCACCTTGAGGTCGATTTGTTCCAGTTGCTCGTGGACGACATCACGAATCTTCCACAATTCCGATTTCGCGTTACCGAGTACGACTCCGTCATCACAATAGCGGTAGAAATGACGGACACCGTACTTGTCCTTCAGATAATGGTCTAAATATACAGACAACAAGAGGTTTCCCAAGCCTTGTGATGAGCGTAGCCCGATGCTGATACCTTCAGGCATCATACGGACAAACCCGTCGAGCAGGTTGATGAGTGTCTTGTCTTTGAACACCCTGCGGACACAGTACATCACAAAGTCCTGCTTGACACTCTCGTAAAATTTGGAGATGTCGAACTTGTAACAGTACCTGGTCCCTTCTGGGTCGTCCTGCATATCCCGGCGAATGTACTTCATAAGGTCGTGCATTCCCCGTCCTTCAATACTTGCAGAGGTTGTGCGAATAAACCGCTTCTTCAGATGTTTATCAACGACTGCCATTATGGCGTGTATGGCTATGCGGTCTTTCATTGAGAGAACTTGAATGCGGCGAAGTTTGCCCCCTTCAATAATCTCTTTTTCCCGATATCCACTTACTTTGAATGAGCCGTCAGTAATCTGTTTTGTCAGTTCCTGTATCACTTCCTCCTTATGCGCAAGAAGGTAGCGTCCTTGGCGACAGCGTTTACGCTTTTTGCCACGGAGTACCTGGTTGAACGACTCCGCCATATTGGAGTAGTCCACAATCTCCTTGATGATGTAACCTTCTCTTCGCATACAGTTAGTTTTAGGCATTAGCCTTCCTTCCTTGGGTCCAAGTTCTTCGAATCCGTCAGGACCTACCAAACTCTACCCGTCCATTCAATTTTTCAGCTTTCCAGTCATTGACTGCTGTTGCTGTGGCTTGTTCCCCTCGGCACGACGTTGAGGATACATCCCCGGTGTTGTACGCCGATTATGTTGTTTTGGTTGTTTGCGAGACGCGACCCGATGTTCGTGTTCGTATTCGATGAGTCGTTATTCGCGTTCGCGTACGACACACCGCCATTCGAGTTCGCGTTGTTGTTCGAGCGGTAAACCACACGGCTTATGGGGAACTCCACCTTTTTGGGTGCAAAGTTACTCAATAAACACGAACTTCGAGAATGTCGGTGTGGCTCAGACTGTGTTTAGAAATGAAATAATCTTGTTCATCTTGCTGTTAATTGAAAAAAAGTTCTTATCTTTGCACGCAGAAGCATTGAAGGAATGGCATTCTGGCATTTGAGTCCTAACCGTCGCCTTTGGTGCTTTTGCTTTTTTATTCAACAATGTCATTGATGGAATAAAGGAAATACTTCACTATTACATGTCCGTTATTCCTCCTGTTTACATGCTTTGCCACATTTAGCCTTACCCATCTACCATTCACCTGAACCTTGAAATAATAGAAGTGCTCTATATTGTCCGTTCTTGGGTGTGTAAGTGCGGAGTCATCAACATACTCGGCATTCTCAAGATAGGTTGCTAAATTTTTCAGATCGTCTTTTGACACTATGCGTGTTCTTCCGAAAGTATCTGCAAAGAGGTGTTTATTTCCGTCTTTTGTAAATCCGACATTCAGGCGACCTCCTTCAATGGCTTTCTCCACCTTCCGACTTAATAGCGGTTCCATTTCGTGCATATAGTGTGTTCGTTCAATCGCTGTCTGTGACTTGGTTCTGTCGCCAACACACTTCTGTAGTATCTCACAAGCTGCACATAGTTCGTTATCCGGGACAAATGCCAATTTGAGTTTGCCCTTTGCAATGTCGCAATCCTTACACCTACGAATGGTATATGGGTTATAGTCCGGCATTGCCTTTTCTTGTTTGCCCGGATTGAAGCGGAAGATACCTTTGGTGTCCTTGCCTGTTGCCAGTTCTCCGAGGGACATTGCTTCTTCGTGGTTTGTTACAGCATATTTCGATTTACGAACCTGAACGACTGTACATCTGCAGCCCCAACCGTTGGGTGGGTAGAACTCCTCCCAGAACGAATCGGTGATAGGAAGTGTTACCCCATGCAGAGAGGTGTGTTCAGGACGCACCTTGTCGTCGCAGACTGTTCGATACTGAAGATTGTATCGATCGCCGTCCTCCATGAAGCGTTCCCACTTGCCTGCCATTTGAGCTGAAGCATGAATGAAGTTATATTCAGCCCGGAGATAATTGCCGTTGTATGTATCATCAACCTTACGAACATCGTTCAAAAACTGTTCGAACGATTTTCTATTTCCGTTCTCATCGAACAAGGATGGGAACGCTTCGTTCAGTTCGTGAAAGGTTTTCATTCCGGAGAAAATGTAGTTTGACCGTTCCAAACGGCGACGCATAAGGTCGGACATTTCCACCTGTTTGAAAGATGAATCCAAAGCCCCGGCATGAGCTTCGATGAACTCCTGTGCTTTTGGCGTTTCTAAGATGGTGATGTTGAGATTTGCCCCCTCTTGTTTGTAGAGGGTTTCCATCATACCGTCAAAGAGTCTTGTCAATTCAGAACGCAGTTTGTCCTCTTCCTCCTTACGTCCAGCAATGAACGGGAATTCCGGCTGGCCGTCAAGTAGCTTTGCATACCTTTGGTGCAGCCCCACATAGTCGGTGGGGCTTAATCGAAAAAAGAGCGTGCGTTCTTTTGCTTGCCTTTCGACTTGTTGTCCCCCTTGTCGTCTTCCTCGCCTGTCGGATCTGTGTCATCAGGATTGGGTGCGGTGGGTGTTGCCTGGCGTCGTTCGCCTACTGGCATACTGTATTTCTCGGCAAAGTATGTCGGGTCCACCTCATAGCGGTCGGCAATCATAGTTTCGTATGCCACCTGTTGCTCGGGTGTGTAGTCCACAGCATCGTCCCATTCGAAGCGCAATCCTTTGATTGGGAATCCGTGCTTCACCATACGGGGGATGAGTTGGTTGTTCACGATGTCGCGTAACATGTCGCGGTCGCTGTCCACCAGGTTCTCGAATACCTCAAGGTGGGTTTGTGATTGCGAAAGGCTGCTTCCGTCCTCAATGGTCATTGTTTGACCGATGATGAGCTTTGAGAGTTCCGAGTTGGCACGGTCCACACGCTGGTTGTACACATTATAGGCATCGCCTTTGGCGGACTCCTTGAACTCAATCTCCGTTTCGGTGGTTGTCACCATTGAGAGCTTCGTTCCTGAAGCGTCAAGCATACTCATCAGCTGAGCGTGCTCTTTAGGGTCTCTTGATGTTGTCCTGGCAATGCGCATAGGCATACCGAAGATTTCACCGAAAGTATCCCAAAAGCCGAGCATATTCTTCTTGGCGATTGTCTGTGTAGCAGCCTTAAGGAGCAATCCCAAATCATCGGGTAGTCCTGCCTCTATAAGCCAGTCAGAGAAAGGCGGTACACGATACTCCGTTCCTGAAGTCCAGCCCATGCCGAGTTGTGGAACCACACGCCCATATTCGGGTATGACATGCTTTCGGGGTAACAGGGTTACTCCGCTATAGCAGATGCAGCCGTCCCCATCCGTAGTGATGTCGCCCAGTTCAATGAGCGAGTGCCCCCAATAGATGGAATCCAGCGCATATTTGAGCAGCTGTTTGAACCACGACTGGTCGAAGTAGTGTTTTGCCTCTTCGTTCTCCTTACCCTTTGCATCCACAATCTTGAACGAGCGGGACATGACGAACCCCTTGCGCTGCTCGATACAGCCCGATAGGTGAAGATCCACGAGTGCATCCCGGTAAATGTCATACAGGCGTTGCCTGTTGGGATTATCTACATTGATAGCCAACTGCCAGGCATGACGCCAGTCCTGCATGTCCTGACGGGTAAGGGCATCCGTTGTTTTCTGTAGGTCTATGATGACCTTTCGCACGCTCTTCTTGTCTCCTTTGGCAAGAATGAAATCCCCATGGGGCGTGTGTATGATGTTGTCAGGCTTTGGGGAGAAGCCCATAATTGAATCCTTGAATCCCATAGTTACCAGGTGTGATGAAGTTTCGGTTCGGAACTGTATATTGTAGTGCCTGTTGGTGTATTGCCTGACTCATCGGTGGCAATAGGAAGGTCGGGTATGATTTTCCCAGCCTGTACACCCTCCAGCCATTTGATGGCTCGCTCGTAACGTTCCTTTCGTATCTCTGAACCCATTTTCTGGGGCATTGCCGAGACCATGTGGTAGAGTGCAATGTCGCAGGCATACATTACCAGCTGACGGTTGCGCTGTTCCCCTTCTGTGGCGAATGCAGCCGTACAGTCATATTTTGGACGCAGGTATCCCGACATCTCTTCGATGGCTTCCGCTTCCGCATTGGTGCGGTTCGCTTCGTCTGTTTGTGTGATGACCTTGAGCGCTGCATCCCCGATGACAACCTTGTAGTCTTCTTCTGTGATGAACATAGCTCCTCCTTTCTATTTGGTAATGAACAGGGCGGATTTCTCTATGTCCTGGATGGTTGTACCCTTGCGGAACCTCTTCTTTGCGATGAGCTCCTTGAATGTCTTTTTCGGGGCGACCTTCAGTCCTCCGTTCATATACACTACGAAATATCGCAAGCCTGTTTGGTTTGCGAGTTTTACTGCCTTCTTTACGGCACGCTTGTACTTCCAAGCGAAAATAAGTCTCTTGATAAACTGTACCATACTACCATATATTTTTAGATGTCGGGCGAGCCCCGAACATCGGTTTGAAACTCTCTTGTCTTGTGTTGCGCTGAAGGTACCATATTGCACCTTCATCAGCGTCGGGTGCGTCGTCATGAACGCGACTCCCTCGCTCGAGTGACAGTGTCTGTTCAATGCCGACCTGCATATCCGAAGTGTCCTTCAGCGCTTCGTTATAGAATATGAACCCACGTTCCCATAGAGGTGATATCGCCTCAATACGCTGTATCTTCTCGGGCTTCTTGCGTTTGTCCGGGAGGATGGGCAACTGGTAGCCTCGCAGGTTTCCCTCCGTGGTGAACTCATCGAGGATGATGTCCTGCATGAAGTTGGCCTCCATAAAGAAGCGTACCGACACATTTTCGGGCAGTGATTCGTAGAGGTTGTATAACCAGCGGACCATTCCCGACACAGTGTCTTGCCGGACATAGCAGTCTATGAGGTGGAGTTCATTGCCTATCTTGCCCCATAGGCGGGAAGCCTTGTAGTCGTTTGCGGTCGTGGACTTGAACGAAGGGTCGGTATAGCATACAAGCATCTCATACTTGTGCAGTGGCAGCACCTTCTTGTAGCGTATCCAGTCGTGACGGAAGATAGTTCCGTCCTTGATGGGATTGTGCATCATCTCCTTCTGCCAGGAGCGATATCCCATAAATGCTGCAGCTTCTTCTGCCTCTTGTTTGGTCCATTTCTCTTTCCATACAGGCTCACCGTCCTTATCCACAGCTTTAATCTCGGACACATACACACCCTTGGTGGCTGCGATGTTTGCCAATACGGAGTTCTTGGATATGAGGTTACCCACCATAATGAAGCGACCGCGACCTACGTCAAGCGCACCGAACAGGGCTTCTTTCACCCAATCGGTAAGGTCTTTTACTCGCTTCTCGTTACGGCAAAGCTCATCATCATCCAAGTCGTCGATGACAATGTAGTCGGGGCGTGCTTCCTTGTATCTCAAACCACGGGGGGACTGGCCGCGACCACGTGCGAAGAATGCCACATCGGACTGTGTTACGAACTGACCTTCTTGCCAGTTGCCGACAGCCTTCTGCTCACCGAAGTCAGCAATGATTCGCTGGTTGAACTCCAGTTCCGCCTGAATGTCGGACAATAAACCGATGGCACTCTCCTCAGACTTGCCCACAACCACCATTACATTGATGAGCCTCTTTGGCTGGAACATCAGCCAAAGGGGCAGGAATATGTCAAAGTGTGTGGACTTGGCATGACCTCGTGGCCACTTGAATACAGCCTTGAGGTTCGGGGTATTCTTCACTTTGAGTGCAGCGCTATTGTGGAACGGAGCATTGTGTACGGTTCGGATCACCTCGCCTGTGGTCTTGTCTCGCAAGGTCAGGAAGTGTGGAAAGTAGTATTCGCAGAACGCGGCATAGTCCTTCTGCAACCGCTTGATGCGTTTGTCCTTCTGTGTTGGGGATTCGTTTACCAGAGCGGAGAGGTCAGTGAGCGACTGGACGCGTTTGCAGTGTTCCTGCCATTCAGCATACCGCTGTTTAATCTCACTTGCCGTTGCCATACTACTTCAAAGAATTAGCGCTCATCGACTCGATGAGATACTTGTCCTGGTACTTGTTGATTGCCTTGAGTAACTCTGGGGTGATGTCGGGGTCGGTCTGCGAACGGTATTCCAACCATCTTGAGAATGCCATAAACACCTCGATGGCATCCACGACATTTGCTTTCTTGTCGAGCTTCTCAATTACTGATGATAGTTTGGCGAGTTTGTCGCCGAGCCCTGCAATCAGTGTAGGGTCTTCTGATTGGTGTACCTGCTCGATGAGTGTGTCAATGGTGAGCAGTAGCTTGTTCACCAGCTCGGGACGCGATATCTGCTTGGCAGCTCGTGCCTCCTTCCAGCCCTCGGCTGTACACCACTTTGATACAGTGACACGCGATACTCCAACCTTTTCAGAAATCTCCGTCTGTTCCATTCCAGCCAGGTAGAGAGAGCGTGCCAACGATTTCTTCTTTTCTATGTCTGCCTTTGTCATATATGAAAGGTTAAAATGTTGAACAACTGGTGCAAAGTTGCGGAGTTTCAGTGTGTCCGCCAAAATAGTGTGCAATGGTTTCATAGAAGTGTGCAACCATTGCACGCTATTTTGGTCGGGTGGAAAAGTCGGGCTAATATTGCATCGCAAACGGGCAGAAAGGCCCACTTTCATTTTTATGATATGAGCAAACGAGTACGAATTTCAAACGACAGCCTGAACAGTTACGGAACGCGCGTGCTGACATCAGGAATGAATGTCGAGCAGTACTGCCGAAACCCTGTACTGCTGTATCAGCACGAGCGCGGACAAGTCATCGGGTATGTGAAGGACCTGAAGGTAGAGAATGATGAAGTGACGGGAGAACTTATGTTCGACTGTGCGTCGGAGCTCTCGAAGCGATGTAAGAAGCAGTATGAGTTCGGAAGCCTTCGAATGGTCAGTGTCGGTATCGACATCCTTGAACTCAGCGATGACAAGGAGCACCTGGTGCAAGGCCAGACAAGTCCGACCATTACCAAGAGTAAACTCTTTGAGGTCTCGCTTGTGGATATCGGTGCCAATGACGATGCCATCGTACTGCAGAAAGACGGAAAGCGTATCACGCTTGGCAAGGACGGAGAGTGTCCTTTGCCCTTACTCAATAATAACAACAACATTCAAAACCCAGAACAAATGGATCAGAAAAAGTTAGCCTTATCATTAGGCTTGCCGGAAACGGCAGACGAGGCTGCTATCAATGCAGCTATTGAGGAGTTGAAGACCGCCAAGGCGGAGAATGCTGACCTCAAGAAGAACAACAACACGCTTACCCTCGAGCGTATTACCAATGCGGTAGACAAGGCCATCGGTGAGAAGCGATTGGCTGCAGACAAGAAGGACCAGTTTGTCGAGCTCGGCAAGAAGGTAGGTATTGATGAGTTGCAGAACATTCTTGCTGCTATGACTCCTCAAGTGAAGTTGAGCCAGACACTTGGCCATCAGGGCGGTGCTCCTACTGGTGCGCCCGCAACCTACTCAAAGTTGAGTGAGGTTCCTGCGGACAAGATCCTTGAACTTCGCGAGAAAAATACTGCAGAGTACAAGCGCCTTTACAAGGCTGAGTACGGCATTGACTGTGAGATTGAGGATTAACAGAGTACAAACCAATAAAAACAGAAAGACAATGAAAACAATGTTTGCATTTCTAACAGCTCTCCTGTTCAACGCAGTTACAGGTGCAGCGTTCGGTGCGGTTGTCGGCGTTAGCCCTGTGGCAGGTGCCCTTGGTATGAATGCCATTTCCGCAGTAGTAGGCACGGCAATGCCTTCGGGTGTTATGCGTGCCGGTGTTCTGAAGGAGATTTGGACTGGTGAGATGGTGAAAGCCCTCCGCGAGTTCCTTGTGGGTTCTTGGCTTGACGGCATTCCTGACAACTCCTCATTAGTAGATAACGATGTCATCCATCTGGTGGATGTAGGTGTTGACCCTGATGTATTGGTGAACAATACCACATATCCTATTCCTCTCCAGAACTTGGACGATGCGGACATCACAATCAGTCTTGACAAGTTCCAGACAAAAGTTACGCCTGTCACTGATGATGAGTTGTACGCTATCAGCTACGACAAGATTTCGCGCGTCAAGGAGAGCCATTCGAATGCTATCAATGACAGCAAGTTTGCCAAGGCGGCTCACGCATTGTGTGCGACCTCTCATACAGCTAAGACTCCTGTGTTGACTACATCCGGTGCACGCGACGAGGCTACAGGCCGATTGAAACTTACTCCAGCCGACCTTGTGGCGATGAAGCGAGCTCTTGACAACTTGAAGGTGCCTGTTGATAATCGCCGTCTGGTGCTTTGCCCTGACCACGTGAATGACCTTTTGGAGGCAGATCAGAACTTCAAGGAGCAGTACAACATCAACCGTGGCGAGGGTACTGTGGCACGAATGTATGGCTTTGACATCTACACTTTCGGTAACAACCCATACTACACTACGGGCGGTGAGAAGAAGGCGGTCGGTGCAACTGCATCAGCAGGTGAGTTCCAGTGTTCGTTCGCGTTCTACACCAAGCGTGTGTTCAAGGCAACCGGTTCTACCAAGATGTACTGGAGTGCTGCAGAGAACGACCCCGAGTATCAGCGTAACAAGGTCAACTTCCGCCACTATTTCATCTGTATGTTCAAGAAGGCAGATGCTGGTGTCGTAATGAGAAGTGGCTACAAGGCTACTGTTTAATGGCGAAGTTGAAGTATTTAGTAATCCACTGCACAGCCACGCCATCAGGCCGTGAAGTCTCCTCTGACGAGATACGAGCATGGCACACTAACCCGGTAAGCAAGGGTGGGCGTGGCTGGACGCAGGTGGGATATACCGACCTGATACATCTGGACGGCGAGGTTGAACGCCTTGTCGAGAACAATGAGGATGCGAATGTTGATCCGTGGGAGATCACTAATGGAGCCAAGGGGTATAACTCCGTAAGCCGACACATCGTGTATGTTGGAGGTGTGGCTTCAGATGGCAAGACAACCAAGGACACTCGCACCAAGGAGCAGAAGCTGGCTATGGAAACCTATGTAAAGGAGTTCCATCGGCGATTCCCCAAGGTCCGTATCATCGGACATAGGGAGGTAGCAGCAAAGGGTTGCCCCAGCTTTGATGTTCAGGCTTGGTTGAAGACCATAGGGATTAACCAATAAAACGAGTGGATATGGAGTTCAGCGAAATACTCAATTACATACTGGGCGGTGGACTGTTGGCGGCTGTTGTCGGCATAGTAACCCTGAAAGCGACCTTGCGTAAAGCGAATGCAGATGCTGAGAAGGCTATCGCAGAAGCCGAGACAGTGCGTATTGATAACGCTGAACACGCCACCCGTATTTTGATAGAAAATATTGTAGAACCGCTAAGGAAGGAATTGCATGAGACACGAGAAGAGTTGCGTGAGACCAAGAAGGAGTTCGGTGCGACCAAACGCGAAATGGCGAGGCTCCGCAAGGCAATTGCCGACGCTAACAGTTGCAAGCATTCTGATGATTGCCCTGTTCTTTACAGGTTGCGCGACCTCACGAAAGGTGAGCTCCCAGGCTGTATCGAGCACGGCCCAGGAATCCGTGGACAGCCTACGATACGAAGTAAGGAAGATCGAGACGGTGACGGTACCACAATCACAGGTGATTCTGGAGATACCGATAGACAGCCTCCGTAAACTTCCCCAGAAGGCAGAATATCGAGCCAAGAACGGGCAGGCTAATGCTGTAGTGCAGTACAAGCGGGATACTATAATCGTGTATGCCATTTGCGATAGCCTGAAACGGCAATGTGAATACTATGAGAATGTAGCAGCCACATACAAGGAGGCATACGAAGATCTGCAGAACATTGTTCGGGAGGAAAAAGAACAGCGTTCGAATCCTGTCAAAATAGCGTTAATATCATTTCTTGTCGGTGTTGTCATCGGCATATTACTAACAATCATTGTAAAACTCAAATTCAAAAAGATATGAGCAAGAATTTTATCTATGGAATTGGTCGCGTGAAATTAGGTGATTTTACACTTGGCTACATTGAAAAAGGTTCTTGGGACTGGGGTGGAACCAAACCTGAAAGCGTAGATGTTGATGCAGAGCAGGTTCCTGATGCCCCTGTTCTGACATTGCTGACCAAGAACGGATGTATCAGCCCAACCTTCAACCTTATTCAGTTGAACTATGAGAATATGCAGAAAGTTGCAGGTGGTTCGCTTGTCGATACTGAAGGTGCTTATACCGGTTGGAAAGCCCCAACAGACCTTGTAGAGATACGCGACTCTTGTACTATTGATTTCAAGAGCGGTCAGACAATGACCATCCCCAATGCGACCATTTTGTCAAACTTGGGTGGTAAGTTGACATTGACGGAGGTTTCCAAGATGGAATGCCAGTTGAAAATAAACAAGCCGGCAGATGGTGGCTCTCCTTACGAAATCAATGACACCGTAAAAGAGTAAAAGCGTATGGATGAGTCTGTCGTAAGACGAATTCAGAAAGAGGGTGCGGAAGCACTGTTGAATGCCGGTGTTTCCGTCCCTTTGAAAGAATTTCGTTTGCCGTTCAAAAAGAAACCTGTCCGGCTACGTGTGACAATGAAACGACCTTATATGTCCGGGCAGTTGAGAATTGCCCGGACATATTTGTCTATGGGTGTTACGAGTAACCAGATGGATTCCTTCACCAAGGAGGAGGAAATGAGGTTCATTGTAGAGCATAGCAAAGCAATCAGCCGAATTATCGCCTACACCATTTGCCAGGGTTATGTGTCTCGTCATTTATTTGTCGGTTTTGTAGCTTGGTTTATCCGCAATTTTGTGGAAGACCGCTATATGCAAGTTGCGTTCCGTACTTTTATCCGCTTAATGGGTACAAAGTCTTTTACGAGTATTATCAGATCAGTAGAGATGTCGAATCCGATGAAGCTACGACTGAGCCAAAAAAGGAAGGGGAGTTAAGAACAAAGTTTGTCGGTTCCCATAGCCCCTTTGGATTTCTCTGGCAGATTGCCACCGCTACAGGTTGGCATCTTAGCTACATACTAAATAAGGTCAATTATCAAACCCTTATAATGATGCTTTCCGATGCCCCGCGATATGTTCGTGTTAAGGACAATACAGAAAATGAAGAGCAAACAGCCGAAGATGAAGCCAATAATATAGTGACATTTTTTCAAAGCAATCTGAAACAATGAGTAAACCAGTTGAAATAGAATTCTTGATGAAGGACGGTCTTTCTGCCGGGATTGATAAAGTCGGGGAAAAGACTGATGCATTGGGTGATAAAGCAGCCAAGACTGGTACCGAATATCAAAAGGTGCAGCAACAGGTCATGGAACTGCGTAATGTCATATCGCTGCTTGAGGCACAGTTGAATGAATTGCGTTTGGCTGGAGATGTGGCTTCCCCTGATTTGGATCAAAGTGAGAATATCGCCCAAATAGAGGCTCTTGAAAAACAGATTGAGGCTCTTGAAGCGGAGTTGAAACGTCTGCAGACAGTATCCTCAGATACAGATGTAGTACCTCCGCAGTTGCCACATGCAGAACGTAAATTTAACGGTTTGCACAACAGTATCCAGCAGATGGCTCGTGAAATGCCATCGTTGGCAATGGGACCGCAGATGTTCTTTATGGCGATAAGCAACAACCTTCCCATCTTTGCCGATGAAGTAGCACGTGCCCGTAAGGAGTACGATGACCTAATAAAGACCGGGCAGAAGGGAACCCCAGTGTGGAAACAAATATTGTCCTCCCTGTTCTCGTGGCAGACCGCATTAACGACCGGAATTATGTTGCTGGTGATGTATGGCGATGAGATAGTAGAGTGGACCAAGGACATCTTCAGTGCTAAAAAGGGTGTGGAGGAGTTCACCATATCACTTGAGGAAATGACTGAAATCGAAAAGGACGGTCGTGCTCAGATGATACAGACCCGTTTTGAAATAGATTCTGTTATCGCATCCTTGAAGGACTTTACTGGAAGTAAGGAAGAGGAAAAAGCGAAGGTTGAGGAATTGAATCGCAAATATGGGGAAGCGTTCGGCTACTATGATACTGTCGCCCAATGGTACGATGTACTTATACAGAAAAGTGAGGATTATATCCAGATGCTTTTCCTGCAAGCAAAGGCCCAAGCAATGGTGAATAAGGCGGTAGAGGCTGATGCCGAGCTTCAGAAACTTAAGCAACAGAAGCCTGGCGATGCGGATAGCGATATGAACTGGTTTGCCCGAATGGGGCATTATGCTATGGCTGCCGAAATGTCCCAAGCCGGGCAATACTATGATGCACAAGGAACCATAGATGAATACAACAAACAGGCCTATGAAGAGATGATACAGGAGGCAGAGGCAAAGGTGCAAGGCTATCTTGATGAAGCCCAAGCGTTGACTGAACAGGCTGCAAAAGTTGGAAAGAATATGGATATTGGGGGGCATACAAAACCGACTGCCCCGAAGAATGATCCGAAAAAAGAGGTGGAAAGAAGGCTCGCCCTTGAGAAAGAACAGGCGGAGGAACTTCGCCAACTCCGTTGGGATAATGAACAGGCTGAAATAGACCAAATGAAAGATAGTAGTGAGAAACGCATCCGTCAAATTCAGTTGGACTATGAAAAGGCTATTGCCGAAATTCGGGACCAGGAAATGAAATGGCGTGAAGCTCAAGGTGGCAATCTTACGGAAGAGCAGCATACTGCATTGAAGGATGCTTATAGTCTTGCACAGTCTGGTATGGAATCCGAAGTGAGAGCCGTGGAAGCGGACGAAGTACAGAAGGGCAGGGAGAAACTGAATGCACTTTTAGAAGAGTACAAGACCTATGACCAACGCCGTAGGAGTATAGAAGAAGCCTACAACCGAGATATGGAGGTGTATAATGCCGAGCTGGAGAGCTTGCGCAATTCCGGGGGAGACACTTCACAAATAGAGGCTTCAATACAGGCCCGTACAGATGCCTACAAAAAGGAGATTCAATCGTTGGAATCAGATATATTGCACGCTACCGATTTTTATGACAGACTCTTTTCGGATGTCTCGGAGAAGGGTTACAAAGTGCTGAAGGACTTTTATGCTCAAGCAAAGGAAACCCTTGATAATGCTCAAGTGAGTGCTGATGGTGTTGTGGTGGAAGTTCCTGTGAAAGATGCTGACGGTAAGTTTGTCAAGAAGGCGGTTAAGCTGACTGTTGCCGAATTTGAAAAGATGAAGCAGCAGGTTGTCGCCATTCAGCATGAGTTGGAAAAGAAAAATCCATTTGCAGCATTCAAGACCTCTTGGTCGGACTTGATGAAGGCAACGAAGAACGGTGGTGATGTTACCGGGGCATTAACCAATATGAATTCCAAAGGCAAGGAGTTGACTTCTACCATACGCGGTTGGGGAGACTCATTGGGTGCTGTCTTTGGCGACCGCTTTAGTCAATCTATGGAAGAGATGATGACAATGGTTGATGGAGTAATGGATATGGGTACCGGTATTGCTCAGATTTATTCCGGGGACATAGTAGGCGGTATCACCAACACCTTGAGTGGCTTAGGTTCTATCATTTCCATGTTCACCAGTTGGAAAGAGAAGATGGAGGAGATGAAGCGTGAGTGGTATATTGCAGAGATAGAGACGAACAGAGCCATTAGGGAACGCAATCAAGAGCTTGCAGCCAATAGGGATACCATTCAGGATATAATAACCAATCAGGAACTGTTGAACTGGTTGGTGGAAAAAGGATATTCCAAGCCAAGCAGTGTATCTGTATGGGAAGCACAATCTGCAGCACTCCTTGAGTACCAGAAGAACCTGGAAGCAGAAATGAGAACAAACGATGCCCTTTGGAATAACTTGCAAGCAAGTGATGCCCATTGGGAATGGGGTAACTCATTGAATGGCGGTTCTGTTACCCACTCATTGCGTGGTATGAGTGCTGAGCAGTTAGAACTATATTACAACCAAAACAAGTTGTCAGATGCTGCACGAGACTATTATGAGGCATGGGTAGAAAGTGGAAAGTCAGTTGAGGAACTGAAAAAGAACATCGAGGAAACATACGCTTCTATGCAGGAAATGGTAATGGGAACCTCCTTTGATGGTTTCCTTACCAATGTTAGAAACGCTTTGCGTGATGCTCGTGGTGATATGAGGCAATTTGCAGACTTTACGGAGGAGGTTATATCTGAAGCACTGCTAAATGCTTTTATGTATCAGCAACTGGCTAAGGTACTTGAACCTCTATACAATGATCTGTCCGAGCATTTGATAGACGGTACTGCAGATGAAGGTTATTTGGCAGCTTGGAAAGAAAATTTCCAGAATGTGCTGAGTTCAGAAACTGACAAGCTGAAAGAACTGGGTAATGAGTTGGGGGTGGATGTCTTTTCTGGTGGTACTTCGCAAACAGGCAAGAGCGGTGCATTCACCGCCATGAGCCAGGAGCAAGGAACGAAATTGGAGGGTTTGTTCGTGTCCGGGCAAATGCACTGGGCATCAATTGATGGGCATACCGAGGACATATCTGAAACCATGAGTATTGCAGAAAACCATTTGGCAAGAATTGAGGAGAATACCGAAACGTGTGCCAAAGAACTCAAGGAGATAAAAGAAGAGGTAAAAAAACAAAATCGCGATGGCATAAAAGTGAAATGATATGGACAAAATTTTAGGTGGCCTTGTGCTGATTAACAATGTAGATATATGGGCGAGATACGGGACCTTCCTTACCGAGAAGAAAAAGGGGGGCAAGGATAACCTCAAGGCAATACTCCGAGCCTCCAAGGTAAAAGCTCATGTTGGTGTCAATGTACGGGAAGAGAATGGACGCAAATACTCTTCCTCTCTAACTGTTGTCAATGATGAACGCGATGTAACCCTGCATTTTGCCTTGTTTGCCAATACACAAGCCGAATGGTGGCAGAAGTATAGGGATTTTATCAATTTCATAAAGCAGGGGGATAAAGGCTGGTTGAATGTAAGCTTTACAGATTTGGGACTTACCTTGCGTATGTTCTACCTTGACAGTACAGAACCAGAACCGCTGACCTGTCTTTGGAGAGAAGGCAAGCAGGCAAGTCGATTCAAGATTAAATTCAAGGAGCCTAACCCGATAATTTAACAACATTCAAACGCCATTAGAATATGCTTCTAACAGTATTTGACAGATATAACCAGAAAAGGACAGACCTGTCGCCCAACGACAATGGCACACAGGTTAAGGAGATTCAGGCAGACAATATCCTGACACTCTCTTTTACCCTCTATGAACACGTAGCATTGGATGTAAACGACTATGTGGATTATATGGGCGAACGTTATTGGCTCATGGAGAAGTACCGTCCGAAACAGAAGTCCACTGTTGAATGGGAATACAATGTGAAATTATATGGCATAGAAAGCCTAATCAAGCGTTTTCTTGTCCTTAAGACAGTGGATGGGGAAGATGAGCCAGTATTCACATTGACCGCCCCCCCAAGGGAACACGTTGCGATGATCGTGCAATGTATCAATGATGGTATGGGTGATATTACCGACTTTAAGGTCGGCACCGTTGAGGGTACAGAGAATATCACAATTGACTATGAAGGCAAGTATTGTGATGCGGCTCTGAAAGAGATAGCAGAAAAGGTTGGTGCTGAATGGTGGGCTGAAGGGCAGACATTCAATGTGTGCCGTTGTGAGCATGGCGAGGAAATAACACTCGGATATGGCAAAGGCTTGACCGAGATAGACAACGATACCGCCGATAATGCAAAATTTTATACCCGACTGTTTCCTATTGGCAGCAGTAAGAATATCGACAGGGAGAAATACGGGTACAGCCGTCTGCAATTGCCGAGTAAAGCAAGGTATGTTGATGTGAATACCGATAAATACGGTATTATCCATCATTATGAGGCGAGTGCTTTTGCAGACATATTCCCCCGTCGTGTCGGTATTGTCAGCAGTGTACGCAGTGAAGAGGTGACAGGAGAGGATGGCAATCCATTCAAGATATACTACTTCCGCGATGACAGTCTGAACTTCGATCCTAACGAATACGAACTGTCTCAACTTGTAAAAAGGGTATCTTTCCAGGAAGGTAGTGAGCTTGCCGGACAGGGTAACGAAGAGGACGGCAACTACTTCTTTGAAGTAAATTATAATAGTGATACGCGAGAGTTTGAGATAATAACAATTTGGCCGTATGACAATGACCTGCAGCTACCAAATGATACGCTTATTCCCAAAGCTGGAGATAGGTATATCCTTTGGAATATCCGTATGCCTTCGGAATATTATACCCTTGCCGAAGAGGAGTTTTTGACCGCTGTAGAGAAATACAACGAGCAACACGCTATCGATGTGTCCAGATACAAGGCCCCTACCGACCATGTGTATATAGAGGATAACAATATAGACTTGTTTGTAGGTCGCAGAGTCAGGCTGGAGAGTAATAAATACTTCCCAGAAGTCGGATACCGGAAAAGTCGAATTACTAAGATAACCCGAAAGGTGAATATGCCATCACAGATGGATATTGAAATAAGCGATGCCCTTTCCACCGGTTCGCTAACCAAATTAGGCGATGATATAACCGATGTAAAGAATTACACTAAAGGCATTGCCGGCAGTATTTCACTTCCGGACATAATCAGAAGTTGGGATAATACTCTCCCGACTGACAACAATCTTTTTTCTGCCCGTCGCAGTCAGCAGGAGTTCTTGAGTAAGACAAAAGCCGACCGTGCCAAGAAGAAGATAATTTTTGAGGAAGGAGTTAATTTTGGGGATTTCACCCCAGGGGCACAAGGTGGTGCTGTTGATGGGAAAGGCAATGCCGAACTGCTTACTCTCGTAGTCCGTCAGTTGCTCAGTAGTGCCAAATTTGTAGATGGTTTTACGGGTGAAGGCTTCCGTTTGTGGATAGACGAGAATGGCCTTGCTAACCTCACCCTCGACAAATTGACGGTTCGCCAGATAATGACTGTTCTTGAACTGCTCATCCAACGGGTGCGCAGTGTGGGTGGTCAGATTGTTGTATCAGCAGCCAATGGAAAGATTAAGAGTGTGGAATTGGTCGATGGATATTACAAGATAACATTTGAGCAAGAGAACACATTTGTCGCCCATGACCTTATGCGGTGTGCCACATTCACAGGTGGAACATTGAAAAGTTATTGGGTGGAGATCGCTTCTGTTGAAGGCAACAGTGTACTTGTAGCAGAAGACGAGTTTGACGGGTATATCCCTGAAGTGGCAGATGAATGCGTGCTGATGGGTAACACTGAGAATACTCTTCGCCAAAGCCTCATATCCATTGCGGCCACAGAAGACGGCCAACCGAGGGTGGATGTCATGGATGGAGTGAGCAGTAAGAGTTTTGCTGGTTGCCTTCGTGCAAGGTTGGGTAATTTGGACGGAATCCAAGATGACTGGTTCCCGGCAGACAAACAACCGCATGGGAACGGCTTATATAGTGATAACGCTTATTTGCGAGGTACATTCCTCCTCGTTACGGGTGAAGATATTAAGACCAAGTTTGAGATAACAGAGGGCAAAATAAATGCCGCTGTGGAAGGTTTACGTCAGGACTTTACCAGCGATAAAGGATATTTGAATAATCCGACCTTCTATGATGGTTTGAACAAATGGAACACCGAGAACGAAACAACATTCTTCCTTGTCGGGAATAAGTGGATATGGGCCAATGGTAATGTGTTGAGCCGGAAAGGGAATAGTGCCATTGTCTGCACTGATGACGGACGTACTGTTGTACGAATACGCAACAAGTATATTCTTCAGGAGCACGAGAACCTACGCAGCATACCGAGTTTTGACACTAACGAAGCAGGGAAGCAGGAAGCGATACCGGTTTATCTCTCATTCTTCTATCGATGTGCCAAGCCTGGAACATTGAAGGTGGAGTTTGAGAATGTAGATAAGACCGGTTTCGCCAACTTCAATTCATTCTTTGTGGAAGAGGAACTTGCTGTTACTGATGGTTACAGGCAATACACCTGCAATGGTTTGTGGAATGGTACCGGGGACTTCCGTTTGTCATTTACAGGGGATATTTATCTCTATATGCTTGTGCTCTCCACTGATAAGATTGAATCACTTACGTACAAATATAAGACTCTATTTGAGCAGTCAGAACGATTAGTCAAAATTTCGGCGGCAGTCTTTGATAAGGACGAAAATGCCTTGAAAGAGACCGGGCTGTTCATCAAGCCGGAAGGCGCAGGACTTTATGCACAGGATGCAGACGGCAATGTGGCTTTGATTGGTGTAAGTGTGGACGAAACTGATGAAGAAGGTAACAAGATAGGTAGTTCCATCAAACTGACGGCAAGTAATATCCAGTTGGAGGGATTGGTAACAGCCAACGGAAACTTCAAGATATTGGAGGACGGAAGCATAGAGACGAATAAAGCGACATTAAAGTCTGGCGATGGGGATTATAGGATTATCATTGCGGGAAACAGTGAGGATGAGGGGTATATGCGCCTTGGTAATGAAAACAAACAATTCTGTGAAATATCGTACGAAATAGACAACGCCTATTCACAACAGCACGGTTTTCCAATGGAATTAACTATTGGTAAGGGTGTTATAGCATTAAACAGTTTTACGGAGTGGAAAGCATTAAATAATCCAAACCTGAGCTTTCAATCTACAAACATTTATTGCACAAAAATAGAACCTGGTAAAATTAAAGTTGCACAAGTAAATACAGAAGGATCTGAAACTATTATAACCAATAGCGAATTAAAAACCTCAGCCGTTATGGGAGGTTTATTCTACGCACGGTTAAACGAAAGCTCTTGGGCTGCAGGAGCGAATATAGAAAATGTAACTCTTAATGGGAAAGTGTATCAAGTTCGTGGAGGAATTATTACAATGATATAATCAAGAAGATATGAAACTCAATTTTCAACAATTTAGCGTGCCCACAGGGGTAAGTCGCAAAAACCGGAAGACTGGTGATGCAAGAGAGAGCTTCGCCGACATGATTTATTTGAATGTGAACGGAATTCGGGCTCATATCCTCGCAATGAAGATATTCCATAGCGAGGGGGAAACAGAGTATTCCCCGGAAGAAGTAGCACTTATCAAAGATGTGGCTGAGAAGTTGTGTGCTCCCAACTTCATTGACGGTTTGATGGAGCAGCTGGAAAATCAATCTAAAAACGAATAGTTATGGCACTGACAGACGCGGAAAAACAGGAACTGCTTAATGAGATAAAAGCGAGTTCTAACGATGTATCGGAACTGGAAACAGTCGATAGCCTTGATGGTATAGTTAGTCTCCCGGCAATGAAGGGTGAGGAACTTGTAAACGCTCCGGTGGCCCTATTGCGAAAGCCTGCAGAAGAGGCCGCTAAAACGGCTAATGCAGCTGCGACAACGGCAAACAAGGCAGCCTCTACAGCCGAGGGTGCGGCACAGACGGCCAATACTGCAGCCGAATTGGCTGCAAGTGCTGCTAATGATGCAAGAACTGCAGCACGTGAAACAAATGCAGTAAAGGAGAATGCCTATAATGTTGTTGTAACACATGAAGCAACCGCTTTGGCTGCTCTTAAAGGAGCAACCGCGAGATTTGATGAGTATATTCCATATCGAGGGGATGTGTCCCGTATAGTTATTCAAGACGGAATTCCTGATACTGTAGATGCAATTGTCTATTGTGAAGAAATTGGCATGTTTGTGGCACGTGGAGGAAACCAATATTATCGTGA
The DNA here is from genome assembly GCA_045126825.1 of Alloprevotella sp. Classification (GTDB taxonomy): domain Bacteria; phylum Bacteroidota; class Bacteroidia; order Bacteroidales; family Bacteroidaceae; genus Alloprevotella. Next base: position 102,326 of record JBGVPF010000027.1, read on the forward strand.
TTGGGATAGCGCGAATCTTTTTAATGATACAAGCTCTATCCTCAAAAACAAGATATTCCTTTGTGGCGCAACTATGTATGTCTGGGATGAAGAGGAAGGTAAACTTACGGAAGCAAGTGGTAGCGGTTCGGGCAGTGGCTTCTACAATTTAACAGTAGAGCAGCCATTGGCAAACGGTTACTACACCCTCGAAACAGCCATTGCAGCCTTGGCAAATGCAGACATTGATGATGATGCAAAGCCTGGCATGATAATCACCTTTGAGGTATCGGCTGGCAAATGGGTGGACTATCGCTTCTGTGCCTCTTCAATAGACAACTTCCTGACTGTTGCAAGTTGGGAAGAATACGGTGGTGGCAAAATCAAGCAAATCAGTGTAAACGGGCAGACCATTATTCCTGATGCCGAGGGTAAGGTGAACATTGTTATAGATGAGCAGGAAGTGGACGAAACCCTTGATGCAAGTAGTACCAACCCGGTACAGAACAGTACCATTACTGCCAAGTTCAACGAGGTTGATGCGGCAACCGTATTTGACATGAGTGCGGAAGTTAGCGATGACGAAAGTACAGTTCGCCTCGCACTTAAGAACAAAAGCGGCGCCGAGATTGCAGCAGTTGATATTCCTGCCGGCAGTGGTGGCGGTGGCGGTGATGCAAGTACCACCAAAATAGTGCTGAATGCCTCTGTGGATAATCCAATCATCAAGGAGGGGGGCAGTGCTAAACTCACATACACCTTCGACCATCAATATAGCAGTGGCGATGATAAAGGCGTTTCTACCGGACAGAAAGCCACGATATCTATACAGATGTTGCGAGGTTCAACAACCACATACAGCAATACTATTCAAGAAGTCAGCAAGGGCAGCTATGACCTTGATATAAGCAAATACCTGTTTGCGGGTACTACTGATATATATGTGAAAGCGACGACGATTGATCCTACAACTGGCAAGACACAGACAAAGCAAAGTTATATTAGTGTGAAGGTCGTTACCCTTTCGTTGAGTAGCAGCTATAACCTTGCCAATTCCATTGCAGGTGGTGGTTATGGTGCCTCTGAAACCGTAGGCATACCTTATGCTGTCAGCGGTTCCGGTACAAAGGTCATTACTTTGTATGTGGATGGTAGGCAACATAATACTGCCACAGTAACAAGAAGTGGTACCACAAATGGCAGTTTCAATCTCTCGATGAGTGGATTGTCCGTTGGTCGCCATACTGTACAGATGGTTGCCGAAATGGAAGCGAGTGCAGACCTCACGCTTCGAAGCGAGAGCATCTATATAGATATATTCAAAGCTGGAAGTAATGTGCCTCTTGTCGGCACGATGCACTCTTTTAAGGACGGACGCATCTTCACCAACGACCACCTTGCGCCTCGCCTTGAAGTCGGACAGTATGAAGAGCTCTCCTTTGACTTCGTGGTGTATAATCCTGATGCAACCCCTGCCTCAATGGTTATATTCCGGAATGGGTCCATTACGCAAGGCGTGAGTGTCCCACGCAGTACACAGGTATATAGCAACCGCTTTACCGAGCAAGGAGAGAATGCCATGAAGTTTGTCTGCGGTATCACCGAGTACCCGTTCTATATTGATGTGGTGGAAAGCGGTATAGACATCAATGAAACCACCTATGGTTTGAAGATCAAACTTGATGCCACAGGGCGAAGTAATGAGGAGGACAATCCAGGTACCTGGCAAGCCGGTGATGTAGAAACAGTCTTTGAAAAAACGGACTTTAAGACTTCCGGTTGGTTTGATGGTGTGTTGAAGCTGATTAACGGAGCCAAAGCGACTATTGGGTACAGACCGTTTCTGACTGATATAAGTGCTACCGGTGCAACCTTTGAGTTTGAGTTTCGCGTGAGCAATGTTGTGGACCGCGAAGCCTCTGTTATCAGTTGTATGGACGGCAACAAAGGCTTTAAGATAACGGCAGAAGAAGCATCTATGCTGACTGGCAGCACAAAGGTGGTAGAAACGGAAGATGGAACCCTTGAAACCCCGGTCGGTGTGTCAATGAAGTTTGCCCCCGATATGTGGCTGAAGGTTGCTTTTGTCGTGGGTAAGCGTAGCGATGGCCGTTTGATGGAGCTCTACATCAACGGAATCAGAAGTAAAGCGGATATCTATGGTGCTGGCGACTATTTCAGCCAGGATACCCCCATGCCAATAACCATAGACAGCGACAAGGCAGATGTTGAGATACGCAATATTCGCATCTATGACCGAGCCATCAGCGATGACGAGGAGCTTTCCAACCACATCATAGACCGTAAGACGGTCGAAGAGATGAGTGAGCTGATACAAGCCAACGATGTACTCGATGACGATACAGGAGAAGTATCCATTGACAAGCTGCTTGCCAAAGGTAAGGGTGCAATTCTCTTTGTCCGGGCAAATGGACTTGATGAGATAAACGCTACTAATAACAAGGACCAGAACTTCCTCTGCGACTTTGTTATAATCTATACCCCTTGGGGTGATGTTATAGAGATACGCAATTGTTATGTGCGAATACAGGGAACCTCAAGTACCAAATATCCGCGCAAGAACTACCGTATCTATTGTGCCAAGGGCAGCAATCCTGAAGTGTGGATAAACGGAGTAAAGCAGAGCGGTAACAAGGTTTCCGTTATGCCAGGTGATATTCCTGTGAAAGTGCTTTGTCCTAAGTGCGATTATTCAGATTCATCGATGACGCATAACACGGGTATGGCCAAACTGTTCAACGATGTAATGAAAGAATTGGGCTTGCTCACACCTCCACAAGAGATAGACAGCAATATCCGCAGTACTATCAATGGCTATCCCGTTGATGTGTTCTCTGCAGAAACAATAGACGGGGAACGTACTTATTATGGACAGTACAACTTGAACAACGACAAGTCAGACTGGGCTGATCTTACCGGCATGAATCCAGTGGTTGGTGCGGACGGGAACGAAGTGGAGTGGGAATGCCCCATCTCACTTGAGTTCCTGAACAACTCCTATGCCCTTGACAAGTTCCAGCTGTACGCTACTACTGATGCCGGGGTGGATGCAGAACTTGATGCCGGGTTTGACGATGCCCTTGAGTTTAATTTCCCCAAGGATGTTTATTGGACTTCAGAAAAGGCTGCGAAGAAGGAAGGTACTGCAGCAACAGCCAAACAGAAGGCTGCTTACAAACGCCTTATCACATGGATACGTGATTGTGTACCGGCAAATGCCGATATGACCTGTAAAGACCTATCCACATGGAAAAGCGACAAGTTTAAGAACGAAGTATCGCAATATTTCCATCTTGCCTATTTGCTGACATATTACATAATCACCGATTATGGTGCGAATGTTGACCAGCGAGTGAAGAATATGATAATGCGTACTTGGAATGGCTTGTTGTGGTTTATCACCTTCTATGACGGTGATACGGCTCTTCTATTGCGTAACGACTGCTTCTTGGCATACCTCTACACATTGAACCGTGAGACGTACGATGCAGAAAAGGGCGGTTATGCTTTTGAGGGCTTTGACAGTTGGCTGTGGTGTTTGGTGCTTGCCAATATGGAAACCGAGCTGAAAGCCTGCGCTTCGAACTTGCGCCAGGTGCTTACCAATACCCGAGTGTTGGACATGTATAACAAGGAGCAAGCCGGCAACTGGTGTGAGCGCATTTACAACAAGTCTGGCAAGTTGAAGTACATTGACCCGCAGATAGATGGTGTGGAGGTGAACGGCTCGATAGTTACATACCCTTACATCTACGCGTTGCAAGGTTCGCGTGAAGCACACCGTACCCATACAATCACCAACCGTTTTGCCCTGCTCGATGCAAGGTACGAAACAGGTAACTATACCAGCGATAACATAGACCTCTACATGAGCCGTACCGCGACTGATGGCACAACAATGATGGTTGTTGTAGCCAATGAGGTTTATTATTTCGGCTATGGTACCAACAATACCCCATCAATACAGGCTTCGCAAAAGGCGGAGAAAGGCGAGAGTGTAACCCTTACATTCACCGATGCCTTTTCTCTTAATGACCCGATGCGTGTATATGGAGCAAGCCGTATCCGTGAATTGAGAACGAGCACTGCAGGAAACCAATTTGTGGGCAATATCAACCTGAACAAATGTACTGCTTTGCAAATACTTGATATGAGTACTTCCGGTTCCGGTGGTGACTTCTATATGAACCTTGACAACTGCCGTCAATTGACTGAGATAAACCTGAACGGACAGGCCAAGGTGAGAACAGGAAGCCAAGCCTCCACAGAACTTGACTTTACCAGTCAGACCCGCCTTCGTGTGCTCTATGCACGCGGGACTTCTGTCAAAAGCATACAACTTGCCAAGGGTGCACCTCTTGAAGCAGTGATATTCCCTTCCTCGCTAACCACATTGAGATTGGAGTATCTGCCAAACTTGCAGATGGGTGGTTTGACAGTTGTCGGCTACAGTAATGTAGAAACCTTCATCTTTGCAGGTTGTCCTGGCTTGAATTGGCAAACGCTGTTAGGACGCTGTACGAATGTCGTTAGAATCCGAGTAGAAGGCTTATCCATTGAGGGTGACGGAAGTTTGCTCAATACCTACCTAAACAAAAAGGGTGTTGATGCGGAGGGTAATGCTGTAGATACTTGTTCGCTTGTCGGTACTTATACATTGACTCGCTACCCGTCAGATGAAGAGTTGGAGACATGGAGAGCCCATTATCCAGAACTGAACATCATTCTGCCGGAACACACCGCGATATCGTTTGATGATTCTGTTTCAGATGGCGAGAATATCACTAACCTTGATAATCTTACCGGGTATGCCTATGGTAACACCTACGAGGCAAGCGGGCATATCACCCGTATATTGAACAAACGCCATAGATGTGTGGCAAAGAAGACTGGTGCTGGTGAGGTAACCATTTGCCAATTGCACGACAAGAATTCGAACTATTATGCAGATGCTGATAATTTCTTGTCGGCAACCCCTGCAGATCTTACAGGCGGTGATGGCAATGTATTCATGTTCGAACCTCATTATTGGTACAAAGGGGTGAATGACCACCTGAACAAAAAGAAATACGCGTTCTTCAGCAGTAACGAGTCTTGCCCGCCAAAGGCAGAGAGTGTGAAGATTCTATTTGAAGAGCTGTCAGTCAAGAAAGGGTATGCAGTCCGTTCAAGTGTGGATTACACAACACGAACCGAGGCGGAGACAGTGATGTCCTCAGATTCTGTTGTAACTGTTGATGTGCAAGGTTACAAACAGGTTCGTTATCCGAGCCTCCCATCGGCCTTGTACGGAGCAATCTTTGTCGATGCAGACGGGAATGTGGTAAAGCGAATGAAAGCGACCTCTGATAGTGGTATATTGGACGGAATGTATTGCTTTACAGATATACCAGAAGGTGCGGTTTCTCTTGTGTTTACAATAGCAACTGCAGCACCGTTTGATTATGTCCTGCTTACAAAATCCGACAAGATTGAAGCGATAGAGCCCGACTGGGTAGAACACGAGGAATGTCTTGTTGGCGTTTACGAAGCCTACTTGAAAGATGACTTCCTTTATTCAATCAGTGGCGTCGGTTCTACTGGCTCCGTCAGCCAAGCAGACTTCCGCGTCTATGCTCGTAACCGAGGCACAGGCTTCCAGTTGGTTGATTGGGAGATGCACAAGGATATTGGCAACCTGTTCTTCGCCAAGTATGGCGGTCGCGATTCTCAAGGTATTTGCGGACCTGGAACACATACTAATGGTCGTACGATGGGAGCGTCCAATGCAACCGGAATGCAGGATACCACAGCCAATGCTGACGGTAGTTGGTATAAACAGACTCTGTCAAGCGACGGTTCTTCTTACCCCAACGGCAATGCTTATGTGCTGAAAAATGAAGGGGACGAAACGAGAACCGCCATTAGTACACCTGTGGTACTTGGTTATGAGAATTGGCACGGTAATAAAGCCGAGTGGATGGACAATGTAGGCTTCTGTACTAATGCTGTAGATTATAAGTGGGATATCGGTCTCCCTGATGGTACAAAGCGCGAGCTCCAGGGCTTGAAGACTTCTGGTAACCTATACCCGGTATGTGTGATTCATGGCAGGTATATGGATACTATAGCAGCCCTTGCAGGCGGTTCGGTGAGTTCGCATTACCACGACTACACATACCAGAGTGGTACAAAGGGCCGTGTGGTTTACCGCTCGTTCTACTCCGCGTACTCGAATGGCGGTGTGTCGTTCGCGTACGCGTTTAACGACTCATCGTATGCGGGCACGTACATCGGGTCGCGTCTCGCCTTCCGCGGTAAAATCGTGGTAGCGCGAAGCGTGGCAGCGTACAAAGCGATCGTCGAAATCTCGTAAAGCGGAGCGAAGCGACAAAGCGAAAAAACGAACGGCGTTGGAATGAAGTTCCAGCGCCGTTTTAATTATATAATACTGGCGTAAGCCAGTCGAAAAATTTTTGAAAAGGGGGATACCCCTCAGAGGTACGTTTCGTTCTGAAAAAATGAGCGCTTCGTTCAAAAAAGGTGAAACGCTTCGTTTTGCGGATTATACTAGCACTCCTACTGCAGGGGTGCAGGAGCACACCGACTGCTACCAGTCGCGTCATTACTCCCATTGGGAGATGGTCTGTTTATGGCGACAGTTCCTCCGCAAATTACTACGGAGTAGAACTTCTTGAGGACGGTCGAGCCCGATCGATAAACCTGATTTCACACTACTACGACCAATGGACGCAGCGCGGCGACACCCTCATACTTTCTGGGCGTACTCTTGTTGATGATACGGAGCAGGCCTTCACTGACACGATGAGAATCCTGGCGATGACGCGTTCACAAATGGTATTGGAGGGCACTGATTTCAGATGGACCATGAGTCGTATTCCCGATTAGCGGCTCCAAATTTCTAACATTATAAACTTTAAAAAAGCGTGAGGGCACTCCCCGTCAAACCGACGTCGGAGTGCCCTCACTCATTATATAATTATTCTTCGCCCTTGAAGAGGGGGTCCCAAGCGGGAAGCAAAATGGGCTTCATCTTGAGGAGGTCGAGAATCTTGGCAGGTACGTACTTCTTATCCACAACGAGACGGAAGGTGTACTCATCAAACCATTCGTCGGTCATGATGAGGTGGCCGTGGTGACCACTTGAAGCACCCCAAGAGTTTTCTACCATCCACTTCTTGGGATTGCCGTTTTCGTCAAGGTCAACTGCCATCAAGGTCATCGCATGACTTGAAGCTGAAGCGAAGGTACGGATGCGGTCTGCCTTTGACATGGGGAAGTCAGTGCCGAAGAGCGACTCGTAATCGAAGTTGCTCATGCTCAAAATACCCGTCTTCGTATTCAAATACTTACCTACGTCGCAAGAGTAGTACATCATGGTGCTGTCCTTAATAGAAGCAATCGCCATATCCTTGAGGTCCTTCATGGGTACATTCACAAAGGTCCAGTTGTCACCATCATACTGGTGGCGGTCCATGTCAATAGTGTACGTCTTATAGTATTCGCGCGTAGGATCGTTCATAATCATCACGTAAGACTTCTTCAAGTCAACTCCCACAAATTCTTGGTAGAACGAGAGCGGAGTATAGGTCTTCGTTTCAACGGGTTTGCCCGAAGCGTCCTTACGTGTCCATGTAAATTCCTTGACAGGTTCACCCAAGCAAACAGAAAGGATGTGGTAAATCGTAGCCAACTGCTCAGTCTTCATCTTTTCAATCTCAACCTTCTTCGCTCCCTTTTCAACAGCAGCACGAAGGGCAAGACCGTATTCACGAAGTTTCAAGGAAATGATGCTTGCCATGCGCGATGTGTTGTTTGCCGTAAAACTTTCGGGCATTACGTCAGCGGGAACTACGCCATACTTGCTGATGATATCCTGAACGCCGGTAAACTGACCGCCATCAGAGAGGGGATGCTGGAAGAGCCATTCCACGAGTTTGTCGTCCATGGGTTTCTTCGCGTTGTCAATCACTGCCTGAAGGAAAAGGTTTGACTTTTCCAACTGGTCCCAGAAGAAGGGATAGCTCTGTGAGAACTGGAAACTGCCGAGGTTGAACTTCGCAATCGCCTTAGCGCGCATCACGTTGAGACCTGTGAAGAGCCAGCAACGACCTGACGACTGCTGGTCGGTAATACCCTTTGACTCTACCTTGTGTGAGAAGTAGGTGTCGCCAATCGCGGGATTGTAAAGGGGCGTAGCGAGTTCGTTAATGCTGTTTTGCGAAAGCGCATTGCGAAGCGCCTTGTCAAATTCAGCAGTTGCCACTTGCTTGCTTTGAATCTGCGCCAACATTTCAGGAGAAATGCCACCCGCAGCCGTTTGTGCCGTCATAAGCACGGGAGCTCCTGCAAAGAGGAGCGAAAGAATTACTTTTTTCATATAAAGAAGTTTTGAGGTTTAAGGGGAGAGGGAATAAGGGGTTGAGGTTATGAGGTCATGAGGGTTCAGTATGTTGCAACGCTGTTGCAACAGAGCGAACCTACCCTGCCCGATCAAAGACCCTCTTCGCCACCCAGTAGAAAATCACCGCCGAAACAAGGCCGCCAATAACGTCTACCAGGTAATGCGCTTCGATATACACCGTGGCGCAACAGAGGAAGAAGTAGAAGGGGAACACTGCCGCGCACAACCATTTGCGGAGGCGGAACAAGAGTATCATGAGTACGGTGCTCACACCGACATGCGATGAGGGGAAAGCCGCTTGTGGGCGCTCGCCGCCTGCTTGTGCTGCCTCCACACAGGAACGGAAGAAGCCGTCAGGACCAGGTGATGGACGCATTTCAAGATGTGTGCGGAAGTAGTTGCCTACGTCGTAGAAGTTCCCTGCTTCTGCCGCCTCCTGTCCGATGGCTTGGAAGTAATATTGCGGACCTGCCACGGGCACAAAGAGGTAGATGGCGTAGTAAATCAGGAAAGCGGTGAGCACAATGAAACCATATTCCTCGAAGCGCGACTTGTCGAGCACCAACGTCAGGAGTACGGTGAGGAAAATCATGGGATAGTAGGCAAAATATCCCATGTGGAAGAGTTCGCTCCAGAATCCCGAAGCAAAGGTTCTGCTAAATTCCAACGAAGGTTGGCACCCAAAGAGCGCTTGGTCGGCACCTGCAAAGACGGGGTCAAGGTTGGGTAACAACGAGCAAAACTCGTATATATCGGGGTACCAGTAAGAAATCAGCGCCAGGGGGAAAAGGTTGCGCAAGAAGCGCACCGACGCTATGGGCTTACGCAGATGGACTACGAAGAGCAGGACCATCACGAGCAAGATCGCCCCGCGCTCCTGCAACTGCTGAAGGGGGTGGTTCAAATCGCCCCACCACACGAACAAAAGCAGGGTGGTAAACAAACCATAGAGCAACGTCACGCGCTCAATGGGAAGGAGGTTTTTGTAGATGTATTTTAATTGTTGAAGCATCGGAAATAGTTCTTTGAAATCAAACTTTCAAGAAAATTTTCTGTCGGTAAAGGAAGTAAAGGAATAACCAACAGAGGGCGATGTGGCATGCCCAATAGCCTAAAGCATACATGTTTTCAGGAAGTAGGGAGAGCGCACCGCCGAAGACCGTCTTAATGGGTTTTGAGAAGTCTATGAAATGTTGCGCAAGGTAAATCGTAATGGAATTTAAGCCGATAATGCGGAAAAAGAAGGTCCACTTTCGCCACTCCATTACATCTACTGCCCAATAGAACAGGGCAAAGAGCACCAAGGAGTAACCTCCGGCTACGCATACGAAAGAACTTGTCCAAAGGTTCTTGTTTATGGGAAACAAGATGTCCCATGCGTAACCCAAACCTATGAGTAAGAGTCCCGAAAGTAGGAGTGTCAACGCTTTCTTGTGCCCATTCCATTTTGTAAAAGTGCGAATGAAATCCCCCGTAAAGACGCCGAGCAACGCCGTTACCACAGCGGGGAGCGTAGAAAGGATTCCCTCGGGATCATGTATGCCTTCGTGGAGTTTTCCTGGGAGCAACATTCTATCCACATAACCTACAATACTTCCTTCCATGGATAAAGATGAAGCACCTGGCACATCAGGAGCACTCACCAAGGTAAGGAGGGCGTAATATCCCAAAAGTATTGCCACAGCTAGGACAAGCGTCACCCGCTTTGAGCACCTCATATATATAAATGCCGCCAACATCCAGGCAAGTCCGATTCTGCCGAGCACACTTGCCACTCGCAGGTTTTCAAAATCTAAACTCAACAAACCGTTATACACAATGCCGAGCACTACGAGCGTCAAGCCGCGGCGCAGAATGCGAAGCATCGTCTTTTGCTCCGACTCGCCCACACTTCTGCTTTTTGCCAAAGAGAAGGGAAAGGACACGCCTGCGATAAACAGGAAGAGCGGGAAAATTAAGTCGTAGAGCGCAAAGCCATCCCAAGCCTTATGCCCCATTTGTTGAGCGAAATCAGCAAATATGGTTCCCGGAAGGAGTGCGCCAAGGCAGAGAAAGAAGGCATCTCCGCCCATGATGAAGAGCATGTCAAACCCGCGGAGGGTGTCGAGGGATAAGAGGCGTTGATTCATTGGGGAGGTTGTAAGGTTTTGAGGTTTTGAGGTTAGAAGGACTTGCAGAGATGTGAAAGTCCTGACCATCTTGTCTACTCGTACCTTGTCTACTTGTTTACTAAAAAACTAAATCCACCCTTCCTTCTTATACCAAGCCACCGATTCCTTCACCCCTTCTGCAAGTTGCACCTTGGGTGAGAATCCGAGGTCTTCTTGTGCCGGACGGATGTCGCAACGCCAATTGCGCTGGCGCATGATATTGAATTTATCCATATTGAGCGCCGTCACCTTTCCCGTGAGTTTGCCCCACCAACCACCAACGGTGCAGACACAACGCAAGAACCAGATGGGGGCGGTGATATGAAGCACTCCGCGAACGCCCAATTCCTTTTGGAGCAAATCAGAGAAGTCACGGCTGCTATAGACTGCGCCATCGGTGAGGAAATATCCCCTGCCGCGCGTGCCACGAGTGAGTGCCACGAGCGTAGCTTCCACAAGGTCGCGCACATAAATAAAGGTGATGTCCTGGCGCTTGTAACCCACGGCAAAATCTATGTGACTCACAATGCTCTTCGCCATTAAGAAATAATCCTTTTCGCGAGGGCCGTAAACACCAGTAGGACGGAGAATCACATAATCCAGTTCGGGCATCTGTGCCAAGAGACATTCCGCCTCCAGTTTGCTTTTGCCGTAAGCCGTATTGGGATGGGGAATATCATCTTCCGAAATGTCGGCATAATCAGCCTCATGCACGGCACCCCATACGCTCAACGAACTCATAAATACGAAGCGGCCGCGCAGGGTTGAGGTTTTCAACAACAGCTGTGCGAGGTTCGCCGTACCCTCCGCGTTGATGCGGTAAAAGTCGTCGGGATTGGCACACTTTGTTGCCCCCGCCGCATGAATCACATAGTCCCACGCGCCTTCAACCTCCTGAAACGCACACAATTGAGCCTCCAATTTTTCAGCATTCCCGAGGTTGAGTTCTATAAATCGGATGCGTGCGTCCTGCAAATACTTCTTACTGCTCGAAGGTCGCACCGCCGCCCACACTTCAGCGCCCAACTCCAAGGCACGTTCCACAATGAAACTGCCAATAAAGCCAGAGGCGCCCGTGACCAATATTTTCTTGTTACTTAATTCCATAATATTCTGCAAATTTACAATAAAAATGTGAATTGGTGGGAGCGACAGAGGCGGAAAGGCGTGGGGGTAAAAACTATGTCCGACTTAATTTAAACTAACTGGGAGTTAATTTGAAATAAGGCGGACATAGTTTTTCGTAAAAGGGATGTAATTTTTGCGAAGTCGCAAACGCTTAATTCATAATCTTGATGCCTACGAAATAAGTGCGGGGCTGCGTGGGACCGTAGAAGTATCCGGAGTCGCGGAAGGTACCCTTGTCAAAGTCTTTCTGGAAGGCATTGAAGATGTTCTGAACGCCGCCGTTGAGTTGCACTTTCAAGTGCTCGTTGAAGATGAATGTGTAGTTGAGCTTGAGGTTAAAATCCATGAAGTCGGGTGTGTGCTTCAACTCATCCTGGGCAATGTAAGCGTAGGGGAAGTCCGCAGGGATTTCCGAGGGGTCTGGAGCAAAATGGGGCACAAACATGCGGCCGGTATATACCCCCGAGAGCGCCACATCAAAGTTCTTGAACGGCTGACTTGAGAGGGTGAAGTAACCATAATAGTTGGGCGTGCGCGGCATCTTACGCGTGGGCGCCACATTAGGGTCTTCGCTCCACGCTTCCGCCTGCTTGTACTCACTACGTTGCGCCGTGAAGCCCACCTGCAAGGCAATGTCCTTGCCATGCGCCACCTTCGCATCAAGATTTACGCCATACACGCGCGCACCACTACCATTGCGGCGCTCCTGAATCATGTTGCCCTGATTGTCGTGCCCCACAGTTTCGAGCACAAAGACATCACTCAAATCTGTGTAGAACCCTTCGGCAAGAAGGTTGGCTTGCCAATGGCCGAAGTTCGTTTGCCAGTCGAGCGAACCACTAAAACTATTCGATTTTTCAGGTTCGAGACCGTCAGCCAAGCGAATCAAGACGCCCTCACCGCCTACTGCCGTCACGTGAAGGTCTTCATCGTATGCCTGGGGCGCACGGAAACCTGTGCTCCAGGTTAAGCGTGCTTGCACAGCCTCAACGGGGCGGTAGAGCAAGTTGATGCGGGGCGAGAAAATGGGATCTTCAATCAAGTTATGGTCATCCACGCGGAACCCAGCGAGGAGGGTAAACTTGTTCATCTGCCATTCGTTCTGCAGGAAGGCACTTCCGATGCGCACCTCCTGATTGAGTTCGCGGTTGTAGCCGAGCATTTGGTCGGTCAACGTGTTTTGCTGATACTCTATCCCAGCAGTGAGTGTGGCAGGCGCAAAGAGGAACTTGCCCAAGCGACCTGTGTACATTCCTCCTACAACCCAAGTGAGGTCATCGGTTTTGCCGTAGGCGTCCTTCGACTTCTGCGCACCATAATAGGAATTGCGGTCGATGTGTTGCGCAGAGGCGAACGCCGAGAACTTGTGCTGATAGCCGTTTACGTATTGGTCGAAGTTAATACCCCCACTATTGATAACGTGTTTCGTTTGTTCAGTAATGTCACTCTCAAAGGGTTCAAGGTCAAAGGCATTACCGCCACGGCGAAACTCGTTAGTCGTATGGTACTCCACGCTCAACTTGCTCATGAGCGAGGGACGGTAATAACTGCGCAAACCAAAGGTGTTCATGTTCAACTTACCGAGTTCGGAGAATCCATCACCATCGGCATCATAAGGGTTGCGGTTGCGGTAAGATTGGTAAAGCGCAATGCCATACGTATTGTCCTTATCCACAAGCGAGGCATTGGCACCCATGTGTTGCTCCCACACCTTGCCGTTCATGTTTGACATCGTAGAAGACACCTGAAAACTATTGTTCACAGGGTCCTTCGTGATAATGTTTATCGTGCCACCCACGGCATTTGCGCCAAAAAGCGCCGAACCTCCGCCACGCACCACCTCAACACGGTCAATCATGTTGGTAGGTATCTGTTCAAGACCATAGACTCCCGACAAGGCGCTCACGATGGGGCGACTGTTAATCAACACTTGCGAATAGGGGCCGTCAAGTCCGTTGATGCGCACCTGGGGGAAGCCACAATTCTGACAATTATTCTCCACGCGGAGTCCTGACTGGAAGTTGAGCGACTTTGAAAGGTCGATGGCATTCACCGTTTCAAACGTCTGCTGATTCATAACCGTCACCACCACGGGTGCCATACTGCGACGCACGGCATTGCGGCTTGCCGAAACCACTACTTCGTCCATGTTGCCCTCTTCAACGACCATCTTAAAATGGATGTCTACGGCATACGCATCGCTTACGGTTACCTCCTGCGTTTGAGTGGCATAACCGAGAAGCTGGACGCGAACTTTATACGTACCCGCGGGAACTTTTTTGAATACAAAGTGACCGTCGGCATCGACTACGGCACTGCGCTTCAAGGCATCCAAAAAGGCTACGGCGCCGGGCAGACTTTCTTCCGTGTCCGCCGTAACTACGTGACCGAGAATGACGTTTGTTTCAGAATTTATGTGATGATTATTGTGCGCAAAAGCAATGTTCACCCCACCGATAAGTAGGGCGAAGAATAGGTATATTTGTTTCATTATTTATGTGTTAGTGGGATAAAAAGGGGAGGTACATGAGCGCCTTCTGCAAGAAAAACCATCGTTTATCTCGCAATCCAACTCGTCTACTCGTACCTACAAAACTTGTCTACTAAAACTAACACACTGCGGGAGGACCGCGTAAACAAAAAGTAGGAACTTCAGAAGTCACCTCTCCCACCAACGCCTCAGCATAATCCTCTTGAAGCAACACTACATTGGGAGCGGCAACGGCAACCGCCTCGGGCACGTCGGCACAGAAGTAATGGCAACAACAATCTATTGATGTAACCTGCTTCTCCGTATGATCGTGCTCACTGTCCCCCAAAAGGTGAGAGTGTACGACAGTAACCCCGTTCACAATATGCACGTGAACGAAGCTCGTGATGCCTACCTGATACACTACAAAGAGTAGGAGCATCACCCATGCCTTTATCATTCTCAAGAGGGACAAGTGGTTGCGGTTTTTAAAAATTCTGTGCAAAATTACAAAATTTCGGGGATTTGGAGAATACCCACTTGTGGGGATTTTACAGAATAGAGATTGGAGGGTATCACCAAAAGTTGTGAGTACAAATAAAAAGGGCACCTCCTAACAAAGACTTGTTATAGGAGGTGCCCCTTATGTTTAGGCAATAATATAGATGTTGTCCACGAAAACTCGTTGTTTTATTTTAAACCACTAATAAACACGAACCGAAGGTCGCGCTAGTCAATTTACACGAATATCCATCCGGTCTTAAATACCCGCAAGGTATTAGTGTAAATTAGTGACCATTAGTGGCTAAAATATTAAGAGCACAAAAATCTTTGGGGTTAGGATTATTTGTGGACAACCAAAGGTCATGCAAGTAACTGCAATATTGTTGCCTTTGTTTATCATGTATAACATAACCCACCCAACGTTGGAAACTATAGCAAAAGGGATTAATTTGCTTTGCGCGTCAGGCGCATGGTGTAAAAAGCAATGTGCACGAGTCCGAAAACTACGGCGATAATCAGGAGCGACTTGTCGGCATTCATGCCCACCGTCTGCTGGTGCCAAATGCCCGTGATGATGCAGAGCACACCCAGGCCAATGCAGATGAGGTTAAACACGGCCTGCCCGCGGCGGGTCTTGCGGTCGCCTACAGCCATCTTCGAATGCTTCATACCGTAGAGACTGTAAACGTCATACCCAATGAGCAACCACATCACCAAGCGCATCCACGTGTCGGCAGGAAGGAAGAGCATCAAGGCTACGCAGACCACGATTCCCGCCAGGGGCACGAAGGGCACAAAGGGCGTGCGGAAACCGCGCTCGGCATCGGGCATCGTGCGGCGCACCACCAACACGCCCGCACAAACGATGGTGAAGGCAAAGAGTGTGCCGATGTTGGTCAGTTCTCCTGCCATCTGCGGAGGCGCAAAGGCGGAAAGTAGGGAGATAATTACCATAAACACCACATTACTGCGGAGTGGCGTGTGCGTGCGGGCATTCAGTTTTGAGAAAAGAGGCGGGAGGAGTCCGTCTTGACTCATGGTCATAAACACACGACTCTGCCCCATCAACAGGGCAAGGATGACGGAGCAATAACCGAAGAGTATGGCAAATATTACCGCTCTGTTGAGCCACGGATAGGCAGGTACGATGGCGCCCGAGGCATCCGCCTCGCCCATTTGTCGGATGGCGGTGGCCACGGGGGCGAGTCCGTCTTGTCCAGCAAAGTCTGTGTAATTTGCCACGCCCGTCATCACATGGGCAAAAAGGATGTAAAGCACTGTGCAAGCCGCGAGCGAACCGAGGATGCCGATGGGCATGGCGCGCGTGGGGTTTTTCGTTTCCTGGGCTGCGCAACTCACAATATCAAAGCCGAGGTAGGCCAGGAATACAACCGCCGCACCGCGCAAAACGCCCGACCAACCGTATTCACCGAAGATTCCGGAGGTATTTTCGGGGACGTAGGGTGTGTGGTTTTCGGGGTTGATGTACTGCCAACCCAATACGATAAACGCGATGATTACGCCAATTTTCAGGAAGACAATGATGTTATTGACGCGCGCACTGGTTTCTGTGCCCTTCATCAGAAAGAGGCTCATCAAGACCACGATGAGCGCTGCGGGAATGTTGGCTATGCCACCGTCCCAGGGACCTGCACAGAGTTCGGGCGGTAAGTAAATTCCTGCGCTCGCTAATATCTGCACGAAATAGCCGCTCCACGAAATGGCCACGAGGATGCTGGCGACGGAAAATTCCAGGACGAGTGCCCACCCGATGGTCCATGCCGTAAATTCGCCCATCGTGGCGTAGGCATAGGTGTAGGCACTGCCCGAAATGGGAATCATGGAGGCAAACTCGGCGTAGCAGAGTCCTGCAAAGCAACAACAGATGGCGGCGATAACGAAGGAGAGCGTAATGGCGGGACCCGTGTATTCCGCCGCCACCATTCCGGTGACGGAGAAGAGTCCGGCACCAACAATAACACCGATGCCGAAGAGCACAAGTCCTACGGGACCCAGCACACGCTTGAGTGCTGTGCCGCCTTCGGCATTATTTTCTGCCAGGATCGTGGCAATTGGTTTTCGTTTAAATAAACCCATGGAATTTTAAAGGAGAAAGGAAAAAGGAGAACCGACGCCAAACCGAGTGCAATCAAGCTTGCTTGAATTGCCGAGGTGCGAAGGAGGTAAAGACCGCGAAGCGGGATTAAAGGAGAAATTACCATCCGGACGGCGCTCTCCCCCTGTTTATAGGGGGAGGGGACCACGTAGTGGTGAGGGGGTGCCGAAAAAGAGTTAGTAGTAAGTAGTTAATAGTTGCCATGCGGATTGTATTTTGCACCCCCTCACCGCCAAGGCGGTCCCCTCCCCCTATAAACAGGGGGAGAGCGCCGTTCGGACTGTTTTTACCTACATTATAACATCATCTTAACTTCTCTTGCAAGAACCGCGCCGTGTACCCCACACCCTGTGCCACGACTTCCTCGGGCGTGCCACAGGCAATGATGGTTCCGCCCTCGTCACCGCCTTCTGGTCCGAGGTCAATCACGTGGTCGGCACACTTAATCACATCGAGATTGTGCTCAATAATCAATACGGTGTGCCCGCGGGCAATGAGTGCGTCGAAAGAGCGGAGCAGGCGCTTGATATCGTGGAAGTGGAGTCCCGTTGTGGGTTCGTCGAAAATGAAAAGCGTGGGTTCGGTACGCTCCAATCCGAGGTAGTACGCCAACTTTACGCGCTGGTTTTCACCGCCAGAGAGTGTCGAAGAAGGTTGTCCGAGGTGGATGTAGCCAAGTCCCACATCCTGAAGGGGTTTCAAGCGTCGCGCAATCTTTTCTTGCTTATGCTCGGTAAAGAATTCGATGGCCTGATTGATGGTCATCTCCAAAATGTCGTGGATATTCTTATCCGCAAAGCGCACTTCAAGGATGTCGTTCTTAAAGCGCTTGCCGCCACACGCCTCACACTCTAAAATGAGATCCGCCATGAATTGCATTTCCACGGTAACCGTTCCCTCGCCCTTACATTCCTCACAACGTCCGCCGTCGGTATTGAAGGAGAAGTGGGCTGCCGTAAAGTCCATCTGCTTTGCCAAGGGTTGCGCCGCCATCAACTTACGGATTTCATCATACGCCTTGACATAAGTCACGGGATTTGAACGCGAGGACTTACCAATGGGATTCTGATCCACAAATTCAATCGCCTTGATTTGGTTCAAGTCACCATCGAGCGAGATAAACTCTCCGGGGCGGTCGCAAGGTTCATCGAAGTGGCGCTTCAAGGCACGGTAGAAAATGTCTCTAACGAGGGTAGATTTTCCCGAACCACTCACGCCCGTAACTACCGTCATGACGTTCAGGGGGAACTTGGCGTCAACACCCTTTAAGTTATTGTGGCGCGCACCCTTGAGTTCGATAAAATTATTCCAACGTCGGCGCGAAGTGGGTACCTCAATGCTTTCACGCCCCGTTAAGTAGCGCAGGGTGTGAGAGTTATATTCCGCATCATCTCCGTGAGCGAGCCCCTTGGATAAGGTTCCGGCAAACGTCACTTCGCCTCCGCGACGACCAGCATCGGGACCGATGTCAATGATATAATCTGCCTCGCGAATAATCTCCTCATCGTGCTCCACAATCACCACCGTGTTGCCCAAGTCTCTCAACTTTTTGAGCACAGAAATGAGTCGGTCGGTGTCGCGAGAGTGAAGGCCGATGCTGGGTTCGTCAAGAATGTAAAGCGAACCCACGAGCGAGGACCCGAGTGAGGTGGCGAGGTTAATGCGTTGGCTTTCGCCGCCCGAAAGTGTATTGCTCAAGCGGTCGAGGGTGAGATAACCCAAACCCACATCCATCAAGAATTCCAAGCGACTGCGTATTTCCGCCAAGAGTCGGGCTGCCACCTGTTCTTCATGGGGTTGGAGCGTCAGGGAAGCGAAAAATTCCTGCAACTCTCGGATGGAGAGGCGCACGAGTTCGGTAATGTTCTTCCCGCCCACCTTTACGTAAGACGCTTGTTTCTTCAAGCGCGAACCGCGACACGTGGGGCACTCCGTCTTTCCGCGATAGCGCGCCAACATTACGCGATACTGAATCTTATATTGGTTTTCGCGGAGCATGTCGAAGAAGCGGTCGATGCAGACATCCCAATCGCCGTCGCCATGATGCACCTTGCCGTCACCATGCCACAGATAATCCTTCTGCTCCTGCGTGAGGTTGTAATAAGGTTCAAAGATGGGGAAACCAACTTCCGACGCGCGACGGCAAAACTCCTTTCGCCACTCACCCATCTTATCGCCACGCCAACACATCACGGCACCTTCGTAAACAGAGAGGGAAGAATTGGGCACAACAAGCTGTTCGTCAATGCCCATGATGCGTCCAAAGCCCTCACATTCAGGACATGCGCCCAGGGGAGAGTTGAAGGAGAACATGCTGTCCGAAGGTTCTTCAAACTGCATGCCGTCCGCCTCAAAGCGTTCGCTGAATGCCACCGTTTCTTTCCCAGGATAGAAGCGCAAAACGCATTCTCCCCCACCCTCAAAGAAGGCTGTTTGCACGGAGTCGGCCAGGCGGGAAATGGCTGTCTGTGAATTATCTACGGCAAGGCGGTCGAGAAGTAAATAAAGCCCTTCCGCCGTTGTCTGTTGACCCTCATTGAGAAAGTCCTCAATACGCACCATCTCGCCCTCCACATCCAGGCGCGAAAGTCCCTGCTTGAGGTCAATCTCCAACTGTTCGCGGAGCGTGCGTTCGCCATGTATGCGCATCGGAGCGAGCACCGTGAAGCGCGTACCTGCGGGATGCGAGAGCGCACAATCCACCACGTCCTTCACCGTATGGCGCTTCACCTCCTCACCACTCACGGGAGAAAAAGTGCGACCGATGCGGGCAAAAAGGAGGCGGAGGTATTCGTAAATCTCCGTGGAAGTGCCCACCGTAGAGCGCGGATTGCGCGAAGTAACCTTCTGCTCAATGGCAATGGCAGGCGGAAGTCCCTTGATGTAGTCGCACTCCGGCTTGTGCATACGCCCCAAGAATTGGCGGGAGTAAGCCGAAAGACTTTCTACATACCTTCTTTGGCCCTCGGCATAGAGCGTGTCGAAGGCTAAAGAAGACTTACCCGAACCAGATAAGCCTGTAACAACAATGAGTTTATCGCGCGGAATTTCCAGGTCAATATTCTTGAGGTTATTGACGCGTGCGCCTTTGATTTTGATGGTCATGAGTGAGTAGACGAGTTTGGAAGGTACGAGTAGACGAGATAGACAGGCAATAGTCAAGGGTTTTGCCTCTTGTTATGCGAACGTTTGAACATTCAGCTGTCAAATTTCACGGCAAAAATACCTTTTTTTATTCCGAAAATAAGGGTAGGCGCTCGGGAATTTGCCCACTACATTAAAAAATAGTAATTTTGCAAGGATTTTTAAGGATATTTAAGCCCCGCCGTCCGAGTTTGCAAAACGCATTTCTGATGTGGTAAAAACTATCTGGGAGATTGTTGAAATTATGTCGGAGATAATTTGAAATATGTCGGACTTAATTTTTCCCAAGTCGGACATAAATTTCGACACTTCGGAGGCTGGGATTTTTAAGGTACTTTCAACGCAAAACCAAAAACTAATTATGAAGATAGAACAACAACTTTCGGCAGCCATCATTGCTGCGATTAAGGAACTTTACGACTTTGACGCACCCGCTGAACAGGTGCAACTCTCAAAGACAAAGAAGGAATTTGAAGGCCACCTTACACTCGTGGTGTTCCCCTTCCTCCGTGTTTCTAAAAAGAAGCCTGAAGATACAGCTCAAGAAATCGGTCAGTACCTTCAGGAACACACCGACGTTATTGCTTCGTTCAACGTCATCAAGGGTTTCTTGAACCTCGTGATTGCCCCTGCCGCTTGGATTGCCTTGTTGAATGACATCCACGCTGCGGAAAAGTATGGCTTCACAACGCCTACTGAACGTTCGCCCCTCGTGATGATTGAATATTCTTCGCCCAACACGAACAAGCCCCTCCACTTGGGTCACGTGCGTAACAACCTCCTCGGTTGGGCTGTGGCACAGATTGCTGAAGCAAACGGCAACCGCGTAGTGAAGACGAATATCGTGAACGACCGCGGTATTCACATTTGTAAGTCTATGCTTGCTTGGCAGAAGTATGGCAATGGCGAAACTCCCGAATCGTCAGGCAAGAAGGGCGACCACTTGATTGGCGACTACTACGTGGCTTTCGACAAGCACTATCGCGCTGAAGTGAAGGAACTTGCGGCGAAGTTCATGGCGGAAGGTATGGATGAAGAAGCGGCTACTGAAAAGGCAAAGGCAGAAGCGCCCCTTATGAAGGAGGCTCGCGAAATGCTCGTAAAGTGGGAGCATAACGACCGCGAGGTGCGCGCACTTTGGCGCAAGATGAACGAATGGGTGTACGAGGGTTTCGATGAAACGTACAAGGCACTCGGTGTGGGCTTCGACAAGATTTATTACGAAAGTGACACTTACCTTGAAGGTCGCGAAAAGGTTATTGAAGGTCTTCAGAAGGGCCTTTTCTACAAGCGCGAAGACGGCAGTGTATGGGCTGACCTCACTGGCGAAGGTTTGGATGAGAAGCTTTTGCTCCGTTCAGACGGCACTTCTGTTTACATGACCCAAGATATTGGTACGGCAAAGCTTCGTTTCCAGGACTTCCCCATCAACAAGATGGTGTATGTCGTAGGTAACGAGCAGAACTACCACTTCCAGGTGCTCTCTATCCTTCTTGATAAGCTCGGTTTCGAATGGGGTAAGGACCTTGTGCACTTCTCTTACGGCATGGTAGAACTCCCCAACGGTAAGATGAAGAGCCGTGAAGGAACAGTGGTTGATGCCGACGAATTGGTAGCTGAAATGGTGCGCCAGGCACGTCAGACGAGCGACGAAGCGGGCAAGTTTGCCGACATGAGTGAGGAAGAAAAGCAAGAGGTAGCACGCATCGTGGGTATGGGTGCCTTGAAGTATTTCCTCCTTAAGGTTGACGCTCGCAAGAACATGCTCTTCAACCCCGAAGAAAGTATTGACTTCAACGGTAACACAGGTCCCTTCGTACAATATACTTATGCGCGCATCCGCTCTATCCTCCGCAAGGCTGAAGATGCTGGCATCGTGATTCCCGAAGCACTTGAAGCAAATGTTTCCCTCTCTACGAAGGAAGAAGAAATCATTCAGCACGTGGCTGAATTCGCACAGGTGGTGAAGGCTGCGGGTGTAGATTATTCGCCCTCGGCAATTGCGAACTACTGCTACGAACTCGTGAAGGAATACAACCAGTTCTACCACGAATTTAGCATTCTCCGCGAAGAGGATGAAGCGAAGAAGGTGTTCCGCCTCGTACTCTCGCAGAACGTTGCCAAGGTCATTCGCCTCGGTATGGGACTCCTCGGCATCGAAATGCCTGAACGCATGTAATCCGTGCCACCGACATGGCGAAGAAACCGAAATACTATGTCGTGTGGGAGGGACACACTCCCGGCATCTACACCGAGTGGGAAGCGGCAGAGGCGCAGGTGAAGGGGTATCCCGAAGCCGCCTTCAAAGCCTTCTCCTCGCGTGAAGAGGCTGAGATTGCCTACGAGGAAGGTCCGCTGGAGTACATTGGGAAAGGAGAAAGGAGAAAGGAGAAAGGAGAAATTGAAGCACTGCAACAGTACGAATGTGCTAAAGACCTTAAAGACTCTAAAGACCTTAATGCCCTTAAAGACCCTACTCCCTCCAAAGACCGCTTAGAAGTCTTACGCAAGCAGGCGGCACTGAAGGCGTGTCAATCGCTCCCCGCGGCGGTGGATGCGCAAGCCATTGCCGTGGATGCAGCGTGCAGTGGGAACCCCGGGCAAATGGAATACCGTGGCGTGTACCTCAAGACGGGCGAAGAAATCTTCCATTACGGTCCCGTGTTCGGCACGAACAACATCGGAGAATTCTTAGCCATCGTTCACGGTCTCGCCCTCTTGGCACAGCGTGGGTACACCATTCCCATTTACTCCGACAGCGTCAACGCCATGCTTTGGGTAAAGCGAAAGCAGTGTCGCACGACCCTCCCCCTTAACGAGAAAACTCAAGCGCTCCATGAGCACATCCGCCGCGCCGAGACTTGGTTGCGCACCCACTCCTACTCCAACGACCTGCGTAAGTGGGAAACGGAAAAGTGGGGCGAAATCCCTGCGGATTTTGGTAGGAAAGGATAAGCATATCAAGGAAGAAAAGATTTATTAAGCAGAGGTTGAGAAAATCATCTCCCTAATCGTCAAAACCATCTCCTTATTAGATTCAACTATCTCCTTGTTTGTTTTAACCATCTCCCTACTAAAATTACAAAGGTCCCATCTTGTTCATCCGACAGTTCTAATACTTGCTAACAACTCCCCAATGAAAGAATTTCTCAAACTCATCAGCCGTTACGTTGCGCCCTACAAGCGCTACCTCTTCGGCTCACTGTTCTTTAATATCTTATCGGCAGTGCTCAATGTCTTTTCCTTCGTGTCGCTCATCCCGATGCTGCAACTGCTCTTCGGACTCGACACGACGGTCTACAAGTTCATTCCTTGGGATACGGCAGGTATGGGGATGAAGGACATCTTCGTCAACAACCTTTACTATTACACTACGGAACTCATCGCGGTGTATGGCGCCTCAACCACACTCCTGCTCATCGGCAGCTTCCTTGTGGTGGCAACGTTCCTGAAGACGGGGTGCTACTTCGCTTCCGTGGCGATTATGGTACCCATGCGCACGGGCATCGTGAGAGACATCCGCTCGGAGGTGTACCACAAGATTATCTCCCTCCCCCTTTCCTTCTTCTCTGGCGAACGCAAGGGCGACATCATTGCCCGCATGAGTGGCGACGTCAACGAGATTGAAACCTCCGTAACGGGTTCGCTCGAAATGTTGATCAAGAACCCCATCCTCTTGTTCTGCTATTTCGGTGTACTCATCTATACATCGTGGGAACTCACCCTCTTCACCATCGTTGTGCTCCCCTTGATGGGTTGGGCAATGGGAAAAATCGGACGCAAGCTCAAGCGCCAGAGTATGGACGCCCAGAATAAGTGGAGCGAAACCATGTCGCAGCTCGAAGAAACCCTCGGCGGCATGCGCATCATCAAGGCGTTCACCGCAGAGCGCAAGATGTGTAACCGCTTCGACGCTTCGGCAAACGAATTCCGCGACGCCGCGAGCAAAGTAGCCATTCGCCAATCCTCAGCCCACCCCGTGAGCGAATTTCTCGGCACCTGCCTCATCGTGCTCGTGCTTTGGTACGGCGGAACACTCATCTTCTCTAACAATGCCCCCATCGACGCCCCCACGTTCATCTTCTACATGGTCATCCTCTACAGCATCATCCAGCCCCTCAAGGACCTCTCAAAGGCGAGTTACAACATCCCCAAGGGTATGGCGTCGGTAGAGCGCGTCAACAAGATTCTCAATGCAGAAAATCCCATTCAGGAACCCGCAGATGCCGTAGCAGTAAGCGGATTGAAGGAAGAAATCACCTTCAAGGACATCACCTTCTCCTACAACGGCACGACCGACGTGCTCAAGGACGTAAACCTCACCGTGAAGCGCGGACAAACCATCGCCCTCGTCGGGCAGAGCGGTTCGGGTAAGTCTACCCTCGTCGACCTCCTCCCCCGCTATCACGACGTGACCGAAGGCGAAATCCTCGTCGACGGTGTGAACATCAAGAGCATGCGCCTCTCCGACCTCCGCAAGATGATTGGTAATGTGAACCAGGAAGCCATCCTCTTCAACGACTCCTTCTTCAACAACATCGCCTTTGGCGTGGAAAACGCAACCCTCGCTCAGGTGCAGGAAGCGGCAAAGATTGCCAACGCTCACGAATTTATCATGCAGAGCGAGCAGGGGTACGACACCAGTGTGGGCGACCGCGGTTGCCGACTCTCGGGCGGACAGCGCCAACGCGTTTCCATCGCACGCGCCATCCTAAAGAACCCCGACATTCTCATTCTTGACGAAGCCACTTCGGCACTTGACACCGAGAGCGAACGCCTCGTGCAGGAAGCCCTCGAGCGCTTGATGAAGACGCGCACCACCATCGCCATCGCCCACCGCCTCTCCACCATCAAGAACGCCGACGAGATTTGCGTGCTCCACGAAGGACGCATCGTAGAGCGCGGCACGCACGACGACCTCCTTGCCAAGGACGGCTATTACAAGAAACTCAACGACATGCAGCAACTCTAACGCTTGCACCATAGGCGCACACGTATTATATATATGTGTCGCCGCAAATCACATCTCCCAACGAGTAGGCAACAGGCTGCCTACTCGTTGTTGTTTTATGACCGTAAAACTATGCTGAAAGCCCCATAAATAGGGGCAGAGAACCACTTCCGACAGGGTTTCTGGGATTTTTTTGGGGACAATTCATAAAAAAGTGCAATTTTGTTTTGTCGGAATTACAAGTTCCAGTATATTTGCTCATGAAAAACAATGTTTAGGGTGATATACCCGACTGGTTTTCAACAAGAACTATTATTTACCCCTTAACAAATAACTCCTATGAACAAGACAGAACTCGTAAAGGCTATCGCACAGGGCGCAGGTCTTACACAAGCAGATTCAAAGAAGGCTCTTGACGCAGCTCTTGACGCTATCGCAGGTGCATTGAAGAACAAGGAAGCAGTTGCACTCCTCGGTTTCGGTACATTCTCTGTAAGCGAACGTCCCGCTCGTGAAGGCATCAACCCCGCTACTAAGGAAAAGATTGCGATCCCCGCTAAGAACGTGATCAAGTTTAAGGCTGGTAGCGAATTGGCTAACTCTGTAAACTAAGATTTTACTGCCGAGAGGCAAAGGCTTCGCCGAGAGGCAAAGCACGAATAAGATTTTTTATACCTTTGTACAAAAGAGGGTGTGTCGTGAAGACACACCCTCTTATTTTTTTGACTGCATTACGGCAATAGCTAAAATGCAAATCCAGAAAGAATTTACACGCCTCAAAAATGTAACAATTTTTCGCAGCGATATACATCTAATAATCAACGCCTGACCTACCTAAAATTATTAGTAACCTTTTTTTAAATTATCTTACTAATAATTTTTGGCAATAATATAGGTGTTGACCCATCTGAAATTTATGAATGCATTGCCCCCGTAGGAGGGCACACTTGCCTAACCGCTGGTGAACGCAGTGAACCTGCGGATTAGGGATAACTGTTGAGTTTCTCTATCGGTCCCCGTAGGAGGACCCACAACGACCGGATAAGTTAAAGCAATTTGTAGCATATCCAGGTGCTGTGGGTCCTCCTACGGGGACCGATAGATTTATTCGTTCGTATAGTACTACCGCAGGTTCGCCCTGCTCACCCGCGGTTAGGCAAGTGTGCCCTCCTACGGGGGCATTTCGGATGGTTAAATCCTCTGACGTAAGTTTTTTAAACTATATTTAGGTCAACTGCTATATTATCCCCTAATTTTTTAGGTTACTAATAATTTTTACTACAATAGATATAGTTTTTTGCGCAACGGGTTTCGAGCAATTTTAAGTGCAGGTGCGCGCCACGAAAAGGGTAAAATGTAGCGCAGGAAACACCCCTTACGCTCAATCCTTAACGCCATTGCCAAGTTCAATAACCTCAAGGTCGCGGAAGTCACTCCCGTCAATGGTAAAGCGAATGAGCGTTCTGACGCGCTGCCATCCGTGACATCCCGCAGCACCTGGATTGATGTGCAAAAGGTCCAGCGTCGCATCGCGCATTACTTTAAGGATGTGCGAATGCCCAGAGATAAACAGATGGGGCGGATTGCGAAAAAGTTGTGCCACAATAGAGCGGTCGTACTTCCCAGGATAACCCCCAATGTGCTTCATCACCACATCGGCATCCTCACATCGGAAGCGCAACACCTCAGGAAACTGACGGCGCAAATCTGCCCCGTCAATATTCCCATACACCGCGCGCAACGGTTTGAGCGCCGCAAGTTTATCCGTCACTTCGGGCGTTCCAATATCGCCGACATGCCAAATCTCGTCGCATTCCGCGGCGTACTTGGCATAACGGTCGTCCCAATACGAGTGGGTGTCGGAGAGGAGAAGGATACGCGTCATTGTTTACATGAAATATTTAATGGTAGGAGTGATTTCGGAGAAAAACCATGAGGAGTGTCAGCGCGCCAGCCTCTTTCTCATTTCTGATTTCTCATTTCTCCTTTCGCTTCTATTCCCCCCAGCTGGCACGCTCCAGGCTTCTGTAGCCCACGGCTTCGGCAATGTGGTGACTTTGGATTAGAGAAGCGCCTTCGAGGTCGGCAATGGTGCGTGCCACTTTGAGAATGCGGTTGTAGGCACGGGCAGAAAGATCGTGCTTACGGATGGCTGCGCGCAGGAGTTGTTCACCTGCGGCGTCGGGAGTGGCGAAGGTGTTGATTTGCGCGTCGGTCATTTGGGCATTACAATGGATGCCCTTGCTATCCTTGAAGCGTTCTGCCTGAATGGCCCGCGCCTTCTCGACACGCTCACGGATTTGCGCGCTGCTCTCTCCGGCGGGCGCCTTCGTAAGTTCGTCAAGTGACACGGGCACCACCTCTACGTGCATGTCTAATCGGTCAAGGAGCGGACCGCTAATCTTATTCTTGTAGCGTTGTACCTGACCAGGTGTGCAATCGCAGCGACGCGTTGGATGGTTATAGTAACCGCAAGGGCAGGGATTCATCGCCGCCACAAGCATAAAGGAACAAGGGAGCGAGGCACGGTATTTGGCGCGCGAGATATTGATGACGCGGTCTTCAAGCGGTTGGCGCAAGGTTTCAAGCGCCACTTTCGAAAATTCGGGAAGCTCGTCCATAAAGAGAACTCCGTTGTGCGCCAAACTAATTTCGCCGGGTTGAAAACTTGCTCCCCCACCGATGAGCGCTACGTCTGACACCGTGTGGTGGGGCGCACGGAAGGGGCGACGCGTAATCAACGACGTGCCCGACGCAAGGCATCCGGCGATAGAATGGATTTGTGTAGTTTCCAAACTTTCGGCAAGCGTGAGGCGCGGAAGGATGGAGGGCATGCGCTTCGCCATCATACTCTTCCCACAACCTGGGGCACCGATGAGCATGAGGTTGTGACCACCCGCGGCGGCAACCTCGAAGGCGCGCTTCACATTCTCCTGACCCTTTACCTCACTGAAATCGTAGGGGCACTCCGCTTGTGCTTGATAAAACTCCTCACGCGTGTTGACAATCGTCTGCTCCAACGTGGGTTCGCCACTTAAAAAGGCGATGACTTGTGTCAAATGATTAGCACCATAGACTTTTAATTGGTTGACCACAGCCGCTTCGCGCACATTCTCTTCAGGTACAATCAGTCCTTCAAACCCTTCTGCACGCGCCTTGATAGCAATGGGGAGCGCCCCCTTGATGGGGCGGATAGAACCGTCCAATCCGAGTTCGCCTACGAGCATGTAGCGGTCAAGCATATCTGTGGGCATAATATTCCCTGCAGCCACCATGCCGATTGCCACGGGAAGGTCAAAGCCCGTCCCCTCCTTGCGCACATCTGCAGGGGCAAGGTTTACGGTTGTTGTTTGCGGCTCACGCAAATAGATTTTGGAATTCTGAAGCGCCGCCGTAACACGCGAACGACTTTCACGCACGGCGTTGTCGGGAAGACCCACCATGATGAAATTCGTTTGTGCAGATTTTGCCGTATGTACTTCTACCGCAACAGAGAGTGCCGTGAGTCCGTTGACAGTAGCAGAATGCGTTTTAACAAGCATAAGTCTGGATAATATTATTGGGAATAATATAGGTGTTACTTCGTGACCTTTGGTTGTCCACGAAAGTTTGTTTGTTTTATTTGGAGCCACTAATGAACACTAATTTTCACCGAAGGTCGCGTAAGTCAATATCCATCCGGGCTTAAATACTCCGCAAGGCATTAGTAGCTAAAATAATAAGCGCACAACACCTTTGGGGTAAGGATTATTTGTGGGCATCTGCTATATTATTACCTATTGCTGTCCGGTAAAATTTGTCTCTTTATTTTAGAGAACACGAATTGCACAAATAACACGAATCCTTGCGGGGTGTTACCTTTGCTTATCGCATACGAATTGCACGAATACCATCCGGATGGCATTCGTGTTATTCGCCTCTGATTAAGAAATATTCATCCCGCATGGTTTGACTAACGCGACCTTTGGTTCGTGAAATTCGTGAGATTCGTGTTCTCTTAAACATAGAAATTCTGTATTCTTTCGGTTGAATCTCTATAAGGGGCTTGTAT
>JBGVPF010000028.1:0-5882 GCA_045126825.1 Alloprevotella sp.
GAAGTTGTCAATAAGTTTCTTGAAACGAAAAATATCGAGTTGGTGTATAACACACAGCGCACTCTAATAGCTGAATATGAGGAGGACATGGTTAAATATGCTGATGACTCCGACAAACCTCGTATTCGCGAATGCTTCGAATCCATCCCCAAACAATTGGCCAAGGAAAATAAGAAGTTTCAATATTCATTGGTGAAAAGGGGAGGACGTTCCACTCAATATATCGGTAGCATACAATGGTTAGAGGATGCGGGGTTAGTCAAGAGATGTTATAATACACAGACAACCGAACTTCCCTTTGAAGGCAACGCTATCAAGGAAAGTTTTAAACTGTATACCGCTGACATCGGCATACTTATTGCAATGTTAGACTACGGCACTCAAATGGATATTCTCAAGGGCAACCTTTTAGGATACAAAGGCGCGATATTTGAAAATCTTATGGCAGACTTTTTATGCAAATCCGGACAAAATTTGTACTATTACCATAAGGACAGTGGACTTGAATTAGATTTTCTTGTGAGATTTAAAGGTGAATGCACTGTGGTTGAAATTAAGGCAAAGAGTGGGAAGGCAAAAAGTCTGAGCACCGTACTCAAGAACAAAAATGTGTACCATGTCAATAGTGCTATTAAACTCGGAAATTATAACGTAGGACGTGAGGGAGAACTGCTCACTATACCACTTTATATGGGGGGCCTAATTAAAGACCACTTCACTCTTGCAACAATCCCAGATGTAGATTTGAGTTTACTTAGTTAATTTTTGCACTTCAAACTCAGGGTTGTAGAAATAATCTCTGTAATCAAGACCATAACAGTTAACCATTAACTAAAAAAGTGAGGGTGTGCCGAATGCAAAGTTTCGGTACACCCTCTTAAATCATGTAAGCAAATGTAAAATGCAAGGCAAAAGTTAAAACTTATAGGAAATGTTTTTGATAATTCTGCTTGTTTTGTTTCCTATAGGAAATAAAATTGTATATTTGTGCAAGAATTAAAACTTATAAGTATGCAACCAATAACGAGAAAACTTTATGCAGACAAGGTTGATGCATGGCTTGGTAAAGGTCAAATCATTGTACTCGTAGGGCAGCGAAGAGTTGGCAAGAGTTATATCCTTAAAGATTTCTTGGAACGCCACAAATCTGAACCTCAATCCCATTTCATCTATATCAATAAGGAACGCAAGCTGTTTGATGCCCTTAAGACTTACGAGCAGTTGAACGCGTATATTGATGAGCATTGGGTGAATGATGCACACAACTTTATCCTCATAGATGAAGTGCAGGAGATTGAGGGGTGGGAGAAGAGTGTACGAAGTTATCGTTTGGAAAACGACACGGATATTATCATTACAGGTAGTAATTCAAAGATGTTGTCGAGCGAGTTGAGTACATTGATTGGTGGTCGCTATCAAGAAATTTATATACAATCCTTGAGTTACTCTGAGTTTTTACAATTCCATGGTTTAGTAGATGGTGATGATGCGCTGTGGAAGTACATTAACTATGGCGGTCTGCCAGGGTTAACACAAGTAGGACTTGATGATGAAGATTTAGTGTGGGATTATATCAGAGGTGTGTTTCACACGGTAATGTTAAAAGACATTATTGAGAGAAACAGTATTAGAAATATTGCGTTCCTCAATTCCCTGTTGAATTATTTTGCCGACACGATAGGGAAACAATATTCTCTCAATAACATCAGCAAGTTCATGAAGTCACAGGGACAGGATATCGCCACCAAATCCATAACCTCGTACCTCAATTTTTATAAAGAATCCTATTTAGTATCTACTGTAAATAGATATGATATTCATGGCAAGAAGTTGTTGGAGTTGAACGAGAAACTCTATTTTGGTGATGTGGGACTTCGTAATTTGATTGTAGGAGGCGGTCGTGAAGGTGATATTGAGAAGGTAATGGAGAATATAGTTTATCATCAACTGCTTAGAATGGGTTACAGCGTTACTGTTGGGCAATTAAGAGCAGGTGAGATAGATTTTGTTTGCACAAAGTCAAATGAAAGAGTTTATGTGCAAGTGGCATATCTTATTGCATCACCAGATACTGAGGAACGAGAGTTTGGAAGTTTGAAAGGTATTAACGACAATTATCCAAAGTATGTCATATCAATGACACCTTTGGTGAAACGGAGCGATAGGCAGGGTATCATTCATTTAGGACTAAGGGAGTTCCTTTTGTCTGGATTCTAAAGTACGCATGACCAAGATGGATTGGTCAGAATAATCGAACGTTAAATAACTCAACTTTCGCAAGCTTCAGTTGAGTCAGGTTATGAGGTTGTTAGGTCGCTACGCTTTAAGGCTTTGAGGACTATCCAGACTGTTTATACAAACTAAATGGGAGTCCTCCGAATGGTAAACCTTAAGACCTTCAAACCTAACAAGTTGAGCACTTGCGAAACTTGAATAAATAATGGTTATAATATAGGAGTTGCCCCGTAAAGACTATCATACCCCCTCCCCGCCAAAGGCGGTACTCCCCCTATCTTAAGGGGAGAGAAGAGTTTGATACTTTCGTTAAAACGACTCAACAGATGTAAACAATCTCGCTTTCACTTGGTATAAATAGTGTAGGATTACTCCGCAGGCGCTCTCCCCTTAAGATAGGGGGAGTACCTCCGCAGGAGGGGAGGGGGTATGATGATTCTTCTTATATTTGGGTCAACTGCTATATCATTACCTAAATAATTACTCAAAAGTGGGTGTGTCAAGGTGAAAACTTTGACACACCCACTTTAATTGTATAAGGGAAAAAGTTACTGCAAAAGTTAGAACCTATAGGAATAACTTTTGATAATTCTGTTGATTTTGTTTCCTATAGGAAATGGTTTTATAGATTTTTACCCTCCAAAAAAATTCCTCATTCCCTTGAAAAAGTGTATTGCGAGTGCTATTATTCCCTTGAAAAAGTGTAAGTGTTGGAATTTATTCCCTTGAAAAAATGTAGCACCACTGCTCACTATACCACTTTATATGGGTTTCCTTATTAAAGACCACCTCACTCTTGCCACAATCCCAGACGTAGATTTGAGTTTGCTCACTTAATTATTGTACTTGCTTCCTCGGATTTATGGAAATAGAACCTCGTATTTTTGCCGCTATATGGAAATAGAAATTGGAATTTTAACAGTTTTATGGAAGTAGAAAGGTTAAAAATTGCCTTTTTATGGAAATAGAATTGCTAAAAATTGCCTTTTTATGGAAATAGATGTACTTTTGTAGGGCAAAATGACTGGGTTATGGAAATACATAAATTACAATCAATAGTGGCAGACCAACGTGAGGAATTACTTCAGAATGATTATTCTGGATATTGCTCACGTCCCGAAGAATCACAATTAGACTTAACCAGCAATCGCGCGCAAGTTGTAATTGGGGTTCGACGTAGCGGTAAATCTACTTTGTGCGAAATGTTTCTTAAGCGAAAGAAGATAAATTTTGCTTATGTAAATTTCGACGACGAACGTTTGGAAGGACTTCAAGCGGAAGATTTGGATAATCTGCTTGAGGCTTTGTATATGACATACGGAGAATTTAAGTACTTGTTTTTTGACGAAATTCAAAACATAAAGGGATGGCCGTTGTTTGTAAATAGACTATTGCGTCAAAAGATTCACTTGTTTATTACGGGGTCAAACTCCAAGTTGCTCAGTAACGAACTGAGTACACATTTAACGGGTAGAAACAACAAGGTGGAACTTTATCCTTTCTCGTTCTCTGAGTTCTGTACCCTCAAGAAGGTTGAAACGTCGTCTGTGTCTACTAAAGCCAAAGCTCTTCGCAAGGCAGCACTTCAGGACTACCTCCAGCAAGGTGGTTTCCCGGAATTATTCAACGAAGGCAACCGCCGTGGGTATGTTAACGGATTGCTAGATGCCATTATCAAAAATGACATAGCAAAACGCTTTAAGGTGCGTAATGTAGAAGCGCTGAGAAGAATAGCTGCTTACCTTGCTGACAACTATTGCCAAGAGTTTGTTGCAAAGACCGTAGGGGGATTGTTTGGCGTATCTAACCATACTGCTGAAAATTATTACTCATACCTTAAAGAAGCGTTTTTGTTGGTAGGAGTAAACCGTTTTTCTTTTAAGAGTAAGGACAGAGTTCGTAACGAAAAAGTATATGTCATTGACACCTCTTTCGTTACGGAACGCGAGGACAATTTCTCTTTGGAAAATATAGGATGGCGATTAGAGAATATCGTATGTATTGAGTTGTTACGCCGATACAGACCCCAATTCTGCGACATTTTTTGTTATAAGGAAGATACCTCTCAGGTGGACTTCCTTGTTGCCAAGGACGGCAATGTACAAGAATTGATACAAGTTTCGTATGATATATCTAATGAGAAGACTCGTTTGCGAGAAATTCGTGGTTTGAAGAATGCAGCGAAGAAACTAGGTTGCAAGAATCTTACACTCATTACTTTTGATACCTACGAAACTATTGAGGATGATGGTTATACGATAAAAGCAATACCAGCGACAGAGTGGTTGCTTATGCAAAATATCAGCTAGAATTTGAACTCCATATACAAAATACTCCGCCCTACAGGTTTACGCTGGCAGGGCGGAGTTGCTTTTTCTTTGCCGGATAGGGAACCCCGTCCGTGTGAGAGGAAACCGTTTTCATTCATAAAGAAAAAGGTGTGTTGGATAATCTTGATAATTTAGTTCCCGATAAAAAATAAAGTTGTATGTTTGCATAAGGATTGGGGGCGCGTCAATCCTGCTTGCAAGGGTAAGTGATATGATCCCCGGAACGTAAAAGTGTCAATATTATAAATTTGTATATATGAAACTACAATCAATCATGAGAAGCCTGTGCTGCCTTCTTGTCATGGCGAGTGGATTTTGCTCGGCTTATGCTCAAGGGCAGGGCGATTACTATGTAAAGTATGGCGCTGATGTAAACGTAAACCACCAATCACATTACCCCATCATGGTGGGGATTAGCAATGTGCGCGGTGAGCAGCAGGTGATTAACAATATTGCTTCTGCTCCCCGTTGTCAGGCTTACTTTGACAAGACGGCTACGGTGTTTGGGGTGAAAAGTGGCGAAACCGTAACGCCACTGATTGCCATCAACGGCAGTTGGATGCACGGATATGTGTATGTGGATTGGAACAACAACGGGCAATTTGATGTTGCGCTTACGGGCGACGGTCCTTACATTAAGGGTGAGGGCAACGAACTGATGTGTTGGTCGCTTTACAGCAAAAGTGGAGATGGCAATTCGGGTTGGAACAGTGCCGGTCTTGCTGTGAGTGGTGACGTTCTGGCGCCAGGCTCTTTCCGCGTGCCCGAAGGTCTTGAGGTGGGTGCTACGTATCGTATGCGTTATGCGGTGATGTGGAACTGCATTGACCCCACGGGAGCAAGTTATGCGAACTATATTTCCGACGGGGCTTCCATTATCGACGTGACTTTGAAGATTACGGGTGTGGCAAGCGGTGATGAGTTGTATGAATATCCTATTAACGAATATGCCGAACCTCGCGTAGGAACTACTCCTGACGCTGCTTCTTGGAACGCCCTTCCCGACGGACTTCAGGCATCTTGGGGCTCACGCGATGTGCATTACAAACTTCATGAAGTGCCGGAACTAACGCAGCAAGATGCGGCAACCGTTCGTGCTTGGAAGGGCGAACGCGCCAACATTCAGGCGGTGCTCTATAGTAAGACAGACCAAGATACGCTCTCGGTGCGTATGACGGAATGGAAAAGAGATGGTGTCGCTACAGGAATTAAGGATGCTGGCGATGCTCGTTTCGTGAATTATGTGATTACCGACGACTACGCTTCGTGTGGCAATCATCCCATGAGTTACCCTACATGGCTCGTTGCCGATGTTAT
>JBGVPF010000029.1:0-51019 GCA_045126825.1 Alloprevotella sp.
TGAATGCAATACCGAAATCTTCACGCTGAGGCAGAAAACCTTGTTTCTGCAACTCTTCCATTACCTTGTCAATCATTTTCATATTATTCGTGTATCAAAGTTATACATATTAGAAACCTATTCTGCGTCGCTCTTGTCGGGGAGTCTGCTGCTCAAACTTCTTACGCATACGCTCATAGTCGGCAGCATCATCTTGAGTAACCGAACGACGGGCCTTACGCATCTCGGCAAGTACCAATTCTTGTGAGATGGGAACATCTGCCATTGCAGCCTCCAATGCACTTGCGTTTACCATAAAACTGATATCACTGGCGACATATCCGTCGCTCTGTTTGGCTAGTTCGTCAAGGTCGAGACTTTCATCGCAATAACGATCTGCAAGGTGAATCTTGAAGAGTTCCTTGCGAGCCTCTACATCCGGCATTGGTATGTATATCATCTTATCCATACGACCTGTTCTCAAAATTGCTGGATCAATCTTCTCCGGACGATTTGAAGTGCCAATAACAAAAATACCACGTTCCGAACAGTTATTCAGTTGACTCAAGAACTCATTGACCTCTCCCGATGCACCTTCGTTATGGATAGTAGAGCGGTCAGGAACCATTCCGTCCAACTCATCGAAGCAAATGACCGTAGGAGCCTTCTTTGCAGCCTCCTCGAAGAGTTCCGCAATCTTGCCCTGTGTGCCATGGATATAGATGCTCCCCAGGTCAGACGCCTTAACCATCATAAAGTTCAGGTGAGACTCTTCGGCGAACTTCTCGGCAATGAATGTCTTACCACAGCCCGGAGGGCCATAGAAGAGCGCACCATTCGGAGCCTTCAGACGATACTTCGCGGCCTTCTCCTTGTTCTGCATCACGAACATAACATCCTTATAGAGCATGCTCTTTACGCTCTCCATACCTGCGACATCAGCAAAACCTCTACCAGTACAAGTTTTTGGGCTTAAACCAATTGATGTGTTTGCTTCCTCGTTGCTCAATCTCTCCTCAACTTTGCGTGGCATCTTAGACTCCTCGATTTTTATCCCCTTATTAGTATTATTCTCTCTATCCATTGACACGGAACCAGCCTTAAGATCTTTAATAACTGCATCAACACTACGATAACGATTATCGTAGTCGAGAGCTATCATCTTCGCCAGAATCGCCTTTTGTTCTTTGGTAAGATGCATATCATCAATAATCTCATCGCCGACCGAACGGATGTGCTTCAAATGGTTCTTGTCCACATCTGGCCCAAGAGCATCAGATGCGATACCCCAGGGCTCAAAACCTTCAAGCATTGTATGCAACAACGCACCTACGGAGAAAATATCCGATTGCTCATCGTAGATACCTTTGAATGTCTCTGGGGCACGATACCAATTATTCAGATCTTTTGTATAAAAGCTTGCCCGACCATTGCAACGGTGTGACAAATGTCCCATACCGATAATAAATACCTTGACATCCCCTTCATCCTCTTTAATCAAGATGTTACGTCTGGTAATATCATTGTGGATTATAGCTGGCTCTTGTGAGTGTAGATGTTTCAATGCCATTAACACTTGCAGCACAATCTGCGTAGCTTTCTCCCACGAATACAGTTTTCCCTCATCGATAATGTCAGACAAGCGTTTACCCTCTATAAAATCACGAACAATGTAGCGATATGAACAACCATTATGTTCTATGTTGCCACTTGCAACCATAGGGACAAAGCCGAGACTTTGTGGTGAAACTTTATCTGCTTGATATTCTACAACATCATCCCCGGCATTGTCCAGATACAACTTCAACAACGCCTTTTTACCATCTTGACCACTCACAAAGTAGCTTTCGCTGTGATTGTCAGCAGAAACCTTTGCGAATTCCTCAACGCGGAAATCGCCAATCGTCTGTCCTATGTTTAATGTCGCACTCATATCCATATAAACTTTTCGCCCGGATTACTAACTCTTTTTATCTTATAGAGTAGTAATCCGAGCGAAATATATCTGTAAACCACAAAATATTGCAAATTTATCTATCGTAACGCAATATTCCAGTTTCTTTATCAAATGAGCAGCATTCTCTTATCTTATCAAAAACTTTTATTGAGCCATACCACATTGCGAGCGAAGTGAAAATTAATCCTATTTCATCTCCGAAAATACTTCCTGCATTAGGAAAACTTCTTTTTTTGCAAGCAGACAATGGTAGATCGGCTAATTCCCATTCATAAGAAGGACAAGATGTCACGAATAGTATTACCCAAAATATACAGTCATTTTTCGGCAATTGTATTTCTGAGCAATAACGACAGAGCATGGATGCAATCTGTTCTTCGTAGCTATTTCTTTGTGTTGGTTGCGGTGTAGTTCTTCTTCTTAAAGAATATCAACAGCACCTATATTCATCCAATATTTCTTCTAAAATTTCCATAACTCCCTTCTCAATAAACAACTTACATGTTTTCGTAGCCCTTAAGCTCAAATGTAATACTGTCGACCTTCCAACCTGACTCAGATTCAATATTAGGGGTTATGGTAACTCTTGCACCCATTGAGTTTATGGGACCAATGAGTGAAGACTGTTCCCATATAGTTATCTCTTCTCCATTATCATCATAGTCTATAAAGGGTTCTTTTTCCCATATATTATTTAAAAGTTCCGAAATCAATTGAATAAGATCCATTGCTCGACATCCAGAGTTCCAACAATAGTTATATAAATTAGATATAAAACATGGAATAGGTCCCTCAACTGAATATACAATTCCTCGTTTATTAACTAAGAACAAGTACTCTCCAATTTCAAAATCAAATACAGGCCCATTAACCTCAATCGTTATATCAGTGCTTATGTGGCTGATATGCTGTCCTAGTTTTACACCTTCAATGATAATATCTCCTCAAAAAAAATCATTTATATCACCAAATTGCGATTTCAGGAATTTGGCAAAATCATTTTTGGAAATTGCCATAACGCTCCTATATTATATTTGCTGTTTATTTATGCTGTTTAATTTGATCAATACGCATTTAATCTACTCATGGCTTGTGAAATCTTTACACCTAGGACTATAACACAAGTGAATGTCTTCCTTAGTATGGTATATTGTTCCTCCGCAGCAAGGACATTTCTTCCAATAAGGATAATTGTAATTTATTGTATATCCTTTATGCGTCTTTGCGCCAAAAATAAAATCTAGAAATCCCATATAACTAATGATTTTTATCGATTATTACCATAAACCACAAGGCGCACTACATCATTGTTAAAACTAAAGCCTTTTCGTGCGAGAGGTTCATATACGCTACTAGGCAAAGTCCACTGATAAACAAGATGGAATGTCAAGCCTGTTTCTCTATTAAGTTGATACAGGAATTGATTAATCAAACTATCTTTGTCTCCACGAATGAAATCACGCCATAACTCGCTTACTCCACGATGTGGCTTCTCTCTAATTGTATCAGATGGCATTAGATACTCCCACAAAGCACATTTAACATCCCAAGCTAATACACATTCAATCCGTATGTTGAGCGCTCAGATGCAGTTGTTTCATACTCTCTCATTTCAAGAGTCTGTCCTCCGATTTTAATAATTTTATTGCTCATATTATTTAATGTATATAATTGGTCTATTCATCATCATCAGTTTTCACGATAACACTATCTTTATAATAATCAACACCTGGTAATCCTTGAATATCTTCTGGCAAAATCTCTCCCATCATACCCTCCATGTCATCATCGTCTTTATCTGACAATATTTGTCCTATCATTCGACCTGTAGCTCTACCCACATTGTCGATAAATTCGCCTAATTCTTTAAACATTTCTTATTTTTTTATTAGTGATCCTCTTCTGAATGTTTTTTCAATTCGAGCATTACTTCTTCAGGAAGCAATACTCCTACAGGAACCTCTTCCTCTCTACTATAATCATGATCGTTTAGAACTTTTTCCAAATCTTCAGGAAGACAGCCTCCCATTTCATCTAGAAATTCATCCGGACTTGATGTATTACTTCTATTATTTTTAGTAATTTTTTCTAAAAAATCTTCTAGTTTCTTAAACATCATCTTTGTTTTTTGTATCGTCTATAACAATTACTGCTTCTTGATTTTCTAATACTTCCTTCAATCCTTCAGGAAGGTCTTCATCTGAGAGCTCTGGCATGGGACCAATTCCTGTCATTTCTAATGGTTCATTATCGGATAGTAATCTTTTAACTACTATGCCAGTAGCCCTGCCGACATTATCTATAAACTCTCCTAATTCCTTAAACATATATCTTAATCAATTATTCCCTCATTATCCTTATTTATTAATTCCTTTACTTCTTCAGGTAGATCTTCAACATTGACCTCCTTGGCGTCATCTAGAAAAGTTGCATCATGATCATGACGAACAATTAATCCATTTATTTGAGGACTTAATGTATCGACAATTTTATCACCAATATTATCTATAAATTCTCCCAGTTCCTTGAACATTGCTATATCATTTTAAATTGTTCTTGTTTATAATATTCTTTCGTAACCCAAGCTAATTCATTATCACACAGAGGGCAACATCCTGTTGCACATACTTTATGTTCACATTGATGCGGTTTATAGTGAATATCATTATATTCAGCTACATGAACCCTGATACTTTTTAGAACCTCACATTTAAACTTCCCGCTATTTATTCCGTTTTGAGGTGGACGCTTATTCACTTTGTGTAAAGAATTGATATCTACGGTGTAATTGAATTGGTCAATGCATTTTACACCTAATTTGTGTAGCTCTGCAATCGAGTATGAGATATCAGACTCACTATTGTAGTTAGGTATACTTGGTACACGAATCATCATCTTATCTACACACCCTTGTGAAAGCAGGTATTCTAAATTATCTTTTAGTTGTTTGTTTTTACAACCAGTATATCGTAGATAAATGTCATCATTCCAGTCCTTAATGTCAATAATCCAATAGTCTATAATATCAACCAATTCCTTGACAAATTCTCTGTTAACATTGAGTGATGTTTCAAGATAGATTTTCCATTTATCACCACAAATCTTGCGAAACTCTTTTATAAAATCATAACGCAATAGCGGTTCACCTCCACCAAACATTATCCCGCCTCCTGTCACCAAAAAGTATATATCATCTATTTTTACTTTATCATACAACTGTTGTGGAGTCAAGTATTCTTTTATTCCATCAGAGGCATTACATTGCGAATTTATACAATACTTGCAGCGCAATGGGCATCCGTGAAATGCCACAAGAGTAGTTACTCCTTCACCATCCGTGAGGAGTCTATGTCTGCTTATCCCAATTATCGGAGCCTTCATGCTATTAGTTATAATGCACTAACAAACATCCGTATTTGGGACAATAACATAATGTCGGTTCTTCTACTGTTTGATATGTTGTGCATCCATGATATAGACAAGGATCCCAATATGGATTGGAGTAGTTAATCGTATAGCCCTCACATTTTTTCGGTCTTGGGTCACCGAATAATATATCAAATAGTCCCATAGTTGTAGTAGATTAGTATTTTTTAATGATTATATGTCCTGTTTTCTTTAGCTCTTTGAACTGTTCTGACTGTAAAACTTCATCTTCAAGAGAGCTTATGTCAACCACTTCTGGAGACTCTATACAAAATGCCTGTTTTTCTTGTGTATAGTAAAATCGTCTCTTAAGTATGTTATTATGCAATTCTATGCATACAAACGCATTCTCTACATTTTCGCCAGAACGAGAATATAGTTCGTCTGCCCACTCAATCGTTTCATTGACGATCTTTTGATTGTAGTCAACACGTATCAGACCACAAATGGTCGATTGTAATGCAATAAGAGAATCAAATAGTCCCATATCATTTATATTTCTTGATTATTATATAACCATTTTTCTTAAAGACTCATTCTGGCTTTGTTCAAGATGTAGGTCATTATAGTTGCTTGCTATCATTTTAGGATCATCATATCGTTTTGGGGCTCCATTGTTGTATACAATTAAACTCCGATATACAGATTGTTCACGCAAATATAGTATGGCGACAGCACTATCACTGCTCTTGCATACACTATCATATTTTTCATCAGCCCATTGAATGGTATCATCAATCTCTGAATTTTCTCCATTAAATAGATTAAATAAT
Organism: Alloprevotella sp.; assembly: GCA_045126825.1. Classification (GTDB taxonomy): domain Bacteria; phylum Bacteroidota; class Bacteroidia; order Bacteroidales; family Bacteroidaceae; genus Alloprevotella. The sequence goes on from JBGVPF010000029.1 coordinate 6,136, forward strand.
GGAGGGTAAATTAGTCCGCTGATAAACATGCTATTTGTATTTACTTTTGTTTTATTTGTAATGATATTTCGTTCAGTTCTTGTTCACACCTTGGGCATGTACCAGGACATTCGCCTTCATAATTACATATTGAAGGTTTGTATAATATCCCATTTGACTTGGCTATATCAATTCGTATTTGCTTCAATGCAACACAAACAGCCTTTCCATTCGCAACGATATATTTATTATTATCTTTATCTTGTTGAACAATATATTGAAACTTCTCAATATTCTTTATACCGAGTTCTTTTAAAGCATGAACTGATGCTTCAACATCCTCCTCTGTATTATATCCAGGAATAAGTGGCACCCTGACAAAAAGAGAATCAGACAATCCCTGTTCTATGAGCCACATTAGATTCTCAATAACTCGATTATTGTTAGTCTTAGTATATCGTTTGTATATCTCAGGATTCATATCCTTAATATCAATGATATACTCTTCAATAACCTCTTGCAGAGTTTGCAGGTTCTTTAAAGGGACATTTAGGGAAGTTTCAACCGCTATCTTCCAAGTGTTTCTAACGAAAGCCTTATTATGAATAAAATTATATCCGTCAAGAATACTTTTAAACTTTTTTATAAATTCAAACTGCAATAAAGGCTCTCCGCCACCAAAGGTAACACCACCTCCAGTAGATCTGAAATATATATCATCCTTGAGCAGTTCATCAAATAATGTTTGAGGGGTAATCCAACGAGAAAAACCATTCTCAAAATTACATTGAGGATTAAGACAATATGAACATGATAGTGGGCAACTATGGAATCCTACGAGCGTTGTAATGCCAGCGCCATCAGTCGCAATTCTGTGGCGCTGGATGCCAATTAGTGCCTCCGAATCAAACGCATTTAAACAAATAGCATCCCATATAGATTCTACTTGATGAGGGATTATCCCATCAAGCGTTTCATTAGCATCTGTTTCAGATGGGAATGGATCTTCTAAACTAGGTTCAAATAAACCAGTAGTTATGAATAAATCTTCGCTACTCACATTTGTTTACCCTATGTTTGTATTGTGTTTACCAATTATTAATTATTGAATTAACTTCTTAATTGAATCAATCACTGTTGCATCTTTCGAAGAAAGGACATCTTTTTTTGACAAACGCAAAATTTCCTTCTTTATAAAAGCCTTAACTTCTAACTTCATAATCTCACAATGAGTCTTATCCCTTTTTGTTAGATTATTACGATATAGATAATTACAAGCAATGCAAGTTGGGCAACTGGACACATACGGACATCTCTCACAATCTTTATCTGAAAAATCGGTTGTGTTAGCTAGTAAGCCTTCCTTTATTTGCTCCAACTTTTGACCTTGTAGAACGAGGGGTGATAGGATATGACATGGATACGACAGACCATCTGTGTCAAAGACCTGAAAGCCGTTACCAGCACCGCATATTTCTAATTGCTTAGTTGGAGAATCAATACACCTTGCATACTCATTCAAATCATGAACGAACTGCGAAATTAATGGTCTGTTTGGATGTGATTCATAATAATGTATCAACTTATTCAATTGTATTGCATACTCGTTAATTTTATCTTCACTCCATTCATTTTCCTCGTATGCCACATTTGGATGTACCAATGCTCCCTTCTCAAGTAAATAAACTACTCCATCTGCCATTTTGCCAACAGTATCCGTGTTTATTGTCATTTGAATTGGTTGATTGGGCCATGTATTTAGGAAGAAATCGATGTCAATATTATCGTTCCCCCTGTTATTGCTTTGGGATGAAGGGAGTCCATCATAACTTAATCCCAAAGCAATTATATGAGCATTAGCCCTGAACCAATCTTTCATATCAGAATTCAGTAAAGTCCCATTTGTACTTCCAAAGAATCGATATGTTCTGTTCCAATATCCTTGCTTAACCCATTCAACAAGAGGTCTTATTACATCTATGGCCATCAGTGTTTCACCACCCATAAATGCAATATCAAGGCGACCTCCTTCTTTAAGGAGAAAAGGCTCAAGTATAGATTGAGCCTTTTCTAAAGTCATATCCTGATTTCGTTTTGTATGAATATAGCAATACTTGCATTTGAGATTACAACGATATGTCATCAGTAATCCTACTGCTTCACCACAAGTATCGTTTATGCAATCAATATCGTTCATAATTATCCTGGATAATCACCGTATGCATAGTTACAATCTGTTGCACCCTGACAACCGTGTCTCGTTGCACAAAGTTTTCGACCATTCCTAGCCTCTTCGACATCACCATTCTCTTCGCGTTCGACATCTTCTGCTCTTTGTTGCACTTCTTCAAATTGCTTCATTGGGGCAGCTAAAGGGTCATCATCAACCTCAATATGTGGTGTTGTATCATTTGGATCAGTATCGGGAAGTTCGTCTGGAATAACTATATCTCCATCTGCCAATTCTCCGTTTTGAGTAGTTGTATCCTCTATTTCCATCTCATTGTTGTTGATGTCTTCATCTTCATATCCATTGTAAACTTCTTCCATAACTTATTATAATTTAGATTTGTTTAAATTTTTGTTAAGACATAATGGGGTTATTTAGTAATAAAAATATTCCCAAACACCCCCATTGTATACATAGATTCAATCTTTAAATATTTCTTTGTCTCACATCATAGTCATCTGCTGTTTCAACGACATCCACTAATTGTATATCAGTATCAGTATGACATAGGGGTACCTCTTCAAATACAGCATAATCATTTTTTACGTCGCGTTCTATGGCATCATAGTTACCTAAAATTCTGTCTAACATAATTGAGCAAATAATAGATCGCTAAGTTCATTATCCGTATTAAAAATCTTCGCACCCAAATGAGGAATTCTCAACCTCAAAGCCACTGTCATCAAATGGGACAAAGTCATTAGCGTATGCTGGATCTCCGATTTGGACATAAGAGACTGGCATTTCATCTAATTCAAAAAGGGTGTCTAATGATTCAAAATCATCATTCTCCCAGTGGGCAAGGAAGTCTTCATGAGACAATCCTTCAGCCACATTGAATAAATGTCCATCATTGTAATATGGATGATATCCTTCAATATCCAACTGATAGATGTCCGAGAACTCATTGTGGAAAGGAAATTCTGAAACAGTGTAATCTGTCGCAAAATTCGAGAACTCCATTGAGCAAGTCAGCTCGTTGTATTGGTATGGTGCAGGCTTGTCCGTTGCCATCATGTAGAAATCGGAATCCTGCCAAGCGTGTACAAAATGTTCCATCTTGTACTCGATAAACGCATTACCGCGTCCAGGATCTGTTAATATAACGGTTGAGTTTTCTGGATGTAACGGGTCAATTCTTGCACCAGCAACAACGACTGCGTGATTGGGACTCTTCATTTGCTGAAAAAACTTCCACTCATCTGAACCTGGCTCTGCCCATAATTCGTCTGCATCCACAGAGACTATTACTCGATGACCACTCTCTAACTCTTTTACCAAATCATAGACCGTAGTATCAAAGCTAACATGCGTTCCAATACGGCAAGTCTCAAGAAGGTTTCCAATGTCCTTTGTCATTGTTCCGTCCTCAGGATTATACCACCCCTTTTGGGCGGCATAATCCATCAGATCCTCCTGCGGGATTTGTATACCGTAATCACGCATAATTATCTGCTGACAGCGTACTGCACATGATGGCGTAGTTCCTTGGAATATATTCTGATCCCAAGTCTCTACATTTCTGTTTGCTCCTCTTGAAAATTCTAACATAGCTTTTAAAATTTGAGTTTATTTTTAAGGAGTATTTATAAATTTCAATCTATCGGTCAACAAATAATATTTAATCATTTATATATTGGTAACATCTATAATCACTTCCAAATCTGGATCATTGATTATTCTATCTTGTACTTGACTTGGAATGTTTTTTATATGACCAATATACAATTTTCTAGAACATCTACTTTTATCGTTAAATATATATATGCCTTCTACTTCATAATAGAATAGTCTATCTTTTATTTTTAGCTGCTTTTGAATTGGTTGCTGAACAACATCTCTAATCGTAACTTTTTTCAATTTTTCAAAGTCGTCTTCAGGACGGATTTGTGACGTTGAAATAACGAATAGAGAAGTGAAGTCATTTGAATCCAAAGCAATCTTAACTTCACCAGAAGAGGTTAATCTGTGACTAATACTTAATGGTACATATATTAGTCGACCTAAGTCTAGTGTTGTTGAAAACTTTTGATATCGTTCGATTCGACCATCAAAATAAATGTCAATTCTAACAATGGTTTGATACTTGTCTACAATTTTGATAGAAAGTTCACTTTGTATAGGATTAGAATACCCTTGTTCGTTAGCTATATTTAACAGTTTGACAATGTCGTCTTTGATTTTATAGCACTCATATTCAGAATGCTCCAATGCAGACTTAAATACGTCTCTAATTTCTTTAAATTTATCTACAAATTTTGCCATAATTTCTAAACTATTTTAAATTCATTATGCCGCATCGCTCCATACAGCAACAATACCTTGAGTTTGAAGTTCTCTTTCAATCTCTTCGGGAAGTTCTCCAGCTTCCATCTCAACACCGATATCTCCAGTCTCCTCATAAATTTTCTCATCACCACCCCAAAGTTGTACCCAAAATTTTTTAAATACTCTAGTGCCTTCACGAACTAAAACGCCAACAGCATATCGATATTTGGGAACTTGATGTTTAACTTCATCAAACCATTTCAGAGCTTTTTTACAATATTTAATGATCGCTGATGCAAAGAGATATCCCACAATACCTCCAATAAGCCCCCCTAATCCGTATATTATAAGATCTTCCATAACAATATTACCAACCTGTATTTTCGTCTTTTACATGAATCATTTTCTCTTCCTCTTGTTTTTTCAATAACTCTTCAAGTTCATCTGGAAGAATATCAACGGGCTCCGACTTTCCAATCTGATTCATTACGGTTCTTCCATCTGCAAATCTTCTTATTAAATAGAAGATTGCATGTCCACCTTTTCTAATGGCAACTTTAAGTTTTGCAACTAGATTAATTGTCATTTCTAGAAGTTTGGCCGCAGCTGCAACAACACCAGCCCACAGGACTCTAAAAGCTGCGTAAACGAGCAACATCAATATGGCAATTTTTACTACAAAAACAATCATAGCTATTACTTTTATTTATTATTACTTTGTTTATCTAATTCTTGATTTATAGAATCGGGTAATTCTTCCCGCTTAACATACTGTCCTTGATTAAAGGAATTATTTTCTTGCAAATCCTGAATATAGCGTTCTATAATTAAAGTTGAGTTTTCTTCATTTAGTTCATTAATCCTCTGGGCAGACAATCTTGTGCAAAATACTAGTGTTAGTTTTCTAATATCTCCTCCTGTGATATTAATGGAATGTTTCTTCCCTAATTCATTGGAAATTTCTGCCAACTTCTCACATGTAATAGCTTTAGGTATATTACCCAGATGGAAATTCCATAATGCAGTTAATTCTTCTACGTTTGGAGCCTTAAATTCTATATTCCACAAGATACGTCTCACAAATGCTCTATCATAACTCTTAAAGAAATTAGTAGTAAAAATTACGATAGCAGAACTTCTATCCAACAAGTTAAGCATATGTGATTTTATCAAATTCGAGGAATCTGAATTAGCACTACCCGTTTTACGGGAACTAAGTAATCCATCTGCTTCGTCAAATAAAATTACACAATCCTCCTGAACTGCAGTATCAAATAGTGATGTTAGATTTTTTTCGGTATTGCCTTGGAGACTATCCATCAAACTTGAATATGAAGCTTGAATAATTCGCTTTCCAAGTGCCTTCGCTATGGCTTCTGCCGCGATACTTTTACCTGTGCCAGGTAATCCCCACAGATTTACACCAATGCATCCACCATTACCTTTCAGAAATCTTGATAGATTCCATTCTTGGATAATCTGTTCCTTATTTCTACAGAAAGCTATGATATCAGATAAAGTAGTTCGCAGATCTTCTGAACAAACTATTTCATTAATATCCCATTCAGGCTCAAGTGGAATAAAAGAAACTTTCTTTTTATCCTTTGAGTTAGAAGATGTTTTGTTAGTTTCAATAAATTTCATTAGTAGTCAATTATTTGTATTACAACTTCATTCTTTGAATCGAGTTCTAATTGAATATTTGAAGGGCAAATATTAATACCAAATGTATGAGATATAACTGTTGATGTTGTTCGTCCGTTTTCGTATCTACGAATAAGACAAAAGGCAACTTGTCCTTCTCGAATTCTTTTAATTATCAATAAATTTCCAACAATCCGTTCTTCAGACTTATTATCGTCACGTAGAAAGGCTATAGATTTTTTGATACTTTCATTACGAATATCATCGTAATTTAATTGTGAGGTTTTTCCTTTGTTTACAACTTTCCAAATCCCCACTCCTGCAACCACACCACATAGGATGTATGCAGCACCGGCTAAAAGGCTTTTAATCATTGTTCTAATATGTTAATTTAGTTAATAAGCTTTTTACTGTATTAATATTGTGTTTATTAATTTTCAAAATACCATTCTTTGCGTATCTACTGAAAAGCAATCGAGCATTTTTGTCTCTAGTCATTTGTTGAAATTTAACTTTGAATGCAAATGTCTCTGACAAATCAACATACCTATTAATACGCTCATCTATGGTGTATATGTATAGAGTGCGGAATTCCGTGTTAGCTATCACTAGTGTCGGTTCAAATGAAAGATAAATAGAGTTCCTATCAATATATTCTTCATATTTTGCGATATATTCTAATATGTCGCACTTATCCAATAGCACTTCTGTGAACTCAGGGTCTTTTCTATGGATTTCATTTTCATGCATAATCTCACTATAAATCTTTACATCTGATTTATATTGTTTGAGTTGGTTTTCAGATACAATTGGTGCAATGCATGTTAAATAACTGTCAAATTCATCATATGTAAGTGATGCACACTTAAGATTATTTATTGTTTGTTCTATTTCGGTTTTATAATTAAATGTTACACTTCCTTTAATCGTATTGTTAATAGATATTTTATTACAAGCAATCAAATGTGGCAACAGCGGTAAAACTTTATACATGCTCCAAAAGTACTTATCAGCGATAAATCCAGTTAAGCATTCCAAATATGACACAAACTCTTCAATTGTAGTATCAATCAAGTCACCTTTAGGACTCTCATCCTTTGGAGAATAGTTCATTCCTTTCTCATATTCATATGAGAATAGATTCTTTGGCAATTCTATTTTTACCTCTGTATCTTTACCCATTCCCCACATTTTGACCTTGAAGTATAGTTGAGGGCCGAAATAAGGTGTTATAACAACAGTAGGTACATTCTTTAGTTGTGTTTTTAATAGATCAATATGGTCCAAATCCAAGGTTGGTTTACGCCATGCCCCACCATAATAAGCTATCGGATGTGAAGTCTGAGCATTCCAATGCTCATTGCAAGCCGCCTCAAGTTGTAGATCAATATCCATATAAACAGCTTCATTGAACCTGTCACAGTTCGATGGCGTCAAAATAGTATGAAGAGCAATACTTTTGGAACCATTGAAAAATGTTCCGAAAGATTCTCCTCGCATAACAAATGGAAGAACTTTAAGAGGCCACTTCTTAATGGCAATTTCCGTAGAATACTGCTTTACAACATCATCGTAATTAGCCTCAATGTCTTCAAGTCTCTTCTTATGAACATCTGCTTCAATTTCTAATGCCAATTGAGCCGCTTCACGTTGCAACTGTCGCATACGGTCAAATTCTTTTCGTTGCGCAGCCTTCTGGAACTCTCTTTGGCGAACTTGAAGTTCCTCTATCTTTTTATTTGCCTGCCAGCTATTGAATAATTGGGCACCAATACTGGCTGCTATCATTGTCCAAGGCATAGTTTACTTTTTAAAGTTTCTCGATCATTTTAATAGCTTTCTCTGTTTGCCCAATGAGAATCATCTTCTCATCTTCTGTAAAGACTCTTGATGATGACTCAATTTGAGATATTGATTGAGCGGTTCCCTGATACTCCTTAAGTACGAAGTCTAAAACTGCCTTGTTTTCCTTCGCTTGCAGCATTTCTCTCAGGGATTTGTCTTCTTGAAGCAACTTAGGGAAGGTCGGTTTGAGTCCATGAACCAAGAGTGCATATGAGTCACGAGCACAGCCTGATATTACGGCTGAAATCATTGTCAACTTCTGTTGAAACGCCTTTCGTCCCTCAACAGATTTCAATTGACTAAAGTCACAATCAATAGAAAATAGTGGGCGTATCATCGGTTTGCTTTCACTCTGAGCATCCCACAAAGCAGCAGTGAAATGAACCTTATTACCCCAAAAGTATGGAGAGATAACGGCTGTTGGAATATTCCCCAAAATAGCGTGTAAATTGAAGAGCGCTGCGTTTCTTGCAACATCCTTATCACACCAACGACGGTACTTTATATTACCCAACTTGTCTCCATAATTATCCAGAGAAGTTACAACATCATCGTAATCAATACCAGCATTCTCTAAAGTATGTAGAAGAATTACATTTAGCGGAACTTGAACACCATATCCAAGTTTACGATATTCCTCTATTGCATCAATAATAATTGGTATTGATTCATCTTTCAATGGGAATTCTCTATCCAACAAGGTTTTAAGTTCTCCCATTAATTCTTTAAGCTTAGAACTTTCAAACTTCTCGATTAATCGATACTCTCTTGCAACTTGCATCTTATGTCGCATGGCAACAACTTTCTCAGCCTCTAACTCATCCTGAAATTCATGTTTAGCACGAACTAGATCCTCCTGAAAGTTCTCATTTTCTACAGCTGCTGCATCTTGCCCACTTCTACGTTTGTAGCCCATCAAGGTCTGTACTACAGCATTAACAAGCATATATGAGCCAAATCCACCACCTGTTCCTGCAGTTGTTGCGATTGCTCCTGTTCCTACCACTCCTGCCATATTCTATTGTTCCATATTATCGTTCATATATTCTTCTTCATCCATACTATGAGATGTTTCATCAGCATTGTTGCCTGTATAATCATCTATTCCCTCAAATTTGAATTCATCCTCGGCATTAAATATTTCTTCTTCCGCACAGCATGCACACGCCACTAATTCTGGATATTCCAATTCTATAATCTGTGGATTGAGAACTAATACATCTGTTTGAGGTTCAAACTGTAATGGCACCTCCGGAAGTTCAAAATCAATATCGAAATTAGGATGCGAGTCATATATAGATTCTTCTGTAGATGAATCTGCAACAGCCACTTCCTCTACGAAGTTCTTAAATTCACTATTGCTATCAATTACACCTTGAACCATTGACGAATCCTCTGCTGTTAAGTTTCCTTCAAGGTAGGCCCCCAACATTTCTTCAGAAACCGGGAGCGGTTTAATATACTTTATCATATCAAGCCCTCCTTCTTTAAAACGTTAGTAAATTGTTCCTTTGCAAGCTTATGCTTATTGTAGTAATTATCCATTGACATTCCCAATAATTCGGCTGTTTCTTCATTCGATTTTTCTTCCACATAACGATAGCGTATTAAATCGCGATAACGTTTATTGCGCATAAGGTTTAGCATCGCATTAACATCAGTCTGATTTAAACTTTCAATATCAATAGTGGTCGAACCGTCAGTTTTTCTATCACCTGCAACATCGGGAGCATCTGTTATTTCAGGTTTTTTCTTGTAAAGCTGATGGCAATAGTTCTCCACTACAATCTTTAACCAATGTTCAAAACGGCAACTAAAACCAAATGAAGCCAAGTAACATTTTCCAGACTTAGAACCAGGAGTCATGATGTAAACATAAATCTCGTTGATAAACTCAAGACAAGATTCACAATCGGTGTAATATTTATCATATCTCGCTTTGAAAAGCGGATAATACATCTCATAGAGATACAAACGCGTCACCTTTGCATCTCTACGAAGAATCGCATCAACAATCTCTTTGTCTGTTAAGGATTCTATATATTGTCGGTCTTCTTGTTTCATATTTTAACCTTTCATTTCGGATAAATTTCGTCAGTATATATTTATTCTTAATGCAAGTTTATAAAATTTATTTCAAAATAAAGTAAAGTCATGCCAATAATTTTGGATGCTAACTTTATTTTTATTATTTTATATTGATTTAATTAAGAAAGAAATGTATGCTGTTTGAATAAACATTCGTTTTAAACATGCATAATTGGGTGTATGTCCGATATACGATTGTTTTATTACAATATCAAGAATCCGCAATGCTGTTTGTCGTAACTAGCATTGCGGACTCTTGTTTTTGATACGGGGAAAATAGTGCGATGTTTCAGTTTTACTTCTTGCTCTTCCCCACCATAATATCAAGCACTTGCTTGTCGGTTTCGTTCATGGAGTGAGCACCGATGCTGACGAGGTTGCGTACGCACTGGTCCACGTCGTCGTCGATGATGCCTTCGATGCTACTTACGCAGTTGCCCTGCATGGCGAGCATGGCGGAGAGGACGGCGGTGCTGACGCCAGAGGTGAGCTTGAGGGCGCATGAGGGTTTGGCGCCGTCGCAAATCATGCCTGTGAGGTTGGCAATCATGTTCTTCACCGCGGCGCAAATCTGTTCGTAGGTGCCACCCATGAGGTAGGTGATGCCACAGCTGGAACCTGTTGAGGCTACTACGCAACCACAGAGGGCGGAGAGGGTGCCGAGGTGTTGCTTGATGTAGATGGCGGTGAGGTGGCTGAGCATGAGGGCGCGGGTGAGTTCTTCCTGTGTGTTGTGGTTTTCACGGGCGAAGACTACCACGGGGTTTGTGGCGCAGATGCCCTGGTTGCCACTTCCGGAATTGCTCATCACGGGAATCATGGCGCCTGCCATACGAGCGTCGCAGGCGCAGGAGGTGCTGGAAAGGATGTGGGAGAAGATGGATTCGCCCATTATGCCCTTGCCGAGGGGACGTGTAAGGGTTTTACCTAAACAGTGTCCGTAGTTTCCTTCCAATGATTGTTGCGCAGCCGCCATATTGAGGGTTGCCGCCTCGTTGATAAAACTGATTTCTTCGAGTGGGGCAGTGGTGGCGTAGTCGAATACAGTGCGCAAGGTGAGCTTCGGAGCATTGGTGATGGGAGAGGGAACTTCTGCGCAACCATCACAAGTGGCAGTGGATGCCGTGTTAAGAGAAGTGCCGTTCTTCTCAACGAGGGTGAAGTTGGTGTGTTGCCCCGCAATAATGGTGCGCGAGGTGTTTCCTTCAGCATCCGTGCAACGAATCTCTACGTAGAGTTTCTCCGTAGTCTCCTCGTTCAAAGAGATAGAGATGCGTCCTTCGTCAATGAACTGCTTACCCTGTTCTACCGCTTCGGCATTGCTGTCCTTAATCACTTCCAACCCGTAGGCAGACTTCCCGATAAGCGCACCTAAGGCAATGGCGATGGGGAGACCTACCATGCCTGTGCCTGGTATTCCCACACCCATAGCGTTCTTAAGGATATTGGCGCTGAGGAGGGCTTCCACCTTCACGGGAGTAGTGCCCAAGATTTCCGTTGCCTTGGCCGTAGCGAGGGCAACGCAGATGGGTTCGGTGCACCCCATAGCGGGCACCACCCAGTGGCGCACGAGGGCTGTTATTTGTTGACGAATTTCGGGGGGTAGCATAAGAAGTTAGTAGTGAGGATGTTGTAAGTAGTAGTGAGTAGTGAGTAGTGAGTAGAGAGTAGAGAGTAGTGAGTAGTGAGTAGTCCGTGCGGGACAGAGAGCAAGTAGTAGGTAGTAAGTAGTAAGTAGTAGGTAGTAAGACTTTATGTCACTTTACTCACTACTCATTGTCTTTGTCTTGTCCAAAGTTGTGTCCTTTGCTGGGGAGAAATTTATTTCAGGGGATATGCTCTCCGCATGTTAGTTGTACTCTGTACTCTGTCAGTTGTACTCTGTGCTCTGTTAGTTGTACTCTGTACTCTGTTAGTTGTACTCTATAAAGATTGTTCCCTATGTTGAATACGGAATTGGCTGGGGGCGATGCCGTGTTTTTTAACGAATACTTTGTAGAAAGATTGACGGCTTCCGAAACCTGACATCAGGGCGATTTCTTCAGCTGAGTATTCAGAGGAAGCAATCAACATTTGTTCGGCATCTGCCAATCTGAACGTATTGAGCAGGCTGCTAAAATTGTCGTTTGTGTTAAGTTGTACAACTGCTGCAATATAGCGTGTATTGGTTTTCAGTAGTGTTGCTAATTCTTGAGCGGTAAGTTTGGGGTTGCGATAGAGTTTCCCCCTCTTTAAGGTACTACAAATCTCCGCAAAAAGTTTTTTACTGCGCTTGGGGTCAATACGTTGACAATAGGCAGGATGCTGCATAAGGCATTAATGAAAAATGTTTATAAAACCTCAAATGTTTGCTCTCCAAAGCGCTCCTCGTCCTCGCCAAGATCCATGTATTTTAACAAGGCACGGTAAGCGGCTTGTTTTACAGAGAAGTGCTCGCTGGCGAGGGCTGCCGTTACTTGGTCGCGCCACTCTTCAGTGTCGCGTGGAGAGAGCGTTGCGCCCTTTCCGAAAAGTCGCCCGAAGAGTTGCCACCCGCAGAGTTGGGACATTACTTCTTCGCGTGCAATCCATTCAAACGCCTTTTGCGAGGCGTAGGGGAGGTGTAGGAAGAGGTGCATCACGACGCACTCCGCTTCTTCGGGGAAGTTCATTTGCTCTACCCAGAGGTCTGCCATATCTTCCTCAAAATCTGAGGCGGGCATGAGCATGGGCGCCAGCAGACGACATTCGCGCACTTGTTCTTTCCATAGGGCTGCTGCCAACTCTGTGGTATGGGGCAATTCTTCCGAAAATGCTTTGAGGCGGGGGAGTTCCACGCCAAAGTTGGTGCGGTAGGTCAATCCCTTTTCACGCATCGACTGACTGGTAATGCCGTTCATCATCAAGCGAAACTCACGCTTTACAGCGCGCACTTGCTCTTGAAGGGGCAATTCCTGAATGTCCATCATTACTGGTTATTGTTTTTAGCTTGCGTAATCGTAATGGGCGTGCTGATGCCGTTAGAGGTCAAGATGAGGTTTGCTGTGCGGGGTTCTGTTGCTAAATTCTCCTTTGCCACTACAGCAACTTTGTGTGTGCCTGCTTCGAAGGTTGTCACTGTGGGAACTAACCATTCAGCATCGCTGGTGAGTGTAGCATTATCGGCATAAACGGTGAACTCAATGTCAAACTGATTTTCGGTAGCAAATGTAGATGCAGAGAAGACCATCTTGCGCTCTTCTTCAGGGATAACATTGCCTGCGGCATCCTGTGTCTCTACAGAACCAAAGGGGCGGACGATGTTCAACCAAGTTGTTTGCTTCACAAGCATACCGATAGTGTCATAACTTTTAACGACGATATGCCCACTACGAATCTTGCCCGTATTGTTCACAGAACCCTGAATGTCGATACGCATACTTGCGAATTGTTCGCCCGCTGTGAATTGACATGAGGTGGGGGTAATGGTGAACCAAGCATCAGTGTCCGAATTGAAATCGGCGCTTGCGGTCCAAGGGTCGTAAGAAATCAAACGGGTTGAGTCTGTTGCCTGGTCGGCATAAAGCACCTTTCCATTAGGTTCCTGAGGTGTAAAATAGGTTTGGTGGAACTCATATTCGCTTTCTGAACATGAAGTAAAAAGTGCTGCTACAAAGGTAGCGAGGAAGAATATTTTTTTCATTATTTGAGGAGGTTATGAGGTTATGAGGTTATGAGGTCCTTAGGGGCTTAAAGGTCTTTGGAATAGACATGCGTTTAACTCGCTAACCGCTCGTCTACTCGTACCTTGTCAACTTGTCAACTACTATTAGTACCACTCAATGTTACTGCTGTATCCGCTGCGCTTGTCCCACTTGAGGGCATCTGCCAATTCTGAAGCACGTGCGCGGAAGCAGAAGTTGAAAGAAGAGTAGGGGCGCAACACTACGTTGCACGACATCTCAAAGCAGTGGAGGTCGCGTGAGAGTGACGCCGTAGTCATGGAGAGCTTCTTGTAATTGAAGTCATACCCTGAAGAGTAGGAAATGCTCCAACCGTCAGCGATACGGATGTACCCAGAGAAGTTTAAGTTTTGCGTGTACTTATACGGGTAGCGCATGTTGCTCACGCGGATGGGTTTTGAACGGTCTTCGCTCATGGTGATACCATACGAGAACGTAATTGACCAAGGAATTTTGAAGGCTAAGTAACCGTCATCATCTACGGTACCTCTTTCAGTCTTGGTGTTCTTGCCCGCTTCACGCGCTTCCTTGATGTCGGGGTCGATATTGGCATCATCGATGCTTTCGTACCCGTCTTCAGTTTCTTCTGTGGGAGGGGTGTCCTGTTCTTTATCTTCTCCCGTTACCTTCCCCCAAAGTTTCTTAAAGGTCTCATTGTTGAAAGTGTACGAGATATTTTGAGACATACCCTGGAAGCGTCCGAAGCGTCCATGACTCCATTCTGTGCGGTCGCCCACCACAACGTTGCCGTTTTTGTCGAACTCATAGGCGTAGGTCGCAAAGACTGCTGCCATTGAGAACGTATACTTTGGAGTGAGTTTCAAGCGAATGCGTGTGTTGAGGTCACTCCACGGTTTACGTTCAGCTGCAAGGTTGTAAGAAAGTGATGCCGAGAGTTCGTCAATAAGACTGATTTTCTTAATACCCGTCGTGTCCTTCTTACTCTTTATCTTCATCTCTAAGTTGTTGGAGATAGACATGGAGATACTACCCGTTTTCCGCCCCGTTGGATAACCGTAGACTTGTCCCGCATAGGGCGAATAGGTCACCGTAGAGACATTGCCGTTCGCATCTGTCTTCGTATAGTAATCCGTATATCCGTAGCGCGATGTCGTGAAATCGGGTGCATAACTGAACGAGATTGAGGGTTTGAAGACGTGGCGAATCATCTGCACCTTCTCCCCAAAGATTTGGGGTAGGGGTTGGTAGAACCCGTAGAGGGTGGTATTTGCAGAGATAGAGGCGTTCCAATCGTAGAGGTTGTAGAACCCGTAAATCGTGTCGCGCACTTCGCGCTGGCGTTCGGCGTCCCAAGAACGCTTCTCCTTATGGGTGTACATGATGTCGCGGAAGGAGAAGGAGGGTGTCACATTGATGTACTTGAAGATTTGGAACGTCGCATCGATGGGAATACGGTGTTGCATACCGTTGCGCCAATCCTTGATGAGGTTTGACTTGAAGAGTTTACTCTCCGTAGTTGTGATGCTGTTGGTAAAGGCACCCGTGTACGACATAGATATCTTCTCATACCACTTCTGTTTCCCCGCAGCATACTTGCGCTTGAAGGGGTAGAAGCGATTGACGCTGATAGAGAGGTCGGGGAGCGTCATGGCAACGGTAGAGTCTCGCATATTTTGCGTGAGGTTGGTTGACATGGCGAGGTTCAACCCGATGTTGGGGAAGGTGCGTGAGTAACTTACGGCACTGGCACGAGTACTTTGAGAATATGCCACGGGGTCGTACATACTCAGGATGTTGTTGCGCTCGTAGTTTTGAGAAGCAAAGTTCACGCGTGCTGAAAAACTCGTGTTGGGCACCGCCTTGCTGTCCATGGCATGAGTCCACTGAATCTTGAGACTCGTTTGCTTCGAATAGTCGGGCATGTTCTTTTCGCCCTCTACCGTATTGAGGTAACTTACGTAGAAGTTGCCGTTGTAGCGGTAGCGCTTGCGGTAATTCGTTTCAGCACTCAACCCCCAAGACCCCTTGGTGTAGATTTCTCCCAACAGTCGGAGGTCCATGTAATCGCTCATGGCAAAATAATATCCCCCATCGCGTAGGTAGAACCCGCGCGTGGTTTCGTCACCGATGGTAGGCATAAGGAAACCTGAAGAATACTTCTTGTTGAAGGGGAAGAACCCGTAGGGAATTGCCAGAGGGAGGGGAACGTCTTCCACCACAAGGTGAGCGGGGCCAAATACAACATCCTTGCCAGGGCGCATCTTAGCACGTGAAACCGCTAAGTAGAAGTGGGGATGTTCGGCATCACAGGTGGTGTACTTCGCCTTTTCCAAATACACGATACCATCGTCCGTACGCTTTGAGCGTGTACTCTGCATGAAACCATTGCCTTGGGCGGTGTACGTGTTTTGGATGAATCCCTTCTTCGTCTTGAAGTTGAACGCCATAGACTGACTGTCGTATTCCTCGCCCCCTTGCTTGAACAAAGGTTTGCCGTGCATGGTGCCCGTTGTGTCTATCCTGCCGTCAGCCTTTACCGTACTGCTGTCCATATCCATGGCAATCTGTGCCGCGGTGAGTTGCATGTTTTGGTACTTCACCTCTGCTTCACCAAAAAGAAACGCCAATCCCGTTTTGGCATCGTACACCATAGAGTCTTTCGCCACAAAGTCAATAGGCGCCTCGATACCCGCTTCGCGTTCTTTGGTGGCAGTGGTATCTGTAGCGACAGAATCAATGGCAGTTGTATCAGCAACAAAGACTTTGACGAGGTGGGGATTCCACGCCGTCAAAGTCTTTGCAAATGTATGTTTATGAGAAGTGTTGCTGGCTGTTACACAGAGGGCAAACAACCCCAGCAACAACGTTAGAACTTTCGTCTTCAAGAGGGTAAACCTTTTAAGTCAATATCTTCTGCAAATTTACATAATTATTTGCAAGTACACCGATGCTTGAGGTAAAAGTTTTCTGAATATGTCTAACTTGTAGGATTAAGCGCTTGGGATTATGAGAATTCGTTCAGCGCAGCGACTACCTGTTCAGCTTCCGCTAATAACATTACAGGACTTATCGGAAGACTTAATTCTCCGCGATTTATAGCTTCAGTTATTGGTAGAGATAAATCGTTGTATTCGCTATAACACAGCTGTTTATGCGGAGGAATAGGGTAGTGGATGAGTGTTTCAACACCTTTCTCTGCAAGATAAGCTTGAAGTTTGTCGCGTTGCTCACATCGAATGGGGAAAAGGTGGTAAACGTGTGTGCCTTGTTCTCCCACAGTGGGGAGTTGGATTAAGGGATTAGCGATGTGTTCGTTATAGTAACGGGCTATTGCTTGACGTGCTGCGATGTCGTTATCGAGGTGTGTGAGTTTGACGCGTAAGACGGCTGCCTGAAGTTCGTCCAATCGAGAATTGCGCCCCATGCTGTCGCATACATATTTGCGGGAATACCCGTAATTTCCCAGTTGGCGTATGGTTGCTGCCAATTCGGCATCGTTCGTGGTAACCGCTCCACCATCTCCCAACGCCCCAAGGTTTTTACCGGGGTAAAAACTGTGGGCTGCGGCAAACCCTAAACTACCTGTACGCTTCATGCCGTAGCGACAACCGTGGGCCTGTGCATTGTCTTCAAGTAAGAGTAGATTGTTTGTTTTACAAAACTCTTCAATCCCTTGTGTTAGTGCACATTGACCATATAAATGTACGATGAAAACGGCGCGTGTTTTGTTTGTGGTTAAGTTTTTCAAAAGCGCTTCATCAAGTTGCCCGTTATCATCTCGAGCATCTACGAAAATGGGGCGAAGACCGTTTTCTGTAATGCCATGAATAGTGGCAATAAAGGTGTTTGCGGAGACTAAAACTTCGTCTCCCTTTTGAAGGCGTCCTAATTGTATCAGCGCCTTAAACATGAGATATATGGCGTCTAACCCGTTGGCGCAACCTACGCAGTGACTTACCCCAATATACTCAGCATACGCCTTTTCAAATAATTCCGTTTCCTTTCCTAAAAGGTACCATCCACTGTCCACCGTGCGCTTAAGGGCATCGTGGATTTCATCTTGGTATTTGGCGGTGATGGCTTGTAGGTCGAGAAATTTAATCATGGGAGGGGGGCGGTGAAAGGTTAACGGTGAAAGGTTAAGGGGCGACGATTAACGGTGAAGGGTTAACGGGAGGGGGAGATGGTGGTAAAATATAGGATGCGCTACCAATTCTTATAGTTTTCATTAGGTGCGCATCCTATGTGTTACTGTTTACTATTATCTGTTCTCATACATTGAGGCATAGTATTGTTCGTAGGCACCGCTGGTGATGCGGTCCATCCATTCCTGGTTGTCAAGATACCAGCGAACGGTCTTTTCAATACCTTCCTCAAACTGCAGTGAGGGTTCCCAACCGAGTTCCTTTTGCAACTTCGTAGAGTCGATGGCATAACGGAGGTCGTGACCCGCACGGTCGGTAACATACGTAATGAGGTCGAGCGAATGTCCCTCGGGGTTGCCCAACAAACGGTCAACAGTCTTGATGATAACGTGGATGATGTCAATGTTCTTCCACTCGTTGAACCCACCAATGTTGTAGGTTTCGTTCACCTTACCTTCGTGGAAGATAAGGTCGATGGCACGAGCGTGATCAACTACGTAGAGCCAGTCGCGTACGTTCTCACCCTTGCCATAAACGGGAAGCGGCTTGCGCTGACGGATGTTGTTGATGAAGAGGGGAATGAGCTTTTCGGGGAACTGGTAGGGACCGTAATTGTTTGAGCAGTTGGTCACGATGGTAGGCATTCCGTACGTGTCATGGAAGGCGCGCACAAAGTGGTCCGAACTTGCCTTTGAAGCTGAGTAGGGCGAGTGAGGATTGTAAGGCGTTGTTTCGTAGAAGAAGTCCTCACCATAGGCAAGGTGGTGTTCTTCCGATGATGCCGTCGTTGTAAAAGGAGGTGTGATACCCTCGGGGTGACTCAGCTGCAACGCACCATACACTTCATCCGTAGAGATGTGGTAGAAGCGCTTGCCCTCGTAGCGTTCGGGGAGTGATTCCCAATATACTTTTGCAGCCTGGAGGAGCGAAAGAGTACCCATCACATTGGTGCGTGCAAAGGTAAAGGGATCCTTAATGCTGCGGTCTACATGACTTTCTGCAGCAAGGTGGATAACTCCTGTTACTGCATGCTCCTTCATGAGGTCTAACATCTTTTCGAAATCGCAAATGTCAGCACGTACGAAGGTGTAGTTCGAAGCATTTTCAATATCCTTAAGGTTCTCAAGATTACCAGCATAGGTGAGTTTATCTAAATTGATAATCTTATAGTTTGGATATTTGTTTACAAAGAGGCGCACGACATGACTGCCGATAAAACCAGCGCCACCTGTGATAAGAATTGATTGCATAGTGAGAAAGGAGAAAGGAGAAAGGAGAAAGGAGAAAAAGATCACGGAGTGGAATTAAAGGAGAAAGACCTTGCGGATGACATGTGAGAAAATACCGGATGGCTTATTTCTCCTTTGGCTTTAGCCCCTTCGGGCACCGACCTCTGGTTCTCCTTTTTCATTTCTCAGTTTGATTTTAGTTTACATCAGGGAGGAAGTTGTAATCGCGTGAGTAGCGGAGCATCTGCTCGTCGTACTTTTCAGTGTAGTCAAGTTCCACCTTAATGATGTTGCCCGCTTCATCATACGTTACGTTGTACACGGGGTTGATAAAACCCTTGTAAGGTGCAAGGTTGAGGGTAGCATAACGGTCAAGGATTTCCTTGTGGAGTTCAGCGTCAACATTCACCGCATACTGTTCAACGATAGCGCGAGCAGCTTCGAAATCACCTGTGCTCTTGATGCGCTGAATTTCAGCGAGGAGTTCGCCAAAGAGACCGCGGAGGGCTTCATAATCGTTAATCTGCACGTAGGTCTTACCGTCGCGCTTGATGAGTTCTACAACGTTGTTCTCCTTGCCGTGTTCATACGCCCAACGAGCGATGAGCTGACGGTTGCGCATGTGTGCTTCTTCAATAGTGAAACCAGGCTTGATGCGCACAAGCTGTGTCATGAGACCATTGAGCATGTAGGTGTAGTACTGCGACTTGTAGGCTTCAGCATTAGGAGTAAGTCCCAATTCAACCATCTTGGCATCGGCGATATAGTAAAGTCCGAAAAGGTCGGCACGCGCTTCTTCGATGGTAGAACTGTAGGCCTTGAGGGCTTCGCTATCTACACCAGGAGCCAACTTACCAGAGCCGTGACCAAGACATTCGTGGAGGTCGGTGTGGAGGTCGTCGCAGATATGACCATACTTTGAGAGGAGTTCGCGAGTAGCATCGTCCACCACAAATTCGTCGTTCATGCCACTACCAGCTGCTGCCTGTGCATAGGCTGCGGTGAGGTTGGCAATCGTTACGCTCTTTGAACCATAGTCGCGACGAACCCAGTCGGAGTTGGGAAGGTTGATACCAATTGCAGTTGAGGGGTAGAGGTCGCCACCGAGGATGGCTGCAGTAATAACCTTTGCAGAAACACCCTTACATTCTTCCTTCTTAAATTCGTCAGCGATGGGAGCGTGGTCTTCAAACCACTGTGCATTTACGCTCATCTTCTCCGCACGAGCGGTAGCAGCGAGGTCCTTGTAATTGACCAATGCTTCCCAAGAGGCCTTCATGCCGAGGGGGTCACCGTAACTTTCTGTAAAACCATTTACGAAGTCCACCTGACTGAGGGTGTCCTGAAGCCAAAGGATGCTGTATTCGTCGAAAGTCTTGAGGTCTCCAGACTTGTAGTAGTCTACGAGGCGGTTGAGTACCTTTGCCTGTGCTTCATTTTCGGTATAGGGAACAGCCTTTTCCAACCAGTACACAATCTTTTCGATGGCAGAACCATAAAGACCGCCAACCTTCCAGGTGTTTTCGTAAAGGTTTCCCTTAGCGTCTTCTTCGAGTCGGCTGTTCATACCATACATGATGGGCTGAGTGTCGCCGGGTTTCTTCATTTTAGCATAGAAGTCTTCAGCTTCCTTTTGTGTAACACCTTCGCCGTAATAGTTTGCAGCAGAGGTAAGTACGAGGTCTTCACCGTCCTTCTGATTGACGCGCATTGCCATTACAGCAGGGTCAAAGATAACGGGGAAGATTTCATCGCAGAGTTGGTCTACTGTTTGTCCTTCAGCAAGGGGAAGTTTTGCTGCATCAACGCTCTTGAGCGCTTCACGGAAGAAGTCCTGCGAGAAATTTGCTTCAAACTTTTCACAACCGTAGTGGTGGTGAATGCCGTTAGAGAACCATACGCGCTTGAGGTAGGTCACCATTTCCTTGAAGTCTGCACTTTCGCGGTCGCCCTGGAAATCTGTATAAACTGTTTCAAGCATGCGACGGATGCGCAAGTTGTAACGTCCGTTTTGGTCAAACAAGATGTCACGACCTGCCAAAGAGGCTTCAGAGAGGTAGTAAATCAATGTCTGTTGCTGAAGCGTAAGATTTTCAAAACCATCCACTTGGTAGCGGAGCATTTGAATGTCAGCAAACTTTTCGTCGGTGTAATTGAATGTGCTCTCTGTAGTTTCAGGAGCGTTGCAAGCTGCCAATGATGTAGCAAGTAGCATAGACAATGCAATTTTTTTCATTATTTGTTGAGGTTATGAGGTTGTGAGGTTGTAATGTCGCTTCGCTTTGAGGTTATGAGGTCGCTTCGCTCTGAGGTTGTGAGGTTGCTTCGCTTTGAGGTTGTGAGGTTGCTTCGCTTTGAGGTTGGAAGGTCGCTTCGCTTTGAGGTCGTTAGGTCGCTTCGCTCTGAGGTTGGAAGGTCGCTTCGCTTTGAGGTGTCAAGGTTTTAAGGGGAATCCCCACGCTGCATAGTCCTTACAACCTAAGGACCTTAGAGCGAAGCGACCTTAAAACCTTATCTAATTTTCTTTCCAAAAATCGGGGAAGAAGGGGAGGAGCAACGAGAATATTTCCAAACGTCCTGCGAGCATCAGGAAAGAGCAAACCCAGAGTCCTGTGTCGGGAATGGCATCCCAGGAATCTAATGGTCCAACGGCGTGTCCGAGAGTCGGACCAATATTACTGAAGGAGGAAATGCTCAATCCCACTGCATCCAACATGGGGATGCCCAACGCTGCTAAAATACCAGTTCCGAGCACGAGCAGTCCCGCACAGATGGCGAAATATACGAAGATCGTACGACTCATCTCGTTCGTGATAATAGTGTGGTTGATGCGTACGGGAAAAACGGCCTTGGGGTGGAGCGTACGGCGAAATTCGCAGAGCGAAATCTTGTAGGCAGTCAGTACGCGGATGGACTTCAGTCCACCGCTTGTTGAACCTGCACAAGCTCCCATCACGCCAATCATGGTAATCACCATCCATACACAAGGGTGCCACATCATGAAGTCATTGGTGGTAAACCCTGTCGTAGAAGAAATGGATACTACATTAAAAAGGGCATTGCGAATGGCGCCACTGAAATTCTCTTCGTGGGCAACGATGAGTGTGCCGGCAACAAAGACGGTTGAAAGTAACACCGTACATGTGAAGAAACGGAGTTCGGCGTCTTTTAGTACCTCGCGGAACCTGAATTTTATGACAAACAGGTAGAGCAGTGTGAAGTTGATGCTCGCAAGGAACATAAAGGCAATGGAGATATACTCGATAGTTGGACTATTAAAGTAAGCCATACTTGCCTGGTGTGTAGAGAACCCTCCCGTTGCTACTGTTGAAAAAGCATGGTTAATAGCGTCAAACATATCCATGCCCCCAAGGTGGTAAGCTGTAGTGCAGGCAATGGTCATGATGAGGTATAAACTCCACATCCAGCGCGCTGTTGTCGAAATCTTGGGGTGTAACTTCCCAATTTTGAGTCCCGTAGATTCTGCGGAGAATAACTTTTGGTCGCCACTTCCAATCGTGGGTAATATCGCAACGGTGAAGAATACGATACCCATCCCGCCTATCCAATGCGTCATGCTGCGCCAGAAGAGGATGGAGTGGGGAAGTGCGTCGATGTTCGTGAAAATACTTGCTCCCGTTGTAGTGAATCCCGACATTGTTTCAAAGAACGCATGGGCTACGTTGGATGTGCTCCCGCCAATAAGAAAGGGCAACATCCCAATGATGGAGAAGATGATCCACGTTGAGGAGATGATGAGGTAGCCATCGCGTCGACCTAATTTGTTCACCGCCTTCCGTCCACAACGAAAGAGGATGATTGCAAACAACAAGGTGATGGCGATGGGAATACCAAATGTGGTATAATCCGTCTCGTTATAATAGAGTCCCACTCCAAATGCTGAAGATAGGAGTATCGCTTCAAGCAAAAGGAGTGAACTGATGACGTGAGCTATGAGGCGAAGGTTGAGCATATTTGTTGAGGTTGTGAGGTTGTGAGGTTATGAGGTTTTGAGAAGGCCATGCGGTCAGCGTAGTCCTTAAACCCTTAAAGCGAAGCGCCCTTATAACCTTAAACCTTCCCTTAAAACAGATCTCCTAAAGAAAATTTAGAGGAGAAGAATTTCTCCAACTTATGGATGCCATCTTCTATGCAGAAGGCAACAACCGTATCGCCCTCCTGGAGTTGCGTATTCCCATTAATGAGGTGGCATTCCCCGTTGCGGATAAAGCCACCGAGGGTTGCGTTGAAGGGGAGTTTGAGTTCGCGAATGGGTTTCTTGCTCACCCTGCTGTTTTTGGCAACTTTGATTTCAGCTACGTCAGCATTGGCGATGGTGAGTGATTTGAGAGACGCTACGTCTGCCTTGAGCATCATCTGGTAGATATGGCTCGCGGCAAATGTTTTCTTATTGATAATGGTGCCGATGTCCAAACTTTCTGCCATGCCAATGTAGTCAGAGTTTTCCACCATCGCCACTGTCTTTCTCACGCCCATGCGCTTTGCAGCAAGGCAGGCGAGAATGTTTGTTTCAGAGTTTTCTGTAGTCGCAACAAAGGCTTGGGTGAAGGCAATATTCTCTTCTTGCAAGAGATTCATATCGCGACCATCTGCTTGGAGCACAGTGATTTGTCCTTCATCGATTTCTTCCAAGAAGATGTCTGCCAATTCTTCTACGCGTTTGGGGTCGGTTTCAAAAACCTTGGCGGTCATCGTCTTGGGCATGTTCTTAATGGTGTGAATGGCTGTAGAACTGCCGCCGAGGAACATGACGTGCTTGATTTCCTTATACCCCTCCTTACCCGCCAACTGCTTGATTTGCTCAAGGTGTTCGGGTTTTGTCATAAAGTAGACAATATCATCGGGCGTAATGCAGGTGTTCCCACGGGGAATGAGTGTCTCTGTACCGTGCTTCAGCGCCACAATGTGGTAGGGATCATCGGGCTTACTAAAGTCCTTGAGGGGGATGTTGACAATGCTGGAGTTTTCGCGCACCTTTACGCCGAGTAGGATGAGTTTACCATCTTCAAACTCCCACCATTGGCGCACCCAAGAACGTGAGAGGTCGTGACTGATTTCCTTTCCTGCCAGCATTTCGGGATAAACGATGGAGTTGATGCCCGCTTCCTTAAAGAAAGAGCGAAATTCGGGGGTGATATACTCACTATTGTCCACTCGCGCCACCGTCTTTTTTGCCCCCAACTTATGAGCGAGCATACACGAAGTCATATTACGCGCCTCGTCGGGGGTCACGCCGATAAAGAGGTCGGTGTGGTCCGCTCCAGCTGTGCGTAAGTTAGTGATGGACGTCGGCGATGCTACCATCGTCATGATGTCCATATTCCCCATGAGTCCGTCCAACTTTGTGGACGATTCGTCAATGAGGGTTATTTCATGCTTCTCCCTCGCAAGGAGTCGGGCAAGGTGCGTACCAACAGCACCAGCACCAGCAATGATGATTTTCATATTTTTAAGTTGACGAGTGGACGAGGTACGAGTAAACGAGCGCCCCCCTCCAACCTCCCCCTAAATGGTGAGGCTATCCTCGTTGTGTAGATTTAGTTGACGAGTAGACAAGGTACGAGATAGATGCCGAGATTAACGATAGTATACCCCGCATGGTCTTTCACCTTTCACCTTTCACCTATCATCGTTCCTCGTTCACCTTTTCTATAGCCTTCAATACATGTGATTCGTCAATACCACAAATGTCATAAAGTTCGGGCACACTGCCGTGTTCTATAAAGCGGTCGGGGATGCCGAGGCGAGTTACTTTTGGGGTATAACCGTTGTCGGCAAAGAATTCGAGCAGTGCACTGCCCATACCACCCTTCAAGCAGCCATCTTCAAGCGTGATGATGTGCTGGAAGTTCTTGCCTATATTGTGGAGTAAGGTGTCGTCCAACGGTTTGAGGAAGCGCAGGTCGTAATGTGCAATCTTCACTTCGGGGTGTGCCGCTTCGTAAGTAGCAATAGCATCTGCGGCAATATTTCCGATGGGACCTAATGTGATAATCGCCAAATGCTTACCCTCTTTCATCATGCGTCCCGTTCCCACCTCAATAGGTTCAAGCGGACATCTCCAATCCGTGAGTCTGCCGTTTCCACGAGGATAGCGGATGACGAAGGTGCCCTTTTCGGGGAGTTGTGCCGTGTACATCAGTCGGCGCAATTCACATTCGTCATAGGGAGATGCAATAGTGATGCCAGGAATGGCGCGCAGTGCTGCAAGGTCAAACGCTCCGTGGTGCGTAGGTCCATCTTCGCCCACAAGCCCAGCACGGTCTAAGCAGATACACAAATTCAAATTCAGCAGTGCTGCGTCATGAATAATATTGTCGTACGCACGCTGGGCAAATGAAGAATAGATGTTGCAGAAAGGCATTCTGCCTTCTTTTGCCATCCCAGCTGAGAAAGTTACAGCATGCCCTTCGGCAATACCCACGTCAAAGGTGCGGTCGGGCATCGCGCGCATCATGGTGTTCATAGAACAACCTGTTGGCATCGCGGGCGTAACGCCCACAATCTTGTCATTCTGTTCTGCCAATTCAAGAAGCGTATCGCCAAATACATCTTGAAAGCGCGGAGGCTTTCCCGTGCTTGCTTCCTTAATGCGTTCGCCGTTTTCCGTGTCGAAAAGACCAGGTGCGTGCCAAACGGTGGGGTTCTCTTCTGCCTGCTTAAAACCTTTACCTTTCACCGTGTGCAGGTGCAGCAGTTTGGGACCCTTCATATTCTTAATTTCCTTGAGGATGCGCACCAACTCCACTACGTCGTGTCCATTCGTAGGACCAATGTAGCGGATGTTCATGCCCTCAAAGACATTCTGCTGGTTCGTAAGCAACGCCTTTACGGAATTGTTGAAGCGCAGGATGGAGCGGCGACGGTTTTCATTGAGCCATCCCCATTCCGTCATCTTGCGTGCCAACTTAAAGCGCAGGCGGTTGTAGAGGTTGCTCGTCTGCAACTGCATCAAGTAGTTGGTCATTCCCCCCACGGCACGGTCAATGCTCATATTGTTGTCGTTGAGGATGATGAGCATGTTGTTGGGCGTGTCTGAGGCGTTGTTGAGTCCTTCAAAAGCCAAACCGCCACTCATGGCGCCGTCGCCAATAATTGCCACCACGCGTCGGTCTTCCTGTCCGTTCTGAAGCGCTGCAGTAGCCATACCGAGGGCTGCAGAAATGGAGTTGGAAGCATGTCCGCAGGCAAACGTGTCGTATTCGCTTTCCTGGGGAGAAGGGAAGGGCTTTACACCTCCCAACTTACGGTTGGTATGGAAATTCTCACGGCGCCCCGTCAAAATCTTATGACCATACGCTTGATGCCCTACGTCCCACACAAGGCGGTCGTAGGGGGTATTATATACGTAATGGAGCGCCACGGTCAATTCGATAACACCTAAACTTGAAGCCAAGTGTCCTGGGTTTTGAGCCAGCACTTCCCAAATGTATTGGCGCAACTCCTGACAAAGTTGAGGCAGTTGCTCTACCTTCAATTTGCGAAGGTCTTCAGGTGTGTTTATCTGTGTGAGTAGCGAGAATGCAGAATTGTCAATCATTACTTCTTACCGTATTGAAGATATACTAACGAGCAAAGGTAAGTATTTTTTTTGAGATGCATATTGTTTAGGGGAAAAAGTAGGGGAGTGGGAAACACAATAATATATTATACGACTCTTTTTATTTCCTTATACCTTGCAGTACAGAATCTTTGTGTAATTTTGCAAAGTCCTACGCCGACTGTTTCCTCTTAATTTGGATGCAAGTAGGTAGGGACAAGACATAGAAAAGGCGTTTACCACGCTTTGGTTTTGGCGGTTAGAAATCCTGAGAAAATTTCGTTCGTAATCAAAAGCAAAGCAATGTGAATGCCCCGTGGGTGTGTTTATACATACTTCATTCCGACAGCTAATCGCGTATCCTTATGCCGTTAGCAAGTTCGGACTATAGGAGTTGTACATACATATCAGCGTGGGCTTTGGCATTGCTCGTTTCGATTACGAAGGGCAATTCTCAGGAGCCTCTAACCGTGAAGCGAGCAACAATGCGAAGCTTCACGCTTTTTTGTGTCTATGCGGTAACTGGTATAAAATTATGTAACGCAATAAGATTCACTTAAATGCATGATGTTTTTATGAACAAAAACAACTCAAAATTACGTACGTATGTACGCCCCGAAGTTAAGACGTTGCTTCTTGACTTCCAATCGGTGTTAGCCTCCAGCGGTAATCCCTCAATTACAAATCCTCCTATGCCGTGGGGAACTCAGAAAAAGGAGTTCCCTTGGGAAGAGGAGGGAGAATAATCCGGATGGCGCTCTCCCCCTGTTTATAGGGGGAGGGGACCACGAAGTGGTGAGGGGGTGCAGATTGCAGGTGAAGTACCCTTAATATTTTTAATCTTTAATTCTTAACAGGTGCAAACAGTTTTTGTTTTGCACCCCCTCACCGCCAAGGCGGTCCCCTCCCCCTATAAACAGGGGGAGAGCGCCTGCCGGACTGATTTTGCAATAGTAATTAGTTCTTCAATTTAATAAACTATGAAACAAATTCTTAAAACCACTACCACTCTGCTGGCACTCTCCGCCCTTGTAGCCTGCGGAGAAGACGCAGCGATGGACGAATCTTTGAACCTCAATAATGGTAAGACACTGGAGCGCATTAGCATTACGGGTAAGGACTTTCAAGTTGACGGCGCAACGCGTTCCTCTGTAGTAATTAGCAATTCAGGTGTAAACTTTCTTTGGGAAGCGGGCGACGTCGTGGGTATCTTCCCCAACAAGGGCGACCAAGTTTCTTTCGCCATGGATGAAGGTGCGGGCATGCAGACTGCAACCTTTAATGGTGGCGGTTGGGCATTGAAAGCCTCTTCTACTTACGCCGCATATTATCCCCACAATTTCTACAACCGCGACTTGACGGCAATTCCTGTGAGTTACGAAGGACAGAGACAAGATGGTAACGCGTCTACTGCCCACCTCGGTGCGTATGATTTCATGGCAGCAAGCGTAACTACGCCCTCTAATGGCGCAGTGGCTTTTGATATGCAGCACATGGGCGCGTTGGTTATGTTGCAGACGGACTTGGGCGAAGCAAAGACGCTTACGAATGTTGCTTTGAAGGCAAGTACACCTGCTTTTGTTGAGGCGGGAACGATTGACTTGACGGCTATGGATCCCCATATTACTTCAACCGCTTCAACGAATATACATAACATCCCCCTTGACAATTTTACAGTTGCTTACAACGAAACTTCTACCATCTACTTTATGATGGCGCCTGCAAACCTCGATGGTGAAACGCTTGAAATTACCTTGTCGGATGAACGCGGTAAGTATATCAAGTATGAAGTTGCGGGTAAGGATTTCGTGGCAGGTACAGCGTATGCTTATACTTTGACGGAAGGTGAAAAGTTAAATCGCATTACTTATAATGCCGTTGACCTCGGTCTCCCCAGCGGTACACTTTGGGCTGATCGTAATGTAGGTGCTTCTACTCCAGAGGCGTATGGTGATTACTTCGCTTGGGGAGAAACGGAACCTAAGGATTACTATTATTGGAATGATTATAAGTGGTGTGATGGTTCTTCTTCTACAATTAACAAATATACTACAGATGGAATATGTCTATATCTTGATGATGATGCGGCTTATGTGAATATGGGTGCTGAGTGGCGTATTCCGACTAATGAAGAACTGGACGAACTGAAAACAAAGTGTACTTGGACCTGGACTACTCAAAACGGTGTCAATGGTTATAAAGTGACTGGCGATAATGGTAACAGCATTTTTCTCCCCGCTGCGGGGTATCTCGACAGGGGCGACCTCCGCGACGTCGTTTCTGACGGCCGCTATTGGTCGAGTTCGCCCTACATCAGTCGGCGTTACTACGCGATTGGGCTTAACTTCAGCTCGGGCAGTTACGGTTACTACGGCGTCGACCGCTACCACGGGCGCTCGGTGCGTGCTGTGGTGCGTTAGAGAATTTAAGGTGAACATACAATAGATTCACAAACCGTGGGTGCGCCAAAGCGTACTCACGGTTATTTCATTTGAACTACTAATCGTATCTGCGGGATGTAAAAGTGGGGTGGAAGACCACTTAATAACCATAACCCCAAAGAATTCGTGATCATATTAGTGGTTCTATATCAGAGAAACGTGTGGGTAAACCTATGTGTGTTATTTCACAAAATAAAGACCTCAAAGCGTGTGCGGACATACGCTTTGAGGTCTTTTATAATATGTGAGGGACTTTTTACTGCCACTTCTTTTCCAACACGATAGCGTCAATTACAGCTACGGCGGTGATATTGACGATGTCGCGTACGGAACTTTCGAAGTCGGTGAAGTGGATGGGTTTGTTAAGTCCCATCTGAATCGGGCCGATTACTTCACAGTCGTCAGACATGCCCTTAATCATCTTATAACTGCTGTTGGCAGAGGTAAGGTTGGGGAAGATGAGCGTATTGACGTCGAGGCCGCGGAGGCGTGTGAAGGGATATTTGTCGTCGCGCAGGTCGCGGTCGAAGGCAAAGTTCACCTGCATTTCACCGTCAATAGCGAGGTCGGGGAAATCTGCCTGCATGCGGTCAACAACCTTGTGGACGATAGTGGGAGAACCCACGTTGTCGGTACCGAAGTTAGAGTACGACACCATTGCCATGACAGGCGTGCGGTTGAAGAAGCGCACGGTCTTGGCAGAGAGCTTGGCGATGTCGTAGAGCGTATCGTTGTCGGGGTGGCGGTTGATGAGCGTGTCGGCAATAAAGTAAACGCCCTTCTTGGAATTGACGATGTGCATCGCACCGAAGTGGTTGAAACCGGGTTGTACGCCGATAACTTCGTGAGCCACCTTGATGGTGTTAGAATACTTGGTGTAAAGCCCTGTAATAAAGGCATCGGCATCACCCATTTCTACCATCATCATGCCGAAGTAGTTGCGCTCGTACATCTTATCGATGGCTTCCTGAAGGGTATACCCAGCGCGCTGCTTGCGCTTGGCGAGCACTTCAGCGTAGCGCATACGCATGGGTGCTGCCTTTGCTTCGTCGCGGAGGTTGAGGATTTCAATGCCCTCGAGGTTGAGGTCCATTTCCGCAGCAATCTGGCGAATCTGCACATCATTACCGAGGAGGATGGGGCGGCAGATGCCTTCTTCTTTAGCACGCACGGCGGCTTCGAGCATCTTGGGGTGTGTACCTTCGGCATACACTACTCGCTTGGGTGAGAGGCGAGCGGTGTCGTAGAGGTTTTGCGTGAGCTTACTTTCCTGCCCCATGAGTTCACGGAGCTGTTGGCGGTATGCCTTCCAGTCCGTAATGGGTTTGCGCGCCACACCGCTATCCATCGCAGCCTTTGCCACAGCCATAGAAACGTCTGTGATAAGGCGGGGGTCAACGGGTTTGGGGATGAAATAGTCGGGACCAAAGGTGAAGTTGCGCACCTGGTACGCGCGGTTCACAATATCGGGTACGGGACGGCGTGCGAGGTCGGCAATCGCGCGAACGGCAGCCATCTTCATTTCTTCGTTGATCGCCGAAGCTGCAGTATCGAGCGCACCACGGAAGATGTAGGGGAAACCGATAACGTTGTTGATCTGGTTGGGATAGTCCGTGCGACCCGTGCTCATCAACACTTCGGGGTTCGCTTCCTTGGCATCTTCGTAAGAAATTTCGGGAACGGGATTTGCAAGGGCGAAGATGATGGGCTTGTTTGCCATCGTGCGCACCATATCCTTCGTGAGCACATTACCCTTTGAGAGGCCTACGAATACGTCTGCACCCTTGATGGCATCTTCAAGCGTGTGGATGTCCGTGCGAGAGGTGGCAAACTCCAATTTCTGGGCATTGAGACCGGGGCGATCCTTAGAAATAACGCCCTTAGAGTCGAGCATCACAATATTCTCGTGGCGCGCACCAAAGGCACAGTAGAGTTTTGTACATGAAATCGCTGCGGCACCTGCACCGTTTACTACAATCTTGACGTCCTCAATCTTCTTGTCTGCCACAATAAGGGCATTGATAAGCCCCGCACAAGAAATGATGGCAGTACCGTGCTGGTCGTCGTGCATCACGGGGATGTCAAGTTCTTCCTTTAAGCGACGCTCAATTTCAAAACACTCGGGCGCCTTGATGTCTTCAAGGTTGATACCTCCAAAGGTGGGGGCAATCGCCTTAACTGCCTGGATGAACTTTTCGGGGTCCTTCTCATCCACTTCAATATCAAAGGCATCTACGCCCGCATAGATTTTGAAGAGAAGGCTCTTACCTTCCATCACGGGCTTGCCGCTCATGGCGCCGATGTCGCCCAATCCGAGCACGGCAGTACCGTTAGAAATTACGGCAACGAGGTTGCCCTTGTTGGTGTATTTATATGCGTCCTGGGGATTCTGCTGAATCTCCAAGCAAGGCTCTGCTACACCGGGAGAGTAGGCGAGCGAAAGGTCTGTCTGAGTGCGGTAAGGCTTCGTGGGTACGATTTCAATCTTACCGGGTTTGCCCTGCGAGTGATAAAGCAAGGCAGCTTCTTTGGTAATCTTTGCCATATAAGTAGGGATTGGGTGATGGGGAAGAGAAACGGTTAACGGTGAGGGGTTAACAATGAAGGGTAAAGGGTTAACAGGGATTTGTGAGAACTTTCTTCTCTAACCCCATTTCGTGGTCTTGACCTCCTTCTCGTAAGGTAAAGTACAAATAAGTTTGTTCTCTGCGCTTACTTCGTACGTTGGTTCTCCTTTCACCATCGGGGTGTTTGTTTAGTTTTTGTGAATTGCAAAAATACAAAAAATCCGATTTTTGTAGGGCTTGTAGTAGGGTTTTATAGAAAAAAAGGAAGTTTTAAGTAAACTTTTTGCCTTGAGAGGGGGTTGTTTATATAAAATTTGTATTTTTGCTTGGTAAATAAGGTTTGTTAACACAAATGAGGACAGCTATTGAACAGGAGAAGAAGCGCAGTAAAGTCGTAAAGAGTGCGATGGAACTTTTCCGAAAAAACGGTATTAAGGATGTGACAATGGATGACATTGCTCACAGTCTTACGATGTCGAAGCGTACCCTCTATGAACTTTTTACGGACAAGGAGTCATTGCTGCTTTATTGTGTGAAGACCGAAGGACTATGGCAGCGTGACCGCCTACATGAATGTGTAGTGAATGCGGCGAATGTGTTGGAACCCGTGCTTTATGATTTCAGCATAAAGATGGAAGGGTTGAGCGAGATGGCTCCCAGTTTCTTCTCTGACCTTCATAAGTATCCCAAGTTAGTGGCTTACATGGCGGAGATGCGAAAGGAACAGCGTGTTATGGCGGTGGAATACCTCTCAAAGGGTGTAGAGCAAGGACTCTTCCGTTCAGATGTTAATTTTGAGATTATTTATACCATCATCAGTACGCAGTTTGACATCATTATCTCCTCCGACGAATTCCGGAAATATACGCCTTACGAACTCTTCAATAACTTTGTGTTGAATTACTTCCGCGGATGCGCAACGCCAAAGGGCGTTCAGATTATGGATGACTTTTTTATGCACAATGCGAAGAAGTAAAAATAGAGTACAGAGTACAGCCACCGTGCGAAATTATAAACGTTTAGCTGAGCAACCTTCTCGTCTACTCGTACCTTGTCAACTCGTCTACTAAAAAACATACTTCTAAACCCTTAAACATAAATAATTTACAATGAAACCTACTCTCTTTCTCCTCGCTGCAGGTATGGGTAGCCGCTATGGCGGTTTGAAGCAGCTCGACAAGCTCGGTCCTAATGGTGAAACTATCATGGACTACAGTATCTATGACGCTATCAACGCTGGCTTCGGTAAGCTCGTTTTCGTTATCCGTAAGGATTTCGAACAGGACTTCCGCGACATCGTGCTCAAGAAGTACGAAAGCAAGATTCCTTGCGAACTCGTGTTCCAGGCACTCGACGCTCTTCCCGAAGGTTTTACTTGCCCCGCAGACCGTCAGAAGCCTTGGGGTACTAACCACGCTGTAATGATGGGTAAGGACGTGATTAAGGAACCCTTCGCAGTATTGAACTGTGACGACTTCTACGATCGCGATGCATTCCAGGTAATGGGTAAGTTCCTTTCAGAACTCCCCGAAGGTTCTACAGGCAAGTATGCAATGGTTGGTTTCCGCGTAGGTAACACACTTTCAGAATCAGGTACTGTAAGCCGCGGTGTTTGCGAAACTAATGACCAGAACCTCCTCACTTCTGTTGTTGAACGCACTAAGATCCAGCGCTTTGACGGTGTAGTTAAGTATCAGGACGAAAACGACGAGTGGGTAGCTATCTCTGACAACACTCCAGTTTCTATGAACTTCTGGGGCTTCACTCCCGACTACTTCCAGCACTCTGTTGAGTACTTCAAGGAATTCCTTTCTGACCCCAAGAACATGGAAAACCTCAAGAGTGAATTCTTTATCCCCCTCATGGTGGATAAGCTCATCAACGACGGCACTGCAACTTGCGAAGTGCTCGACACAACTTCACAGTGGTTCGGTGTAACTTATCCCGAAGACCGCCCCGAAGTAGTAGCTCGTTTCGCTAAGCTTGGTGAAGACGGTGTTTATCCCGCAAATATGTTCTAATACATATCCCGTTTTTATGGTGAGAGGGTGTGTCGAAATGCAAATTTCGGCACGCCCTCTTAAGTTGTGTAAGAGTGAGAAAAATGCAAGGCGCTGAAATTGAGGATGAAGGAGTGTGCTGACGTACATGACCATATCCGAAATTGAGGGGCAACGAAGCAGTTTGCTCATTATGACACAACTCCTTTTTTTAGTCAGTAAAAGCAAGGTGAATATATCATTCTCAAAAATAATTATTGCTTCTATATTAATAAATGCAATAATATAGTAGTTGACCCATCTAGAATTTATGCATGCATTGCCCCCGTAGGAGGGCACACTTGCCTAACCGCTGGTGAACGCAGTGAACCTGCGGATTAAGAATAACAGATGAGTTTCTCTATCGGTCCCCGTAGGAGGACCCACAACGACCGGATAAGTTAAAGCAATTTGTAGCATATCTAGGTGCTGTGGGGCCTCCTACGGGGACCGATAGATTTATTCTTTCGTATAGTACCACCGCAGGTTCGCCCTGCTTACCCGCGGTTATGCAAGTGTGCCCTCCTACGGGGGCATTTCGGATGGTTAAATCCTCTGAAGTAAGTTTTTAAACTATATTGGGGTCAACTGTTATATTATGCCTAAATAAACGTCCCAGTTATTGTCAAATTAACTACGTGCCTAACCTATAGAAAATAAAATTAATTTCGCCCTATATTTTTTATATTTTTTGAGGTGTAGAATTCTTCTTATTTACCTATTTTTGCAATGTAAAATCATAAATCTAAAACAACTGTGGAACAGAAAATCTATACCTATGAAGAGGCGTATAATGCAGCGCTGAATTATTTTGAGGGTGACGAACTCGCAGCTCGTGTTTGGGTGAATAAGTATGCCATGAAAGATAGTCATGGCAATATCTATGAGCAGTCGCCCGTGGATATGCATTGGCGCTTGGCCAATGAGATTGCCCGTATTGAGCAGAAATATCCAAATCCTGTTTCGGCACAGGAGGTGTACGACCTTCTTGCACATTTCCGCTACATCATCCCCGCTGGTAGTCCCATGACGGGAATCGGTAATCCCTACCAAGTGGCTTCACTCTCCAATTGTTTTGTGATTGGGGTGGAAGGTGATGCCGATTCTTATGGTGCTATTATGAAGGAGGATGAAGAGCAGGTACAACTCATGAAGCGCCGTGGTGGAGTAGGGCACGACCTTTCGAAACTGCGTCCCAAAGGTTCTCCCGTACGTAATTCAGCATTGACTTCTACGGGGATTGTCCCCTTTATGGAGCGTTTTAGCAACTCTACGCGTGAAGTAGCACAAGATGGTCGTCGTGGTGCTTTGATGCTCTCCGTAAGCATTAAACACCCCGAATCAGAGGCGTTTATCGATGCGAAAATGACGCAGGGTAAGGTGACTGGCGCAAATGTGAGTGTGCGTATTGATGACGCCTTTATGAATGCAGCAATCAACCAACAACCCTATATGCAACAGTATCCTGTGGATGCGGAGCAACCACAGTTTAGCAAGCGTATAGATGCTTCTGCCTTATGGCGCAAAATTGTGCATAACGCATGGAAGAGTGCTGAACCCGGCGTCCTTTTCTGGGACACAATTATTCGTGAAAGTATCCCAGATTGTTATGCTGATCTTGGATTCCGCACTATCTCTACTAATCCCTGTGGAGAAATTCCTCTTTGTCCCTACGATAGTTGCCGACTTTTGGCAATTAACCTCTATGGATATGTTGAAAATCCCTTTACCCCCCAGGCAACGTTCAACTTCGACCTCTTTAAGAAGCACGTGCGTTTGGCACAGCGCTTGATGGACGATATCATCGACCTTGAATTGGAGATGATTGAGAAGATTTTGAAGAAAGTTGAGAGCGATCCCCAAGTGGAAGAGGTGAAGCATACAGAAATCCAACTCTGGAAGAAGATTTACCAAAAGGCTATAGAAGGTCGCCGTACGGGTGTAGGTATCACGGCTGAAGGCGATATGATTGCAGCGCTTGGTTTGCGTTATGGAACGCAGGAAGCTACTGATTTTGCGGTTAATGTGCAGCGCACGTTGGCTGTGGCAGCCTATGGTTCATCGGTAGAAATGGCGCGCGAACGTGGTGCGTTCCAAATCTTTGACGCCGCTCGCGAGGTGAATAATCCTTTCATCCTGCGCTTGAAAGAGGTTGATGCCAACCTATATGAAGACATGGTGAAGTATGGTCGTCGCAATATTGCCTGCTTGACGATTGCACCTACAGGAACAACTAGTTTGATGACGCAGACAACGAGCGGTATCGAACCCGTATTCCTCCCCGTTTACAAGCGCCGTCGTAAAGTGAATCCTAACGACCCCGAAGTGCGTGTGGACTTTGTGGATGAAACAGGTGACTCCTTTGAAGAATACATCGTTTACCACCCCAAGTTTATGACTTGGATGAAGGTTAATGGATTGGATACCACCAAGAATTACACGCAGGAAGAAATTGACGAACTCGTTGCGCAGTCGCCTTATTATAAGGCTACAGCAAACGATGTAGACTGGCTCATGAAAGTGAAAATGCAAGGGGCTATTCAGAAGTGGGTAGACCATAGCATCTCCGTGACCGTAAACCTTCCTGCCGATGTGGATGAAGAATTGGTAAACAAACTCTACATTGAAGCCTGGAAGAGTGGTTGTAAGGGCTGTACCATTTACCGTGATGGCAGTAGAAGCGGGGTGCTTGTGAGTGCCGAAAAGAAGGAGAAAAAGGACGAAGCTCCCGTTTGCCAACCGCCGCAGGTTACAGAGATTCGTCCTGTTGAATTGGAGTGTGACGTGGTGCGCTTCCAAAATAAGAAGGAAAAGTGGGTGGCATTCGTCGGACTTCTCGACGGTCATCCCTACGAAATCTTTACGGGTTTGATGGACGATGAAGAAGGTATTGTGCTTCCCAAGCATGTGACTTCTGGGGTTATTATTAAGAACCAAAATCCCGACGGTACGAAGCGCTACGACTTCCAGTTTAAGAACAAGCGTGGATATAAAACGACGGTTGAAGGACTCTCTGAAAAATTCGACAAGGAGTATTGGAACTACGCCAAGTTGATTTCCGGCGTACTCCGTTACCGCATGCCTTTGACAAATGTTATTAAACTCGTCGGTCAGTTGCAACTCGACTCTGAAAGTATCAATACTTGGAAGAATGGTGTGACGCGTGCGTTGAAGAAATACATTTCCGACGGCACGGAAGCGACGGGTCAGAAATGTCCTAACTGTGGATGCGAAACCCTTGTTTATCAAGAAGGTTGCTTGATTTGTAAGAGTTGCGGAAGCAGTAGATGTGGATAAATGGTAAGGTCATAAGGTTTTAGGTCGCTTCGCTTAAAGGTTTTAAGACTATGCAGACCGCATGGTAACCTCAAAACCTCATCACCTCAAAACCTGATAACCTTCCAACCTCAACATCTATGAAAATCTCTCTCTCAAACCTTGACTTCTATGCCTTCCACGGTGTGCTTGAACAAGAGCGCATCGTGGGAGGTTCTTATCTTGCAGATGTAGTGCTTGATGTGAATGTAACAGCTGCCGCTTACAACCATGATGAACTTTCGGGGACGGTAAACTATGCCGCTGTCTACGATGTGGTGAAAGCAGAAATGCAGGTACCTTCAAAGTTGTTAGAGCATGTAGTTATGCGCATTGCCCGACGATTACTGGATGAGTTTTTTTTAGTGGAGCAGGTTGAAATCTGCCTTACCAAGGTTAATCCGCCTATGGGAGCGTCTTGCAAAGGTGCTTCTGTAAAACTTTGCTTGAGTAGGTTAGACGAAAGTTATTCAAATAGAGGGTAGTTGCTTGCAAAAAGAAGTTGATTAATTATTTTCACTAACAAATATTTACTATCTTTGC
This sequence comes from Alloprevotella sp., assembly GCA_045126825.1. GTDB lineage: Bacteria > Bacteroidota > Bacteroidia > Bacteroidales > Bacteroidaceae > Alloprevotella. Next base: position 43,692 of record JBGVPF010000029.1, read on the forward strand.
GCTCGCAATAACAAAACGAAACTAAACCATGAGTTATCTAATTAAGCCAACAGCATATTCTCCCGTACTCAACAAATATGAAACCGAGCAGGGTATTAAGGTCATCAAGGATTTCTTTCAGGACAACCTTGCTACGGGATTGTGTCTCCGTCGTGTGACGGGACCGCTCTTCGTGCTTCGTGGTTTAGGTATCAATGACGACCTCAGCGGTAAGGAGCGCCCTGTGACTTTCCCCATTAAGGACCTTCAGGATGCGCATGCTGAAGTGGTGCACTCGTTGGCAAAGTGGAAACGCTTGACGCTTGCCGATTATGAAGTGCAACCAGGCTATGGTATTTATACTGATATGAATGCCATTCGTGCGGATGAAGAACTTGGAAATTTGCACTCGCTTTATGTGGATCAGTGGGACTGGGAGCGTGTGATTCTTCCCGAACAGCGTACGGTGGAATATTTGAAGCGCACGGTGAAATGTATTTATGCTGCTTTGAAACGCACAGAGTTTCTCGTGTGTGAGCGCTTCCCGCAATTAACTCCCTCATTGCCTGAAGATGTGCAGTTCATTCATGCCGAAGAACTCCTACAGCGCTACCCCGATAAGTCGGCAAAGGAGCGCGAGGACTTAATTACTCGAGAATGGGGCGCGGTATTTATCATTGGCATTGGTTGTAAACTCTCGAATGGCGAACCTCACGATATGCGTGCACCGGACTATGATGATTACTCTACGGTATCTGCAGATAGCGTTTTGCCCGGCTTGAATGGTGACCTCTTGGTGTGGAACGATGTGCTTGATCGTGCCGTGGAACTCTCTTCTATGGGTATCCGTGTGGACAAAGAAGCGCTACTTCGCCAGCTCAAGGAAAGCGGTAAAGAGGAGCGTTTGGAACTTTACTTCCACCGTCGCCTCGTAGAAGGCTCTCTTCCTCTTTGTATTGGTGGAGGTATAGGACAGTCACGCCTCTGCATGCTCTACCTTCGTAAGGCGCACATCGGTGAAATTCAGGCAAGTATTTGGCCCGATGAGATGCGCAAGGAATGTGCAGCGCTGAATATCCCTCTGATTTAAAAACGGTAGTATATTTCGCTTGAAGCAGGTCTTATGCTTCGAGGATTTCTACAAATATTATGGTGAGGACATTGTATATATCATTGCTTTTGGGGTTATTGAGCTTGTTGCTTAATAACCCTGCTTGGTGTGATACCACACCGAGTAATGAGCAAGAGGTATACGTACAATGTGTTACCCAACAAACTTGTGAACAACAGGATTATTACGATTACTCAAACATATCAAAAGGAAGTGATGTTTGTGGCGTACAAGTTGTTCAGAATGTAACTGTTCCGCAAACTGCTTGCGAGCGAACGGTGCGCACATCCTCTGCTCGTTCCATACCTTCGTTTGCCACATCATTGGGACGCAGAGTAAGAAACTTAACTTCCTTTTCTAAACATTGTTCTTGGCGCATATTTTCGGCGTCAACTCCCTACTATTGCACGACGGCAAAACTCTTTTACGTCTATGCTTTGAGGGAGATTATCCGTTAGGTATTCATAATTTTTAGATGCAACGAATAAGGTGCAAACAAGTGAGTGAAATAATACATTTCGCTTATTGGTTTGTGCCTGAATACTTGTTTATTACATTCATTAAGGAGGGATACATACCAGGAGTATGAGAACATCCCTCCGTTATATCTATTGTCTAAAATTATGAATACTATAAAAGAATTTACACACCCCAATTTGGGAATCCGTTTTGATGTTAAGAATGTTGTCTTGTCTGCGCTGTTGTTGGTGATAGGTTTAGGTCTCTTCTATTATGCCCTGAATTTTGAATTTCAAGGAGAAAACTCTGCAGCTACGCTTTTGGGATTAGGTGCAGGGTCAATCATTGCTGCCGTAGTATGTTATTTTTTAGGGGGTAAGTCGTTGTATTTTTTGCCTACGATGTCAAAGGTGGCATTTAAGTCGTGGCATTTTGATGCAGACCAACTTGCGAACTTGAAACAACTTGTTCTTACTGGAAAGTTTGACGCCGGCATGCCTTCGCCCAAGGAAATTGGTAATGTACGTATGGACGCACTCTTGGCAGAGGATAATACTTTCGGAGCAATCCAATTATATAAGTATGTAGATTTGATGTATGAACCTCAAATGGAAGTACGCGTATTGAATATTTCAGAAGTTGAGGCCTTAACGCAAATCCTCAAGAAATAAGGGAAAAATTGGGGGGAGATTATACAAATGAATTCTGATTTAGTGAATGGTCTCCCCCAAAATAATCTTTGACGAAAACTATATGTTTACTACTCTAATTATAGGTATCTTCATCGTGGGATACTTGTGTATTGTGCTTGAGCACAATTTGAAAATCAATAAAGCGCCCATAGCCTTGTTTATGTGTGTGGCTTCATGGACCTGTTATTTCCTTGGAATGGATTATTTTATAACGGGAACCTCCAATCCATCAGAAGTGGCGCATTCAAGTTTGTTGCACCATTTGAGTGAAGCGTGCGAAATCTTGTTTTTCTTGATGGCCGCAATGACCATCGTAGAAATTATAGATGCCAACGGCGGGTTTAACTTTGTTCGTAATGCACTCATCACTTCAAGTAAGCGAAAGTTGCTCTGGCGAGTAGCGTTTATCACTTTCTTCCTTTCTGCTTTGTTGGACAATCTCACTACGAGCATTGTGATGGTCATGGTGTTGCGTAAACTTGTGACGGACTCCAAAGAACGCATGATTTACGCATCTTTGATTATCCTTGCGGCAAATGCTGGTGGAGCTTTCTCACCCATTGGAGATGTCACGACGATTATGCTTTGGATACGCAACCTGGTATCTACGGAAGGCATTATCCTTAGCCTGTTTATCCCCAGTATTATCAGTATTATCGTGCCCACGTTCCTCCTCCAGTATTCGTTGAAGGGCGAACTCCCTGTCACGTCTGTGGCCCTTGAGCAGCAATCAGAAGATGGGTTTAGCGCGAAGGAGCGAAAGACGGTGTTCATTATCGGTTTGAGCGGACTTGTCTTTGTGCCTGTATTCAAAATGCTTACGGGATTGCCCCCTTACATGGGAGCACTCCTGGCGCTTTCCGTATTATGGATGACTACAGAATTGTTTTTCCGCAAGTCGCACAATAAGCACACCTCTTCTAAGCAACGCGTGACAAGCATTCTCTCGCGCATTGATATGCCTACCATCTTGTTTTTCTTAGGTATCCTAATGACGGTTGCTACGCTTCAAGAAATAGGGGCTTTGTCGAGTTTCGGTGCGTGGTTGAATGAAGTTGCGGCAGGCAATCAGTATCTCATTACGGGTATTATCGGTGTTGCGTCAAGCATTGTGGACAACGTGCCCCTCGTAGCGGGTTGTATGGGAATGTACGACCCCAGTATGGGAGGCGACTTTGCTTGCGACGGCATTTTCTGGCAACTCCTTGCTTATTGCGCAGGTATTGGTGGGTCGATGCTGATTATCGGTAGTGCGGCAGGTGTAGTTGTGATGGGCCTTGAGAAGATTAGTTTCGGTTGGTACTTACGTACGATTACCGGTATTTCTTTCTTGGGTTATCTCGCGGGGCTACTGGTGTATTACATTCAAACCTTGATTATCCCCTAATATAAAAAGGTGTAGATTGACAATCCCTTGAAGCAAGTTCCAAATGCTTCAAGGGATTTTTTTAGAAATATATGCCAGAATGTTATTCCTCTTTGCTTAAAAAATGCTAACTTTGCCCAACAGAGATAACATAATTAACCTATAAATACTTTACTCCAATGAATGAAATTGTTTCTCAGTTTGCGATTCAGGGCAATGTAGTAGAAGTTGCTCCCCTCGGTAATGGTCTTATCAACACTACTTATCGTGTGAAGACTGAAGAAGGTCAGCCCGATTACGTGCTTCAGAATGTGAATAACGCTATCTTCCCCGACGTTGAAATGTTGATGGACAACATCGTCGCTGTTACTTCTCACATCCGTGCAAAGCTCGAAGCTGCTGGCACTGAAGATATCGACCGTAAGGTGCTCAACTTCATCCCCACAAAGGATGGAAAGTATTTCTACTTTGACGGTGCAAAGTATTGGCGTGTAATGGCATTCATCCCCGACACAAAGTCTATGACTGCCGTAACTCCCGAAACTTCTTACATCGTAGGTGAAACATTCGGTAACTTCCAGGCAATGCTCGCTGACATCCCCGCTCAGCTTGGCGAAACAATCAAGGATTTCCACAATATGGAGTTCCGCCTCAAGCAGCTCCGCGAAGCTGTTGCTGAAAACAAGGCTGGTCGTTTGGCTGAAGTGCAGTGGCTCGTTGACGAACTCGAAAAGCGTGCTGAAGAAATGTGTAAGGGTGAACAGCTCCACCGTGAAGGTAAGCTCCCCAAGCGCATTTGTCACTGCGACACAAAGGTGGACAACATCCTCTTTGACCAGGAAGGCAATGTGCTTTGCGTTATCGACCTCGATACTGTAATGCCTAACTTTATCTTCTCTGACTTTGGTGACTACCTCCGTTCAGCAGCTAACACAGGTAAGGAAGACGATAAGGACCTTGATAATGTAAACTTCAATATGGAAATCTTTAAGTCGTTTGCAAAGGGTTACCTCAAGTCAGCGGCTTCATTCATCACTCCTCTTGAAGTTGAAAACTTGCCTTACGCAGCAGCGCTCTTCCCCTACATGCAGACTGTACGCTTCCTCGCTGACTACATCAACGGCGATACTTACTACAAGACTCAGTATGCTGATCACAACCTTGTACGTTCAAAGGCGCAGTTCAAGCTCCTTCAGAGCGTAGAAGCGCATCAGGCAGAAATGAAGGAATTCATCGCTTCTCTTGCGTAAGTTTTGAATTTGTTCGTAAATTTAAAGGGCGTGTCGAAATGCAAAATTTCGGCACGCCCTCTTAAGTTGTGTTGGAGTGAGTAAAATGCAAAACGTAGAAATTGAGGATGATGGGAGTGTACTGAAGTACATGACCAAGTTCTAATTTGAGGAGCAACGCAGCAGTTCGCTCATTATGACACAATGCCATTCGTTTTCATAAATAGAGGCGATGATATTGCAGTTGACCATGTTTGGGTGTTGTTTTACTCTAATAATACCTTCAACTACTGAACACTCTTGAGGCAGCTAAAAGACAAACGTTGTTTCTGATTTTTTTTTTCATGCCGAGAAAATAATTTTTTATGCCGAGAAAATTTATTTTCATACCGAGAAAATTTTGGGCGACAATATAGCAGTTACTTGCGTGTGACCTTTGTCCACAAATAATCCTAACCCCAAAGATTTTGTACTCTTAATATTTTAGCCACTAATGGACACTAATTTACACTAATGCCTTGCGGAGTATGTAAGACCGGATGGATATTAGTGAAAATTAGTGTTCATTAGTGGCTCCAAATAAAACAAACGAGTCTTTGTGGTCAACCTATTATTCCCAAATTTTTTTTATGCCCTGGAAATAAAATTTCCATGCCTTGGAAATAAATTTACCAGGGTTGGAAATAAAATTACCAGGGTTGGAAATAAAATAGTAATAGTACACAAATAATCCTTACTTTAGTGGTTTGTGCTCTTATTAGTTTAGCTACCAATGGACACTAATTTATACTCTAAGCCTTTCGGGGTATTTAAGACTGGATGGCTATTGACTTGCGCGACCTTCGGTTCGTGTTCATTTGTGTTCATTAGTGGTTCCCAATAAAACAAACGCGTTTTCGTGGTCAACACCTATATTATTGCCATAGTTTATAGTATCGTAAAATTCAGAGTGGTTTAGTTGAATCTTACTTGCATCTGGCACATGATGGCATTGTTGGCTGTATGTTGAAATACACCATCTTTCACGGTAGCGCTTTTATATACGTATTGCACTTGAAAACGGCATTTCTTGTAGAACCAGTATTGTACTCCTGCCACCACCTTGTGTTGGTGCATATCAAGTTGTGTGTTGAAATTAAAGAAATCGTAGGAAACAACAAAGTCAAACTTGTCTGCCCGAATAGGGATGCAGGTTGTAAGGTATGCACCACGACTGGTAACACGTCCGTCTTTGCCCTCTAAATATTCACCATGCACATTCAAAGGTTTGGACTTGAAGTTAAAACCTACCGACCAACGATTGCGTTTGTAATTTTCTCCAACTTTAATTTCGGGGTTGTAAAGTGAGGTCGCAATAGCGTGTCCTCGGCCAAGTTGTCCGGTAGTGATGAAATGAAGTCCTTCAAGGGGGCGCCACTCTAACCTTCCGATAAAATCTTTCTCCGCATTGCCGTCTTTACAATTTATCCCTTGTCCGTTCATGATGTCAAGTTCGTAGCGAAATTTCCCTTTGTTGGTTTCGCCGTAGAGCGCAATGCCAAGATCACGCCCGTATTGCACACCCAAAAGTGGGTCACTTCCGCATCCTGTGAGATACGTTACTCCTTCAGAATAGACATCAATCGTTTCTTGACCAGTAGGGGAAAGCACGTTCTCATACGTAAGTCCATGCTTAAATTGCCCAAATCTCACGGTTAATGCCTTGTTGTTGGTGAGGCGGTAGTCCGTATAATATTCTTGAACAACGCTCGAAAAGTCGTGCATGAAAAGGAACGACCACTTGTCGGTAATGTCACCATTTGCCCATACGAGCGAGCGCTTTAAGTCGAAAGTGTTCGTTTCGTTGCCATTAGAATGAGCGTAGGTGAAACCAGCTTGTGCGTATCCATGAATTTGGATGTGAGAAGTTAGGTCATTGATGTTTAGTGCGTTTACAGAAGTCTTGGATGGAGGATTATCTGTATGATTCGTTGCAAGTACAATTTGTGAAGTTGTGAGGTATAGTAATAGTATGATTATATTGTTGAGTTTCATTCTATGATGTTTTTTGGGATTAGTTCGGTGTACAAAAGTAATAAATAAGTCTCAACATAGGTTCTGCTTTCGCTTTTTAGTAGCGGTATAATAATAAGTTGGGACAGTTTTATTTGTATTTTTATATTGCTGTCCGGTAAATATAGATAACTCTTTGTTTGATGGATAGTTGTACTCATACAATCCCCCTCATCGATATTCAACCGAAAAAAACGAGAATTTCTATGTTTAAGAGAATACGAATTTCACGAATAACACGAACCGAAGGTCGCGCAAGTCAATCTCCATGCGGGATGAATATTTCTTATTCAGAGGCGAATAACACGAATGCCATCCGGATGGTATTCGTGCAATTGCTTTCGCGACCTTTGGTTCGTATGCGATAAGCAAAGATAACACCCCGCAAGGATTGACTTGCGCGACCTTCGGTTCGTGTTATTCGTGCAATTCGTGTTCTC
>JBGVPF010000030.1:0-15566 GCA_045126825.1 Alloprevotella sp.
GCATATTGTGACAAAATGAAAGTTTGTATGAAATTAGCACAATACTCCATTCTAAAATCTTCCGTAAATATTTTTCTTTATAAGTTGTTGATATTTTAGCAAATACGAGATGGTTTGCGAAAATCTTTGGGACAGCAGTGCCATAATATGACGTCTCTACGTTCACATTCCGCACGGCAGTTGTCCAGGGCGTTACCCTTCGCTGGTAGATTAAATCCCTTTCAGGGAAAACACCCCGCAAGGTATCTTTACACTTTAAGTTGACAAGTTAACGAGGTACGAGTAGACAAGATAGTTTTCGAGATAAACGATTTATAGTTGACGAGTAAACAAGGTACAAGTAGACAAGATAGTCAGCGAGATAAACGAGTGATGTTCCGCATGGTCTACTCACTACTCACTGATACCGTCCCGCAAGGTATCTTTACTCTTTACTCTTTTATCTTTTATCTTTTATCTTTACTCTGTCCGTTGTCTGTTGTCCGTTGTCCTCTCTCCTCATCGTGTCAACTTAAACTTTATCGTGATCCCGAAGTCCTGTGTTGTTGTGGGGTAGGACGACGAGGTCAGGAGGGGTTCGTTGAACTGGCGGTCGTAATATGCCGTCATGGTGATGAACTTTGAGAAGGCGTAGTCGGCAGAGAGGCTGATCTGGAGTGCCTTGTTGCCAGAGGTTGCTTCAGAGCGCATCGTGAGGATGTCGCGGTTGATGGCCGACTGATTGCGGAGCGAGAAGTCGCAACGGATGTTGAGGCTTTGGGCAAAGCCCTTGGCATTCGTTTTCGAACCACTGGACTTCGTTTCTCCCTCTTCCGTGCGCTGTGTTGTGCGGCTCTTTACCTTGCGCACCTTACGCTTGGGAGCGAAGAGGTTGATGTCGGCAATCTTGTAACCCATACCGATGACGAAATCGTTAGAACTGGTTTCGTTGATCTGCTGCGCTGTCATGGAGAGGTTTACAACGCGCGTCTTGCGGTATTCTACCTTTACCGTCATGCCATTCTTGAAGGCCATATCTACACCGAGAAGGGGAGAGAAGGCTTCGTTGATGCTTACGGTAGAGATGTCGAAGGGACAAGACGGAACGGGATTGCCTGTGGCAACGTCGTTGATGAAACCGATGCCTCCCATGTATTCGCAGTAACTGCTGAAACTGCTGTACGAACCGATGCTGTAAACGCTCTTATAACCGTGGTTGATGTTGAAACTCTTGAAGTAGCGCTTCATAAAGGCAAGCTTACCGAGTCCGGAATAGGTGACATTCCAGTTGGGAAGGATGGCCGAGAGGGCGGGGAAGAGTCCCATGTTCTTCTTACCTGTATAGGCTTCGAGGAAGGCGGGAATCATCACTTCTGAAGAGTAGCGGTCGACCACTCCGTTTTCGGGGTTGTAGGGCTGACCAGCAAGGGCTGTTCCAGCGGGATAAACGGCACCTTCGTACTTCGCCTGGGCGCGTGCCTGATAGGTGTCAAGCAGACCTACGAACTTGTTGAAGGTAGGACTATTGAACCCGTTGCTGGCAGAACCAGTGCCTTCGAATGCCGAACCAATAGAGATGGTGGTCATGGAGAATGAACCAGAGGCATTCGTGGGCATGCCGTCAAACATATACTGGATGCTGTTTGACTTGTTGCGGTTGCGCGATGCCGTGAGGTCAATCTTGAAGTCGCGGAAGGGTTCGAGTGTTGCCTTGAGTTGGAAGTCCTCGGTCTGACTGGAAGTAGCGGGAGTAACGATACTATCAGAGCAGAGCAACCATCCACGATCGACGGCCTTGGTGACATAGTCATCGCCCACAAGACCGAAGGCAAAATCAAGACCTGGTGCCATGCCGCCCCCCGTGCGCTGACCGAACATATCGCCCACATTGGGAAGGAACCCAGGAACGGAGAGGTTGTAGGTGTTCTTATAACTTACGTTGACGCGGCGGAGCATCATGAGGAAGCGTGTGCCGTGTTGTGCCACCTTATACCACAGTTGTTCCTCGGCGCGCTTCTTGGGTGCCACAACAAGTTTGATGCGTGCTGTGTCGCGCGTGAGGAGTTCGATGCGGTTGTTGTCGAGCACCTTGTATCTCACCATATATTTCGAACCGTCGGGACGAAGGGCGGTGACGCGCAACTTCTTCGAGCGCTGGTTGTGGATGATGGTGAGGGTGGTGTCGGTCTTCAAAGTATATTCCTTAACGAAGGCCTTGTTTTCCTTGTCGGCGGGTTTCTTCTTGGTCGTGCTTGAAGAGGCGAACTTCTTGTTGACTTCCTTCAGGAACTTCGAGTGGTTGTAGAGCGTCTCGAAGTTGAAACCGCTGGAGACATTAACATTGCGAGAGTTGGCAATCGTATTGCCCAATGAACTGCCATCGTCGAGGTCGGCACCACGGGTCCAGTTGTAGGTGGCATTGTAGGTGACACTCGTCTTCTGAATCCAGTCGAAGATGGGGAGTTTGTTGATGGGCAGGTTGAAGGTGACATTCGTCTGCTGCTGATAGGTCAATGGCGTACCCATGTGCTTGAGACTGGTCCACACAGAGTCTTTCCACGCCGTATATTCATCGGGATAGAGATGTTTGTTGACAGGCGTATAAGGCTGTTGTACTTCTGCATTTGTGGCAGATGAGAAGTTCATCTGAATGTTCTTCGTGAGGTCCCAACGGAGCGAGAAGTTGCGGTTGAAGAAGAAGTCGCTCGACCATGTGAGGGGCAACGAGTGGTTGTCAAGGTTCTCCATGTCGCGCTCCTGATGTTCGTAGTAACTGCGGGTGATGTCGGTGTTGAAGGTGACATTCTGGGGCAGGTAATTCAAACTGAACTCCTTGAGAATCTTGTACCATGAGGAGCGACTCTTGATGCCCTTGAAGGGTTCGAAGGGTTGGAAGTTGGGCGAGTAGTTGTAATTGAAATTAAACTTCCAGTCCTGGTCCTTTTCCCACACGGTGGTTTCGCCCGTAGTGTTTCTCGAATTATAGGCGTAAGAGAACGAGAAGTTGGCGGGGTCGTAGGGCATAGGCGTGCTCTTCGTCGCGATGTTGAAGCGCAAACCCGAGATGGAGAAGTTGGTGGTTTCAACCACGCGCTCGGCGATGTTGCGGATGGAGTCGGCTTCGGCAGCGGTTGCCCCAGCGAGGGCATCGTCCATCGTCATGTCGGTATCGAGCGGATTGTACTTGGGTGAGGTCACCTGCTTGCTGTAACTGTAATAGAGCGGAGCGGTGAGTTTCACCTTTTCGGGGAGGAGGCGTCCGAGTTGCACATTGGTGGTGATGCTGTATTCCTTGAGGTCATCATCACGGCGCTGCGCTACGGTTTCTTCGAGTCCTCCGAAACCAACGGTCTCGATATGTCCCATGGCATTGACCGTGGCAATGTCAGAGAGTTGGAGGTTGACCGTTCCGCGAGCAGCCCAACCGCCCTCGTTGCTGTATTGCTGGAGGCGGAGTTCGTTGGCCCATACTTCTACGCTCTTGACGCTGCGTGAGTTGTTGCGCACACCAATCATGACGGTGCGCACTTCGCCGAGCGAGGGATTACCCATGACGCTCACCTTATTGTTGGGGTTGTTGGCGTCGTATTCCGAGTAGAGTTCGGAATAACTGGTGAGTCCCATGGCGCGTCCGCGGTTGCGGTTGCGCTTGGCATTGGTGAGCACGCTGAGGTCGATGTCGAGCATGTTGGCGGCGGGCCACACGGCTTCGCGACCTTGCGTAGAGGAAGAATAAATGCCTGCGGGGGTGACGGTAAGGGGAATTTCGTATTCGTAGAAGTTGTTCTTATAGTCGGAACCGAGGCGCACGAAGAGGCTGACATCACCGTTCTGCAAACTTTCATCGCCCACGAGCGCATTGGCGTGGGTGAACATCTGAAGGTGGCGGTAGCGGCGGAGGTCGAGGGCGGTGTTCTTATACACTGCTCGAGCATCGCCCGTGGCGAGGTTTTCAACGGTCATCGCCAAGGCCTGTTCGTTGTTTTGAAGCAACTGTTCCTGACCAGGGTCAATGACGCGGGAGATGCCGGGAGGAATGACGTAGTTGACGGGTGTCTTCTCGTTGTTTTCCTCAAAGTTTACGGCAGAAACGGCAAGGGTACCGCTGGCGTCGGGAGACTTGCCGGCATAGAGCGCTTGTTCGTACACACGCCAGTCGCCACGCACGAGGTTGAGCGTTGCGAAGCGGAGCACAACGGGATGCTCAAAACCAGTCATGAACATACGCATGAAGCGGATGCTGGAGAAGTCGGAGATGTTGCCCTGGCGCTTTTCGTATTCAGAAAGGGGAATGCGGAACTGATACCACGCCACTTCGCGAGTGACACCATCGCGCATCTTGACTGAAGCAACACGCTTGTCGACAATGTGATTCTGACCGACCTGCATCTGTGAGGGTTCGATGCGCACACGATACTGGAAATACTTTTCGTATTCGTTGAGGGTGTAGTCCTGGTTGATGTCTTCAACGTCGGGAGTTGTCTTATATGTCGTGCTGTAAGATTCGGGCGACTGGTCGGTAGCCACGGAGTTGCCGTTGGGGTTATTGATCCACTTGTAGCGGTCCTTGATGCTCATCTGTACGGCATCGAAGTCGGAACCACGGAAGTAGTGGTACTTGTCGCCAGAGGGGGACTTCAGGATGGAGTCGTAGACTTCGGGGCGCACACGAGACTGCACCTGTTGGAGGTAATCGCGGTAGATGCCAAAATCACGTTCTTCTTCGGAGGTGAGACCGTTGTAACCCACGTCCTGAAGTTGGCGCGTATTGCCTGAAGAGTTAAAGGCATAGGTCACACTGTTAGCGGTAGGTACGCGTCCCCAGTTGGTTTCAATATAACTTGCAGAACCATCGGTGGGCATACTGCTCTCGGTGAACTTCTTACCATCGTGGAGCACGTCTTCCGACACTTCACCGAGGTTGAAATAGAGGTCGCCCGAGCAATCCAATCCGTTTTCACGCGCCTTGATGAAGGGGTCCATCATCCAGAATTCGATGTACTCGATGTTGGCGGTTTCGAAGTCGGAATTGTCGATACGACGCATCATGCCGCCCCAACGGGTGCGGGGGGCAGAGAGGTGACCGTCGCGGTCAAGGTTGGGGTCGAGGTTGTACGGTCCGCGCTCGTTGGGGTAGAATGCCAGGTTGAGCACGTTGAGCGTAGCCGACTCCTTATAATTTATGGACTTGTTGGGGAAAAGTTCGGATTGATAAATCTCACGCACGTCGGGGTCGGAGAGTTGGGCGAGGTCGCCCTTGATGTGCCCCGGTGTGAGCGACGAAGAACGGCGGGTGAAGAGTGGGTCAACATAGTACCAAGCCAGGCGCGCACGGTTGTACCCCGAACGCACATCGTCAATATATTGGCTTTCGGGGAAGAATGAGGGTACGCTGGAGAGCATCCATTCAGAGGGCGTAGAGATGTCAATTTCGCCCTTCGTGTCTTCAAAGTCGTCGATGTAGGAGGCATTGCCCTGCGCGTCGGAGTTGGCGCCCGCAATGAGTTGGGCATATTCGCCCGTTACATTGATGGATGAGGGCGCTGAACAACTCAGGAGGGGGAGGCGGTCGAGCATGTCGGTGAGCCACTGACTCTCCTTCTTCCATGCGAAGTTGACGCCCCAAAGGGTGTTGTTCAAGGGTTCACTACCCATGGGAACCTTCGTCGTGAGCGGTTTTTCACCGAGGTGAAGGAAGGTACCGCCAAACTGGAAGTCGCGCGAGAAGTCGTATTGGAAATTCACCCCAAACATCGTCTTGCGCTGCATGCCGTAGTAGGTGTTGCTTTCAAGCGACACGTTGATGTTCGTACCCGCATCCAGCAAACTCTGGTTGATGATGGTCACGACACCACCGCTGTAGTCGACGGTATAGTCCACACCTTCGGTAAGCGCCATGCCGTTGGCGGTAACGACTACCGAACCTTCGGGCACGTTATAAGCGCCGAGCGAAATTTCGCCCGACTTTGTAGCGCTGTACTTACCGGCGAGGATGAACTTGTCCTTTTCGGCAATCTGCTTGGCAATGGTCTTGGTAGAGTCGTAGAGTTCTTGGAACACATACTTATCGGCAAGGGCATCGTTGCCAATCACCTGGCGCAGGTAACTGCCGAAGGGTTCTACGACGGGGAAGAAGATGCGCCCCGAAGTGGGGTCAATGGTGTAGCCTTCTACGAAGTCGAAGTAGGCATTGGGATTCTTGCGATTGTTGTTGTCCAAGCGGTCGAGACCGAGGAGTTGTAGCAAGCGCTTATCCTTCAAACTGGGGTCGGGGAGGTAGGCGAGGTAAACGCCCGTGGTGTCACTCAAATACTTGACATCGAGGCGGAACTTATCGCGCTTCACAGAGGTGGCACCGAGGGAATAGACGTTCTTCATCATCAAGTCCCAGTTGAGCATCTGCGGGGTGTTGGCAGTGTTCTTAAGGGTCTTGACAAAGAGCGCCTTGTCGGTTTCGCGTACATCGGTAGCAAATTCGCCGACTTGATAGATTTGTCCGTTGTAGGTGTATTCAAAGGCTACCGCCAACACTTGGTCGGGCTGGAGCGCCGTGCGCAAAGAGAGGTAACCAAGTGCTTCGTTGAGGCGGTATTCAGAAGAGGAGAGCAGTTTGGCATTCTCCAACTTTTCGTAGTCTTCACCGCCTACAAGTCCCAAACCATCGAGTAGGGGAGTGGTGAGCGTAATGTCGCGCGCACCAAGGCCTTCGGTGGTGAGGAAGGAATAGAGTGTGTTGGAGGTATTGGTGGGGTTGGTAGCACCGCTGCGTGTCCACAGTTGCTTGTTGTAGACATCGGCTTCTGCCATATCGGTGAAGGCAACGATGTCGCGTGTGTTGGTGGTGGCTGCAGACTTATTGGTCACCCACACTTCAATGCGGTTGATCTTCACACCGCTCATGATGTTGGGCAGGTTGCGCATGTTGTCATCATAGCGGTCGCGGAAGTAGTGGGCAAGGAAGAAGTGGCGGTTCTCGTCGTAGTTGTTGACGTCGATCTCAAAGTCGGTGAGTTGCATACCTCCCTGCGAATTGACGGAGGTGGTAGATGACTTCTTTTGGGAAACAACCGTCTGGAGTTTCAACTTACCAAACTGCAAGTCGGCGCGCACCCCAAAGAGGGAGGTGGCACCGCGGATGAGGGAGGAGTTGGTGGGGAGGCTGACGTTACCGGCTTCGATGAGTTTTATGATTTCATCTTCCTTACCTTCGTAGCGGAGTTTCAAACTTTGGGCGTCAAAGGTAAAGGTGGCGTCGGAGTTGTAGTTGAAGTCCATGTTCACCTTATCACCCACTTTACCATTGAGGTTAAGGTTGATTTTCTCGTTAAAGTCGAAGGCAAACACCTTGCGGTTTTCTTGCGAGAGCGAGGGGTTGTCAACATTGCGCATGTTGGCACCAATCTTCAGTTCTGCCGAACCTTGCGTCTTGATGCGCACTCCACCAGGACCAAAGATTTTTTCCAAGGGTCCGAGGTTGAATTGCATGTCGGTGAAGTCAAACTTGTCCTTCCCCTGCTCTTCGTAGAGTTTCTTGTTCTGGTCCTTATAATACTTGCTTAAAATACGCGCAGACTGCCAACGAGAATATTCTTCACCCGACATAAAGAAGGGGGCTTCCAACCACTCTTCGCCCAACTTGGTGCCGTAGCGGTAAGTGCCCGTCGCTTCGTCGTAATAGACCTCCGTCTTCAGATTTTCAGGGTCTTTAAGGTCGGCAGCATGTGAATCTTCCTCCATGTTCTGCACGGACGTCTTCTTTACCGAATAGCGCGATTGGGGAATCGTATCTTCCTCTTCCTTTGCTACCACCTCCTTCTTTGCCTGCACACCACGCACAAAAGGCGCTGCCGCAACCGACAGTGCCACGATGCATCCTAATACAACGAATAGGCGCTTTATGTAGGTGGAAATGTGCATTCTTGGAAATGAGAAATGAGATTTATTTAGAGTACAGAGCACAGAGCACAGAGTACAGAGCACAGAGTACAGAGTACAACTGCCGTCCGGATGGCGCTCTCCCTCTATTTATAGGGATTTCCGTCCCCCGATAACGGGGGAACCGAAGGGGGTGGGGACCGCCTTGGCGGTGAGGGGGTGCAGTGAGCAGAGATCTGTAAGTAGTGCCCGACCGGATGGCAGTTGTACTCTGTACTCTGTCAGTTGTACTCTGTACTCTGTACTCTGTCAGTTGTACTCTATCAAAGCATCTTCAACGCCTGCTTAATAATCTGCTCTACCGTGAGCGAGGGCGTATCTTTGACGAGTTGGAGCACCACCTTTTGTGTGGGTGCGGGAGAGAAACCGAGCATGGTGAGCGCCGCTACGGCTTCCTTCACCACTTCGTTGTCTACAGGTTGTTGATTGTTGACCGTTGTCTGTTCTCCTCCCACGGTCATGTCAAGCGAAATCTTGTCCTTGAGTTCAACGATAATGCGCTGTGCCGCCTTGGGGCCAATGCCCTTCACGCTCTTGAGCATATTCGCCTGCTCGTTGCTGATGATATTGGCAAGTTCGGCGGGGGAGTAGGCGGAAAGAATCGTGCGCGCCGTCTGTCCGCCCACGCCCGAGATGGAGATGAGCAGTTCGAAGATTTCGCGTTCGCGCTTGGTGGCGAAACCAAACAGTTGGTAGGCATCTTCGCGGATTGATTCGTAGGCATAAAGGCGCGCCTCGTTCTTACCTTGAAGTGCGGAGTAGGTGTTGAGTGAAATCGCCAACTTATACCCCACACCGTTCGCTTCCAATACGGCTTCGGTGGGCGTGAGTTCGTCAATTATTCCGCGGATGTATTCAATCATTTTTTTAGGTTATGAGGTTGTGAGGACCTTCCGGATGGCGCTCTCCCCCTGTTCATAGGGGGAACCGACGCGCGAAGTAAGGGCAGAGAACAAACTTGTTTGTACTATGACTTACGAGAAGGAGGAAGATGAGCGAAGTGAATCAATTGGGACCGCATAGCGGTGAGGGGGTGCAGATTAGGAGTCGGTTGTCGGTTGTCGGTTGTCCGTTGTCCGTTGTCCGTTGTCCGTTGTCCGTTGTCCGTTGTCCGTTGTCCGTTGTCCGTTGTCCGTTGTCCTAATCTAAACGGCAAATTTACACATTTATTATAAAAGCAAAGCGTTGTCCAAAAGTTTTATTCTCTGAATCATCCTTGAAAGAGTTGGGAGAATATTTTTAACATGCAAAGTTTGTTGGAGCAAAACGGAAAGCGTACCTTTGTAATAAGGAACAGGAACTTAAGTATGTTACTACTATGAAATCATTTAAATTTGAGGCGCTTATCCTTGCCCTTGCCCTTATCATTTCGGGGGTATTTATCGGCAATGGTTTGAAGAAAATAGGTACAGATGACCGCATTGTGCAAGTGCGCGGTTTGGCGGAGCGTGAAGTGCCTGCCGACCATGTGATTTGGCCTGTGGTGTATAAAACTACGGGGAATAATCTTGCGGCGATTTACGAGGATGTGAATCGTGCGAACAAAGGCATCGCTAACTTCTTGATGAAGAAGGGGATTAAGGCAAGCGAAATTAGTGAACCTACCCTGCAGATCGTGGATAAGTATGCCGAGCGCTATGTCTCTAACTTTGAGGGCGACCGTTATACGGTGACTTCCATAACTACGGTGGCTACAAACCAAGTGGAACTCGTGCGCCAGTTGCTTACGCAAGTCAGCGAACTGCTCAAGGAGGGTATTGCCATTTCTGCGGGTGACTATGGTACCAGCGTGCAGTTTGAGTTTACAAGTCTCAACGATATCAAACCCGCAATGATTGAAGAGGCTACCCGCAACGCGCGTGAGGCTGCGGAAAAGTTTGCTGCCGACTCTGAAAGCACACTTGGAAAAATCCAAACGGCGCATCAGGGCGTCTTCTCCATTACCGACCGCGATATGTACACGCCCCATATCAAGAATGTGCGCGTAGTGACTTCGGTGGTTTATTATTTGGAGGAATAAATGGGAAATGTGAAAGGAGAAATGAGAAAGGAGAAAGTTGCTGGCGCGATAAAGTCCCGCATGGCCTTTCTCCTTTCTGCTTTCTCCTTTCTCCTTTCTAAAATAATGCTTATCTTTGCAAGAAATTTGACTAAACATTACCCCTATATGGCACAGAAACCCTCTATACCTAAAGGTACACGCGACTTTGGCTTCGTAGAAATGGCGAAGCGCAACTATATTTTCAACACGATTCGTGAGGTGTATGCCCTCTACGGCTTCCGTCAAATCGAAACTCCTGCGATGGAGAATCTCTCTACTTTGATGGGGAAGTATGGCGAAGAAGGCGATAAGCTCCTCTTCAAGATTTTGAACTCTGGCGACTTTAAGAACAGCGTTCCTACTTCTGATTACGACGAGCGTACTGCTGCGCAACTCGCTTCGCGCTTCTGCGAAAAGGGTTTGCGTTACGACCTCACCGTTCCCTTTGCGCGCTACGTCGTTCAGCACCGTGAGGAACTCCAAATGCCCTTTAAGCGTTACCAGATTCAACCCGTGTGGCGCGCTGACCGTCCGCAGAAGGGTCGCTACCGCGAGTTTTACCAGTGTGACGCCGACGTGGTGGGTTCTGACTCACTTCTTAATGAGGTAGAGTTGATGCAGATTGTGGATGAGGTGTTCAGCCGCTTCGGCATCCGTGTGTGCATCAAGATTAACAACCGCAAACTCCTCACAGGTATTGCTGAAATCATCGGTGCGGCAGACCGCATTGTGGACATCACGGTGGCAATTGACAAGTTGGACAAGATTGGTTTGGAGAATGTCAATAAGGAACTCCTTGAGGGTGGGCTTTCAGCGGAGCAGGTAGAAAAACTCCAACCCATTATTCTCCTTGAAGGCACGAACGAAGAAAAGCTTGACACGATGCGTCAGGTGCTTGCCGCAAGCGAAGTTGGGGTGAAGGGTGTGGAAGAAGTTGCGTTTGTGCTCGAAGCTTTGAAGCAGAGCGACTTGAAGAATGCTATTGAACTCGACCTTACGCTCGCGCGTGGCTTGAACTATTACACGGGTTGCATCTTCGAAGTGAAGGCGCTCGATGTTCAGATTGGTTCTATCACGGGTGGTGGTCGCTACGATAACCTTACGGGCATCTTTGGTCTTCCCGATCTTTCGGGCGTGGGTATCTCCTTCGGTGCAGACCGCATTTACGACGTGCTCAATCAGCTCGAACTTTATCCCGCAGAAACAGCTACGGGCGCAACCCTCCTCTTTATCAACTTTGGCGAAGCAGAAGCAAAATATTGTCTCCGTCTTGCCGCAGCAGCACGCCGTGCGGGTATTCCCACAGAGGTATATCCCGACGCCGTAAAGATGAAGAAGCAAATGAGTTACGCTAACCAGCAGCAAGTGCCCTTCGTGGCGCTCGTGGGTGAAACTGAAATGGCGGAAGGTACCATTGCCCTTAAAAACATGGTGACGGGCGAACAAACGAAGTGCACCATTGAAGAGGCAATCGCCGTAATCACAAACGCATAACCCTTATCGTAAAAATTATCTCCGACTTGGTTTTAACTAACTTACTTTTAGTTTTAATTAAGTCGGAGATAATTTTTTTTGGAATAATATAGCAGGTGTCCACAAATTATCCTTCCCCAAAAGATGTTGTCTCTTATTACTTCAGCCACTAATGGGCGGGACATATAACGAACGTAGAGACGTCATATTATGGCGTCTCGTTAGCAGGCGGAGGTTTCAGTTGACCTTTTGGGACCCAGGGCTCGTGGGTCCGCCTCAATGGTTATTCCCCGCGTGTCCTCAAGCGCTTACCTGGTGTTTAACACGGCCCCCCGCGCCGTGCGCCCCTACAGGTCAAACGGAATTTCTTGACATTGTCTCCACGTATATACACGTATCTTTTTGTATTTTTTTTAGCCACTAATGGGCACGAATAACACTAATGCCTTGCGGGGTATTAAAGTCCGGATGGATATTGACTTACGCGACCTTCGGTTTGTGGTTCCAAATAAAACGAGTTTTCGTGGACAATGCCTATATTATTACAATTTTTATATCCATATTATGGTGCAACGTATTCACCATATAGCGCTTCTCATTAGCTCGTAAAGGGTTCTTTTCTACAACTTACACTAAATAATTTCTTTATCCCTTGTCCCATAATACAAAAAGGTGTACCTTTGAGGTCAAATTCAATTATCTACTTAAAATCTAACGTACTATGGCTATTGAAAAGACCCTCGTGCTTTTGAAACCCTGCACTGTGCAGCGCGGTTTGATTGGTGAAATTACTTCTATCTTCGAAAAGAAAGGTTTGAAGATTTGTGCAATGAAGATGATGTGGCTCACAGATGAGTTGCTCTCTGAACACTATGCGCACCTCAGCGAAAAGCCTTTCTTCCAGCGCGTTAAGGATGCGATGATGACTGCTCCCGTTGTGGCACTCGCCCTTGAAGGTGTGGATGCTATCGCTGCCGTTCGTGCGCTTGCTGGTCCTACGAACGGACGTAACGCTGCGCCTGGCACGATCCGCGGTTCTTATTGCGTAAGTTTCCAGGAAAATATCGTGCATGCAAGTGACGGTCCCGAAACTGCAGAAATTGAACTCAAGCGTTTCTTTAAGCCCGAGGAAATCTTGGAATGGGACAATGTAATCTTCCCCTTCCTCTATGCTAACGACGAATTCTAAACCTATTTCCGTAGGCGAATCATCCCGCAGTCTTTCCGCTGCGGGATTTTTTTTATTTTGTTATCCCTCCCAAGTGTCAACCTTTTTTACTACCTTTGCCAAGTAACACACATATTATTTATATAAACATGCAACCCTATCAAGAAGAAAATACACGCCGTGGACGCATTGAGGTAATTTGCGGGTCGATGTTCTCGGGAAAAACAGAAGAACTCATCCGCCGCTTGAAGCGTGCCAAGATTGCCCGTCAGACGGTAGAGATTTTTAAACCCGCTATCGATACCCGCTACTCTGAAGTTGAGGTGGTATCGCACGATAGCAATTCTATTCCCTCAACGCCAGTAGACTCTTCTTCAAGTCTTCTCTTGTTGGCACAGAATGCCCAGGTTATCGGTATTGACGAGGCGCAGTTCTTTGATGAAGGACTGGTGGACGTGTGCAACCAGTTGGCAAACGAGGGCAAGCGCGTGATTATTGCGGGACTTGATATGGACTTTAAGGGTATTCCCTTCGGACCCATGCCCGCGCTTTGTGCAGTGGCGGAGTCTGTTTCTAAAGTACATGCCATCTGTGTGCGCTGTGGCAACTTGGCGTATGTGTCTCACCGAAAGGGCGAGGAGGAACGCCGTGTGATGCTCGGAGAAATGAATGAGTATGAACCGCTTTGTCGCCATTGCCAAAATGAGGCAATGAAGCAGAAGGCTGGACAATAATTTTAGGGTATTTAGTCACGCTCCTTAATTCCATAGTTATGGCTTACAACCCCAATAAAGAACTGAAACTCTATTATTCCATTAGTGAAGTAGCAGCGGAATTTGGCGTTGCCGAAACGCTCTTGCGCTTCTGGGAAAAGGAATTTCCCCAACAGATTGCCCCAAAAAAGTCTGGGCGCAATGTGCGTCAATATACCAAGGAGGATATTGAGCAAATCCGCATTGTCTACAATCTCGTAAAGGTGCGCGGACTCAAAATTTCTGCAGCGCGCGACTTGCTTAAGAAAAATAAGGAGGGTGTAGGCAACTCTTCGGAAGTAATAGACCGTCTGCAGGCAATCAAGGCAGAACTCCAAGCGATCCGTGCGGAACTCGGAGGACTGTAAATTTTAGTAAATAAGTAAACGAGTATACAAGGTGCGAGTGGACGAGAAACCTTCTCTGGTCTCCCCATATATCCGGATGGAAAAGTTCTACCCTTTAGGGGAGGATTTAGGTGGGGTTCTTTCTCCTTTAATCCCGCTCCGCGGTCTTGAATCTGCTCCCGCTCGGCAATGCTCAAGTAAACTCTTGACGCTGCTCTCGCTTACTCGCAGATTTCTCCTTTTTCCTTTCCCCTATGCTTGGTAGAATTCATTCCCTGGAAAGTTTCGGGACCGTTGATGGTCCTGGAATCCGTTTTATAGCATTCCTTCAAGGATGCCCCATGCGTTGTCAGTATTGTCACAATCCTGATACGTGGGATCCGCAGCGTAAGTGTCAGTACGAGCTTACGCCTGAAGAATTGTTGACTGAAGTGAAGCGTTATAAGAACTTTATCAAGACGGGTGGGGTGACCTGTACGGGTGGTGAACCGTTGATGCAGGCTCCTTTCGTTGAGGCGTTCTTCCGCCTTTGCCGTGAAGCGGGTTTTCATACGGCGCTCGATACCTCTGGTGTGGTGTTTACAGATGCCGCAAAGCGTGCTGTGCAAGAGGCGGATCTCGTGATGCTTGATGTGAAAACAACGGATGACGAGTTGCATCCCGTTTTGACAGGTGTGCCTCGTAAGAATAATGCGGCTTTTATGGACTACCTTCAGGAAATCGGCAAGGCAACTTGGGTGCGCCACGTTATTGTTCCTGGAGTGAACGATGATGATGAACATTTGCAACAGGTGGCGGATTACGTCAAACAGTTCAGTGTGGTGGAGCGCGTAGAACTCCTTCCGTACCACATCATGGGCACTTATAAGTACGAAGAACTCGGTATTAAATATCCCCTCGAAGGTGTTGCGCCGCTTTCGCAAGAACGCCTCCAACGTGCTCGCGAAATATTCCGAGCAACAGTAACTTGTGAGGTGGTATAAGTTTGGTTTGCCCTTTCTTATTTATAAAAATAGTAAACCTTTCAGAAAATAAATGTAATAACGGAGGTGACAGTTGTCTTCCTCCGTTATTGTTTAGTATTAATTTTAATATTAAATGTAGATATGAAAATAGCAGTTCCTACAAAAGATGGTTGTGTGGATAATCACTTCGGTCATTGCGACCACTACACAATATATACTATAAATAATAAGCAGATTGTTGAAGTCGTTGAGCATCCTTCTCCCCAAGGTTGCGGTTGCAAGTCGGGTATCGCAGCCGAGTTGCGCCAAATGGGTGTTGAAGTAATGCTGGCAGGAAGTATGGGTGAAGGTGCCTTTCACAAATTGTCAGCAGAAGGAATAAAAGTCATTCGCGGATGCAGCGGAGATGTAAATGCCGTAGTTAAAGGTTACCTTACCGGATTTATTTTGGATAGTGGAGTAGGGTGCGACCACCATGATTGTGGTCATCATTAACTTTAACTTGTAAATGTAGAATCGTTATCATGGAAATGGGGTCCATAATCCCCATGATTCAGGTCCTCATCGCCGCGACATGTCGTGGCGTTATTTCTAATGTTAACCACTAATTTTGCAATCTCACAGCGACAAAACAAGGGTGTTAAATCCTCGGCGAAAGAAAAAAGTAACTTTTTTATGAAAAAATCTTTGGATTTTCTTGTTCAATCCAAAATCCTGCCGTAATTTTGCACTCGCTGACTCACTCAAAAAACGAGTCGCACTAAAAACGATCTTTGAAAGATTTTCATAAACTTTTTGTAGAGAAGTACAAGAAACAAACATTGCAACGAAAGTAGCAAATTAGTTTGGGTAACATAGAATGTTATTTGTACCGTTTAATTCTTTATGATAAGGAAGGATGTCTTG
>JBGVPF010000031.1:0-17346 GCA_045126825.1 Alloprevotella sp.
TCAATAACACGTTTTTTATTATCCGGAGGGTATTCGTGCAATTCGTATGCGATAAGCAAGGTGACGCCCCGCAAGGATTCGTGTTATTCGTGCAATTCGTGTTCTCTAAAATAAAGAGATAAATTTTACCGGACAGCAATATAAACTTATCTTTACACTCACTCCGGCGTCAGTTGATTGCACTCGGTTTGGCGTCGGTTCTTATTTCTCATTTCTCCTTTCTCATTTCTCCTTTCAAAATATTCCCCGTTTCGCTTTGCCGACTCCCCGTCCTTTGCTACCTTTGCAGAAGATAGTTAAATCACAATTTTATATTCTCAAGATTATGAGTCAACTCGAAAAAATCTTTGCTGAAAAGCTCCTCAATGTTAAGGCAATCAAGTTGCAACCCGAACAGCCCTTCACTTGGGCAAGCGGTTGGCTTTCACCTTTCTATTGCGACAACCGCAAGACGTTGTCATTCCCCGCATTGCGCAACTTCGTAAAGATTGAACTCGCACGCATCATCGCTGAAGAATTCCCCGAAGCTGACGCAGTAGCTGGTGTTGCTACGGGTGCCATCGCACAAGGTGCGCTTGTGGCTGAAGAACTCGCCCTCCCCTTCTGCTACGTACGTGCAAAGGCAAAGGACCACGGCATGGGTAACCTCATCGAAGGCGAACTCCCCGAAGGTTCAAAGGTTATCGTGATCGAAGACCTCATCTCAACAGGCGGTAGTTCACTCAAGGCTGTTGAAGCTCTCCGTGCAGCTGGTTACAACGTCATCGGTATGGTAGCAAGCTACACTTACGGTTTCCCCGTTGCTGAAAAGGCATTCGCAGACGCTAACGTGCGCCTCGTAACCCTCACCAACTACGAAGCAGTAGTAGAAGTGGCAAAGGAAACTGGTTATATCAAGGCGGAACACGTGCCCATGCTCGCAGAGTGGCGCGCAAACCCCAGCGAATGGAAGAAGTAAAATAACGAGAAGCCTCCACACGGAGGCTTCTTCAAGTTTGAAAAGTGGGTATTAGTTGACTCGCCGAGGTAAACGAGAGAACTTCCATTTGACCGTGCGTACGTACCTGCCAGGCGAAATGCCAAACCTGCTTCGGAGACGCCATAATATGACGTCTCTACGTTCGCACGATACCCCGCATGGACTACTACTTACTACCTACTACTTACCTTAAAACCTCAAAACCTCCCTCATGACTAAATACGAAAGCGAAATCCGCACCATCTCCAACAACATCAACATCGTTTACGAACGCTTCTCTGACCTCCGCAACTTCGAGGCTATTAAGCTCGCGATGGAGAATCCTATGGTGCGCGAAAAGATTAAAGAGGCTGCCGGCAAGGACGCTGACAAGCTCGACAAGTTCCAGGAGCAAATCAAGGACATTACCTTTACCGAGGACACCATTTCCTTTGGCACACAGATGGGACAGATCACCCTCCAGATTGTAGAGCGTGATGCCCCCAAGTTGATTAAGTTCGAAGGCGTGGGATCGCCCATCGCCATGAACCTTTGGATTCAACTCCTTCCCGTGGCTGATTACGAATGTAAGTTGAAGGTGACGCTCGGTGCCGAACTTAATTTCTTCATCAAGCAGATGGTTGGCAAGTACCTCCAACAGGGCGCTGACGGCATCGCCAATATGCTCACCGTAGTGGCTTCGGCACGCTAATCCGCAGAGTTCTTTTTGACAGAAGAACATAAGAACAAATTATTTTACTTATGTACTTTTGTTCTTCTGTCTAAAACCTAAACGCAAGACTCATGTATTACGAAGGTCTCCTCATTGGCATCGCCGCATTCCTCTGCATCGGCCTGTTCCACCCCATTGTGATTAAAACGGAATACTACTTCGGCACCCGCCCTTGGTGGATTTTCCTCCTCGTCGGCATCGGCTGTGCCGTAGGTGCATTGTTTATTGAGAACACTTTAATAAGCAGCATCGTAGGTGTATTTGGGTTCTCCTCGTTGTGGAGCATCAAGGAACTCTTTGAGCAAGAAGAGCGCGTGCGCAAGGGTTGGTTTCCCCGAAATCCTAATAGGAAATGAGAAAGGAAAAAGGAGAAAGGAGAAATTGTTTCACGCAAATTCCTCTTCTCCTATCTGCATAGCATTTCTCCTTTCTCATTTAATTCCACTTCGTGGTATTGACCTCCTCCTTGCAAGGCATAGTATAAACAAGTTTATCCTCTGCTCTTGCTTCATTCGTTGGTTCTCCTTTCTCATTTTATAACTATGCTTTCCCCCTATCAACACCTCACTTCCCACTACCCCAATCACACGGCACGCCCCGTAATTGGCATTACGGGCAACTTCGGCGAAAAAGGCTTGGAACTCGCTGAAGGTTATTACCGCAGTATCGCAGCTGCGGGTGGTATTGCTGTGGCGCTTCCGCCTATGGACGACGCTGCGCAGGTGTTGGGACAATTAGAGGGAGTGGACGGCATTCTGCTTTCAGGGGGTGGCGACATCAACCCGCTCTTGTTGGGCGAAGAACCCCTTCCGCAACTCGGCAACGTAAATCCCGTGCGCGACAGTCATGAGTTGCTCCTTGCGCGCTTGGCTTACGACCGCGGTATCCCCATGCTGGGCATTTGCCGAGGCGTTCAGGTGTTGGTAGCAGCCCTTGGCGGTACGCTGCATCAAGATATGAAGGTGTGTATGCCCAATGCCGAACTGCTAAAGCATTCGCAACAGATGCCTCGCCACGTGGCATCGCACACGGTGACAGCACTCCCCGATAGCATCGTAGGAAAAACGCTCGGCACAACCTTTGCCGTAAATTCTTTCCACCACCAAGCGGTGGCAACCCCCGGTCCCTTGCTCCGCATTACGGCAACTGCTCCCGACGGGGTCATTGAAGCTGTAGAAAGTACGGATTTCAAGAGCGTTATGGGCGTACAATGGCACCCCGAGTGCTTTATTCTCGACAACAATCCCAGCATGCTCCCCCTCTTCCGCCACTTCGTGGGCGAGGCAGAGAGTTTCCGCAAAGCAAAGTCACTCCACCAGCGCATCCTGACGATAGACTCGCACTGCGACACGGCAATGCAGTTTGACAAAGGCGTGAACTTTCAGCGTCGCGACCCGAACTTGCTCGTTGATGCCCATAAAATGACCGAAGGTAGGCTTGATGCCGCGTGCATGGTGGCATACTTGGAACAACAGGGCAGAAGTGAAAGCGAACTTCAGGCGGCAACCCAAAAGGCAGTCGACATTATCAACCGCCTCAAGTCAATGGTGGGCGCCACCGAGGGTTTCCGCATCGCCTTAACGCGTGAAGATTTGTTGCAAAATAAATTTGAAGGCAAGAAGTCGGTGGTTTTGGGCATCGAAAACGGTTATGCCTTGGGCAAAGACCTAACGAACATCCGCAAGTTCTGGGACATGGGCGTGCGCTACCTGACTTTGTGTCACAATGGCGACAACGACCTCTGCGACTCGGCACGTAAAAGTCAGAATGAACATGGCGGTTTGAGCGATTACGGTCGCGCTGTCGTTGAGGAGATGAATCGCATGGGCATGCTCATAGACTTGAGTCACGCTGCCGAATCTACCTTCTACGAAGTCTTAGAGCGCAGTGCGCGCCCCGTTGCTTGCACGCATTCTTCGGCACGCACCCTTTGCAATCACCCTCGTAACCTTACCGACGACCAACTCCGTGCCCTCGCCCAGCAGGGTGGTGTGGTACAAGCTACGTTCTACCCCGGTTTTCTCCGAGATACGGAGGGTGCAACGGTAGAAGATGCCGTGCGTCACATACTTCACATGATCAACATCGCAGGTATTGACCACGTAGGCATCGGCAGCGACTTCGATGGCGATGGCGGTGTGCCCGGTCTCGCTTCTGCGGCAGACATGATTCACCTTACGCGCCGCCTCCAGGCAGAAGGTCTTACGGACGACGACCTCCGCAAACTCTGGGGCGCAAACTTCTTGCGCGTATTGTTTAATTGATAGTTTCTTTGGTCTAGATATTCTAGAAATCTAGAGTATCTAGAGTATCTAGCACAAATCCTCACTTCATGAAATACCTTCCCCTCTTGCTCTTCCCCCTCCTCTGTGCGTGTGGCGGAGCAACAAAAAATACGACTCCTGCCCCTGCGGAAACAAAGGTTGAACCCGTGATTACCGTTGCTTTCAACGCCGACTCTGCCTACCAGTTTATCGTGGACCAATGCAACTTCGGTGCGCGCATCCCCAACTCTGCGGCACACAAGGCTTGTGGCGACTACCTCGTAAAGAAGTTTGCCGACTATGGATTGCAGGTCGTGGAGCAGAAAGCCGACCTCAAGGCGTGGGACGGCACAGTGCTGAAGGCGCGCAACATCATTGCGAGTCATAATCCTGAAGCAACGAAGCGCATATTGGTTTGCGCACACTGGGACTGCCGACCTTGGGCAGACAACGACCCCGATGAAAGCAACCACCGCACTCCCGTGATGGGCGCCAACGACGGTGCGAGCGGCGTGGCGGTGATGCTGGAATTGGCGCGCCAATGTCGTGCCATCAATCCCTCGGTTGGTATCGACTTCATCTGCTTTGATATGGAGGACTACGGTGTGCCCTACTGGGATCAGCAACGCGCTCCCAGCGATGGTTCTGATTGGTGCCTCGGTTCAAGACACTGGGCACAACAACCCCATGTTGAGAACTACAAGGCAGAATTTGGCGTACTCCTCGACATGGTTGGTGGCAAGGACGCACAATTCTGTTACGAAGGTTACTCCTTGAGATACGCTCGTCCCATTGTGGCACGCGTATGGGGTACAGCGGCGCGCCTGGGGTACAAGAACTATTTTGTACAAAAAGATGGAAGTTGGGCTACTGATGACCATGTGCCCGTCAACGAACTTCGCGCCATCCCCTGCATTGACATTATCCCTTATGTTGAAGGTAATAACAACAGCAACTTTGGCGCCACTTGGCACACTGTAAATGACACCCCCGAAAATATCTCTATGGACGCACTCAAGGCGGTGGGTCAAACCATGGTGGAAGTACTTGCAAGTGTCGTTTAGCCACCCCCTTATAACCTCAACCCTCAAACCCTTATAACCTTAAAACCTCATAACCTTATATATGACTATCAACGAACTTCAGGACGAAGTAATAGAAGAATTTGCAGAACTGGAAGACTGGATGGACCGATACCAGTTGCTCATCGATTTAGGTGAAGACCAGGAAGCACTTCCCGAAGAACATAAAACGGCAGACAACCTCATTGACGGATGCCAGAGTCGCGTGTGGCTCGTGTGTGAAAATCAGAACGGCGTGCTCCACTTCTCAGCCGAAAGCGACGCCCTTATTGTAAAGGGAATTGTGAGTCTGTTGCTCCGCGTGGTGAATGACCATACGGCACAAGAAATCCTTGACGCCGACCTCTATTTCATCCGCGAAATAGGTTTGACAGAACACCTCTCCCCGACCCGCTCCAACGGTTTGCTAGCCATGATCAAGCAGATTAAGATGTACGCCCTGGCGATGCAGGCAAAGGGATAAGAACAAGAATTAAGGCAATCATATAGGTGTAGTCCACAAATAACACCTTACACCAAAGACGTTGTGCTCTTATTATTGTAGCCACTAATGGGCACTAATGCCTTGCGGAGTATTTAAGACCGGATGGTAGTAGTGAAAATTAGTGTTCATTAGTGGCTCGAAATAAAACAAACGAGTTTTCGTGGACAACCGAAGGTCACGCAAGTAACATCTATATTATTGCCAAAAATAATGTCATCCAGAGGGCACTTTTCCTAGGAAAACCCCGCATTCTTGCACAAAAACACTATTTCTGTGCAGTACAAAGTGTTATTTTCTTAAAAAACTTTTGCCAATTGAATAAATAGGGTTACTTTTGCATATCGAAAACAGATACGTTTACAACATTATTAACTTAATAACAATTTACAACTATGTCTGAAATTTCAGAAAAGGTAAAGGCAATCATCGTTGAAAAGCTCAGCGTTGACGAAGCAGATGTAAAGAACGAAGCAAGCTTCGCAGGTGACCTCGGTGCAGATTCTCTCGACACTGTAGAACTCATCATGGAACTCGAAAAGGAATTCAAGGTTACAATTCCCGATGCTGACGCAGAAAAGATTTCTACTGTAGGTGATGCTATCGCATACATCGAAGAACACGTAGCTTAATTCTTCGTCCAAACAACGATCATCTTTTATAGTTGACCGCTGACAAGGTTTAACTCATAGCGTTTGAGTAGTGCAGCGTCACGTTGCAACTATATCATAACGGTATAAGTTAAACCTTTTTTCTTTCTAAAATGCAACAAGCGTTGCGCCCAGAAAGAACTGCCTATTCGCGGTAAACTTTCCACAGAATCTTTATTCCTCTATTATTCATACATAGGTCAGTGCAGCCCGAACGCAAGTCGTTGGGCAGACAAGCCTAATAGGACCAGTACTCTTATTAGGCCTGTTATTGTGCGTAGAACCTATCATCTCTAAAAACAGGAACATTATTATGGAATTGAAAAGAGTTGTAGTAACAGGTCTTGGTGCCCTCACTCCCCTTGGTCACAACGTAGAAGAAACATGGGAAGCTCTCAAGAGCGGTAAGAGTGGCGCTGGTCCCATCACACACTTCGACGCATCACAGTTTAAGACGCAGTTTGCTTGTGAAGTAAAGAACTTCAATGCTGCTGACTACATTGACCGTAAGGAAGCACGCAAGATGGATATCTATGAACAGTACGCTGTAGTTGCTGCCATGGAAGCCATGAAGGACGCTAACTTCGATATGGAAACACTTGACCGCACAAAGGCAGGTGTAGTGCTCGGCGTAGGTATCGGCGGTATGCACACATTTGAAGAAGAATGTTCTAACTATGCAGTTAACGGCAAAGAAATGGGCCCCAAGTTCAGCCCCTTCCTCATCCCCAAGATGATTGCCGACATCGCTTCTGGACAGATTTCTATCATGTACGGCCTTCACGGTCCTAACTACACCACAACTTCAGCTTGCGCTTCTTCTACAAATGCCATTGCTGACGCGTTCAACCTCATCCGCCTCGGAAAGGCTAATGTAATGGTGACTGGTGGTGCTGAAGGCGCTATCTACCCCTTGGGCGTAGGTGGTTTCAATGCAATGCACGCACTTTCTACACGCAACGAAAGTCCTGAAACAGCGAGCCGTCCCTTCTCGGCATCTCGTGACGGTTTCGTTATGGGCGAAGGTGCAGCAATCCTTATTCTCGAAGAATTGGAACACGCAAAGGCACGCGGTGCGAAGATCTATTGCGAATTGGCAGGTTGCGGTATGTCAGCCGATGCGCACCACATCACAGCATCTCACCCCGAAGGTCTCGGTGCGTGTCTCGTAATGCAGAATGCGCTTGAAGATGCAGAAATGAAGCCCGAAGATATCGACTACATCAACGTACACGGTACGTCAACTCCCGTAGGCGACATCTCTGAAGTAAAGGCCATCCTCAAGCTCTTCGGTGAACATGCTTACAAGCTCAACATCAGTTCTACGAAGTCAATGACAGGTCACCTTCTCGGTGCTGCTGGTGCTTTGGAAGCAATGGCAAGCTGCCTTGCAGTGAAGCACGACATCGTTCCTCCCACTATCAACCACGAGGAAGGCGATAACGACGAAAACATTGACTACAACCTCAACTTCACCTTCAACAAGGCGCAAGAGCGTACCGTGAATGCAGCCCTCAGCAATACCTTCGGTTTCGGAGGTCACAATGCGTGCTGCATCATGAAGAAGTATAACGGATAACCCAAGGTTATTGACTATGAGGGAGGGGTTAGGAAAAGTTTTAACGGCGCCACGGTGCTGCAAGACTTCTCCTAACTCCTCTACTCCTATAGTTTATAACCGTATAACGCGAATCGCATTAACTATACATGTTACGCAGATTATTTGATAGACTGAGACTCCCCTTCCGCAAGGACCGTGAACTGCGCTCGGCGCTCTTCCACATTCTCGGTTTCTATCCTCAAAATATTGATTATTACAAGATTGCCTTTGCCCATAAATCGCAAGCATTAAGAGACAAGAACGGAAAACCGCTCAACAACGAGCGCTTGGAATTCTTGGGAGATGCCGTATTGGAATCTGTTGTGAGCGACATCCTCTTCCACCATTTTGAGAAGCGCCACGAGGGATTCCTTACCGCTACACGATCAAAAATCGTACAGCGCGAGTCACTCAATCGCTTGGCAAAGGACATGGGTATTGACAAACTCATTCAAACCTCTACGCGCAATCACTCTGCCCATTCACACCTTGGCGGAAACGCCTTTGAAGCACTTATGGGTGCTATCTATTTGGACAAAGGGTATAAGACTTGCCAGAAATTTGTGCAAAAGCAGATCTTAGGTCGTCTGATGGACCTTGATGGGGTGGCAAACAAGGAAGTGAACTTCAAAAGCAAACTCCTGGAGTGGTGTCAGAAGAACAAACTCAAGCAAGATTTCATAATGCGCCTTGAGGACAGCGACAAGCAGAAGGAACCGCTATTCCACTGCACCGTCATCATTGAAGGCATTGAGTTTGGATACGGAAAGGGATTCTCAAAGAAGGAAGCACAGCAACAGGCTGCACGCGAAACACTCACCATGCTTCGCCGCGATGAAAATGTTGCCGACAGCGTGTTCCGAGCAAAGGAAAAGCGCACGGCTATGGAAGCCAACGAAATGGCGGTGCTCCCCAAGATTGACGAAATCGAGGACGAACTCCTTCGCGAACAACAAAGTAGAGTTCAAAGTACAGAACCCAAAGTACAAAAGACGGCAGCTCCCACCCCACAAAAGCCAAAACGAGAAAAGCAAGTTGCCGCCGAAAACAAGCCTCAGCCCGCTGAGACTAAGAAGTTTGCTGAAACCAAGAAGCCTGCGGCAACGGAGGAACCTGTTTCTACAGCAAAAAATACAAATGTAGAGAAGGTAGCAACGACTGAAGTTTCCAAGAAGGAAAAGGTGGCGACACAGACTGCCGAAGCAACCGCTGAAACGGCAAAACCCACTCCAGCAAAAAAGGAGGGCAACAACCGCCAACAGGCAGAAGCAAAAGAAACGGTGGCTCAACCTGCTCCTCAAAAGAAGGAACAACAGGAAGTAACGGCAGAGAACGCAGTTCCGCAAAAAGAAAAGAAGGAACAGCAAAGTCCGAAGGCGAAACCTATAAATGTAGCATCACTGGCAGAAGCGGCTATTGCTGATGCCGAAGTGCATGCTTCAGAATTTAAGTCACGACAGCCCAAGGAAAAGAAACCTGTTACAGAAGAACACTTGCCCAGCGTTGTAGAACCTCACGGCACAGCAATGGTGACGAAGGAGAAACACAGCACAGCGGTGGTAGCTACCGAACCCCACAGCACGGCGGTAGCGGTGGTTGAACCTTCACGCAAGCGCGAAGTTGCGCTGAAGACTGCATCAGAAGAAAAGCAGCAACCCGCTGAGGTGGAACAAACGACAAAGGCGACTCAACCTACAGCAGTTTCTGAAACAACGGAGGTTGAGGCAACAGAGACGGTTACACCCGAAAATCCTGAAACGAAAGCACCCAAGCAGAACAAACGCCGACATAAGGTGACGCGCATTGCCGAGTATTCCAAGACGGAGGTGAAGTCTGAAGAGGAAGTGGAAGCGGAACGCCAGCGCATCAAAGAGGAACGCGAGGAAAAACAACGCAATAAGCGCATCCAACGCGAGGCAAATCGTGCCAAGAAAGATCTGGAAAAACTGACTCAACCAGCGGTTTCCGACCATAACGAAGTGCTCGCAGAGGTCAGTCTTGACAACAGCAACAAGACATCGGATGCTACGACACCAGTCCCCGTTGAAGAAACGCTCTCTAATTCCGCAAAGCGCCGTCTCCGCCGTAAGCGTGCGGCAGAACGCGCGCAACAGGCGAACGCAACGGTTAATGAAAGTCCTGCAACTGCAGAAGAAACACAACAGGCAGAAGTAGAGACTACAAAACCCGCAGTGCGTAAGAAGCACCAACACGGAAACAGTCGTAAGCGTAGACGCCAACAGACTACAGTCAATGAACCCACCGCAACACCAGCGGAAGCATAAGATAGAGAGGGTGTGTCAAAATTCACTTTGACACACCCTCTTGAGTTGTGTAACACCGAATCGGGAGGTTCCGGGAACGAACATTGAAACAACAATTTTTGTAATAATATAGCAGTTACTTGCGTGACCTTTGGTTGTCCACGAAAACTCGTTTGTTTTATTTCTAGCCACAAATGAACACTAATTTTCACTAATAGCCATCCGGTCTTAAATACTCCGCAAGAGTATAAATTGACTAGCGCGACCTTCGGTTCGTGCCCATTCGTGGCTAAACGAATAAGAGCACAACATCTTGGGAGTAAGGATTATCTGTAGACATCTGCTATATTATTACCAGAAAAAATCTGTAGGACACAAAACGAAATTCTATAATCGAAAATCATTGGTAATGCAATATATACAAGATTGGCAGAGTGAAAGTTGGCTAAATCCGAATGGTCAAGACGCCGAAGGTGTCTCCGCTCTGTAACCGGGGCGTGCGAGCTAGGCGAGTACCCCCGGTGAGGAGCGCACAAGCATCGCACCCTGGAGGGGTGCCCGAGCAACAAGCAACAAAGTATGCCAGGTGTTGGGGCACTCTTCCAGAGTGCGACTACTCTCTGACACCCATCCGGGGGTATTCGCTCCGCTCAAACCACCCGGTTACCGAGCGGTGACGCTTTCAGCGTCATTGAGCGAGTGAAATTCTTAAAATTACCGAGCGAAGCGAGTGAAATTCTTAAGGCAATAATATAGCAGTTGACTCAAATATAGTTTAAAAAACTTTTGTCAGAGGATTTAACCATCCGAAATGCCCCCGTAGGAGGGCACACTTGCATAACCGCGGGTGAGCAGGGCGAACCTGCGGTGGTACTATACGAACGAATAAATCTATCGGTCCCCGTAGGAGGACCCACAGCACCTGGATATGCTTCAAATCGCTTTTACTAATCCGGTCGTTGTGGGTCCTCCTACGGGGACCGATAGAGAAACTCAATTGTTATTCTTAATCCGCAGGTTCACTGCGTTCACCAGCGGTTAGGCAAGTGTGCCCTCCTACGGGGGCAATGCATGCATAAATTCTAGATGGGTCAACTACTATATTATTGCATAGTGTAAATTAGTGTCCATTGGTGGCAACAATAATAAGAGCACAACATCTTTGGTGTAAGGATTATTTGTAGACATCCGCAACATTCTATCCATAAAAGATAGTCCTCTGATTTACAAGCACATATTCTTTTTCAACACCAGTAAAAACGTTCAAAAAAATGAGATACTGGGGTGTGGCTGCGTTATTTCGGACTGAGGCAAGTCTTGATTGTAAATTTCAAAATCTCACGCACCGAAAAGGCGATTTTTAGGTATCTTTTGGGGGTTCCGCGTTAAGAAACTTTAAGATTTTTTAAGATTTCACAGCAGTGTTAAGCAGGTAAGAAAAATTATTCGGCACGTTGTAAAAACGATTTAGGACATATTTTTTCCTACATGCCGAGAAATTTTAACCAAAATACTTAGTGCAAAAAGAAACTTTAGAAAATTACACGCTGATTATCAAGTAGATACAAAAGAGGTCTTACCCACTTGGGCAAGACCTCTTTTTCTGTAGTACAAAGATAATACATTTTTCAGCGAAATGCAAATCGCATTTTTGTCGTCCCAAGTGGTGGTTTGCGAAAAATCTTTACATTCTGAGGGGAGGCATTTAGGAATATGAGACGGAAGCAACTGTTCACTTTGCCCCACATTCATTACTTTCTCCTCTCCCCCCTTTTCTTTCGTCCCCACAAGATATTTCATTCTCCAGGTTGCGACTCGCTACAACAGTCCCTGTGTATTTAACAATATGTATCTTTTTTTGTGTATGTAAAGAAAAAGTCCTAACTTTGCCAAGAATATCGGCATGAATATCAGCATCCTTTTTATATGGTTTACCTGTCAATACACGGATAAAAGGGCGTTGCGATGCCGACGCTATCATTCGCTAATTCTTAATTATTCACTTTAAACCCTAATCTTTATGAGAAGATTTCTTTTTCTCCTCGTAGCTTTCTTGTTTGCGACAACGCAGACTTGGGCATACGACAGAGTAACAGACTTGTCTATGTTAAGCAATGACAAGGTCTACTTCATCAAGAGTGAGCGTGCATTCTTGCTTTACAGCGAAGCAAATGCTACAAAGCTCAGTACAAGCACTGGTTCAAAAGTCGGTTCTGTGACATTGAACATGGACGACCCCAACCAGCAGTTTAAGATTGAAAAGAAGGACGCCAACTACTACCTCTACAGCGTAGGTGCTGCAAAGTATGTAGGCAAGGATGGTAACCTTGAAGAAACGGCTACTACAGCGCTTAACATGACTGCTTCTGGTAAGGAAGAATATCCTTGGAAGTTGTGTCTTGGCAATCAGGGTATGAACTCTCAGATTCCCAATCAGACTGCTGAAGGTATCATCGTTAACGGTTGGACAACTACCGACGCTGGTAACTGCTTCTACATCGAAGAAGCTATTTTCTACGCAAAGGTGTACAACGTACACGTTCTCGGTACTACTGAAGCAACTGCTGGTGTCGTTTATGACGGTACTACTTATGCTAACGGCACTTCTATCGAAGCTGAAGTTCGTTTGGAAAAGGCTGAATTCCAGCCCGCAGCAGTTGAAGGTTTTATGCCCGTTGTGACTGTAAACGGTTTTGACGTTTATGTGAGTTACTTTGAAGAAGGTACAAAGTTCTACACTATTCAGGGTGGTCACGGTGGTTATGTAAGCATCAACCCCGCTTACTTGAGTGGCGACGCTATGAAACTTACCAACTCTGCAGAACCCAATGACAACCGCGGTATTTGGGCTTTCGTTAAGAAGGGTTCTAACTATCAGGTATACAACTATTCTTTGGGTCTCACAAAGGTGCTCGGTATTACAGGTGACGAAGCAAACGCTCGCACTTCTATGGTAGATCCTTCTTCTACAACTCACAGCACTAAGTTCACTGGTACTTTCAACCTCGGCAGCAGCAATCCTTCATACATTAAGATTACTGGCACTAACAAGTGGTGGAACAAGCGCGGTGATTTCTTAGCTCTTTGGAATACAGCAAGTGTTACGGGTGACCAGGGTAGTAAGTTCTTCATCAAGGAAGTAGACTTCACACAGTATCCCGATGAATATTTCTACGAAGTTAGCGACATCAAGGGCGTTTCTACATTCGCTCCCAAGAACCCCAACACACTTTGGTACACTACTTCTGCTGAAGCAACTGGCGTAAGCTACCCCTGGATGGAATACGCTCTCCCCATCGGTAACGGTGAATTGGGCGCAATGATTTTCGGTGGTATCCACAACGAAGAAATTCAGTTCAACGAAAAAACTCTTTGGAGCGGTCCCGCAAATACAGTTGGTGCTGGCGGTGGTAACCGTACATTCATGAACTTCGGTTCTGTAATCGTTGAAAACAAGGACGAAGCTATCTGGAACGGTGTTACAGATTATGTACGCTACCTTGATATTGAAGATGGTATTTCTGGTGTAGAATTTAAGAATGCTAACGGCAGCAAGTTCACACGCAAGTACCTCTCTTCTGCTCCCGACCAGGTAATCGCTGCACAGTACAAGGCTGAAGGTGATGACAAGATGAACCTCGTCTTCAAGCTCAAGCCCGGTCAGAGCATCGGCGCTTCTGACGTTACTTACGAGAACGGTACTGCTTACTTCACAGGTAAGATGACTGTAAGTCACGCTGCACGCCTCCACGTTGTAGCTGACGATAACGCTACAGTTACTGCTACTGCTTCTGGCATCAAGGTAGAAAACGCTACTGAAATTACGTTCTACTTGAAGGGTGCTACAAACTTCAATGGCGACATGGAAGTTCTCGACAACTACTTCACTACAGAAACTGCTGCTGACGTAAATGCGAAGGCTAAGACTGCTATTGAAGCAGCAATCGCTAAGGGTTACGAAGCTGTTGAAGCGGACCACATCACTGACTTCAACGCTATCACAAAGCGCATGACTTTCGACCTCGGTCTTACAACACCTACAGTTGACACGAAGACTTTGATCGATAACTACTTCCCCAATAACGGTAATGCGAACAGCACTGCTAACGACCACCTCTTCTTGGAACAACTCTACTTCCACTTCGGTCGCTACCTCGCTATCAGTTCTAACCGTCAGCCCATCGCTGCTCCCAACAACCTTCAGGGTATTTGGAACGACCGTGGCACAGACTCTCCTTGGAACTCTGACGTTCATACGAACATCAACATCCAGATGAACTACTGGCCCACAGAAATTACGAACCTCTCTGACCTCCACAAGCCTTTCGTGAACTTCATCATCCGCGGTGCGCAGAGTGCTGGTTGGAAGGAAGTAGGTAAGCGTTACAACCAGGGTCATGGTTGGAGTGTGCTCACTGAAACTTCACTCTACAACAGTATGAGTACTTGGGGTGACAACTACCTCGTAGCAAATGTTTGGTATACCAGCCACCTCTGGACACACTGGCGTTACACTCAGGACAAGGAATTCCTTACTAAGGCATTCCCCGTAATGTGGGATTGCGCGAAGTTCTGGTTCCACCGCTTGATTGAAGACCGTGGTTTCAACAACCTCGAAGACGAACAGGCTTCTGTACGCAACTACCACACTCCTTACAAGTACGAACCCGACGGCACATTCGTTGCTCCCAACGAATTTAGCGCTGAACAGCACGACAACCAGACTGAAGACGGTACGGCTCACGCTCAGCAGATGATCTACTACCTCTTCATGAACCTTGCTGAAGCAATTGAAATTCTCGGTGTAGAAAATACAGGTCTTACAGCAGAAGATATCGCGAAACTCAACCTCTATCTTGAAAAGACCGACAAGGGTCTCCACACTGAAGAATACAACGGTCGTTGGGGCAATCCTTACAACGGTGTGAACCAGGGCGAAAAGCTCCTCCGCGAATGGAAGTACACTCCATTTGATATTTCTAACGACCGCGGACACCGCCACATGTCACACATGATGGCACTCTTCCCCCTCGACCAGATTACTCCCGAAAGTGAATACTTCACTCCCGCTGTAAACTCACTCAAGCTCCGTGGTGATGCTGCTACAGGTTGGTCAATGGGTTGGAAGGTGAACCTTTGGGCACGCGCTCAGGATGGTGACCACGCACATATTATTATTAAGAATGCGTTGAAGCACTCTACGGACTACGGCACAAATGCTGGTGCAGGTGGTATCTACTACAACCTCTTCGACTCTCACGCTCCCTTCCAGATTGACGGTAACTTCGGTGTATGCTCAGGTATCGCAGAAATGTTGATGCAGAGTGCTCACGGTTACATCAACGTGCTTCCCGCTCTTCCCACTGTATGGAATAAGCAGGGTGACGTTAAGGGCATGAAGGCAATGGGTAACTTCACCGTTGACTTCAACTGGAACGATGGCAAGTGTCAGCAGATTAAGATTGTAAGCCATGCAGGTGCTGCACTTAAGGTGCGTTGCAAGCGTGGTGCAATGGAAATCGCTAATGCACTCATCACTGTAAACGGTCAGGAAGTTAAGAACGAAGTTGACGAAAACGGTATTGCTACTATTCCTTGTGCTAAGGATGACGTTGTAGTGATCAACTTCATGGAAGAAACTACTGGCATTAACGGTGTTGCAACTCAGAACGGTGAAACCAACAAGGCAATGTATGACCTCAGCGGTCGCCGTATCGCAACAGCAACTGCTGGTCAGGTTTACATCCAGAACGGTGTAAAGAAACTCTCTAAGTAATACGCTTGAAATAAATATAAGAAAAGCGGTGAAGTCCAAGTGACTTCACCGCTTTGTTGTATTCAAAAGCGAAAAGTGGAACCCTTATACTATTGATTTCCAATTACTTAAACACAAGAGAATTTACACAACATCGAAATACCTGCTGATTATCTGTCTATTACGTAAAGAAGTTCAGAAAATCCTCCTTATCAACTGCCTCAGAGTTCATGATTTTCTTCTTCAAGCGAGACTTTTTGTTGTAGATGTTCTCTATTTTATCGCCCATAAACAAGGCTATTGTGCGAGAAGAGAAATGAGAACCTAAATAAAGAAACAACCGAACTTCTGCTTCCGTAATACCAGGGATTTGAGATTGCAGACGCAGGGTTATGTTGTTGAAATTCTCATCTACAATTTGCTGCAAAGCTCTAACTTTCTTGGTACTGCTAAATGTTGAAATTGACGATTCCAATTCTTTTAATACAGCGGTCGCATTTCGGTTACTGCCTTCATGGTCGAGGTACGTATTTATCAGTTGGTCGAGCACTTCAAACTGGTCTCCATACAATTGCTTGATACGTTGTTGAACTATATTCAAGTCTTCCTTTTGCTGCATCAGTTGCGTGTTGACTTCCTTCACCGACTCAATAATATGGTTGAGTTCATCTAATTTTCGATGGTTCTTTTCTCTATAGAAAAGGAAGGCTAACACAAACACAATCACTAACGCAACAAAGCATACGCTGAACAAGCGTTTATCAGCTTCGGCACGTTCCGCTGTTACAGAGGACTCATTTCGGTAATACTCTTTATGTTGAGCAGCAAGCTCTTCATGCATGACAAAAGTAATGGCTCTACTTTGTAAATTCGTGATTTGACGGTCATACGTTAATGCTTGCTTATAATTTCCTCGTTCTATTTCAAAATCCCCTAAAGCACTATTTATTTGTACAGAATCTCTAAAGTTTGTAACCATGGGACGCGCCATTTTTATATAGTATAAAGCGCTATCCTCATTATGTAACTTTGAATATATACTGGAAAGCGATGCTAAATCATCAACTGTAGGCTGATTGTTGGGGAAATTTAATAAACCCAAATATGCCCTTTTTGCTTCATCATACTTATTATCCAAGAAGAGTGCACTTGCATAAAATCTCATACACTTCTCCAAAAGAATCGTATCCGTAGCCACATCAGGCAGTCGCATTAAGGAATCAAGAAGAGTGGCGGCTAAATCACAAGACCTCATACCAATCAAGGCTTGCCCCTCGTTCAATATTGCAAAAAGTTCATGGCGACGTTTACCTGCCCTTTCATACGCCTTACGCGAAAGACGGGTGTAACGCAATTCCTCTTTTGAATTGTAGGTATCATCATAGGAATCTGAAATAACTGTATAAATTAGCCCTAAGTAGTAATTGTCACCAATCTCTATAGCATCCTTCTCTGCCTTTGAGGCAGAAATAATACTTTGTCCATAATTACCTATTTCATACTGCACACACGCAAGATAGTAATGCGCAAGCATACGGCGACGCACCTCTTTCGAATCT
>JBGVPF010000032.1:0-2319 GCA_045126825.1 Alloprevotella sp.
AGCGGCATCAGCTTCCCCGAACAGGAAGTAAAGGTGCGCACCAACTTTATCCGCAGTTAAGGCAAACAAAAAAGGGATATAACAGCAGGATGATGTTTTTGTTGTATATAAAATAGTTTTATGTATCTCACGCTTTGCAGATCATGCGAAGCAAAATTCTGTGTATTCCGTGTGTTGCTTTCCCCTCACAAGTTCGGACAGCGACTTTCAGTTCTGTGTGAAAATAATTTTTTGACAGAAGAACATAAGAACATATTGCCATGCGGGGTGGAAAATGGTCTCACACAGAAGACACGGAATACACTGAACCATGCGGAGCTGGATTTTTTTCACGCAGACGACTCCGCAGACTTGCACAGATGCGCACGCTACTCTTGCGTTACCATCCGGATGGCAAGCACAAACAAAGTGTGTGCGCTTCTGCGAAAGTCAGCGTAGTCAGCGTGAGACAAATTATTAATCAATAGAGTTTTCTCCCCTGAAACAAGCGTTTGTTATATAGAAGCAATATTTACTTGTACCTAAATTATCTACATTTATAGAGTAAATTCTATGTTGACTCGACTAAAAGTTCTTGTAGTTCACAGAAGAGTTCTTCCGCTTCTTTTTTACTTAACCCCGCCTTCACAGCCACCGCTATTAAATCTTCCTTGGTCGGTTCTATAATATCGTTGATAGAAGTTGTATGATAACCATTCAACCCACTGCTTGGCAAAAGGTCGTAAGCTGGTGAGAAATGCCAATCACCATCTCTATAGATGAAGGCGAAGTTTTTAGCATGATCATCTTTGTTTCCTATGAGATAGTTAAACACCATCAAGCGATAAACCTTCCACAGTTCTGCCATGTTGTGAGTCAGGAGTCCGCAAACTTGAAAGATGTGCGTATAATCAATACTCGGCAACCGATAGTCCGCCCCAATCAAACCCGCCATGCTTACAACATGTAGTTTGCCTGTATCAGAACGGTCAAAGCGTTCGACGCCAAAATACTTATCCTCAAACAAGCGAGTTTCGGGCATCTCTATGCCACACGCTTTGGCGAGCAGGGAATACTTGTACTCCTCCTGCCCTATGTGTTTGGGGTCGTACTTTGCGCGGAACTTCACCAACCACTCCTTACCCTCGTAATAAGCGAATATCTTCGGACGAGCACCACCAGGAGAACCGCCACGCGACTGCAGTTCTTCAATTCCCGCTCCTGTATATTCATCACTATCAAGAATACGCTCTGCTTCTAATGCTAATTTTTCAAAATCGACATACTCCTGAGTGGATACCACACTCTTGTCAGGACGAAATTCTAAAGCGCCACGACCTGTGGAACCTACCAAAACTAAGCGGTCAAGAAGCGTAAGGCGATGAGGATTGACGCCCTTTTGCTGAAGGTATCTGTCAAGAATAAGTAGTCCCCAACCATCGGGTAGACAATCATCGAACACCCCAAAACCACCATCAAACGGTCTTGGTTTTGCAACAAACACACCACTACGAAGGGGCAATTCAAATGGAGAGATGGGAAAACCCGTCGATAACCATTCCGCAGCATATTCAAAAGCGCACAACCCTTCCTTCGTCAGAGCCAGACGCCCCACTAATTGATTGTGGTACAATACTTCTACTTGCTTGACACTATTCATTATTCTTGCCTCGTTTGCGATTCACCTTTTGTTCGTTTAGCACCTCATCGATGGACTGATATTGTTTCTGCGTAAACACACTATCGAAGTCTGCTAATGCATTCAGTGCAAATGCAATTTGAAGCAGTCCCCTCAACGCGATTTCACCCGTCTGCTCAAATCTACGATAGGTAGCAAACTTCAGTCCTGCTCTCGTTGCCATTCCTTCCTGCGTCAGATTGAGTTCTAAACGGCGTGCTTTGACTCTTGCCGCAATTTGCTGCGCCACGTCGTTTGGCGTGGAAAGATTAAATGCTAATATATTGTTCATAGACTTACTATTTCTTCAACTACAAATATTATTTTATTTGTTACAAAGTTAGCATTTTATCTTCAGGTAGGCAAAGATTACTGGTATTTTATTGTTGTCTGGTAATTATTGCTGTCCAGTAAATATAGATAACTCTTTGTTTGATGGATAGTTGTGCTCATACAAGCCCCCTCATAGATATTCAACCGAAAAAAAACGAGAATTTCTATGTTTAAGAGAACACGAATTGCACGAATAACACGAATCTCCATGCGGGATGAATATTTCTTAATCAGAGGCGAATAACACGAATGCCATCCGGATGGTATTCGTGCAATTCGTATGCGATAAGCAAAGATAACACCTTGCAAGGATTCGTGTTATTCGTGCA
>JBGVPF010000033.1:0-40603 GCA_045126825.1 Alloprevotella sp.
TTTTTTGGGTAAAAAAGGGTAAAATTACTCGGCACATGCGAAAAAATATGTGCCGAACAATTTAAAATATGTACCGAATAATTTTTCTTACATCCCTTGTAGTTTTGCTCTCCAAACTTTTTTTGTTCCGAATGGCTGAAAGTGTGGTTAATTCTTCTCATTAAAATCTTCAAAAAAATCAAAAAACACGCAAATTCCTTCTTCTGGTTTTGTCAATATTTTTTACCTTGACGAGTCCGATTTTTTGAAAAAATA
Organism: Alloprevotella sp.; assembly: GCA_045126825.1. Lineage (GTDB taxonomy): Bacteria > Bacteroidota > Bacteroidia > Bacteroidales > Bacteroidaceae > Alloprevotella. The sequence continues at coordinate 256 of JBGVPF010000033.1, forward strand.
GTCCGAATGGCGCTCTCCCCCTGTTTATAGGGGGAGGGGACCGCGTAGCGGTGAGGGGGTGCGACAAAGTGAGTAGTTAGAAGTGAGTAGTGAGTAGTCTTGCCATGCGGCACATATTCTGCACCCCCTCACCGCCAAGGCGGTCCCCCCCCCCTATAAACAGGGGGAGAGCGCCGTGCGGGACATTTACTCCTTACGGTATTTGCTTCCCATATATATAAATATGAGTGTCGGCGCGGAACTTTTTGCCCCTGTGAACTCCATGTTACAAAATTTATGCTTAATTTTGCGCCCGTTACTTTTGAAAATCAATAAATTCTAAATAACAAAAACTATGTTTAAGATTTTCCAAGGTTTCCATTTGGTGGAGCGCTTGCACCAAAACAAGCAGAATCGCCGAATTGAGAAACTCCCCAAGCACTTTGTAGCTTTGGCTTTTACCCTTGCGGTAACATTAACACTTTGGAACCTCCCCATTGAGATGTTCGGAATTCCCGAACTCACCATTGTGCAGCAGCGCACAATCGCCCTCTTCGCGTTTGCCACACTTATGTGGTTGCTTGAAGTCATCCCCTCATGGTGTACATCAGTTGCCATCATCGCAACGTGTATCTTCACCATGTCAAACGACGCCTTCTTTACCTTCACCAAGGGCATTGACCCCGAAAAGCTCGGTACGCTCTTGAGTTCTAAAGAAGTGATGGCAACTTTTGCCGACCCCATTATCATCCTCTTCCTCGGTGGATTCATGTTGGCTATTGCTGCGACAAAGACAGGTCTTGACGTAACGCTTGCGCGCATTCTTTTGAAACCCTTCGGTAAGAAGAGTGAAAACGTGCTCCTTGGCTTCATCCTCATCACAGGTTTCTTCTCAATGTTCGTAAGTAACACGGCTACTGCGGCAATGATGATTGCGTTCTTGGCGCCCGTGTTGAAAGCTATTCCCGACGTGAAGGGTCGCACAGCACTCCTCCTCGCTATTCCTATCGGTGCAAATATCGGCGGTATGGATACTCCAATCGGTACACCTCCCAATGCGATTGCAAACAAGATTCTTGACATCCCCTTCGGAGAGTGGATGTTGTTTATGTTCCCCTTTGTGATTGTCATCCTCTTGCTCTCATGGGTGTTGCTCCGCAGTTTGTTCCCCTTCCAGGAAAAGAAAATTGAACTCAAGATTGAAGGCGAAACACAAGGTGGTTGGCACTCAACAGTGGTAAACGTAACGTTCCTCGCAACGATTCTCCTCTGGTGCTTGGGTAAGGACGTTATCGGCATCGGCGCTAACGCTGTGGCGATGTTGCCCATTTGTGTGTTCTGCGTAACAGGTATTATCAAGCGTCGCGACTTGGAAGAAATCAACTGGTCTGTGCTTTGGATGGTTGCCGGAGGTTTCGCCCTCGGTTTGGCGCTTCAAAATACAGGTCTCGCAAAGGTGTTGATTGAAAATATCCCGTTCGGCGCGCTCAACCCCATCGCGTTGCTCGTTGTGGCAGGCTTGATTTGCTGGGGGTTGTCAAACTTCATCAGCAACACGGCTACTGCGGCACTCTTGATACCTATCCTTTCTGTTGTAGCAGAAGGTTCTCCTGCACTTGAAGCTATCGGAGGCTCTCGTACGCTTCTTTTGGGTGTGGCAATGGCAGCGTCATTCGCAATGTGCTTGCCCATCTCTACGCCTCCTAATGCCCTCGCTCACTCAACGGGTCTTATCGAACAGAAACACATGGTGCGCGTAGGTGTTGTAGTAGGTATCGTAGGTATGGCACTTGGTTACCTCATGCTCATTGGTATTTCAATGTTGAAATAAGAATAATGTAAAAGAGTCACCTTGGGGTGGCTCTTTTTTGTTGAAGGGTTAGGTGTTTTAGGGGGGCTAGATATTCTAGATATTCTAGATGCTCTAGGAGGTCTAGATGTACTAGAAATAGTAGGAAATTGTGGGAGAGGGCGCTTTTGGCATGCTATTTGCATGAGGTTCGGTAAATAGTTTTGGGGTTGCCTAGGAAATCTAGGCAAATCTAGGCAATCCTAGGCGCCCCTAGGCACTCCTAGGACCTTTCCTCCTCAACCCTCTTAACCTCATAACCTCTTAACCTCAAACCTCATAACCTCCCCTATGATGTATTTATTGATTTTTGGCGGTGTCGCCCTCATGAGTTTTTTGGTGCAGCAGAACCTGCAAAGTAAGTTTAAGAAATATTCTAAAGAGTACCTCTCCAACGGCATGACGGGTAGGGAAGTGGCAGAAAAGATGCTGCGCGACCACGGCATTTATGACGTGCAGGTGGTGAGCACAGCGGGACAACTTACGGACCACTACAACCCAGCAACGAAGACGGTCAACCTCTCGGAAAGTGTATACAATCAGCGCAGCGTGGCGGCTGCAGCCGTGGCGGCGCACGAGTGTGGACATGCCGTGCAGCATGCCGTGCAGTATGGTCCCCTGCAACTGCGCTCTGCATTGGTGCCTGTGGTGAGTTTCGCCAGTTCGTGGGTGCAGTGGGTGCTCCTGGCGGGTATCCTCTTGGTGCAAGTATTCCCCTCGTTGTTGCTTCTCGGCATTATCCTTTTTGCCAGCACCACGGTGTTCTCCTTCGTAACCCTCCCTGTGGAGGTAGATGCCAGTCGTAGAGCTACGGCATGGTTGCAACGCGCGGGAATCACTACACAGCGCGACCACAGCATGGCGGTGGATGCCCTCCACAGCGCAGCCTATACCTACGTGGCAGCAGCTTTGGGTTCGCTCGCGACGCTGGTCTATTATGTAATGATTTTCTTGGGTAGGAGAGAATGATTTTTTGAAAGGAGAAAGGAGAAATGAGAAAGGAGAAAAACCATGCGGGACACCACCGCGCCAGCCTATTTCTCCTTTCTCCTTTCTCCTTTCTCCTTTAAAATTAGCAAGTCTAAGTGCTATTTACCCCCAGATTTGAAAAAAATAGGGGGTAAAGTATATAGTTCTTTACATAATCTGTGTTAATGCGTAAGAAATTCCGTAAATTTGCATAGGTATTAGGACTGAAAAACTACTAACTTTAATATTTTTAATTTATGAAATTATCTAATTGTGTAGATTCATTCGACGGCTTCATCTGGAAGCGCGAAATCAATGTGCGTGACTTCATTCAGCACAACTATACTCCCTACGAAGGCGACGAAAGCTTCCTCGCAGGTCCCACAGAACGTACACTCAAGATTTGGGCACAGCTCAGCGAAATGTTTAAGGTGGAACGCGAAAAGGGTGTTTACGACGCAGAAACAAAGTTGCCCCAGAGCATTGACACTTACGGTGCTGGTTACATCGACAAGGAAAACGAAGTTATCGTAGGTCTCCAGACTGACGCTCCCTTGAAGCGCGGTATCTTCCCCAAGGGCGGTATTCGTATGGTAGAAAGTGCGCTTAAGGCTTACGGTTACGAACTTGATCCCGAAACGAAGCACATCTTTACACGCTACCGCAAGACACACAACGAAGGTGTGTTCTCTGCTTATACTGCTGACATCCGCGCTGCACGTCACTCTCACGTAATTACTGGTTTGCCCGACGCTTACGGTCGTGGTCGTATCATCGGTGACTACCGTCGTGTAGCACTTTACGGTACTAACAACCTTATTGAAGAAAAGAAGCGCTTCCTCGAACGTCTCGAAATTCAGGAAATGACTGAAGAGTGCATCCAGAAGCGTGAAGAAACTACTGAACAAATCAACGCGCTCAAGGCATTCGTTACTATGTGTCAGGCTTACGGTTTCGACGTAACTCGCCCCGCACAGGATGCTCGCGAAGCAGTTCAGTTTGTTTACTTTGCTTACCTCGCAGCTGTTAAGGACCAGGACGGTGCTGCAATGTCACTCGGTCGTGTGTCTACATTCCTTGATATCTTCATTGAAAAGGACCTCAAGGAAGGCAAGCTTACAGAAGAAGAAGCTCAGGAACTCATCGACCAGCTCATCATCAAGCTCCGTATCGTTCGTTTCCTCCGCACTCCCGAATACAACGACCTCTTCTCTGGCGACCCCGTTTGGGTAACTGAATCAATCGGTGGTATGGGTAGCGACGGCCGTACTTTGGTAACAAAGACAAGCTTCCGTTTCCTCCACACGCTTCAGAACCTCGGTCCTGCGCCCGAACCCAACCTCACAGTGCTTTGGGCGGATAAGCTCCCCGCAGCTTGGAAGAAGTATTGCGCTAAGATGTCTATCCAGACAAGTGCTATCCAGTACGAAAACGACGACCTCATGCGTCCCGACTACGGTGATGACTACGGTATCGCTTGCTGCGTAAGCCCCATGAAGATTGGTAAGCAGATGCAGTTCTTCGGTGCTCGTGCAAACCTCGCTAAGTGCTTGCTCTACGCTATCAACGGTGGTCGCGACGAAGTTTCTGGTCACCAGATCTCTCCCGAATTTGCGCCCATCACTGGCGATTACCTCGAATACGAAGAAGTAATGCGCAAGTTCGAACAGATGATGCGTTGGTTGGCAAAGGTGTATGTGAATGCCCTCAAGATTATTCACTACATGCACGACAAGTACAACTACGAAGCATTTGAACTCGCCCTCCACGACGGTGACGTAGAACGCACTCGTGCTACAGGTATCGCAGGTCTCTCTATCGTTACAGACTCTCTCGCTGCTATCAAGTTCGGTAAGGTGCGCATCATCCGCGACGAACGTGGTTTGGCAGTAGGTTTCGAAAACGAAGGCGACTATGTTCCTTACGGTAACAACGACGAAAAGACCGACGCTATTGCGCTCATGGTAACTGAAAAGTTCATGGAATTCATGCGTCAGCACGAAACTTACCGCAATGCGAAGCCCACTCAATCTGTCCTCACTATTACTTCTAACGTAGTATATGGTAAGAACACTGGTGCTACTCCCGACGGTCGTCCCGCAGGTGTACCTTTCGCTCCCGGTGCTAACCCCATGAACGGTCGTGATACTAAGGGCGCAGTTGCAGCACTCGCTTCAGTGGCTAAGCTTCCCTTCCAGCACTCACAGGACGGTATCTCTTATACTTTCGCAATCTCTCCCGCTACACTCGGTAAGACTAAGGAAGTACAGGTTGAAAACCTCGTGAACCTCATGGACGGTTACTTCACTCCCGACGGTGGTCACCACCTCAACGTAAACGTGTTCGACCGCGAACTCCTCGTTGACGCTATGGAACACCCCGAAAAGTATCCTCAGCTCACTATCCGTGTCAGCGGTTATGCCGTAAACTTCGTGAAGTTGACACGCGAACAGCAGCTCGACGTACTTTCACGTACGATCAACCACTCTCTCTAATTTGAGAATAGTAGACAAGTAAACGAGTAGACCAGTGAACGAGAAGTTTCAAGAGTTTACGCTTGCTTGTATGCTTAAGATATGAAAAAGGCTCGCCGATTGGCGAGCCTTTTTTTGTTGGGGGATTTTCTAGATGGTCTAGACTTTCTAGATTACTCTACACCCAAATATCCCTGTTCGCGGAGCTGATTGACCATTTCGGTGAGTTCGTTGTACCACGCTTCGCCGAAGCGCTTGATGAGGGGATTCTTCAAGAATTTCCAGATGGGGAGGTTGAGTTCCTGACCCTTCTTCACGGCGTCGCGACAAACGGTCCAGCGGTTGTAGTTGAGGGCAATGGTGCCGTCGGAAAGGGTTGCTTCGCGAATAGGGTAGAGGTAGCAGGAGATGGGTTTGCACCACGACGTCTTTCCCGCACGAAATGCCTTCTCACACGCGCAAAGGCAGGTCCCGTCTTCGCTGTAGCACGTAAAGCAACAGTCGCGCCCGTCCACAATGCTGGTCACGAGGTCGCCATCGCGGTCGCGGTAAGCCACGCCTTGGGCTTCGAGCACCTTAAGCGCCTTGGGGTCGAGGTCGTCAACGATGTGCTCCACCACATTTTCGAGTTCGGCAATCTCCTCAAGCGTTACGGGAGCGCCCGCTTCGCCTTCGACGCAACAGATGCCCTTGCACTTCTCAAGGTCGCAGCAGAACTTCTCGGTGATAATGTCGGAGGAAAGCAGGACTTCGCCTACTTGGAGGATGGGAGGGAGGGGGTATCGCATAGGGGGGAGGATTTAGAGTAAAGATAAAAGAGTAAAGATAAAAGATAAAAGAGCCGTGCGGGGGGTGGGATTAGGCAGTAGGTAGTCGTTAGTAGTGAGTAACCCATGCGGGAATTTCACTTGATCTGTAGGGACGCACGGCTCGTGCGTCCGCATCAATGGGCTTTTTTCGCGAGTGCCCAATCGTAACCTGTGCGTCCGCATCGATGGGCATTTTTCGCGAGTATCCAATCGTAACCACGGATGTATTTGGGCGCACCGTGCGTCCGTACTCTTCAGGTGGGATACTGTTCGTTTACCTCGGTGCCCATCTCGTCTACTCGTACCTATAAAACTCGTCTACTAAAATTCCTACTTGTCTACTGACTATTGCGGCGCCTCCTCTTTCAGAATTTCGAGGGCACGATTGACAATATCGTCGCGCTCGTTGATGATGCGCAAATACTCGTTGCGGCTCCAGAGGTCGTAGGCTACGAGCGCTTTAAGGGTAAATGCCAACTGGTCTGCCGTAGCCTGTTGCTCGGCATCGTCCTTGGGCTTCAAATCCTTCTCGGTCGCCTTCTCAAAAATCTCTGTCAGCAACTTTTCGGGCACGCTATATGTAGCATTAAAAGTGTCAAAGTCTTCATATTTGCTCGCCAACTTCTTGCGGTTGTTGTTGATGTACTTCGTAGAAGCGTTGACGATGAGATTGGCACGGCTGATTTTGCGGTAGAGTTCGGTGTACTGCAACGTGTCAAGCGGTACGAACACGTCGGGCATGACACCGCCACCACCATATACCGTGCGGCCCTTTACAAGTGTCTTGTAGACCTTCGTAGAGTCGAGGCGGATGCTGTCAAGGCTGGTGAGTTCGCCATGCTTAAAGCGTTGGTCGAGGTCGTCGCTGTATTCCTCTTTCTTCCCCTTCTCATAGGGCTTCTGGATGCAACGTCCAGAGGGGGTATAGTAGTGAGAAACGGTCAAGCGAATCATAGAACCGTCGGGGAGGTCCAAGGGGCGCTGGACGAGTCCCTTGCCAAAGGTGCGGCGTCCGACGAGCACGGCGCGGTCGTGGTCTTGCAATGCGCCACTGACGATTTCGGCAGCAGAGGCAGAGTATTCATCCACCAAAACTACCACCTTGCCGTCGAGCATCAAGCCACCGCCTTCCGCCGTAAACTTCTGTTTGGGCATCACTCTGCCGTCGGTGTAAACGATGAGCGAACCCTTGGGCAAGAATTGCGAAGCCACTTCTGCGGCGGCACCAAGGTAACCACCGCCGTTGAGTTTAAGGTCGAAGATGAGGTTCTTCATGCCCTGCGCCTGGAGTTCGGCGATTTTTTCTTTGACTTCCTTTCCCGAAGTTGCGCCGAAGCGTTCCAGCATAATGTATCCCACGCCGGGAGCAATCATATAGGCGGCATCAACGGTGTGGATGGGAATTTTGTCGCGCACCACGTCAAACGTAAGGGTGTCGGAAAGTCCCATACGCACCACCTTGAGTTGCGCTGTAGTGCCCTTCGGACCGCGCAACTTCTTCATAATGCTGTCTTGCGGCATCTTCACGCCTGCAATCGTTGTGCCGTTGACGCCCACAATGCGGTCGCCTGCCACGATACCCACCTTTTCGCTTGGACCTTTGGGCATGGGGCGTGACACGATTAAGGTATCCTCGAACATGCGAAACTCCACACCGATGCCCTCGAAGTTGCCCTCGAGCGGTTCGTTGAGTTTCTTCGTTTCTTCGGGGTTAGAATATTGCGAGTGGGGGTCCAGCTTCTCCAACATCCCTATGATGGCATCCTCCGTGAGTTTCTTTACATCTACAGAGTCTACGTAAAGGTTGGTGATGGCAAGGTGGGCTGTTTGAAGCTTGCGCAGTTGTTCTATGTCAAGTTCCGTCTGCGCCATGCTGGGGAGGGTGGCGAGCAGGAGGAGAAGGGGGAGAGTGAGTCTTTTCATTTTGGGAGGGGCGTTTTTGTGATGGGGGAGGGAGGGGAGGAGGGAGGGGCACAGCGACGGTGTCGCTGTGGAGGGGACGGAAGTTACTATGGTTTCTATAGTTTTCCTATGGTTTCTATAGTTTTCCTATAGTTACTTTTTCTTGGGAAGGAATTCCGTAACGTCTTTGCCGAAGCGGAGGAGTTCGCGTACGACGCTGGACGAGATACTCATGTATTGCGGTTCGGTGAAGAGCAATACGGTTTCTACGCCCGAGAGTCGCTCGTTCATGGCAGCGATGTCGCGTTCGTATTCAAAGTCTTTTACCGAACGGATACCGCGGAGGATGAAACTTGCTTCCTCGCGCTTGGCAAGGTCTACGGTAAGGTCGTCGTAGGCTACCACCTTCACGCGTGGTTCGTTGGCATAAATCTCTTGGATGTTGCGCACGCGCTCCTCGTTCGTATAGAGCGTGCGCTTATTGTCGTTGATCCCTACGCCGATGACGATGCGGTCAAAAAGCGGTAGGCCACGCTCAACAATACTGGCGTGGCCCACGGTAAAGGGGTCGAATGTTCCGGGGAAAATGGCTGTTTTCAAAATAAATCTTGAGGGGATTTTAGAGATGCTCTAGATTCTCTAGATGTTCTAGATGTTCTAGATGTTTTAGATGCTCTAGATAGTTTAGACTTTATAGGGTATTACATATTTTCCTCATCCTCTGCCAAGTCCTCTTCCACGACGAGGTTGTCGATGATGAAGTTTTGGCGCTCCATGGTGTTTTTGCCCATGTAGTATTCAAGGAGTTCCTTCACTTTGTCGCTCTTGTGAAGTGTGACAGGTTCGAGGCGCATTTCGGGACCGATGAAATGGATAAATTCGTCGGGAGAAATCTCTCCGAGACCCTTGAATCGGGTGATTTCAGGATTGGGCGAGAGGCGCTCGATTGCCTCTAAGCGTTCCTCCTCAGTGTAGCAGTATACGGTTTCGTAATCCGCGCGATCGCTGCTCTTCGCCTTCTTCAAAACGGCAGCACCGGCACTCTTATCTTTCACACTCTTGGGTTGCTCCACCTTCTTCTCCTTACGCTTCTTGTTGCGCACGCGGAAGAGGGGTGTTTGCAGGATGTAGACATGTCCCTTCTTGATGAGATCGGGGAAGAACTGCAGGAAGAAGGTCATCATCAAGAGGCGGATGTGCATACCGTCGACATCGGCATCGGTAGCAATGATTACCTTGTTATAACGGAGTCCGTCGAGTCCGTCCTCGATATTCAGCGCTGCTTGGAGCAAGTTGAACTCTTCGTTTTCATACACCACCTTCTTGGTGAGTCCGAAGCAGTTGAGGGGTTTCCCACGAAGGGAGAACACCGCCTGGAGGTTGACGTCGCGGCATTTGGTGATGCTACCGCTGGCAGAGTTACCTTCGGTGATGAAGAGTGAACTGTCAAGGCGGGGGTCGTTTACGTCTTCCTCACCCTTCTTTTGCTTGGGAGGAGCATCGTTTAAGTGAATGCGGCAGTCGCGCAATTTACGGTTGTGCAGGTTGGCCTTCTTCGCACGTTCGCGCGCCAACTTCGTAACCCCTGCAATCGCCTTACGCTCCTTCTCGCTGTCCACAATCTTCTGCTGCAAAACCTCTGCAACGTCCAGATTCTTGTGCAGGTAATTGTCAACGTTTGCCTTGATGAAGTCACCCACGAACTTGTTGACGCTCACGCCAGAAAGGGGGAAGGGATTGCCCTTCGTATCTTTATCGGGCGCCATGACGAGTGAACCGAGTTTGATTTTCGTCTGGCTCTCAAAGAGGGGTTCAATCACGCGGATGGCAATCGCCGCCACAAGACCGTTGCGCACGTCCTGTACGTCGTAGTTCTTGCCGTAGTATTCCTTAATGGTGCGGGCAATGTGTTCCTTAAAGGCACTCTGGTGCGTACCGCCCTGTGTGGTATGCTGCCCGTTGACGTAAGAATAATATTCTTCGCCGTATTGCGCCGTATGCGTAAACGCAATGTCGATGCCCTCGCCCTTGATGTGCACAATGGGATAGAGTGCTGGCGCCGTAAGGTTGTCCGTCAAGAGGTCTTCCAAACCGTTGCGACTCACAATGCGGCGACCGTTGTAGAAAATAGCGAGTCCCGTATTAAGGTAAGTGTAATTGCGGAGCATGAATTCCACAAATTCACCGTGGTATCTGAAGTGCTTGAACAGCGTAGGGTCAGGGGTGAAACTGATGTACGTACCGTTCTCCTCCTCCGTATCTGCGTAAACATCATCCACCAAATTACCGCGCTCAAAAGTGACTTCGTGCATCTTGCCGTCTCTGACAGAGCGCGCTATGAAGCGTTCACTCAAGGCGTTTACGGCTTTCAGACCCACACCGTTCAGTCCTACGGAAGCGGTAAATACAGACGTGTCGTACTTACCCCCTGTGTTCAACTGTGACACGGCGGGCACAAGACTTCCCAAGGGAATGCCACGTCCGTAGTCGCGAATGGCACACGTGGTGTCGTTGGTAATGTCCACCTCAATGCGCTTACCGAAACCTTCGTTAAATTCGTCGATAGAATTGTCGATGGTTTCTTTCAGCAACACGTAGATACCATCATCGGCATGCGAACCATCGCCCAAGCGACCGATATACATACCGGCGCGCAAGCGGATGTGATCCATGTCCTTGAGGTGGCGTATTTTACTTTCGTCGTAATTGACGGTGGGGGTTATAGGGGTTTCCATGGGAAAGGAGAAAGGAGAAATGGGAAAGGAGAGAGGAGAAAGGAGAAAGGAGAAATGCCTTGCGGAGCTTTATCAAGCGTTTAACGCAGTGACTTTCTTGTCTACTTGTACCTTGTCAACTCGTTTACGAACTAAACGATTGACTTCTTGAAGCAGCGGCGGCGCTTGTGGTCTTCCGTGGGGAAGTACTGCCACTGGCTGGCCACCTTTTCGTTTTCTTCCAACTGGGGGTTTGACTCTGCGTATTCAAAACCCATCTGTTGGTAAACGGGGATGAGGTCGGTGAAGAGGGGAGCGTTGACACCCTTGCTCTGGTAGTCGGGGCGCACGGCAACAAGAAGCAGGTCGAGCACCTTTGACTTCTTCCACGTCAACGCCTTAATCAGGTGCCACCAACCGAAGGGGAAGAACTTGCCCTTCGCCTTGCGGAGTGCCTCGGAGAGTGAGGGCATCGAAACACCTACGGCAATGACTTCGCCTTCCTCGTTTTCAACAATCGTTACCATGCGCAAGTCGAGCACGGGTACATACATCTTGACATACGTGTCAATCTGACGTTCTGAAAGTTTGGTAAACCCGAAGAGCGGTGTGTAGGCCTCATTGATGAGGCGGAAAATCTTGTGCACCATGCCGGAGCGCATCACTTCCCACTTGCTCTTAAACTTACGGATGCGCAAACCGTATTTCTTCAATACGATTTCAGAGATGCGCTTGTGCTTCTCGGGCACTTCCTCGGGGATGTAAATCTTGCGCTCTGTCCAGTCGGCAGCCTTCTCCATACCCCAGCGCTCTACGTGCTTGGGATAGTAGTCGTAGTTGTAGATGGTAGCCATCGTTGAGAGTTGGTCAAAACCCTCAATCAGCATGCCTTCAGGGTCGAGGTCGGTAAAACCGAGCGGACCTTCGATGTCGGTCATGCCACGCTCGAGTCCCCATTCTTTAACGGTGTTGAGAAGGGCACTGCTGACTTCATAATCATCAATGAAGTCAATCCAACCGAAGCGCACCACCTTCTGATTCCACGTCTCATTGGCGCGGTGGTTAATGATGGCTGCAATACGTCCTACGAGAATGCCATTGCGGTAGGCCAAGAAGTAGTCGGCATCACAGAACTCAAAGGCTGGGTTCTTTGTGCGGTCAAGCGTGCACACCATGTCCATATACAATTCAGGAACGTGGTACGCACAATCCTTATACATTTCGTAATTAAAGCGAATGAAGGTCTTGAGTTCACCCTTCGTCGCCACTTTCTTTATTTCAATAGCCATAAAGGTTTTAGTTTTCGCTACAACCTACAAAGTTACAAAAAAATGTAGATATACACTTGTCTTGCCGTAGAAAATACCCGTTACTTATGCCTCCTTAAAGCCCAATCAGTAGGTTCGCTTCCAATAATTTCCTGTCTTATCTATATTGGTGATAACACTGAAGGCGTCACCGCTTGGTAACTTGAAGAATTTCACTCGCTAAATGACGCTGAAAGCGTCACCGCTCGGTAACTTAAAAAAATTCACTCGCTAAATGACGCTGAAAGCGTCACCGCTCGGTAACCGGGTGGTTTGAGCGAAGCGAATACCCCCGGATAGATGTCAGTGAGTAGTCGCACTCTGGAAGAGTGCCCCAACATCTGGCAAACCTTGTTGCTCGGGCACCCCTCCAGGGTGCAATGCTTGGGCGCTCCTCACCGGGGGTACTCGCCTCGCTCGCACGCCCCGGTTACTGAGCGGAGACACCTTCGGCGTCTTGACCATCCGGATTTAGTAGATTTACAAGACCAAATGCATTTCTAAACAGTCTCACTCATTTTTACAATTTTGAACACCCTACCTTTCAGGCCGTTACTTCTCAAGAATTTTACCGGACACCAATATTTCCAACTAATTGCCGATGAGTTTGAATGAAGTGCTGATGACTTTTACGCCATTCCCATACTTTTTTCAGCGCATGGGAGTGAGGGGTAGGAAAAAGGCGTAACGCATGAGCGCTACGCCTTTGAGTATTGTTTGTAAATCCTTGACATTCAGGAATTACTTCTTAAGCTGTTCGTTTACCGCAGCGAGTTTTTCGTTGAGGAGTACGAGGTCTGCCTTCAAGCGTTCTACCTTCTTGAGAAGGTCTTCTACGAGTGAGTTGCCCGACTTAGACTTTGAGTTGAAGAAAGTGAGGTTCGTTTCGTAGTTCTGAATTTCGCTCTTCTTCATTTCGATGTCGCGCTGCAAGCGTTGGCGTTCGCGTGTAAGGTCGTTGCCGCCCTTGTCAGCCACCTGCTTCTTGAAGTTTTCAAGGTTGCGCTTGCCAGCTGTTGCGTGGAAGGCTTCGTAAAGTTTGTCACACACTTCGCGGTAGTGCTTGAAAATCTTGTCCTTCTTGCGGAAGGGCACGTGACCTACGGCATTCCATTCAGCCTGAAGGTCCTTCACCACCTGAATATCGGTGCAGCCTGCTTCAACGAGGGCTTCGAGCTTTTCGATGATGGCATTCTTCTTCGCGAGGTTGTCATTTTCTTCCTGGCGTACGCTCACGTTAGACTTGCTCTTCTGTTCGAAGAAGTAGTTGCACGCATCGTTGAAGCGCTTCCAAATCACTTCAGAACTCTTGTGGGGAGCGGGGCCAATAGTCTTCCATTCCTTCTGGAGTTCTACGAAGATGGCGGTAGTCTTCGCCCAATCGGTATCGTCCTTGAGGGCTTCAGCCTTTTCGCAGAGGGCAGTCTTTGCGGCGAGGTTACTTGCGTAAGAATCACGAACGCCGCGGAAGTGTTCGGTCTTTGACTGGAAGAAGCGGTCGCAGGCAGTGCGGAAGCGCTCAAAGATTTGGCTGTTGATCTTCTTGGGCGTGAAGCCAATAGTCTTCCATTCGTTCTGAAGGGCAATCACTTCCTTCGTGAGGTCTTCCCATTCGTTGAACGAAGCAATGGCGCTGCTGTTGATAGCTTCCACACGTTCGCAGAGTTCCGTCTTACGAGCGAGGTTAGCTTCCTCTTGCGCCTTGAGGTCTTCAAAGTGAGTCTGGTGGCGCTTGTTGATAGCAGTAGAAGCATCCTTGAAGCGTGTCCAGATTTGTTCGCGGAGGTCGCGTTCTACGGGACCTGTTTCGCGGAAGTCCTGATGAAGCTTCTGGAGCTGGTGGAAGGCGCTGATAACATCCTCAAGTTCGATAAGCTTTTCCGCAGCTTCGCAAAGTGCAGTCTTGATTTCAAGGTTCTTCTTGAAGTCGTACGCACGCATTTCGTGGTTGAGGCGGAGAAGGTCGTAGTACTGCTCAACGTAGAGCTGGTAGTTCTTCCAAAGTTCCGTAGCGCGTTCTGCGGGCACGGTCTTCACGTCCTTCCAGTCCGACTGGAGGTTCTTAAATTCCTCATAGTGCTTGTCGGCATCCTCGGGAGACGCTACGAGTTCCTTGATGCGCTCGATAATGGCGAGTTTCTTTTCAAGGTTGTTTTGCTTTTCCGCTTCGAGGGCTTCAGCAGCGCGCTGGCGTGCCTCCTTGATGATGTTGAGCTGCACCTTCAGTTCAGCTTCGCTGTTGTCGGGAGCAGGCATGAAGTCCTCGGGGAGTCCTCCATTCTTGATATATTCCTCGCGGGCAGCAGCAGCTTCCGCGTTGTGAATCTTGTAATAAATTTGCTTGAGCAGGTCAATTTCTGCGCGCTCAGCATTGCTGGCGTCAAGGGCAATTTCCTTGAGGCGAGCGATAACTTCTTGCTTTGTAGCGGGTTGTGCCTTCTTTGTTTCCTTTTCTGCGGCAACAACTGCTACTTCTTCAACTGTTGCAGGTGCAACTTCAACTTCTGCCACGGGGGCAACATCCTGTACTTCTACTTCAGGATTCAAGATTTCTTCCATAATTGTTAAATATGGGTTTGATGAGCAATTAGAGTTCCCTAAAGAACTCGGAACGATGAGCGACTGGCGCTCCACACACTAATAATTTATAGCGCACACGACGCTAATGAACCGCAAATAAAGTTATTTAATTTGGGTTGGCAAAATAAATTTTAACTTATTTTCTAAATGGGAGGTTTTTAGGGTAGAAAGAGGGGGCAAGAACCGAGATGCTGGGGAGCAAAAAGGTATGCTGAACGCGAGGTTGGATTGAGTAAAAATTAGGCAATAATATAGTAGTTGACCCATATAGAATTTATGCATGCATTGCCCCCGTAGGAGGGCACACTTGCCTAACCGCTGGTGAACGCAGTGAACCTGCGGATTAGGAATGACCACAGCATTACACTATCGGTCCCCGTAGGAGGACCCACATCAACAGGACAAATTAAAGCAACTATATTGTATGTCCAAATGTTGTGGGTCCTCCTACGGGGACCGATAGATTTATTCGACTGTATATCACCACCGCAGGTTCGCTTGCTCACCAGCGGTTAGGCAAGTGTGCCCTCCTACGGGGCATTACGGATGGTTTAGTTATCCGATACAAGTGTTTACTTCACCACCTTCTTACCACCAATGATATAAATGCCCTTTTCAGCCACCTTTACGCGGCGTCCGCTGAGGTCATAGATAGCATTGTCGGCGGGAGTGAGAGCGGGGAGAGCGTCAATGCCGGTTACGTCTTCGTAGATGACCTTTACGGTAGCGTGAGCGCCAACCTGCTCCATTGCTTCGGCATTTTCAATGGTCTTCACGGCATGGCCGTTTACTTCGGGGAGCACGAGCGTTACGCTTTCGCCAGCCTTCACCAACTTTGCCTGGGTAGGTGCTACGGCAGTGCCTTCTGCGTTGACAAATTCAACAGTTACGGTGAAGTAAGGTTGAACGTAGTATTCGTAGAACTTGTAGGGGTGACCGTAAGTGTGCCAACCGGTGAAACCGTCTGCCACACCGTCCCAATACTGTGAGTTGGTACCCTGTACCTTCCAGGTTTCGCCATCGGCATTAAGCGTGAAGGTGAACGTATCTCCCGTGCTTGAAAGAATGATTTGACCACTCTGCGTGAGCTTGGGGATGTAGAGACTCGTGTATTCGTTCTTCACCTTAAACTTCTTACCACTGCCTTCAAAAGTCCAGGTGTAGTAGGGCGTTTGATCGTCTGCCGAGTTCGCGCGAACCACACGGAGGTTTGAGGGTGCGATATTGCGGAAACCAATACGCTCAGTGGCGTTGGGAGAGGTGTCGTAGATGAGGTAAGAACGACCATTCTCGAGTTTATTTACCACTTTGCCCACACTGGCAACACCACTCCATGCGTCGGTTGAGTAAGTGTGAACGACGAGTGTGTCAGAAGTAGGTGTGAGGGTATTGCTGTTGAGTGAAGAAGACTCATACGTGAAATAAGTAAGTGCTTCGGGGGTCAAGTCAATCGCTTCGCCCACGGCACAAGGCACTTCTGTTTCGCTGATGATGCCTCCGTAGGTGTCCACTGCGCGAAGGATCACACTGTAACACTCGCGCTTATAAATATGTACATTGCGCTCAGCGTCATAACTTACATATGTGTGGTTCTTAATTTCGGGGAGAACTGGGGTAAAGTCTGCGTTGTTCACGGGTTCGCTACAAGTGAATGTACCCAAGGCATTGCCCTGCTCATCTTCGCAAGTGTAGCTCACCACCTTGACTTCTTCAATCTTCCAAGCCGCACCCTGCGGACGGATAGCGAGGCCCGTGCCGTTATCAGGATTACCCGCGCTCACGGCTCCGGCATAAGCGGGAGAAGTAGTGCTTACGGGGTAGAAATTCTTACCTCCCGCCATAAGGGTAAAGTCGCCCTCGGGATTGAGAGAGATAACGACGTCAGTAGCCGTAGCACCGATGCCAACGATGTGCCCAATGCGTGATGTAGCATTACTTGCAGGGGCAGCGATGTAGCGCTTTGTGCCTACGTTCTTGAGACGTACGGTTTGCGTAGAGTCAGCATTGATAACCGACTTGGTCACTTCCCATGCGTCGTTTGCCCAGCGGTCTTCGGTATAAGTAAGTGTGGTTGCCTTTTTGTTATCTGCAAGCGAGAGACCTTCCTTTACGGCATTGCGGAAAGCATATGTGCTGCCTTCTTTCAACCATTCGAAGCCCTGAAGTGCAGGTGCTTCATCAAGTTCGAAGAGGGGTTGGAATTCCCAGTGACCACCGGCACCGTCTGCCGCGTTACTCCAGAGGTTTACAGCCATACCTTGACCCGCCATTGAGGCATTGAGGTACCATCCGTTGATGTTTTCGCTACGAACGGTGTAGTAATAATTGGCACCAGAGGGACCGTAGCCACCATCACCAATTACGAAGGCGTAGTGCTTCACGGTTGCATCATAGTTCCAGCGACCAGAGTTGTTTTGTGCCGTAGGTGTGGGGTTGAGTGAACCTTCGGGTTGCGCCTTACAAACAATGGCGTAACGACCGGGGTGAGCGTCGCTCTGCTCAAAGCACCACTGCTGATAATCATAGTTAGCGTCGCCCTCTGCAGCCTTTGCGTTGGTCCAAACGCGACCCGCCTTGGCATTCTTTCCGCTGTGTTCGGAAACAAGAGGTGAAGTTGCAGAAAGGAGTTCCCAACAACGACCGCTACGAGCGTCAGTTGCCTTTGTCACAATGCGATACCAATACGTTTCTTCGGCAGTAGAAGTCTTGGGCATTACCTTGCCGCCTTCTTCCGAACCCTCCTTATCTACATAGTGCTTACCATACTCATAACCGTTATAGTCGAGCATCTTTGTATCAGCGTTGAAGCGCTTCTTGAAATCTGCAAAATTCTTATCCTTCTGCTGTGTCCAACCCGCTTCAGCAACGGCGAGCAAACGGGGAAGGGCAAGGTATTCCATGTATTCGCGGTTCGCCACATGCTCTGTCCAGAATGTGCCCTGCACACCTGTGTAATACTTCAACAAAGATGAAGAGATGTTGCTGGGAACGGGCACATAATTATATACCGTTTCAAGGTTGTCTGTGCCATAACCAGCGCCCGTAGGTTCACCTGTTGACCACTGCTTGCGGTTGATGTAATACCCATTGCTGTATTCGGTTACGACATTGGGGAGTCCCATTTCGGCAGCCTTTTTCGCACTCGCCTGACAGGGAGTCCAGCAATACACCGTAGCACCTGTTTCGCGCATCATGTCGAGGTCGGCACCGCCCGCAGTAATTGATTCGTTCCACATTGCCATCTTCTTGCCCTTAGAAGAGAGGAATTCCCCAATCTCCTTGATGAAGTGAGACTGGAGTTGGCGATAACTTGTTAAACCCAACTCGCGGTAGCGCTCCTGACAGAGTGCGTTGCCCTCCCATGCTGAAGTGGGGCATTCGTCTCCACCAATGTGAATTTGGTTATAGGGGAAGAGTTCGCAGAGTTCCTCCAAGATGTTCTTGGCAAACTGAACGGCTTCGGGATTTGCCACATTGAGTACGTCGTTTGAGATACCACCCGTCACCCAAAGTGCGTGAGCACCCTCGGGCCAGCAACTAAATTCAGGATATGCCGTCATGGCAGCCACAAAGTGACCGGGCATGTCAATTTCAGGGATGATTTCGATGTGGCGTTCCTTTGCGTAAGCCACAACATCCTTGATTTCTTCCTGCGTATAGAAGTAAGGACCGTAGGTTTCGTTTGTCCAGTAGTCGCCATAGTTCATATCTACTGTCCAAGAGTTTGCGCGCGTTGCACCAACGGTAGTGAGTTTGGGATAACGCTTGATTTCTACGCGCCAACCCTGGTCGTCGGTCAAGTGCCAGTGGAAACGGTTCATCTTATACACCGCCATGATGTCAATCATACGCTTTACTTCTTCTACAGTAAAGAAGTGGCGTGCCACGTCGAGCATGAAACCGCGGTAACCAAAGCGGGGTTCGTCGCTGATACTTACAAGGGGAAGGGCATAAGCAGTCACCGCCTCGTCCTTCACACCTGCCATTACATTGGCGGGAAGAATCTTCTTTAGGGTCTGGAAGGCATAGTAGAAACCAGCACTTGTTGCGGCTTCAATCTTTACACCTTCAGCAGTGATGTTGAGGTTGTATCCTTCAGCATCTATGGACGCTTCGGGAAAAGCCATTTGGATGAGCGCAGTGGCATCATCACTTGCTGTAGTAGCATTGAGCGGTGTAGCCAAGTTGATGGCATCCACAAACTTTGTAGCTTCAGCTGCCAAACTGTCGGGCAGGTTCGCCGTGTTCACCACAAAACCTTCGGGCAGGGTGAGTTCGCCTGCCGTTGTTGTCATCGACTTCGCCTTGGGCGTAAGGTTGACGAAAGGAGTCTGCGCAGCAATCGGTAGGAGTACCGTAAAGAGGCAGAGAAGAGTAAAGATTTTTTTCATTGTATGATGTATTATGATTAGTATGCTTATGAGGGTTGTAACATTGGACTTTAGGAGGGTGTTTGCGCGTCGTGTCCCCATTCTTTAAAGGGGTGAAGGCGCAGGCAAGAGTTGTAGTAACGGCGGTCTCCCGTTACCTCTTCACCGAGAAAGTCGGGGCGCTCAAAAGTTTCGTTTTCATCAGTGAGTTCTACTTCAGCCATAACGAGACCTTCGTTGTCATCGAAAAACTCATCGACCTCAAAGGTGTGCTTACCAACAGGCACAAGCCAGCGCACCTTGTTGATCACACCGGGTTCACACAGGCGGAGCAGGGAAAGCGCTTCATCGAAGGTAATTTCCTTTTCAAACTCGTAGCGGGAGAGTCCGCCGTTGAGCGAAGGACCTTTGATGGTCAGAAATCCCTGCTTGTCGCGTAGGCGAACGCGGACCGTTCTGCCCTTCTGACTGCTAATGTAGCCCTGAATGATGCGTGAGTGCGACGTAGCGAGATGTTTGTATTCACCCGTGACGATGAATTTGCGTTCTATCTCAAGTGGCATAGTTAGGTTTGAGGTTATGAGGTTTTAAGGTCTTAAGGTTTTGAGACCATCCGGAGGATAGTTGTACGCTGTCAACTGTACTCTGTAAAACAACAAAGAGGAGTGTAGCGACTGCTGTGCGGTCGCTACCTCCCCGTAACTGACTTACTGCCTTGCGTAAATCAAGGTTTAAAGCAAACTTGCAGTTGCGATACCCAAGATGCCGAGGGCTACGAGTGCGGCAACGACTGCGAAGAGTACCTTCATGGCCTTCTTTTCTTCCTTAGCCTGGCGTGCCGCCTTCTTGTTTTGATGTTGTTTAGACATAGTGTATGAGGTTTTTAGGTTTTTAGGTTGTTGAGTTTTGGGAGATTCTCTAGATTTTCTAGATTATCTAGTTCCTCTAGACCATCTATATAATATAGCGCTTTCGCCTTGGTTTACTCCGCCCCAGTGCCGCCTTCGTCCATGAGGTAGGCCTTGATGAAACCGTCAATTTTGCCGTCCATCACGCCACCTACGTCACTGGTTTGATAACCTGTGCGGTGGTCCTTCACGCGGCGGTCGTCGAAAACGTAACTGCGGATTTGGCTGCCCCACTCAATCTTCTTCTTGCCCGCTTCAATCTTTGCCTGTGCCGCCTTACGCTTCTGCAGGGCGCGGTCGTAGAGTTGTGAGCGCAGGAGTCGCATGGCGTTCTCGCGGTTCTCGAGTTGCTTACGGCTCTCCGTATTTTCAATGAGGATTTCTTCTTCCTCGCCCGTGTCAGGGTCTTGATATTGGTAGCGGAGTCGCACCCCCGTTTCTACCTTATTGACATTCTGACCACCAGCGCCGCCCGAGCGGAACGTGTCCCAGCTGATGCGGGCAGGATCTACGTACACCTCGATAGAGTCATCCACCAAGGGGGTTACGAACACTGAAGCGAAACTCGTCATGCGCTTACCCTGCGCATTGTAAGGGCTGACGCGCACGAGGCGGTGCACCCCGTTTTCACTCTTCAGGTAACCGTAGGCAGAATCGCCCTCAATCTCCATCGTAACCGTCTTAATGCCGGCTTCATCTCCGTCCTGGAGGTTCACAATAGTGACTTTATAACCATTCGCTTCGGCATAGCGCATGTACATACGCATGAGCATCGATGCCCAGTCCTGACTTTCGGTACCGCCAGCGCCAGAGTTAATTTTCAGTACGCAGTCCATCGGGTCTTCTTCCTGACGGAGCATGTTGCGGAGCTCTAATTCTTCCAAGGCACGGAGGGTGTTGGCATAAGCTTCGTCCACTTCTTCCTCCGTCACCATTTCTTCTTTGTAGAAGTCAAAGGCAAGGGCGAGTTCGTCGGCAAGTGTCTTTACCTCACGGTAACCTTTAATCCACTTCTCCAAACCCTTTACCTTCTTCATCTGCTCCTCGGCACGCTTGGCATCATCCCAAAATCCGGGGTCCTGAGTGCGGAGCAATTCTTCCTCGTGCTCAATAATTTTGGCGTCAATATCGAGGTAGCGGTTGAGCGCCTCTACGCGCTCAGTGGTTTCTTTGAGTTGTTCAATCGTTATCATATACTGCGGAGTCGCACTTTAGGGGGTGGGTGTAAGTTGGGGTAGGGGGTATCTTACACCTTTATTCTGCGTACATACCATCAATAATGTCGGCATACTTTTCGTACACCACGCGACGCTTAACCTTTAATGTATTGGTCAGTTCTCCCGTTTCCATAGTGAAGGGTTGGGGCAAGAGTGTGAAGCGCTTCACCTTTTCGTAGGGCGCAAAGTCTTGCTGCAACTCTTCAATATTTTCCTGAATCATCTTGATGATCGCGGGATGCTGACAGAGTTCTTCGTGAGTCGTACAGTTCAACCCATTTTCTTCGGCATATTGGCGAAGGAGGGCGTAGTCGGGCACGATGAGGGCGGAAACAAACTTACGCTTGTCGGCAACGACCACCACCTGAGTGTTGTAGCGCGTCAAAACAAGCTTTGTTTCAATCATCTGCGGCGCAATGTACTTACCGTTTGAGGTTTTGAACAAATCCTTAATACGTTCGGTAAGGTAAAGTTCGCCGTCCTTCATATAACCTGCGTCACCCGTGTGGAACCAACCATCCTTGTCAATAGCAGCAGCCGTTTCTTCGGGCTTCTTGTAGTACCCCGGAGTAATGGTCTTACCACGGAGGAGAATTTCATTGTTTTCACCAAACTTACATTCAAGACCATCTACAAGGCGACCCACACTGCCCCTCGTGAAGGGTTTGCCAATCACGTCGCAAGAGACGGTGGCGGTAGATTCCGTGAGTCCGTAGCCCACAAGCATGTTCAAACCAGCAGCATGTACGAAGGTTTCTACCTCAGGAGAAACTGCCGCACCCGCGGTGGGGAAGAAGTAGGCATTTTCCAAGCCCAATGTCTTGCGGAGCAAGTGAATAATGGTGCGGTCGTAGAACTTGTAGCGCATACGGAGCAACCAGGGGATAGGCAAGCACTTTGAAGTGTATTCCAACCAGCACTTTGAACCCACATCAATGGCATTTTTAATCAACTTACGCTGAATAAACGAACCCGTCTCCATCTTCTGCAATACGCCCTGGTACACTTTTTCCCAGAAACGGGGCACGGAGCACATACAGTTAGGATGCACCTCCGTCAGCGACTTCTGAATGTCGAGGGGGCGCAAGTTAATGGCCAACTTAAGACCTTCTGCCAAACACCAGTAAGAGAACGCACGTTCAAAGACATGGGCAAAGGGCAAGAAGTTAATTGCAGTGTCGCCTTCACGGATTGGCACCGCCTTGGAGTTCACGCGAAGCGCCTCAAGGTACATTTCATGCGTAAGGATAACGCCCTTGCTCTGTCCTGTCGTACCGCTGGTGTATAGAATGTTTGCCATATCCTTGGGTTGCGCTTCCTTCTGACGCTTTTCACGCTCTGCATCAAAGGCGGGGTCGGTGTTGGCAAGGAATTCGTCTAAATACACCGAAAGGGTATCGCCTTCAGTGCGCACCACCTTGGGGTCGAAGATAATCACCTTCTTGAGCGTGGGACAAGAGTCGCCCAGCGCCATCATCGTGTCGTACTGCTGCTGTTCGCCCACGAAGACGTAGCGCACTTCAGCGTCGTTAATCATATACGCCACCTGTGCCGTACTGCTGGTAGCGAAGAAGGGAATCGTGATGGCACGAATGGCGTATGCCCCGAAGTCCACAAACAAGCATTCGGGCTTGTTCTGTGAGAACACACCCACACGCTCTTGCACCTCAACACCGTGTGCGAGCAACGCACGCGACATCAATATCTGCTTCTCAAGAAAGGTGTTCCACGAAATGGGAATCCACTTGTTCAAATCGTAATCACGATACGACATTACCTGAGTTTCGCCATACTTGGCAGCTTGCTCTTGGATGAGGGTGGCAAAGTGTGAATTGTTTAGCATAAGTTGTGGAATTGGGGGCGCACAAGCGGGCAAAAGAACGGCTCTTGACAACTTGCGCACGCGATATTTTGGACAAAGTTATAGGTTTTTCTGCATCCGAGGGCAGTTTGTGGAATATTTTTTTTAACAATCCGAGCAATTTACGCAACTTTGCAGCAACGGTATCCGAGTTTCTAAAAACGAACTCCCAGATATTTGAAACAGTCTCCCAATTATTTTGAATGAAGTCCGAGTTAGTTTAGGTATGCCTCCTTTCATTCTCAAAAATTCCCAACGTTCGTGAAAAATCTCCTTTCCACCCTTATCAGCATCCCTGCCATCAGTCGTGAAGAAACGAAAAAGGCAGATGCCCTCGAGCAGTATATGCTTGAGCAGGGACTTGCGCCCCAGCGCGAGGTTAATAATATATGGTGTGTGGGAAAAACGTTCTTGCCCACCCGTCCTACCGTGCTTCTGAATGCCCATATCGACACCGTAAAACCCGTCAGCGGGTGGCAACGTCCTCCTCATGTGCCCACACTTGAGGGCGACCGCCTTTATGGACTCGGTACGAACGATTGCGGGGGCGGACTCGTGGCGCTCCTCTTCGCCTTCATGCACCTCAACAGCATTGACGAAGGACAACTGCCCTACAACCTTGTATATCTTGCCTCGGCGGAAGAAGAAGTGTCGGGGCGCAACGGTGTAGAGCGCGCTTTGCCCCTCCTGCCTCCGATTGATGTCGCGATAGTCGGCGAACCCACGGGCATGCACCCCGCCATTGCGGAAAAGGGACTGATGGTGCTCGATTGCACTGCCCACGGCGTGTCGGGACATGCCGCTCGCAACGAAGGGGTGAACGCTATTTATCAGGCGCTTCCCGACATCGAGTGGCTTAGAAACTACCAGTTTGAAAAGGTGTCGCCCTTGCTCGGTCCCGTCAAGTTGAGCGTGACGCAAATCAACGCTGGCACGCAACACAATGTCGTACCCGACACTTGCACCTTTGTGGTGGATGTGCGCACCAACGAATGTTACAGCAACCAACAAGTGTTGGACACAATCACAGCCCACCTTTCTGCAGATGTTAAGGCAAGAAGTACGCGCCTGAACTCCTCTTCTATCCCTGAAAACCATCCGCTTATCCAGCGCTGTGTGGCGCTTGGAGGCAAACCCTTTGGTTCGCCCACATTGAGCGACCAGGCGCTGATGTCCTTCCCCTCGTTTAAGTTGGGACCTGGAGATTCGGCGCGTTCACACACGGCAGATGAATTTATCTGCCTGACAGAATTGGACGCGGCACTTAAATTCTACATTCAGTTGCTGGAAACGTAACTTTTGAAGTCTTCTGATGTTGTATACCTGAAAGATGTGGTACACAAACGACGCAGCACTCACGCCGACTTTTCTGAATCCTCCTGAAAATCTGCGTGGGTGCTGCGTCGTTTTGTGTCTTTAAAACACGATTCCTGTGTGCAAGTCAGACCGCTGGGATTTCAGTGGTGAAACGTTCTTGTGGATGCAGGAAACCGCATGCTACCTGTCAACCTACTTGTCAAAATCATTAGGTAAGTGCGAAAACTTGTTTTCTGAAAGAAAAGATTGGGCATTTTATGCGATGCGTACCGTTAAAATTCTGTAATTTTGTAACGTGTAAGGAGTGTGCACAATCGTGTCGCGCAATTCCTTGTAAGAAGAAATGGTTTGCCAACCATACTGAAGCATGAACTTGCTGATGTGTGGGTGGCGCAAATAACGATAGTATTGACAATGCAATTTGAACTCATCGCAAAGACCTTCCAGGGTCTTGAAGAAGTGTTGGCACAGGAGTTGATTGAACTCGGTGCGGACAATGTGCAAATCGGTCGCCGTATGGTTTCGTTTACGGGCGACAAGGAAATGATGTATCGCGCAAACTTCTGCCTCCGTACGGCAGTGCGCATCCTCAAACCCATTAAGCATTTCAAGGCACGCAGTGCTGATGAAGTGTACGACGGGGTGCGTGCCATCAACTGGGCAGATTATTTGGATAATGATACGACCTTTGCCGTGGATACGGTGGTCTATTCCGATGAGTTCCGTCACTCAAAGTTCGTAGCCTATAAGGTGAAGGACGCTATCGTGGATTACTTCCGCGACACTACGGGCGACCGTCCAAACATTAGCATTTCCAACCCCGACATCCGCTTGAACATGCACATTGCAGGCGACACGGCAACCCTCTCGCTCGACTCGTCGGGTGAAAGTCTGCACTTGCGCGGCTACAGAGTCGCTACGGTGGAAGCACCTATCAATGAAGTGCTCGCGGCGGGCTTGATCAAACTCTCGGGTTGGGATATGCAGAGCGACTTCGTAGATCCCTTCTGCGGTTCGGGAACTTTGCTCGTTGAGGCTGCACTTATGGCGCGCAACATCTACCCTGGCGTGTTCCGCAAGGAGTTTGGTTTTGAGAAGTGGAAGGATTTTGACGCCGACCTTTTCGACCGCATTTACAACGACGACTCACAGGAGCGCGAGTGTGACTATAAGTTCTATGGCTATGACTTGAACTTGCGTGCCGTTGAGGCAGCGCGGGCGAATGCCAAGAATGCTGGGGTGGGGGATCTCGTGGTGATTCAGCAGCGTGACATTCGTGATTTCGAGCAACCCGAACAGCCCGCGATTATGATTACGAACCCGCCCTACGGTGAGCGTTTGAAACCCGAAGACCTCTATGAGGTGTACCGCACTCTCGGTAACCGCTTGAAGCATGCCTTTAAGGGTGGCGAGGCACACGTGATCAGTTACAAGGAAGACTTGTTCCGCGAAATCGGTATGCGTCCCTCGCTCAAGACACCCCTTTACAACGGTGCGCTCGACTGTGAACTCCGCAAGTATGTCATTTTCGACGGCACGATGAAGGATTTCCGTGCCGAGGGAGGTGAAGTGAAGACCGAAGGTGAGTTGCGCAAGATGGGCGAGAAGCGTCGCTTCAAGCGCGACCGCGGAGAGTTCAACGACCGTCCCCGCCAGATTGAGCGCGACGACGATTACGATCCCGCTTACGAACTCCTCAAGCGTCGCCACCAGGAATTTGTGCGCAACCAAGATGCACTCGAGCGTCGCCGTCGCCGTGATGCGGAAGGCGAAGAGGGAGATTGCGAGCGCCAACCCCGTAAGTTTGAAAAGCGTGGCGGGGAGAAGCCTTTCAATAAGGGTGGTAAGTCCTTTGACCGCACAAAGAAGCCCTTCGACCGTAAAGATGGTGGTAAGAAGGACTTCGCCAAAAAGCCCTTTGCGCGTAAGTTTGGGCAGAAGTAGTAACTGAAGTGACACTCCGAATGGCGCTCTCCCCCAGTTCATAGGGGGAGGGGACCGCCTAGCGGTGAGGGGGTGCCGAAAAATGCACCGCATGGAATGCTCCTAACTACTCACTTCTATCTACTCACTATCTTTTGCACCCCCTCACCACCTCGGTGGTCCCCTCCCCCTATGAACAGGGGGAGAGCGCCTTTCGGACTGAATTCTTCGCGACCTCACAACCTTATAACCTCATAACCTCACAACCTAAAACCTATATGTTTACCAATTTCATAAAAGGAGCATTGGCACTCGCCCTTGCTTTCCTCCCAACCCTTATGACGGCACAATTAAAGCAGTTTACGCTCGACGATTTGATGTGGGGCGGTTCAAACTATTGGAACTTGCAACCCAAGAACCTCTACACGGCGTGGTGGGGTGACAACCTCATGCAGTTGGAAGTAGAGGAAGTGAAGCAACTTGCGAATGCCAAGGGAAAACTCCTGAAGAATCCTGTTGTGCTCTTCACAGAAGACGAAGTGAATGCCGCTTTGGATGTAGAAAAGTACGGCAAGGTGCGCAACCTTCTCAATGCCAGTTTCCCCATTGCCGGAGAAACGGTGGCAGAGTTTAACACCGGAAAATTCTTGGTGCGCTACGACTGGACAAAGAAGCAAGTGGTGTGGACACTTGCCCTTCCCGCAGGTATTCCTGAAGGTGGTGTGGCGCGTGCAAGTAAGTGTGTGGCGTATTTGAAGGACTGGAATCTCTTTGTGCAGAAGGCCGACGGCACGGTGTCTCAAATCAGCACCGACGGGTCTCGCGAAATGCAATATGGCTTGAGCGTACACCGCGATGAGTTTGGTATTCACAACGGATTGTTCTGGAGTCCGAAGGGAAACCTCCTTGCATTCTACAAGATGGACCAAACAATGGTGACAGACTTCCCCCTCGTGGATAATTCTCCCCGTGTGGCAACGCTTGCGCCTGAGAAATATCCCATGGCAGGCATGACAAGTCACAAGGTGTGGGTAGGCGTTTACAACCCTGCTACTGATAAGACCATTTACCTCCAGACGGGCGACAACACCGACCGTTATTTCACCAACGTAGCGTGGAGTCCGGACGAGCAAACGGTTTATGTAATCGAAGTTCCCCGTTCACAGGACAAGTCAGAGTTGGTGGCTTACGACGCAACGACGGGTGCGCGCAAGCAGGTGCTTTATACGGAAACCAACGACCGTTATGTGGAACCCATGACGCCTATCCAGTTCCTCCCTTGGGATGATACGAAGTTTATTTACCAATCACGTCGCGACGGTTACAATCACCTTTACCTCTTTGACACTACGGGTAAGGAATTGGCGCAACTCACGAAGGGCAACTTCGAAGTTATCGACGTGCTTGGCTTTAATGAGAAGGCGAAGAGCATTATCTACAAGTCAAACGAAGCACTTCCCATCCGCCACAATTATTATAGTGTGGACGTAAAGACACTGAAGCGCACGCTTCTCGACAATGGTAAGGGCGTACACAGTGCGCGTCTTTCAGCAAGCGGAAACTATCTTTGCGATACGTGGCGCGCTCCGGGCGTTTACCGACAGATGGACCTTTTGAGCACTACAAAGCCCGCGGTTATTACGCTTCATGAGGCAGGAACGCCTTGGGCGGGTTACAATGTGCCCGAGTTTTCTTGCGGAACGATTAAGGCAGCCGACGATAGCACAGACCTTTACTTCCGCATGGTGAAGCCTGTAAATTTCGACCCTGCGAAGAAGTACCCCGCCGTAGTTTATGTATACGGAGGTCCTCATGCGCACAACGTTGACGAAAGTTGGAACTACGCTGCGCGTCCTTGGGAAATCTATATGGCGCAGAAGGGCTACCTCATCTTTGTTGTCGACAACCGTGGTTCGCAGTATCGCGGTTTCGAGTTTGAAAGTTGCACACACCGCCGTTTGGGTGTCGTGGAAATGGAAGACCAGTTGAAGGGTGTGGAATATTTGAAGTCGCTTCCCTATGTTGATGCCAATCGTTTGGGCGTACACGGCTGGTCGTTCGGTGGATTTATGACCACTAACCTCATGTGCTCATACCCCGATGTATTTAAGGTAGGCGTAGCCGGCGGTCCCGTAATCGACTGGAAGCTTTACGAAGTAATGTATGGCGAACGCTACATGGATACTCCCCAGGAAAATCCCGAAGGTTACGAAGGTTCTAACCTTCTCAACAAGGCAAAGAACTTGAAAGGCCGTCTCCAGATTATCGTAGGTTA
Source organism: Alloprevotella sp. (assembly GCA_045126825.1). Taxonomy (GTDB): domain Bacteria; phylum Bacteroidota; class Bacteroidia; order Bacteroidales; family Bacteroidaceae; genus Alloprevotella. The sequence goes on from JBGVPF010000033.1 coordinate 28,710, forward strand.
TAACGACCCCACATGTATCTTGCAGCACAGCCTCTCCTTCCTCCGCGCAGCCGCAGATGCTGGCACGCAGCCCGACTATTTCGTGTATCCCGGACAGGGTCACAATATGATGGGCAAGGATATGGTGCACTTGCACGAACGTATCACGCGCTACTTTGAAGATTACCTCAAATAGGTTTTAGGTTATAAGGTTATGAGGTTTTAAGGACTGAGTACAACTGACAGAGTACAGAGTACAACTATCCTCCGGATGGCCCTCAAAACCTTAAGACCTCAAACCTCATAACCTCCCCTTAAAACCTCATAACCTCAAACCCTCATAACCTCAACAAATGAAAACTCAAATCGCAACAACCAAGGCTCCCGCCGCAATTGGTCCCTACAGCCAGGCAATTGAAGCCAATGGCATCGTATTCGTTTCTGGTCAGCTCCCCATAGATCCCGCTACGGGCGAATTTGCGCAAGGCGGTGTGAAAGAATTGACGCGCCAGTCGCTCACAAACATGCAGAACATCCTTGCAGAAGCAGGTTTGAAGATGGAGAATGTGGTGAAGACTACCGTGTTCCTCGCTGACATGGCAGACTTTGCGGATATGAATAGCGTATACGCCGAATTCTTCCCCGGCACATGCCCCGCGCGTTCAGCAGTTGCCGTTAAGACGCTCCCCAAGAACGCTTTGGTAGAAATTGAGTGCATCGCAGTGCGCTAAAATAGGCTTATAGGTAATTCATTATAGGCAGTCCTAGGCACTCCTAGGTAAGCCTAGGTTCCCCTAAAACTCCTCATAAAACACATTTAATAAATAATAATACTATGGCAAAGAAAGCTCTCTTAATGATCCTCGACGGTTACGGAATTGGTAACAAGGGTAAGGGCGACGTTATCTTCCAGACGGCTACTCCTTACATGGATTCGCTTTTCGCAAATTATCCTAACTCACAGCTCCAGGCTTCTGGCGAAAATGTTGGTTTGCCCGACGGTCAGATGGGTAACTCTGAAGTAGGTCACTTGAACATCGGCGCAGGTCGTATCGTTTATCAGGACCTCGTGAAGATCAACCGCGCTTGTGCTGACGGTTCTATCCTTCAGAATCCCGAAGTTGTTTCAGCTTACGAATACGCAAAGAAGAACGGTAAGGGCCTTCACCTCATGGGCCTCACTTCTAACGGTGGTGTGCACTCTTCTCTCGATCACCTCTTCAAACTTATCGAAGTGGCGAAGGAATATGGCGTACAGGACAAGACTTTCGTACACTGCTTTATGGACGGTCGCGATACTGACCCCAAGAGCGGTAAGGGCTTTATCGAACAGCTCCAGGGCGTGTGCGATGCTAACGGTGCTGCAATCGCTTCTATCGTAGGTCGTTTCTACGCAATGGACCGCGACAAGCGTTGGGAGCGCGTGAAGGAAGCGTATGACCTTCTCGTGGAAGGCAAGGGTAAGCAGGCTACTGACATGGTGCAGGCGATGCAGGAAAGTTACGATGCTGATGTAACTGACGAGTTCGTTCTTCCCATCAACAACGCAAATGTTGACGGCACAATCAAGGAAGGTGACGTGGTGATCTTCTTCAACTACCGCAACGACCGTGCGAAGGAACTCACTATCGTACTTTCTCAACAGGATATGCCCGAAGCAGGTATGAAGACAATCCCTGGCATCCAGTTCTACTGCATGACTCCCTACGATGCGTCATTCCAGAACGTACACATCCTCTTCCCCAAGGAAAATGTTACTAACACACTCGGCGAATACATCGCAAGCAAGGGACTTAAGCAGTTGCACACAGCAGAAACGGAGAAGTACGCTCACGTAACCTTCTTCTTCAACGGCGGCGGTGAGGCTCCCTATGAAGGCGAAGACCGCATCCTCGTGGCTTCTCCCAAGGTAGCTACTTATGACCTCCAGCCCGAAATGTCAGCTTACGAAGTGAAGGACAAGCTCGTTGCTGCCATCAAGGAAGATAAGTATGACTTCATCGTAGTGAACTTTGCAAACTGCGACATGGTAGGTCACACAGGTATTTACGAAGCTGTAGAAAAGGCGGTTAAGGCTGTTGACGCTTGCGTAGCTGAAACCGTAGAAGCAGCAAAGGCTGTAGGTTACGAAACGATCATCATTGCCGACCACGGTAACGCTGATAACGAAATTAACCCCGACGGCACGCCCAACACTGCGCACTCACTCAACCCCGTTCCCTTCATTTACGTTACAGAAAATAAGGAAGCAAAGGTTGAAGACGGTGTGCTCGCAGACGTTGCACCTTCAATCCTCCACATTATGGGATTGGAACAGCCTGCAGAAATGACTGGTAAGAATTTGATTAAGTAAACGAGTAAACAAGGTACAAGTAAACAAGCGGTTACCGAGTTAAACGCTTGTTAGTGGACCTATAAAGAAGTAGACGAGAGCGCTGTCCGGAGGATGTCCCGGAAGGCGCTCTCCCCCTGTTTATAGGGGGAGGGGACCAGCTTTGCTGGTGAGGGGGTGCGAAACAAGTGAGTAGTGAGGAGATAGTAGTGAGGAGTATGCCATGCGGTGCGCGTTCAGCACCCCCTCACCGCTATGCGGTCCCCTCCCCCTATAAACAGGGGGAGAGCGCCATCCGGGACATCCTCCGCGCGGCGCTCTCGTCTACTCGTACCTTGTCTACTTGTCTACTAAACAAAAAGAGCAACGCCTCGAGGCGTTGCTCTTTTTGTTTACTTCTTGAAATATCTGTTGAAAAGACCTTCAAAGCCCTTACCGTGACGAGCTTCGTCCTTTGCCATTTCGTGAACAGTGTCGTGGATTGCGTCGAGGTTCTGCGCCTTTGCGTTGCGAGCAATGCGGAACTTATCAGAGCAAGCACCGTTTTCAGCCATCATGCGCTTTTCAAGGTTCGTCTTTGTGTCCCAAACAACGTCGCCGAGGAGTTCTGCGAACTTAGCAGCGTGTTCTGCTTCTTCCCAAGCGTAGCGCTTGAAGGCTTCTGCGATTTCGGGATAACCTTCGCGGTCTGCCTGGCGGCTCATTGCGAGGTACATACCCACTTCTGTGCATTCACCCATGAAGTGCGCGTTGAGGTCCTTAATCATTTCTTCGTCACAACCTTGTGCAACGCCGAGTTCGTGTTCTGTTTCAAATGCCAAACCAGCAGATTCGTCTACTTCCTTAAACTTTGTTGCGGGAACCTTACATTGGGGACATCTTTCGGGAGCAGCGTCACCTTCATGAACATAACCACATACTGTGCAGATAAATTTCTTAGCCATAGTCGTATTAAATTTTAAGTTGTTGTTGATAATTGTTTTGTTTCTCTGATGCAAAAGAACAAACATTTTTTTGATAGGGCAAATGAATTTCTTGAAAAGTGACATATATAAAATCTATATAGAGATAGGTGGGGTGAATAGTAGTGAGTAGTGAGTAGTGAGTAGTGAGTAGTCCATGCGGGACTTTCTTTAGTGAGGAGTGAGGAGTTAGTAGTGAGTAGTCCATGCGGGACATATAGCGAACTATTGCTTCTATATAACAAACGCTTGTTTCAGGGGAGAAAACTCTATTGATTAATAATTTGTCTCACGCAGACTACGCAGACTTTCGCAGAAGCACACACACTTTGTTTGTGCTTGCCATCCGGATGGTAACGCAAGCGTAGCGTGCGTCTCTGCGTAATTCTCTACATAAGACTATTCCTATCCGCATGGTCTCTGCGATTTCTGCGGAGTCTGCGTGAGAAACATAAAACTATCTTCTATACGCCCTTAGGCAATGGGAACTGTCCGGTAAATATAGATAACTCATTGTTTGATGGATCGTTGTACTCATACAAGCCCCCTTATAGATATTCACCCGAAAGAAAATGAGAATTTCTATGTTTAAGAGAACACGAATCTCACGAATAATACGAATCTCCGTGCGGGATATATTTTTTGCTAATCGCATTCGAATAACACGAATTTTACCATCCGGATGGTATTCGTGCAATTGCTTTCGCGACCTTTGGTTCGTATGCGATAAGCAAGGTAACACCCCACAAGGATTCGTGCAATTCGTGCAATTCGTGTTCTCTAAAACACACAGATAAATTTTACCGGACAGTAATAGATTGTGTGATTCGAACGCTTGCTTGCACGCTGCATAGCCTTAAAACCTTATAACCTTATTTAGTAGACAAGTTTTTAGGTACAAGTAGACGAGATGGTTTGACTCGAACGCTTGCTGGCATGCATTCCGCACGGAAATCTCATGGCCTTATAACCTCACAACCTCATAACCTCACCTTATAACCTCACAAGCGAAGCGACCTTATAACCTTAAGACCTAACAAGTTGAGTACTTGCGAAACTTGTATTAAGTTTTATTATACTTCCCGTTAAGGTTATTTATGACAAACTATTAGCACAAACCGTTTTGCGCACCATACCTTTGCAACGTCTTAAAAAACTCATGTTATGAAAAAGATTGTTTTAGGAGTCGTTGCTATGAGCAATGCGATTGTCGGAATGGCCTGCACGGGTATTTCGCTTACTGCCAAGGATGGAAGTTACATTCAAGCGCGCACCATTGAGGGGGCGCAAATGGATTTGCCGGGGATGTATGTGGTGATTCCTCGTGGCGAGGAGTTGCAATCCTTTACGCCCATGGATGCTAACGGCATGAAGTTTGTGGCGAAATATGGTGTCGTCGGACTTTCCGTAGTGCGCGAAGAATTCATTGCCGAGGGAATTAACGAAAAAGGGTTGTCCACAGGACTGTTCTTCTTTCCGCACTATGGCAGTTACCAACCTTTTGAAGAAGGCTTGAGAGAGAAAACCATTGGCGACCTGCAACTGAACCAATGGATGCTCACCCAATTTGCTACGGTAGATGAAGTCATTACTGCCATTCAGTCGGGCGAACTGCGCATTGTGGGGTTAGACAATGAGGCGGTGGTGCATTGGAGAATTGGCGACGCAAGCGGGCGTCAGGTAGTGCTTGAAATTATGGACGGTGTGCCTCATTTTTATGAAAACACGGTGGGCGTAATCACCAATGCTCCCGATTTTCAGTGGCACCTTACCAATCTAAACAATTATGTGAACCTCTTTCCTGGAGATGCCCAGCGCCAACTTTTGGGCAAGCAGGAACTTTTCCCCATGGGCGGAAATAGCGGATTCCTCGGACTGCCTGGCGACGCCACTCCCTCTTCGCGCTTCGTGCGCGCCGCCTTCTACCGCGCTACTGCGCCTCAATTAGATGACGCTTTCAGCACGGTGAAGCAATGTTTCCACATCCTTAATAACTTCGACCTCCCCATTGGTGCGGAACACCCGATAGGGACTGCCCCCGACATTCCCAGCGCCACGCATTGGACTTCCGTAATTGACTTGACGCACCGCAAAGTGTATTTCAAAACTGCTTACAACAACACCATTCGGTGTATCGAACTGGCGAAGATTGACTTCACTAAAGTAAAGTATCAAGCGCACCCCTTTGACAAGGTGAAGGAGCAACCCGTGGAGCGGATTGTAATTAAATGATTTGTAGATAATTTGTCGCTACTCCAATAGTCCCAAAACTAATATGGACTTAAATAAAACTATTGGTGTCCGGTAAAATTTCTCTTTATTTTTTTTAGAACACGAATTTCACGAATAACACGAACCGCAGGTCGCGCAAGTCAATAACCATGCGGGCAAAATTTGCTAATCGCATACGAATTTCACGAATACCATCCGGATGGTAAAATTCGAGGTGTTGACTTGAGCGACCTTCGGTTTGCGTTATCATAACGTCCCGCATGGTGATTCGTGTTATTCGAATGCGATTAGCAAAACATATATTCCGCACGGTGATTGACTTGCGCGACCTTCGGTTCGTGAAATTCGTGAAATTCGTGAAATTGACTTGCGCGACCTTCGGTTCGTGTTCTCTTAAACATAGAAATTCTCGTTTTTTTCGGTTGAATATCTATGAGGGGGCTTGTATGAGTACAACTATCCATCAAACAAAGAGTTATCTATATTTACCGGACAGTAATAAAATAAAACAAACTCCGAGTTAAACTGAATTAACTCGGAGTTTGTTTTTCGTATCTCGCATACGGTGTCGCGCCACTCGTAATGTTTGTAAAAATAGACGGCTTGTGGCGCTATTGCGAAGGCAATGATATAGGAGTTGCACTAACGTTGCATTTCATACCCCCTCCCCGCCAAAGGCGGTACTCCCCCTATCTTAAGGGGAGAGAAGGGGTTGTTACTTCCGCTAAAAACTCAACTGAATCCCCTATTGAAATATGTGACAGAGATGCAACGTTGAATGCTGTCCGCATGGTGCTCTCCCCTTAAGATAGGGGGAGTACCTCCGTAGGAGGGGAGGGGGTATGATGAAGATTCTAATATTGGGCCAACTGCTATATAATTACTATCGCGAACGTTCACTTAATTGCAAAGTACGAAAGTGGCGTGATAACCCGGCAAAGGGCGGTCGCTGAGCAAGAGGTTGATGCCCTGCTTCATCATCATTTGGCGCGAGAGGGGCAGACCGATGCCCGTGCCTGTGGGTTTGGTGGTGAAGAAGGGGATGAAGATTTCGCTTCTCACCTCGGCGGGAATGGGGCTTCCGTTGTTGCTGACAGAGAGTGAGAATTTGCGCTCTGGGTCATGGGCATAAACAACGGACGCCTGCTGTTGTGTGAAGCGAAAAGCAATTTCCGTTGCGCCCGCCTCCTTCGCGTTTTGAATGAGATTGACAAGCACCTGTCGAAGCATATTCTCGTCTGCCTTAATGCGTACGTCGGGTGCTACTTGAAGCGTCCAAGTGAGATCCGTGTGCATGCTTTTCAGCGAAAGGAGTAAGTCGAGTAGGGGTATGTCGGTCAGCGTGGGTTCTTGCAGGGCGCTCATCTTGCGGAAGTTTTTTACAAACTCCGTCATGCCCGTGCTGGTGGTGTGAATGGCACGTATGCCCTCTTCGTAGGGAGTATTTTTCAGCGCAGGGTCGGACAGGTAGGCCTGCGTGATACTGCTGATGGGCGTGGCGGCATTCATAATTTCGTGGGTGAGTACGCGCGTCAGGCGTTGCCAAGACTCCACTTCCTTTTGCGCCGAGAGTGTGTTGATATACCCACTAAAATCGTTGAGCACTTCTTGCAGGGCGCGCTCGCCAAAGGAAAGTCCCTTCGTGGGAAGTCGGAACGAGAAGTCTTTGTTGCGAATGGCCTCGCGCATGAGGTGGGCACGGTCGCGCAAGAGGAATTGGTGGCGCACATATTTATATATGGTGTAGCCCAACCCAAGGATAACCACGGCGCCGAGGGTAAGGAGCATGTCGAGGTGTGTCATTTTCGGATTTTGGCGTAAAGGGTTTGGCGCGTAATGCCTAAGAGTTCGGCGGCACGACTGATATTTCCGTGGCATTTCTCAACCACGCGTTGGATGTGTGCAGTCTCGATTTGTTCAAGGGGAACAATTTCCTTGCTTTTGCTGATGGCGCTTTTCAGTGTGCGTAGGAGTTCTTCGTTATCCCAAGGCTTGGTCACGAAATCGGCAGCCCCGTTTTTCAATCCGCGTACTGCTAAATTTATATCGGCGTATGCGGTAATCAAAATTACGGGAATGTCGGGGTGAGTGCGGTGAATGTTCTTCAACCAAGTGAGTCCGTCCTGCCCAGAATTAAGTCCAGGCGCAAAGTTCATATCCAGCAACACCGCATCAATGGGTTCTTGGTTCATCGTCAAGAGAATCTGCTCGGGATTTGAGAGTGTCACGATTTTGGCAAAGTAAGCGCCCAGCGCAATCTTGATGGCGGTGAGCACGGCAGGATTATCGTCAACGACGAGCAAGGTGTCGTAAGCAGTCATGTCGGTTTGGTTTTTATAGGTGTTCAGTAAATACAGATAACTCTTTGTTTGATGGATCGTTGTACTCATCCCCCACTTATCGATATTCAACCGAAAGAAAACGCGAATTTCTATGTTTAAGAGAACACGAATTTCACGAATTTTACGAATCGAAGGTCGCGCCAGTCAATCTCCGTGCGGGATGTTTTTTTGCTAATCGCATTTGAATAACACGAACCACCGTGCGAGGTCTGTTATTGCTTGCGCAACCTTCGGTTCGTGCAATTCGTGTTCTGTAAACGCGTGTGGTAGTGCTCTTCTATCACCGCCCCAACTTGAAGTGCCATTTTGGCATTTCAAATTTTCGGCTTCTTCTTTAGTTAACTGAAACATAAAGTCTTCGGGGAAGCGCTCAATGTTACGTTTTACCTGCCGTGACCTTCAAAGTAGTTCGTGTATTCTTTTGGGGTATAATATTTTCATTTTGTCGCAAAGTTACAATTTTAAATACACTCTGTGTGGAGCAGAGTGTATGATATTCATACAATGTGGTGTGTGATAATCATACAATCCACTCTTGGAGGCAAAAAAGGCTTGGAGGGTAAGATTTTTGTGGGTTAAATTTGCAGAGTAAAAAAGAATTTAGAGTACAGAGAACAGAGTACAGAGTACAACAGCCCTGCGGAACACATGCGAGCAAGCGTTCTTGTCAACTTCTCTTGTTTACTCGTACCTATCAACTTGTCTACTAAAAAACTAACACTATGATTAAAGTAAAAGATCTTGTAAAGTCCTTCAGTACGGAAGAAGTTGTTACCGTGGCGCTGAATGGTGTAAACATGGAAGTAAAGGAAGGGGAATTTGTTGCCATTATGGGACCTTCAGGGTGCGGAAAGTCAACCTTGCTCAATATTTTAGGTTTGCTGGATAATCCCGATAGTGGAACATATGCGTTAAACGGAGAAGAAGTTGCCCTGAAGAAAGAAAGTGAGCGCACACGTCTTCGCAGAGGACGCATTGGGTTTATCTTCCAAAGTTTTAATTTGATAGATGAACTCACCGTGGAGGAAAACATTGACTTGCAACTCAAATACCTTGACCTCCCCAAGACAGAGCGTAAGCAACGTGTGTTGGAGATTCTGCGCCTTGTCAATATGAGTCATCGCGCAAAGCATTATCCCCAGCAACTTTCGGGAGGTCAGCAACAGCGTGTGGCGATTGCGCGTGCCGTAGTGGGAAAACCGAAACTCGTTCTCGCCGATGAACCTACGGGTAACTTGGATTCGAAGCACGGCAAGGAAATTATGGAACTCCTTTCCGAACTTAACGCCGAGGGCACAACTATTGTGATGGTGACACACTCACAACGCGATGCTGCTTTCGCACATCGCACCATCAATTTGCTGGATGGCGAAGTAGTGAATGAGTTGGCGATATAGAAGAAATAGATGCTCTATATAGTTTATAGAAACTATAGAATCTATAGCAACTATAGCAACTATAGCAACTATAGCATATATAAGAAACTTCCTAAAACAAAAAAATCAATGAAATCCTACTTCATATTCCTCAGCCGTAACAAACTTTATACGGCTATCCAAGCCTTTGGTCTGAGCATGGCGCTGGGCTTTGTGATTCTGTTTGCTTCGTATGCCCGAACAGAATTTATGGTGGGTAAGTCGCAAGCGCTAAACGATGAACTTTACGTCATTGGGTCCAGCAAAATGATAGCCATGACCGTAGGAACGGGTCCGGAGATTTGCCCAAAGATTCCGCAGATTAAAGGTTTTACGCGCGTTGGGGCAACCCGTCCTTGGGATGTCTTGGCGGGTGAAAACAGTTTCACGACCGAGGCCATGGCGATTGACTCCACCTTCTTCCAATATTTCAATTACGAATTGCGCGGTGTGGCTCGCGAAAAAGTGTTGGAGTCGCCCACGGAAATCCTTGTGAGTGAGGAGTTTGCCCAGCGCGCTTTCCCCGATGCCGATCCCATTGGCAAAACCCTGCGTCTGTTAGGGCAAGACGAACCTTTGACGATCGTGGGCGTGGTGGAGAATTTCGACACCGACGATTTCTTCTCGCCCGTGGAAATTCTCTTCTCCATGAAGGTGGAAGAGCAAAGCCGTGCCTGGTTAGACAATTTCGGCGGCATCGTTACCTTTGTCACCCTGCACAAAGGTGCTTCGGTGGAAGAAACCAAGAATGCCCTGTTGGAAAAATACCTGGAAACCTGGCAATTCTGGAAACGCGAACCGATTGATGGCAACTATATTAGCGGTGTGTCTTTAACGCCGTTGAGCGAATGCTACTTTGCCAAGCTCGGACGTAACAGCGGTTTCCGTAATGGTAGCGAAGATATGGTGTGGATACTCTTGGGCGTTGCCATCGTGCTCTTGGTGTCTGCCGTGTTCAACTATGTCAACCTCACAACGGCACTCATCGGAAAACGTGCCAAGGAACTCGCCACGCGTCGCCTCTTGGGCGATACCGTGTCTCAAATAGTGGGGCGCAATCTCATGGAGTCGTTCGTCTTTACGGCAGGGTGCTTCGTGCTTGGGTGTATGGTGGCGGTCATTGCCCGTCCCTGGTTTGAAGAACTCTTAAAAGCGGAAATAGGCATCTTTTCCGACCTCGTTTCTATCCTCACCGCCGTGGCATTGTTGCTCTTGGTGTCGCTCATGGCAGGGTTGATTCCTGCAATTATTGTTTCGCGCTTCAAACCTATTGACGTGGTGAAAGGTTCGTTCCGCTTCCAAAGCAAAATGCGCCTCAGTCGTGTGTTCATTGTGCTTCAAAACTTGATTAGCACAGCGTTGATAGCCATCGGCATAGTCATGGTGGCGCAGATGCACTACTTAACCACACTTCCTATGGGCTACCGCACGGAAGGATTGGTGCAAATTTTTACTCAAACCTATTCTACCTACACCGAACAACTCCGCCCGATTTACGACCGCCTATTGGCGATGCCCGAAGTGAAACGCGTGGGGTGGATACTCCAAGGTCCGTGGCAATGTCAAACGAATGGTATTCAGGAAAAAAGTGAAACGGGAGACGCTGTCACTTCGTGGGTGTTCTATTCCCAAATGGATACCACTTGTATGAGTATGCTTGGGTTTGAAGTGGTGGAACAATATTGCGAACCCGACAATGACAAGCACAAGCACTGGATTACGGAAGACACGCGCGACCGTTATAAAATCACTGCCGAAAATCCTAATGTGGGTGGACAGATTGAGGGAACGGCGTGTTATTCTGTATGCGGAGTGATTAAAGATTACCGCTCTTTCGACCCCGTGAGTGGTAACTCGATGACTGACGGGCACAATATGATTTCCGTAAGTATAAATCCGAATTATGCAGCCAGCATGTTGGTGGAACTTTCGGAAGATGGGATGAAAGACATCCCAGCCACGAAGCAGAAGATGCTGGCTACGTGTCGCGCCGTGACGAAGGAAATGGTGGGAATGGAAAAGGATTTTATGATGCGCACTGTTGATGAAATCCTTGACGAACCCATGAAGGAATTGGAGAATATGTTGGCAATGGTGCTCTGCTTTATGTGCATCTCCACGCTTATTTCTGTGCTGGGAATGTTTGCCATGTCCATTTCTTACACCGAACAGCAGAGCAAACAAATCGCCCTGCGCAAAGTGATGGGCGCAACGGTGATGAATGCTTCTTGGCACCTTGCCCGTCCCTTCCTTATCCTCTCCCTCTTAGCAGCAATGCTCTCACTTCCGCTTATCTTGAAGTTCACGGATTTTTACTTGGAAGTCTTCCCGAATCGCATTGACTCCACCTGGTGGGCAATCGTCATCGCCGTGCTTCTCACGCTCCTCCTCGCCCTTGTCTCCATCGCTTGGCAAACGCTGAAAGTGGCGCGCAGAAATCCTGTGGAAAGTATTCGTAGAGAGTAGGGGAACTGAAAGCGTTACATCTCACATAGGTAATAATATAGCAGACGTCCACAAATAATCCTTACACCAAAGATGTTGTGCTCTTATTATAGTAGCCACTAATGGGCACTAATTTTTACTAATGCCTTGCGGAGTATTTAAGACCGGATGGATATTAGTGAAAATT